>NZ_FTMM01000018.1 GCF_900156075.1 Chryseobacterium sp. RU37D | reverse complement strand
GAAAAAATTCATGAATTAGAGAAAAGACTTAGAGATGCAGAGCTTGAGCGTGATATATTAAAAAAAGCAATCGCCATTTTTTCCAAGAGCGGTCGTTGACGTTTCAAAATGTAAAGCTCTTTTTTTTGCTGCAAAAACCAATCCTTGGAAAAAAGCTAAATCTTCAGCGGAAGCGGTATAATAAAAATATACTTTGTTTCCATGCCTCGGAACTTTAATTACCGAGACCACTGTTTTCCCTTCCACAACAGGAACCATCAAAAAGCTTTCATCAAAATTATTGACCGTAGTCGCATAATCCCACACCGGATTTCCAGAAATTTTCTTGATTTTAGATTCGTTTTCGAGATAAATCTTCATTACATTCTTAATGTAAGTTTCATCCTCTTTCCAAAGACTTTTGTTGGTATATTCCTTAGAAGCAGGATCAGAAGACGAGTAAATCTCATCGTGTACACATGAATTCAGCAGTAGGCTGAGAAAAACTGCCATAGAAGACAGCCACAGGAAATATTTTTTCCTCATAGTCATCATTTTGTTTTTTAAGTTTGTAAATATATAAAATTTTTATCACCCCGAGGTGATGTTTTGCAAATATAAATAAAATTTCAATTATGGCAAAAATGCCATAATGTTTTTTTTGTATAATCTTAACCTTTGTCTTGTGAGAACAAGCATTGACAAAGAGTTTATAATATCATTCGGGAAAAATCTAAGAAAACTTAGAGAGTCTAAAGACATGAGCATGCAAACTCTTGCAGATATCACCAATATTGAATACTCACAAATAAGCAGAATTGAAAGAGGACTAATAAATACATCAATAGGCATTACTTATGAAATATCAAAAGCGTTAGAAATCGATATTAAAGAATTATTTAACTTCACAATAGACAAAAAATAAACGCTCCAACATTGGAGCGTTCTTCTATTTATCATAATGGTTCGGGTGATTTGCTTTAATATCATCCACCGTTCCCAAGACCTTATCTTTTAAAGAATCCTGATATTTCTGGAGCTGTTCCGCAACCTGGGGATTACCACTTCCAATGATTTTTGCAGCTAAAATCCCTGCATTTAAAGCTCCATTAAGAGCTACTGTAGCCACGGGAATGCCACCCGGCATCTGGAGAATGGAAAGGACAGAATCCCAACCGTCTATAGAATTACTGGACAAAATAGGAACTCCAATCACAGGTAAGGTTGTACAGCTCGCTACCATCCCAGGAAGATGCGCTGCACCCCCTGCCCCGGCAACGATTACCTTCAAGCCCCTTTCGTGTGCTGTTTTTGCGTAATCAAACATTCTTTCCGGAGTTCTGTGCGCCGAAACTACCGTCAGCTCATACGGAATGTCTAAAGATTTTAAAAAAGTTGCGGCTTGTTCCATGATTGGCAAGTCACTCTGACTTCCCATAATAATTCCTACCATTCTTCTATATATTAGATGCTCAAAGATAAAAATTAATAAAGTGAAAACCAAAAAGGCGCAAAAGTTGTTCTGTTACCTTAAGAACTCCGAAAACTGTATCCATCGGGTTTGTTGTAAACTGAATATTTTTGTCAATCATATTTTAAATTTTGAAAAATTATAAACTTAGCCTAGCCATCTTCACTGTTGCCATCGTTTGGGGAACAACGTTTTTATCCATCCGTATTGCGGTAGAGACTATTCCTGCTTGGTTTGTTGCAGGCATCAGGCAATTTATGGCGGGTATTATCATGCTTATAATCCTTCTATACAGAAAGCAGTTTCAATGGATCGGGTGGAAGAATTTATCTCACCAGTTTCTACTATCATTCCTAATGCTGGTAGTAGCCAACGGAATGACCACTGTCGCGGAAGAAACGGTTACCAGCAGCCTGACCTCCTTAATAAGTGCCTGTTCACCGATTCTTATTTTTTTGCTTAGTGTGGCTGTCGGCATACAAAAATTCACCATCCGGGCTTTAATTGGAATTTCGATGTGTTTCAGCGGGATTCTGTTTATTTTTTGGGATGGTATTCATGATCTTAGAAATCCGGATTATGCTGTGGGAATATTATTTTTATTCATAGCCATTGCGGGATGGGCAACAGGAACTATTTTCACAAAAAAATTGAGTGTTCAAAATTACAATATATCACTCAATCTTTTTTATCAGTTTATTTTTGCCGGAAGTTTGCAAATTATTTTTGCTTTTTTGTTCTCAGATAATTATAATTTTGAGAATTGGTCTTTCAAAAGTGTTGCGGCAATGCTTTATCTAGCAATTTTCGGTTCTGTGGCTGCATTTTTTGCCTATCATTATGCTTTGACGAAAGTTTCCCCGGTTCAGGTTTCTATTCTGGCTTATGTGAATACAATTATTTCCATTTTCCTAAGCTGGTTAATTTTAAATGAAGAAATTTCTGCTAAATTTATAACTGCTGCTGTTCTTATTATATTTGGAGTTTTTGTGATTAATTATAATAAGGAGATGTTTAAAAAACAGAGAATTAATAATCCTTAAAAAAATTAATGAAGAACTTTTGGCTTTTAATTTTACTTGTCTTAATAAACTGTAAAAAACAAAATGTTAATGAGAATATAAAAACTGAATTAGAAAAAATACCCGAAATAAAATATGGGAAAAGTTTTTTTGACTATGACCAAATAGATTATTATCAAATAGATTTTAAGGAAAATCAGATTACAGAATTAGACAGTAATAAGGAAAAATCTAAGATTGATATGTTAAAATATAAACTTATTATTGATGAAACTCCTACAAATATCAATGACCTCGAATTTCTAAACTACATGAATAAAATAGGTTATTCAAAAAAGGAAATTGATACTTCCAAATTTAAACAAATGGACAAAGTATTCATTGAAAAAACAGAAAGTACTGGCTATACAGCTGCCTGTATTCCCGTATTCAGAGATATTTTAATTTTCAAAAAACGTCGAAAAGTTGTTGGGATAGTAAAAATATGTTTTGAATGTCATCAATATCGAATTATAGGAACCAATGCAAATATAGATAACTTCGGATCAGATAGTGATTATGACCAACTTGGAAGAATTTTAGAACAAAATTAAAACAAAAAAAGACTGCCCTCAAAGCAGTCTTTTAAGTATCTTAAATTAATTACCCAGCAATCACTCTTACCATTCCTTTCACCTTCACAAGCTTTTCCATCAATTCCTCTCTGGATTCCGCCAATACGTTGATGTGCCCCATTTTCCTTCCCGGCTTCGTTTCCGTCTTCCCATACAGATGAATGTAAGTTTCCGGCATTCTCAGAACATCTTCCATCCCTTCATAAATCACTTTTCCGGCATGGCCTTCTGCACCAACCAGGTTCAGCATTCCGCTGTAAATAATGGCATCCGTATCCGCCAAAGGCAGGTTTTTCACCACACGATACATCTGCTCAAACTGAGAATTGGCATTTCCTTCCTGGCTCTGGTGCCCGGAATTATGCAATCTGGGAGCCGTTTCATTAACCCAGACTTTACCTTCTTTATCCAAAAATAATTCGATGGCAAAAAGTCCCGGAGAATTGATAGCATTTAAAAATTTTTCTGTGATCAGCTCGATTTGGTTTTCAATAAGCTCATCCAATAGAACAGGACAGATATTAAAATCCAATAAGTTCAGTTTAGGGTCTGCAACCATTTCCGTGACAGGGAAAGTTTTAGTTTCTCCGTTTTCGTTTCTTGCCACAATTACAGAAAGTTCTTTATCAATGTCAACCAATTTTTCGATCACCGAATCCTGTATCCACAGATTTTTCATGTCCTCAGCCGTGCGGATCACCTGAACACCTTTTCCGTCGTACCCGCCCGTATTCATTTTTTGCACGAAAGGCAACGGCATTTTAATTTCGTCAGAACTTCCGTCCATGATTTCAAATTCAGGGCTTGGAATATCATGAGCTTTATAAAATTCTTTTTGAAGTATTTTTTGTTGAATAGTCTTAATAATTTTAGAATTCGGAACCACTTTTATACCCTGATTTTCCAGTTCGGCCAAAGCGTCAGCGTTGACGTGCTCGATCTCAATGGTTACCACATCTTTATCTTTACCGAAATCAAGAACCGTTTCATAATCATTGAAGCTCCCCTGGGTAAAGTATGAAATATTGTGGCAAGGGGCATCAGAAGCTGGATCAAGTGTATAAAATTCGTCATCGTATTTCAATGCTTCCTGAATCAGCATTCTTCCCAGCTGTCCGCCTCCTAAAATTCCTATTTTCATTTTTTACTTTTATTTTTTCTATTAGATTTAATTTTTAATAAATTTTTTAAAACGTAAAGTTTGCAAAGGTTTATTTAAAATATTTTAAAGATCGCAAAGGCGTTTCACTCAGCAAAGAGCTTTTAAATTTTATTATATTTTATCAATTTTCAAATATCCGAGTCCCATCGGGTTTTCCTGATTTTCAGTATTGGACTTTATTAATGAAACCGAATATTTTTCTTTCATTTTTTCAGGAAGAATATCATTGACATTAAAAATATCATCAATATCAACTCCATGCTTATCATCAATATGACTTACTGCATCTTCAAAGCCCATGGTTTGGTAAAAATCAGTCGCTTTTGCTTTCTTTACAATTTCACCCATAGAAGTCCCTACCATCAGGTGCTGCTCGTGAAACTCTTCGAAAAATCCTTTTTTATAACCTCCAAGATTAATAAAATACAGCTGCTCTTCTGAAGTTTTCTGTCCTTTTTCAACAATTTTCACCTCATATCCGTCAGCAAATTTTACTTCCTGATAACAGTCTATGTGGATTTTCCCGTCCGCTTCTTTCCAGAATTCTTTCATATCGGGGACAAGGTCTTTAAGACTTTCCGCAATCCCGAAAAAGACATCATGCTGTTCTATATTCCTGCCTTTAGGCGTGGCTCCGAGGATGATATAAAATAATTTCATTTCCAATTTTATTTATGCAAAAATACATTAAATTTATCTTTTTCAAACGTTTGGCAGACTACCACAATAGTTTTATATTTGTAGCATGTCAGAAATCATTATTCTCTTCCTTGGAGCAATTTCGGCAGGACTTTTGGGTTCACTTACCGGTTTAGGAGGAGGAGTCATCATTATCCCTTTATTAACGCTGGGTTTCGGCGTTCCTATGCACTATGCCATTGGTGCTTCACTTATTTCTGTGATCGGAACTTCTTCCGGTGCAGCAGTGGCTTTCGTTAAAGAAGGTTTTACAAATATGAGAGTCGGTATGTTTTTGGAGATTGCTACCACATCAGGGGCCATTATCGGGGCTTTGGTTTCGGGAATGCTTAACCCAAACACAATCGGAATTATTTTCGCAAGTATTCTTCTTTTAACGGTAATATTAAACTTAAAAGGTAAGCCTGATCATCAGGAGCCTATCATTCAGGGAAGTTTAGAGGAAAAATTAAAACTATACGGAACTTTTCCGGATAAAGGTGTTATAAAAACATATTCCGCAAGAAATACGATTCCGGGCTTTTTGATGATGATGTTCGCAGGTGCCATGTCTGGTCTTTTAGGGATCGGTTCGGGAGCGTTAAAAGTTTTGGCAATGGATAATATGATGAAGCTACCCTTTAAAGTTTCTACTACAACGAGTAATTTTATGATCGGGGTGACTGCGGTAGCCAGTGCATTAATATATTTCCAGCGGGGCGAAATCATTCCGGTAATAGCAGCGCCTGTTTTGATCGGGGTTGTGGTAGGAAGCTTCATTGGCTCTAAAACGCTGATGGTTTCAAAGACAAAAAAATTAAAAACATTCTTTGCGATTGTAATTACTATTCTGTCTGTATATATGATGTATAACGGTATCAATAAAAGTTTCAGGTAATGAAAAAGAATTTCACAGATGTTGATCTGAACCGTTCCGTAGGAAATCTGCTCAGGCTGGGGGTTATTTTATCTGTAGTTACTTCTTTGGCCGGCTTTGTAAAGCTTTTCAGTGAAGGCTTTAAAATGCCTAAAAAATACGCCTCTCTCGATATGGGCTCATCTTCAGAAAAAGTCTGGGGGCATTTCTGGAACTCACTTTGCAAGGGCGAAGGAATGGCCATAATCCAATTGGGTATTCTCCTGCTTGTATTTACACCTCTAATGAGAATTATTTTCGCTCTTATTGGTTATTTAAAAGAAAAAGATTATATCTACGTTGTAATTTCCTCAATTGTGCTGGCGATTATGGCGATAAGCTTTTTTACGGGGTACGCACATTAGTTTACATTTCATAAAATTCCAACGGCAACTGATCCGGATCCTGGATGAAGAAAAATTCTTTTCCTGTGAATTCATCTGTTCTTATTTCTTCACAGTTTAAACCTTTTAGAATTAATTCTTCACGTTTTTCATTAATATTTTCAACCGAAAAAGCCAAATGCCTTAAACCACAAGCTTCAGGCCGGGAAGGTCTTTCCGGTGGATTCGGAAAAGAAAATAATTCAATCACATAATGATCTCCTATTGCAAGATCAAGTTTGTAGGATTCTCTTTCTTCACGATAAACTTCACGAATGATGTTTAAACCTAAAACTTCCGTATAGAATTTTTTTGAAACTTCGTAGTTTGAGCCGATGATGGCGATATGATGGATTTTCATTTAATTTTTATTTAATTTCCTTACAATTATCTTTTCGTCTCGTATCAATTAAATATTGAATTTTCCATTCCCCGTTTTGTTTTACCAATTGGAAACTGTTTGCTCCGCAATGTGAAAATTTTCCTTTAAAATAAAAAAAATACGGGGTAAAAACACTCGCCAGATTGTCATCTGAATGAATAGCTTCAATTACAATGCGTTCATCAAGATCACCCTTTGAATATTTTGAAATAGAAGCAATAAAATCTTTTATATCTTCATTTTTTACGTCGTCTTTTGTGATTGTCTGAAGAATTGCAGTATCCGAAAAGGTCGACTTTAACAGTTCTGAATCTGCATTTTTCAACGCTATAAATAAATTACGAATTGGTTTCTCAATTTCCTGATTCTGAGTCAGCTGTGAAAAGCAAAAGCTTCCGAAAAATAAAGTGGCAGCAAGCATTTTATTCATAATAATTTCGATTGAAATAGTGATTAAAAATAGGGAAAATTCTTTTTGTTTTTATACAGAGCTTACAAATTTATACTTCAAAATCAACATATTCTTGTCATTCCGTGGGAATCTGGGGCTAAGAATTTAAAATTTCATCACATCCTTTACCGCTCCATTATTTTGAGTGTGTTGTAATAATTCAACATTAATAAAATATTTAATTTTTTCTTCAGAACCGTCATTTGGGAATAAAATATGAACGTTTGCTCCCGCATCCAAAGTAAAGAATAAAGGCAAGCCAGTTTCTCTTCTGAAATCCCAAATTTTATTGATAACTTCCAAAGTTCCTGTTTTCATCAGGATGAAAGCAGGATCGCTCATCATCATCATGGCGTGCAAAGTCAACGCTTCATGTTCAACCAATTTGATGAAACGCTGCATATCACCACTTTTGAGAATTTCTTTCATTGGTTCAAAATTTTCCCTGGCTTCCTGAAATCTTCTTTCTGCATAAGGATTGGTATTCATCAGGCCATGCCCAACTGTTGAAGAAACACTTTTCTGACCTTCATGAATCAATAAAACCCAATCATTAAAATCTTTAAAAATTTCATGAATTTCATTATCAGGATATTGTACCGCAAAAAGGTCTGAACTTCCTTTCACCTGAGATTCGCCCCAAACTACAAGGCCGTTATAAAGACTTCTGCATGCACTTCCGCTTCCCAATCTAGCTAAAAAAGAAGCTTTTCTTAGAGCCTTCTCTTCCAAAACCTTTCCGGTAAAAACCTCATCAAGCTTCATCAGGCATTTTGCAATTGCTCCAAAACCAGACGCCGAGCTGGCAATGCCTGAGCTGTGAGGAAATGTATTTTCAGTCCTGATGATGTATTTTCCCTTTAAAATCCAAGGAAGATATTGTTCTATATTTTTAAAATATTTTTCAATTTTTTCTGCAAATTTCACTTCTTCATTCCCTGCCAGAAACGTCTGTACCGAAAATGGCTCGTCTGCAAGGAATTCTATTGAAGTATTGGTTTTGCAATGGTTTAAAGTATAGCTGATGCTTGGGTTGGCCGGAATCTGATTGTCATATTTCCCCCAATATTTAATTAAGGCAATATTTGAAGGGCAGCTTTCCGAAACTGTTTTATTGTTAATCGTAAACTCTTCTTTTCCAAAAAATTCTTGTGTTGTCATAATTTATTTATTTTTAACCACAAATCACACCAATTTTTCATATTAATAAATAAAATGTTTTTCACTAATATGAATATTGTAGTTTAAAAAATTTATTTAATACATTTTCTCAATAAGATCAGCATATTTTTTAAGAACCACGTTTCTCTTTACTTTGAGTGTTGGCGTGATCTCACCTGTGCTGATCTCAAATTCTGCCGGCATCAGCGTGAATTTTTTCACCTTTTCATGATCCGAAAGATGACTTTGCAATTCATTAATTTTTTCTTTATAAAAATCGTGTACCTTTTCGTTTTTTACAATCTCTTCCCAATTGTTAAACTGAATATTGTTTTTTTTGATAAAATCCTGTAAAAATTCAAAGTTGGGAACAATTAAAGCTGATACAAATTGTCTTCCCTCCGCAATCAAAACAATCTGCTGTATAAAATTATTATTGGTCAAAAGATTTTCAATCTGCTGCGGGGCGATATATTTTCCGTTGGAAGTTTTCATAAGATCTTTCAAACGGTCTGTAATAACAAGGTTTCCTTTTTCATCAATTTTACCTGCATCACCTGTTCTGAACCAGCCATCTTCTGTGAAAACTTTCTGAGTTTCTTCGGGTTTATTGAAATAGCCCTTCATGATTCCGTTTCCTTTTGCCAGAATCTCTTCATTTTCACCGATACGGATTTCTACGCCTGGCAGAGGTTTTCCACTTGTTCCGTGCTCGAAATGAGTGAGCGGGAAAAGAGTGAGCGTTGCGGTAGTTTCGGTCAGGCCATACCCTACTGTAATATGGATGCCTATTGAATCGAAAAACTTAGTCACTTCCGGGGACAATGATGCCCCGCCACAAGGCAGAAACCAGAGCCTTCCTCCTAACTTTTCTTTGATCTTACTGAAAACCAATGATTCAGCAATAGATTCTTTTATTTTTAAGCCAAAAGGAAGAGGTTTTTCGTTTCTTTTTAATTCTGCAGTCTGCCATCCTGTTTCCAGTGCCCAGTTAAATATTCTTTTCTTTAATGATGAACCTTCCCCAGCTTTTTCTAAAACTCCGGCATAGACTTTCTGGAAAAATCTCGGAACAGCACACATCATGGTAGGCTTTACTTCTTCCAGCGTTTTAGCAATATCTTTGGGATCTTCCAAAAAATAAACCCTAGCTCCGCCATATAAACAAAGAAGGCTCCAACTTCTTTCGAAAACATGACTCAATGGCAGGAAGGCCAGTGAGAGCTCTTCTTCAAAATTTTTAAACTTGAAAAATTCAAAATGAGCATCAAAAGCTTTGATGAAATTCCCGTGAGTAAGCATTACTCCTTTCGGTGTTCCGGTAGTTCCGGAAGTGTAGATCAGCGTGGCTGTATCATCATATTCTTTTTTGCAGAATTCTATTTTCGGGGATGCTTTTGCGATAAACTCTTCAAGGTAAAAACTGTTGAATTCCTTTTTGATCCAAACTGCTTTTTTTGAAACAATAATGGTTTCAAGCTGATTATCATCATTCTGTAAAATCTCTAAACAACCGTCATACTGCGTTTGATCGCCCGTTAAAATGATTTTCGCACCGGAATCCCGGATGATATATTCTGCCTGTTCTGCATTATTAGTCGAATAAATAGGAACGGTAACCGCCCCAACAGACATCGCCGCCAGATCAAAAATAATCCACTCAGAAGAATTGTCTGAATAAATGGCAACTTTATCATTTTCTTTAATTCCTGAATTTATAAGTGCGTTTGCTGTTTTGAAGACAATTTCACCGAATTTTTTCCAGCTTAGCTCTTTCCATCCTGCATCTTTCTTTTTAAAGCCAATTGCAGATTTTACAGGATGTTTTTCTATATTTTTTTGGATGATTGCCTCGGCAACGTTCATTTTTTCGACTTTTTATCGTTAATATAATTTTTAAGATGAAAATCTACAGTTTCCTTTAAAGGAATAAACTGATAATTCAATCTTTCTTTAATTTTTTTGTTGGAAACAATTTTCATCCTTGAAACAGATTCCACATTTGCTCTTGTGACCATCCTCAATGGTGGAATAAGCCAGCCAAAAAGTGTATTGGCAAGAACTCCTACGTTAAGCTGAAGTCTTGACAGGACTTTTGCTTTCTCCAGACCCAGTGTTTTTCTTATCTGCCCTGCAATATCTACATAATTTTCATTTTCTGAAATAATAATAAACCTCTCCCCAAAGATATTTTTTCCCATTAATTGGATACATATTTCAGCAACATCTCTTACATCGGCATAGCTTGTGCCACCGGAAAAAGTAAAATTGCTTTTCTCAAAAGTCGGGAAAATATCTCCGCTGCTGTTTCCCCAATTTCCGCTTCCGATAATCATTCCAGGATTTACAATAACGACATTGAGCCCCTCTGCCGAAGCTCTCCAAACCTCCATCTCTGCAAGATGTTTTGATATGGCATAGGCAGAATGTTCTTCTTTAGGGTTAAAATCAGAATTTTCATCTATTTCTCCTTTTTCATTAAAAAGATCCATTACGGCAATGGAACTCACAAAAAGAAATTTTTTCACATCAGAGCCCTCGCAGGCAAACAAAAGATTTTCCGTACCCTTTACATTGGTATGGTACATTTCTTTATCGTCTTTTGGATTAAAACCTACTTTTGCTGCGGTATGGTAAACTTCTTCAACACCTTTTAATGCTTCTTTGAGAGAATTGATGTCATTAAAATCTACATCTACCCAATCAATTTTATTAAAAAAATGATCCGGATTTTCAGTATAAAATTTATACGAACGCCTGACTTCATCTAAATGACTGGACTGTCTTTTTGCTGCACGCACGTTTTGCCCCTTTTTAAGGAGTTCCAAAACAATTACCCTGCCCAAAATTCCCGTAGCCCCTGTTACAAAAACCATTAATTTCTTTTACTTGGTTGCCAGCTAAATTATGATAATATTATCCGTTATGCAAATTTGCGATTTTTAAGGGAAAATTCAATTTTAATGTTCAGAAAAATGTTTTTAGCTTATAAAATTTATTATTCTTTTATTTACATTTTGAATTTTAATTAACTGATATTACATCTATAATCTGTTTTACTTTTTTAAATGAAATCGAAGATTCGACTCAGTCAAATGCAGTTGTTTATCTTTATTAAATGATTTTTATTTCTAAGAAAACTTATTTAACCTTTCGATTATATAAAAGCAAATAAAGACAGAGAATTGATTTTAACTTCTTTAAGCCATTTAAACAAAGGCACTTCACTTAATTTAGAAATTCAAAATATAAGGGATTATTCAATTTAGCATAAAGCCTTTGAATGAATATTATAAAAGAAAAGCGGGCCAAAGCCACTCCTACTTGATGTGAAAATTTCCCATAACATATTAATATTTAACGATTTATAAAATCTAAAATATTAAAAAAACACCTAAAAAAGAATGATACATTATTTAATAAAATTTTAATAAATATTTATATATTATAGATTTTCTTTAATTTAAATTCAAAAATTGTTTTACAATTTCAGCAAAATCAACAGGATTTTCTGCCTGAACCCAGTGCCCCGCATTTTTTACAGTTACAATTTTTGCTTTTGGAAATTGTTGTTTAATCGAAAATTCATCCTGAGGAAGAATATAATTAGACTTTTCTCCGGCAATAAACAGAGTTTCACCTTCATATACCCCAAATTTTATAGCATTGGAAACAAATTCGTTATATTTTTCAGATAAAGTTTTAAGGTTAAATCTCCAATTCAGTTTTTTATCATCATCCCAATACAAATTTTTAGTCAGAAACTGTATTGTTGATTTTTCCGGAATATACTGGCTAAGAATTGTTTCCACTTCATTTCTTGAGTTAACAGTATTAAAATCCACCGTTTCCAGAGCCTTGATAATCCCCTGATGATGTGGAGGATACGCTTTTGGAGAAATATCCACAACAATAAGCTTTTCCACCCTTTCAGGATAGTTCATAGCAAATTGCATCACTGCTTTCCCACCCAATGAATGACCTAAAACGTACGCTTTTTGGATTCCGTAATGATCCATATAATTCGCAATATCATTCGCGAGATCATCATGAGACATGTTTTCGGAATGAAAACTTCGCCCGTGATTCCTAAGATCTATTAAATGAACCGGAAGCTGATCTCCAAGATCTTTTCCAAAGCTTCCCCAATTATCTAGCATTCCAAATAATCCGTGGAATACCAAAAGTGGTGTAGACGAAAGATTTTCGCCAAATATTTTTGAATGTAGAATTTTCATAAGTTTTTAAAATTTTAGAAGTTAGAAATTAGTAAACGTTGTATAAAACTAACCTCTAATTTCTAACTTCTATTTTACCATCTTGCCAGCCTCTTTAAATAAGCCTGAACTGTATTTTCTAATCCCATATACAATGCTTCGGAAATCAAAGCATGACCGATGGATACTTCAAGCAAATTAGGGATGTTATCGGCAAAATATTTTAAATTATCTAAGCTTAAATCATGACCTGCATTGAGCCCTAATCCATAATCTGCTGCTACAACCGCTGTATCATAGTAAGGTTTTAAAGCTAATTCTTTATTTGATGTATAATATTTTGCGTAGGCTTCGGTATAAAGCTCGATCCTGTCTGTTCCTGTCTTGGCAGCATATTCCACTAACCCAGGTGTCGGGTCCAGGAAAATCGAAGAACGAATTCCCGCTTTTTTGAATTCACTGATAATTTCTGTAAGAAAATCTAGATGTTTTTTTGTGTCCCAGCCGGCATTTGATGTAATGGCATCATCTGCATCGGGAACCAGCGTTACCTGCTCGGGCTTCACCTCTAAAACCATATCAATAAAAGGACGGTGCGGGTTTCCTTCGATATTGAATTCCGTGGTTACCAAAGGCTTAAGGTCATAAACATCTTTCCTGGTGATATGCCTTTCATCCGGCCTTGGATGAATTGTAATCCCCTGTCCGCCAAATTCCTGAATTTTAATTGCTGCTTCCATCACACTTGGTATTTCTCCTCCTCTGGCATTTCTCAGCGTGGCAATTTTATTAATATTTACACTTAGTTTTGTCATTTTTTGTTCTGAATAATGGGAAGTTAATTTACATTATTATAGTTTGTTTTAATTTAATGTAATAGGATTTATATAAATAAATTTTTAACCAATTTTAAAACTGTACAAATTTAGTGATTAAAAATCACTCTCTGCTGCATAAAAAAATAGAAAAATGCGGAGTTATATTTCTAGCATGATTGTTTATACTCTAATCCGACGAATCTCACGAGTCTAATATCAGCACTAAATTTTATAACAAATACTAATAAATTTTAACAAAACTGGGCCGGTTTTAATAAGCTATTTTTTTTCTCTAAATACTTATTGCAAGAATTAACTTTTAGAAAAGTAAATATTCATAACATAACAAGTAAAATTCATTAATAAAACCCTATTAATTAAAAGAAACAACAAATAAATTCAATTAAATACAAAATAATGCAAATTTCAATGACAATATGTTAATAAAATTATAAAATATTTGATTTTTTTTATTAATATTACAACATCTAAATTTAACACAAGATGAAACTAAATGCTAAAAACTCTCTTAGTGTAGGTGCTTTCTGTTTCTTGCTGGGTACTACCGGTCAGATTAGTGCACAAAAAACAAAAAGTGATTCTGCTAAAACTACAGAAATCAAAGAAGTGGTAGTAACAGCTCTTGGAATTAAAAGAGACCAGAGAAAGCTGGGATACTCTATTTCTAAAGTTGACAGTAAAGACATTTCCCAGGCCGGCGTGGTAAATCCTATGGAAGCCCTTCAGGGTAAATTACCCGGCGTCCAGATTATAGCCGGATCCGGAGGGCCTCAGTCCAGCGCAAAAATCCAAATCCGTGGGAATACATCATTGGGGAAAAACAACCAGCCGCTTGTAGTAGTGGATGGAGTCGTTATTGATAATTCCGTGACTGGTGCTGATGAATGGGGATCCGGATATGATTTTGGTAATGAAATGAAAAATCTTAACTCTGATGCTTTTGAATCTGTGTCTGTACTTCGAGGTGCTGCGGCTTCTGCTCTTTATGGGTCCCGTGCATCCAATGGAGTAATTGTAATTACAACAAAAAAAGGACGCAGCAGAAATGGAGTTGGTGTGAAAATAAGCTCTTCACTTACTACCCAAAGTGTATATGCAGGGCCAAAACTCCAGAATGAATTCGGTGCTGGTCTTGGTTCAACCTTTCCAACAGACAGTAATGGGGAACGATTTATAGATCCAAACTCTGCCGGCTACAGTTACGGACCAAAGTTTGATGGCCTTCCCGTAAGAGATGTGGACGGAAGAACCGTTTTATACAACCCTCAGCCTAAAAACTATTTGGAAGTATATCAGGTAGGAATGGACCGGAAAAATTCCATTGAGCTTTCCGGAGGTAATGATAAATCAACATTTCTATTTAATTATACTAATCAGGAAGCAGAAGGAATTCTACCACGCAACAAATTCATCAAAAATGCATATTTCCTGCGTGCTACACATGAATTTAATAAATACCTTCAACTAGATGCGAGTTTCAATTATACCAGAGCATATAGTGCAAACCCTGTACCCCAGGGAGGAAATACCAGCCCATTATTCAGCTTTATATATGGACTCCCAAGGAGTTTTGATGCAGTGTACTGGAGCCAGAATTATTTAGATCCTCTGACCGGTGATATAAAAAGAGGTAATGATGACCCATACGGAATGGCTGGACAATATCTTGATCTATTTCAAAATACCAGAACTCAAAAAGAGACCAATTATGTAGGTCGTTTAGAAGTAAAGTCTCAACTTACAGACTGGCTGAATCTTACTCTTGGCGGTAACTTTAATAACTACAATTTCATTAATGAATCCAAACTTTTCGGCTCATATCCAAACTATGATAAAGCAGGTTACAGCATCTTAGAAGGTAGAAAGGAGCAGAATACACTTAAATTTTTAGCCAATGCCAATTTCAAACTTACTAAAGATTTAACACTAAATGCTTCTATTGGAGGAGAAAGCTTTACTTCAAAATACAAATCTACAAGAGTATATACAAATAACGGACTTAGAATTCCGGGAGTATTTGAAATTCAAAACTCAGTGGATCCTTCTGGCTATGAAGTAGTCTATACTGATGGAAATGTTTCTCCTAAAAAGATCCAATCCTTATATGCTTTTGCTAATTTTGCATGGAAGGATCAATTGTTTTTAGATATTACAGGGCGTAATGACTGGTCTTCAACATTGGCATACCCTGATGGACATGGCAGCGTAAGCTATTTTTATCCATCTTTTGTAGCCAACTGGACATTTTCCAACTCTTTTAAGGTTCCCGCATGGGTAAGCTTCGGTAGCCTGAGAGGAAGTTTGGCTTGGGTAGGCCGGGATACATTCCCTTTTAATACAAGTGCAGGCTTTTATTATGCAGGAGATCCAACAGCTTACAATACTCCGGATGGTGCGCGTGTTCCTTTGATTGCATTTAACAGCAGAGCTCTTGCTAATGGTAACTTAAAAAATGAATTAAGCAGATCTATTGAACTTGGCTTAAATATGGCCTTTTTTAATAACAGATTAGATTTTGATGTTTCTGTTTACAAGACAAATACTATTAATCAGTTACTAACACTTCCTATGCCTCAGGAATCTGGGGTGGATTCACAACAAATCAATGCAGGAAATCTCCAAAATAAAGGTATTGAAATCATTGTAAATGCAGTCCCTATAAAGTCTAATAATTTTAAATGGGATACCACTCTTACATTCGCCAAAAACCAAGACAAAATTATTGAACTAGCTCCGGGAGTTGAAGAATATGTATTGCAGTGGGCAATGGGTAGAGATGTAAAAAGTATCGCCATTCCGGGGCAGGAATACGGACTTATACAGACCAACTACGCCTTCGCAACTTATCAGGCTCTTGACGCCAAAGGAAATAAAATAGATGATCCAAGAAATGGTATGAAAGTACTAAAACCAAACGGTACATACATGCGTTCTAGTGTTTATCAAAATCAGGGCTATGTAACTGTAGGAAAGCTCACACCGGATTTCCTGACCAGCTTTAGAAATACTTTTAAGTATAAAAACTTAGCATTAAGTGTTTTAATTGATGCCAGAGTCGGTGGAGACATTTTATCTGCAACCTATAATTATGGAGTACAATACGGAAATCTTCCTACAACACTACAATACAGAGATGAAGAAAGAGGCGGTATCAAATATACCGATGCCAGCGGAGTGACGCGGTTTGGGGTAATTCCTGACGGTGTGTTTGCTCAGGGTACTGAGATCACAGATAAACAGGGAATAACGCGTAAAGTAGGTGGTCTAACTTATCAGGAAGTATATCAGAGCGGATGGATAGATCCTGTACGTACCGAAGTATATTACAATAGCTTAGGGTCTTGGGGTAGCGGTATACGTGAAAATGCTATTTTTGAGAATACATGGGTAGCTTTACGTGAGCTAAGATTAACCTATTCATTTAAACCTGAAGTAATAAAACCTCTTGGAATCAATACCTTAAATGCTTCTCTTATAGGAAGAAATCTTTTTTACATCTATAATAAACTTCCTGACGGAATTAACCCTGAAGGAATGTATAACAACAATTCAGGAAGCTTTGCAGAATACGGGGGCTCACCTATGTCAAGATATATAGGCTTTAATCTAGATTTTTCTTTCTAATCAATTACTAAATAAAAATGAAAAAAATGAAAAAAATATTTTTAATAGCTGCTTCATTATGTATACTCAATTCTTGTACACGTGATTTTGCAGAAACCAATACAAACCCACTGGATATTGTAAATACAACTCCGGAAGCACTATTACCAATGGCTATTAAAAAAGGATATGATGCCAGCTTTGAATATTACTATGATTATTACCGCAGAATTATGCCCTGGACACAGACTTTAGTACCTGGTTCAGCAAATACTTCTGAATTTATGGATGACGGCACTAATATGAATACCAGGAAAGACATATTCTATGGTGATCACGGCTCTCTTCTTACGGATATTATTTACAAGATCGATCAGATGCCGGCAGATCAGCAGGCAAAATATGTAAATATTAAAAGTATTGCTACCATTCTAAAGGTATATTATGCTTGGTATGTTACCGATATTAACGGAAGTATGGCCTATACAGAAGCTTTTAAGGCCAGATATGGTGGTACTGCAACTCCAAAATTTGAAACACAAGAACAGTTGTATGATATCTTTGACAGCCAACTGAATGCCGTTTACACTGCCATAGAAGGAGCTAATCAATCTATACAGGTTAGCCCTGGCGCGGGAGATTTATTTTTTAACGGAGATATTTTAAAATGGAAAAAAGTTTCTAATTCATTAAGATTAAAAATTGCTTCAAGATTAATGAAAAGAAATCCGGCAAAGCTTACAACAATCGCAGTTCAAGTATTATCCAGAGATGAGATCAAGAATATTAATGAAGATTTTTCTCTGCGCTCAAAAAGATTTACAGAACATGGTAACTTTAATCCTACCGGTTTTTGGGCCGCAAAGCCTATGGTAGATTATATGACAAAAAATAATGACCCGAGACTGCCTCTGTTTTTTCAAAAAAACTCATATTCAAAAACTGCCATAAAAAGATTATCAACAGCCGGCCTAATGAATTCTGTAGTTCTAACAGACTCTCTGCAAAGATATGTAGGAGGCCCTACAAGCCCGGATAAAAGTACCACCCGCTATTACACAAAGGCAAGAAGATCATTGAACGGTACAACATATGATACAATCTCAAAGCTTCAATACCGTATCTGGCAGCCGGAATATGATTCAGGCACAGGAAATGCTGTATTCCCTATTCTTACCTATGCAGATTATTCTTTATTAAAAGCAGAATTACAGGCCAGAGGACTTATCTCAACAGGAACTTCGACTCAGATGCTTTATGAAAGCGGCATTAAAGCATCAATTGACACCTATAATTTTATTGCTAAAGAAGCTATTGTAGATCAGTATGTCCCAACACCGGCAAGCGATGCAATAGCATATTTGAGTGCTACAGACGTACAGTTTAATCCGTCAAAAGCGCTGGAACAAATTATTATTCAGGAATATCTGAATTATTTCAAACAGCCTAATGAAGTCTGGGCTCTTATCAAAAGAACGGATATGCCGAATACTTCTACCGCCTTGAAATTGGAAGCACTTGCAAGAACCGGTGGAATTGCATTGACAATGCCAAGAAGAGTTGTTCTTCCGACTCCATCAGCGAATAACTTAAACTATAATAATCAGGTAGCCGCTCTTAATCAGATGAATGATGATCCTGATTTTGGAGGAAGCGAAAGCAATATCCAGGGCCGTATTTGGTGGGATAAGAAATAAGCTGCCTAAATAATTTTCAAATAAAAATTCCGGTGAAAAGTCACCGGAATTTTTATTTGAAACCCATACCATTTTAAATGTCTAACCCACTATACTTTTACACTCATCTGCATTACCTGAAGATCAAATTCTTTTGAAGCAACAAGCAGATGGTCGAAAATATCCGCCTGGATCTGCTCAAAATGCTCCCATTTTGAATCGTTAGCAAAACAGTAAATTTCCAGTGGTAAACCTTGCGGAGTAATATCCAGCTGACGTACCATCATTGCACCTTTTTGATCTACATCAGGCTCATTCTCTAAATATCTTTGGGCATAGTACCTGAAAACACCAATATTGGTGAGCTGTCTTCCATTAATAATTTTATCACTATGTTTAAGATTTTCTTTTTCTTTTTTCAGTTCAAAGCTTTTTCCTTCAAGATATTCCGAAATCAAATTAATATCCATTAAACGCCCGATGTCTTCTTCGGTTAAAAATTTAAAAGAATTAATATTAAAATAAATTGATTTTTTTATCCTTCTTGTATTGGATTCAGACATTACCTGAAGATTTTTAATTTCAGTGGTAAGCAAGTCATATGTAGGAATAGTGGAAACTGTTTTATCAAAGTTCACAATTTTTGTTGTTAAGAGGCTTATATCTGATATATTTCCTTCGATAGTATATTTTGGAATACTTACCCAATCACCTACTTTTAGATTCTTTGAAGTAGCTACATGAAGCCCGGTCACAAATCCCAGGATCGTATCACGGAAAACAAGTACCAAAACAGCTGTTATAGCTCCTAAACTACCAACAATAGTCGTCCCTTTAATCCCAAAAACAACACAGATTCCAACTACTGAAAATATGAAAATTCCAAGAATTTTTACGGTTTCGGAAATCGCATTAAGCGCCATGATTTTGTAGAAATCCTGCTTGATTATAAAGTAGTTTCTGAACGCGGTTAAAGCCCTGTACAGCATTCCCGCAAAGATCATTACTACACCGAGATTTACAGATCTTCTTATAAATATTGTAGTATTTTTTAAAGCCCCTGCAAAAATTGATTCATGAATGCTTCCAATAATTAAAAGAGCAAAAAGGTGAGCTAATGAATTAGTAACCTTCGATTGATAAATAGATTTGATAACAGGATATTTTTCCTGGTCATGGAAAATCCGGAAAATACTATTAATGAAAATTTTAAAGATAAAATCAATGATCAAAAACACTGCGGTTAGCAATAATAATTTTATGATCAAATGAAAAATCCATTCCAGGCCAGTGGGAGAGATCTGGCTTATATATTTGTACAATGGATCACTTAGCTCTTGCAGCAGATCTCTGGTTTCTTCTAGCTGGTCATTCATTGTAGCAAATTTAGGGAAATAAATATTGATGTAATGAAAAAATTTTCATCAATTTTCACCTCCAATTAATTACTTTTAAATATTTTATGAATTTTTTACCTACTATTTTTAAAATCTCTTAAATCCTTAAGAACAAATAATAAGTCAACCAATAACATAATTATTAATGAATTATTTAAAAAAAATCAAAATTAATTAACATATGAAAAACCACTACTTTTTATTTTATTGTGCTTTCACTCTTTTAATAATTGTTTGCGTGGAGATGATCTATAACAACTACTGAGACGTGACTCTTCAATATGTAATCTTAAACTTATAATAAATTTTTAACTTAGACTGAAAAGATGGCTTTTTTTAAGGCCACTTTTTTTTATCTTGCAAGTATATTTTTTAGTAATGAATATAGATACAGCATTAATCAATATCCTTTGTCTGGTCTTATTATCCTTAGGAATTCTAGGAACATTTTTGCCAATTTTACCAGGATTATTACTCAGCATGTGTGGTTTATTAATCTACAAATTCGGGACGGATTCTGATCTTTCGATGATTTACATCTGGGCTTTTGGAATTTTAACGGTAATTTCTATAGTTTTAAGCTATGTTATTCCAGCAAAAACAAATCAAAAATACGGAGGAACACGTTGGGGAAGCATCGGATCTGTAATCGGAATGATTATCGGAATGTTTTTACCCATTCCATTAGGTTTTCTGATCGGAATGTTTGCCGGAGTTTTTGTAGGCGAACTTCTACATGACAGTAAAGATATGAACAAGGCTTTAAAATCTACAAAAGGAGCTTTTATAGGATTTATTTACGGAACAGGATTCAGTTTTGTGGTGGCTGTGGCAATGTTTTTGGTAGTAAGTTTAGATATGCTGAATATTATTTAAAAAGAAAATCATGCTACATAAAATTATTGTATTAAGTTTAGGATTATTGTTTTTAACGAACTGTAATGCTCAAAAAGAAACCAAAACCTCAACAAAAGTGAACGTTGATAAAACTGGAGTTACTAAAATTACCAATAAAGACGGCGAAATTATTTACCTCAACGAAGGTGAAAATAAATTCCTGAAAGAATACCAAATGAACGTGACTTTCAAAGGGGTTTCCGAAGACAGCCGTTGCCCAAAAGGTGTTAATTGTATTTGGGCCGGAGTTGCCGTGGCACAGGTTGAAGTGATGGGAATTGCAACCCGACCAATGACTCTGAATCTTGCAAGCATGGATAACAAAGGCAGAAATTACAATAAATCCGCAGAATTCAACGGATACACGATTTCTTTAGCCGATGTTCAGCCTTATCCCGGAGCAGATGAAGGCACAAAAGCCTTAAACGGGAAATATAAAATCGGAATTACCATTAAAAAAGGAGGTGAAGATTCTACCACGAAATAGGTCTTTTACCTTTTGAAACCAGATATTCATTAATTTTTGAAAAAGGTTTGCTCCCAAAAAATCCTCTGTGAACGGAAAACGGAGACGGATGTGCAGACTTTAAAATAAAATGTTTAGCCGGATCAATAAGTTCGGCTTTTTTTTGTGCAAAAGCGCCCCACAATACGAAAACAACATTCTCTTTTTTATCTGAAATTTCTTTAATGATATAATTCGTAAAAGTTTCCCAACCCAAATCTTTATGAGAATTTGGCGTATGTGCGCGAACCGTTAAGGTTGCATTTAATAACAAAACGCCCTGTTTTCCCCAATCGTCAAGCTCTTTGGAAGTTCTTTCAATTCCTAAATCGTCTTTTAATTCAATAAAAATATTTTTAAGAGATGGCGGTGCTGCAACCTGTTCTGAAACAGAAAAACACAAACCATTCGCTTGGTAATCATTATGATATGGATCTTGTCCAATAATTACCACCTCAACATCTTCGAAAGGTGTAATTTCCAACGCTCTGAAAATCTGATTTTTCGGTGGAAAAACTTTTGTCGTTGTATATTCTTGTTTTACTTTTTCCCAAAGATTGGTAAAGTATGGGGTGTTTTTTATTGGGGCTAGTATTTCTGTCCAGGTCATGGGTTTCAATTTGAAAATTTGAGAATGATATAATTAGAATTCAATTTTAACGCCAAGCTGTCATTCTGAAAGAAGCAAAGCGTAGTGAAGAATCTCTATTAGACAACAAATTTAGTGAATAAAAGTTTAGATTTCTCCTTTGCTGAAATGACAAATGAGACGTTACTTCTTCAAACTAAACACCAAATTATCCGGAAAACCTTCATCTTCTCTCCCCTCTTCCAAAACAAAATCATATTTCAAAAGAAGACTTTTCGAGTTTTCATTAAACTTATTGGTCATTGCAACCATTTCCTGCAAATGTAATTCATTAAAACCAAAATTTACAACCGCAGTCAAAGCTTCTGACATGATTCCTTGCCTGTGATAATCTGGTAATAATTCGTATCCGACTTCTGCAACCTTTCGATCTTCAGAAAAATTATACAGGCAAATTGTTCCAATTAAATTCGATTGATTTTTAAGCGAAATTCCCCAATAAAAAGATTGATTATCCTTAGTCCTTTCTTTAATGGTTAAAATAAACTGAAGCGCATCATAATTATTTTTCGGAGATTTTCTCTGCACATATTGGTTGATAACCTCGTTGCTTCGAATTTTCAGAATATCGTCGACGTGACTTTCATTGATTTCTTTTAATTGCAGCCTTTCAGTGTTTAGTTTCATATCTCAAATGTAAGAATTCCTGATTAATAGATATTTTCAAATTCTCAAATTAACTCATTTTCAAATTAAATTCACATTTTCTCACTAAATTTGCAGTGTGTATATAAATAAAGAAGATTTAAACGAATTAGAGTTTCCGCAATTGCTCGCGGAAATTTGTCCTTTTGCGTATTCTCCGAAAACAAAAGAAAAAATTCTTCAACTTCGTCCGATGGAAATAGACGAGGCAGAACTTTCTTTGAAAAAAACATCAGAATATTTATCGAGTTTTGAAAGTTCAAATGCGATTCCGTTTGATGAATATGAAGATATTGAAAGTGAGCTAAAGCTAATGCTGATCGAAAATTACCGTCTTGAAAACAGCGCTTTCAT
The DNA here is from genome assembly GCF_900156075.1 of Chryseobacterium sp. RU37D. Taxonomy (GTDB): domain Bacteria; phylum Bacteroidota; class Bacteroidia; order Flavobacteriales; family Weeksellaceae; genus Chryseobacterium. The sequence continues at coordinate 46,741 of NZ_FTMM01000018.1, read as the reverse complement.
CAAAATCAAAACCATCACGGAACAGATAGGAAAACTGCAGAAGTTTTTCCCAACCATGCCCGAAACCTTTCCTACATTGATACAAGACGTTTCTATTTTGGAATTCAAAAAAGAAATTATTGATAAAGTAGATAAGGTTTTCAACCGTTTTGGCGAGGTAAAAAGCGAGGCTTCCCCTATTTTAAAAGGATTGAGAGCCGAAATTCAACTGGCAAGAAAAGCGATTCAGGAAAATTTCAACCGCGCTTTATTCAATTACGGACAAAGTGATTTCTTGGATGATATTCGCGAAACCATTATTGACGATCAAAGGGTTTTAGCTGTAAAATCTGCGTACAAAAAAAGAGTGGCAGGAAGAGTTTTAGGACTTTCAAAAACAGGTTCCATTACTTACATGCAGCCCGACAGCGTTGTAAAGCATTATTTTAAATTAAAGGAAAGCGAAGAGGAAGAAAAAAAGGAAATTGACAAGATTTTACGAAAATTAACCGCAGAACTGGCAGAATTCCAACCTCAGCTTTGGAGATATCAGAAGTATATTTTCGATCTTGATTTAACGAGAGCTAAAGCAAAATTTGCAGAACTGATCAACGGTGTTTTACCAAAGATCAACCGCCATAGAACCTTAAGATTACGAGAAGCGTTCCACCCTTTACTGTTTTTAAGAAATAAAGCGGAAAACAAAACAATTTATCCTCAAACCCTGACATTAACGGATCAAAACAGAATTATCTGTATTTCAGGACCGAACGCAGGAGGAAAATCGATCACTTTGAAAACCGTAGGGTTGCTTCAACTAATGATTCAGAGTGGTGTTTTAGTTCCGGTTCATCCAAAATCTGAAATGTTTTTCTTTGACAAAATCATGACCGACATTGGTGATAATCAATCTATTGAAAATCATCTATCGACCTATTCATCAAGGTTAAAGAAAATGGGTGGAATCATTCGTGAGGCAGATTCTGAAACATTATTACTAATTGACGAATTTGGTACAGGTTCTGATCCTGAATTGGGTGGCGCTTTGGCAGAAAGTTTCTTTGAGTTTTTCTACGATAAAAAGAGTTTTGCCATCATTACAACCCACTACACCAACATTAAGCTGGCGGTAGAACAGCTTCCTAATGCCCAGAATGCAGCAATGTTGTTTAATGAAGAAACGCTGGAGCCAATGTACAAGCTGGAAGTGGGACAAGCTGGAAGTTCATTTACTTTTGAGGTCGCGGAAAAGAATAAAATTCCGAGATTTATCATTCATTCTGCGAAGAAAAAAGTAGAACATGATATCGTGAATTTAGATAAAACGATTGTAAAACTTCAACAGGAAAAATTTGAGGTTGAAAAGCTTAAAACCGATCTTGCCGAAAGAAAAGAATCCGTTGAAGATAAACGCGATAATCTGCAAAAACTGAACGAACAACTTCAACAAAAGTTATTCAATTTCCAGAAATTGTATGAAGAAGAACATCGTAAGCTGCAGTTCGGAAATAAGATTGAAACCTTCATCGACAGCTATACCAAAGGAAAGTCAAGAAAAGATGTTGTCAAAGATTTTGTGAAGCTTCTGGAGCAGGAAAAATTTAGAAAATTAGGAGCAGATAAAGATGAAAGCAAACGCCTTCAGGTGGTGAAAAGAAAAATCACGCAGCAATTGAAGAAAGAAGAAGTCATCGAAAAAATCACGGAAACCAACGAAAAACTGGAAGAAAAACGCAAAACCGACCGCGCGCTTTGGATGAAGATCGGGCAACGGGTTCGTATTTCGGGAAGCACTAGTGTAGGAACTATTGAAAAGATTTCTAAAAACAAAGTAATTGTGAATTATGGAACATTCAAAACGACGATTGATGCTGATGAATTGGAAAGAATTTAAGTTTGAGAAGGTGAAAGAATATATTCTTAATTTGACAAACGATATTTCTTTAGGTTCTAACGGGTTTTTGAAATCCGTTAGGTTTGATTAATGAAAAAACTCTATAGTTTAGTTATTTTAAATAAATTACAAAGGTTTAATTTATATATTTGAAGATCAAAAATTATAAGATGATTTCGGTAAAAAAGTTTTACATATCTATTTTCAGTATTTTTTGTTTTGTGTTTATGAATGCGCAGAATAAAATCCCTTTCGGGGTGGTAAAGGCTGAGGAAGGCTATGCCATGGTACGTGTTCACAAAGATGATTACCGAAAAATCATCGATAAAATCCGCATGAAAACAGGCGATGTTTTCATTTATGTAAAACCTGCTCCCGGAGAAACTGAATGGATATGGATTAAATATCCTGAAAAAGATGACACAGAAAAGCTTTTTGTAAGATACGACAGCATCACTAAGGAAGGCATGGTGAATAAAAACCGTGTGGTTTTTGTGGATCAGCTACCTCATTTTACTCCATCAAAATCTAAGAATGGGAAATCATTAATTTTCACAGATGATACCAATTCGAAAATTCCAGGAAACCAGAGAACAAAAGTAATCATCGACGTTTATCCTTCTTACGCAAAAATCAAAAAGCAGGAAAAAGACGCCAACGGATATTTCACTAAAATCGATAAAGTAAAGCCTTGGGGAGTGGGTAAAGAGCTTCCGGAAGACCTTACTGAAATCAAATCCATTCGGGTACAGCAGCCCGGAAGAGGTTCTGTTTTTGTAAGAGAGGCAATTAAAAACCTGTTTCAGCCTACAATGAATTTTAATAATGTAGGAGTAGCAGCGATCGATAATGATCATATTTTCCTTTATATGATCAATGGTTCTGGGGAAAACAGGTATACTACCATCTGGACTATTAAGCAGGGAAAGGTTGAAAGTCAGATCATCTTCAAAAACCCTGAATAATTCGAAAAACTTGATCCAGAAAATAAAAAATATCTGCTTTCTGTAGTGGATAGATTTATTCAGGCTCTCAAAATTAAAGATATTGCTGCGCTGTAAAAATATTACTATGAATATGAAAGAACTTCTTGATATCATAAAAAGATTTCAAGAACACGTGCGCTGCTTCTTGCGAAACTTTTTAAATCAAAATCAGGGCATGGATTTCAACATCTTGAATTATTTAATACTCTTAATTAAGAGTATAAACTTTTTGTCTCAAAAAAGATAGCAACTTCACATATTACCTTAAATAAATTTTGACAAGTTTTATTATCTTCTTTATTTCTCTTCTGATTTATGTACTTTTTTTGTTCCCTCATACATCTCATACTGCAAAAATCTCGTTTCCAGCTTACCATTGAAAAGCTTGATCTTCCTCGACGGACGAAGCCCGATTTTCTTCACCGCTTCCAGATCAGACGAGATTAGCCAGGCTAATGTATTGGGATAGCTTATCTTAAAAGTATCCCCTATTTTCTTGTAAAAATCATCATCATTAATTGAAATTCTTTCGTCATACGGTGGATTGAAAACCATCAATAAAGGAAAAAGTTCTTTTTTAGAATCAAAGAAATTTTGCTTTCTCACTTCAATCACATCTTCCATTTCTGCGGCCTCAATGTTGATTCTTGCGGCATTCAGCATTCTTGCATCGATATCGTAGCCTACAATTTTCCCGGTAAATTCTTTTACCCTGTTGATCCTGAATTCTTTAATTTTAGTAAACAAATCAGAGTCATAATTTTTCCAGTTTTGGAAAGCAAATCTTTTTCTGAAAATCTGTGCCGGCAGATCCATTGCAATCATGGTAGCCTCAATTAAAAGCGTTCCTGAACCACACATCGGATCAAGGAAATTACCCTTTCCATCCCAGCCTGCAAGCTGTAGCATTCCACTTGCCAATACTTCATTGATTGGTGCCAAACCTTGCTCTCTCCTGTACCCTCTTTTAAATAAGGGATCCCCGGAAGAATCCAACGAAATCGTCACCAGTTCCCGGTCAATATGAAGATGAAATTTGATGTCAGGATTTTTCGGCTCTACATTTGGGCGTCTTTTGAATTTTTCCTGAAAATAATCTACAATTGCATCTTTCATTTTTAAAGTCACAAACTGGGAATGTTTGAAAGTTTCAGAATTTACAGTAGAATCAATTGCAAAAGATTGGTCAATATCCATAAACTCTTCCCAATTGAACTTAAAAAGCCTGTCATAGAACTGATGTTGATTGAAAGCTTTGAATTCATAAATCGGGACTAAAATTTTTAAAGCAGTTCTGGCAGAATAATTAATTTTATATAAAAAGCCTAAATCGCCTTCACAGTTCACGGCTCTGTTTTTTACCTCCACTTTTCTTCCACCCAACTTTTTGATCTCTTCTGCCAAAATTTGTTCTAATCCAAAGAATGTTTTTATCTGAATCTGAATATTTTCTGTTTCCATAAATAATAATTAAAAGATTTAAATATTTAAAAATTAAAAGATTAGGCATTCAGTTTTCAATTAATTGAATTTTTCAATCTTTCAATATTCAAATACTTTTCTTTTACCCACAAATTTAGTTATTTTTGCAATATGGAATGGTTTGAATCTTGGTTTGATACCCCTTATTATCATTTATTGTACAGCAACAGAGACTATACTGAAGCAGAAAACTTCATAACAAAACTGACTGCAGATTTGCAGCTTCCACCAAATTCTAAAATCATAGACCTGGCTTGCGGAAAAGGAAGACACTCGGTTTTTCTTAATAAACTTGGGTATGATGTGTTGGGTCTTGACCTTTCCAGACAAAGCATAGAATTTAATAAGCAGTTTGAAAACCAGACCTTACTTTTTGATGTACACGATATGAGAAACCCGATTGATGCTGATCCTATGGATGCAGTTTTCAATCTTTTCACAAGTTTCGGATATTTTGATAACGAAGCTGATGATAAAAGAGTTTTCCAATCGGTTTACAATGTTTTGAAACCCGGAGGGTTTTTTGTTCTGGATTACTTGAATGAAAAGTTTGTAAGAAGTAAAATAGTTTCGGAATCAACGATTAAAAGAGATCATATTGAGTTTAAAATCCTCAAGAAAATAGAAGGCAGACATATCGTTAAAGATATTCGTTTTGAAGATAAAGGGCAGCAGTTTCATTTCTTTGAAAAAGTAAAACTTCATACCCTAGAAACCATTAATTCTTATGCTAAAGAATGCGGTTTTGAAAGAATAAAAATCTGGGGGGATTATCAATTGAACGAATTTGATAAAGAAACTTCACCACGTTGCATTAATTTATTTAAAAAAAAGTAATGATAACCGTTCTTTTACTGATTTTAAGTGTCATCTCAGGGGTATTCCTTGGAAAATATTTCGGTAAAAAAGAAAAAATCGCAAAAAATTTATTGATTTTAAGTGCCGGTTTTTTAATTACTATTTGTCTCAACGAAGTTTTTCCAAAGGTGTACACTTCCGAAACAGCAAATAATCTTGGGATTTTTGTGATCACAGGAGTTCTGTTGCAAATGGTTTTAGAAGCTCTTACGAAGGGATTCGAGCACGGACATTTTCATCATCATAACGAACACAACATTCTTCCTGTCGCCTTGATGGTAGGACTTTTTATCCATGCCTTTATCGAAGGAATTCCTTTGGCGAATGAGGATCACGAATTATCACCTTATTTATTAGGAATTGTTTTCCATAACCTTCCGATTTCCTTTATCCTGGGAGCTTTTTTATTTAACAGGAAATATGAATCCAAAACATATCCTTCTTATCCTTCCTTATTGATTGTCGCGCTGTTTGCATTGGCATCACCCTTGGGAATGCTATTGGGAAATTATTTTAATCCTGACTTACAGCCCTACTTTTTAGCCATTGTTGGAGGTATATTTTTGCACATCTCCTCTGTCATCATTTTTGAGAGCAATAAAAACCATAATATTGACTGGACGAAGATTGGATTAGTAATTTTGGGAGTTTCTCTGGCCTTAATTATGCATCTTTTCCATAGTCATGAGCATGCGGGGCATCATCATTAGGAAAAATCATAAGGTCTTAGCGATTATAGAATCATATATATAATTCACTTTAAGTAGATATTTAAATTAATATTCTTCTTTTAATTCTGAATTTACATTCAATTATTCATATAAATTGAGCAGAATTGGCGCGCTTGAAAAAAATATTTAATTTCTAAAATACATTCAACGAAAAAATAAATTCAATAATTATTAAAATGTTTCTTTTTTAATAAAAAAAAAATAAATATTAAATAATTAATTAAACTTATAAATATATTAAATTCAATTCTTTAACATTTTTTAATAAATTACAAGCAATATAATAGAGATTTTTTATACATTAGTGATTACTAAAATTCGCAATTGTATGAAAAAACAAATTACCGTTTCACAAAGAATAGGTGTTCTATTTTTTTTGATGCCAGGGTTTATCTATTCCCAAAACACTCAAGAAAAGGACTCTTTAAAAGAGCAAAAAATTGAGGATGTAGTAGTTATTGGCTATAAAACCCAGAAAAGATCCAGTCTTACAGCCTCCGTTTCAGTAATTTCGGATAAAAAGCTGAAAGATACCAACAATTCTGATGTTTCCAGCATGCTACAGGGAAAGGCCGCCGGAGCACAGATCATGCAAAACGGAGCTCCCGGCTCCACTGCAACTGTAAAAATAAGAGGAACTTCAACTATTAATGGTCCTACCGCCGCACTTTGGGTAGTGGATGGTGTTATTATGACAGGAACTCCCAATCTGGATCCTAACCAAATTGAGAGCATTAATATTCTAAAAGATGCAACTTCCACCGCGTTATACGGCTCAAGAGGAGCTAATGGAGTTGTACAGGTTTTTACAAAATCAGGAAGTTCAGGAAAAGGAAGCCTAAATGTATCAATGAATACGTCTTTTAATACCTTTACCAACGGAAAGTTTAAACTGATGGACGGTGTACAACTGTACGATAATTTTTACTCTTTAAAAAATGTTCCTGCCAATGCAGTACCCTCCAGCCTTAGAACTCCCGGATATGACTGGCTGAAAAACGGGACACAAACCGGAGTTGCGAAAAACTACACCATTGACTTCAGGGGCGGTTCTCAAAACTCTAAAACCTATATTTCAGGGAATTATTATGATGAAACCGGAACAGTGAAAGGATACGATTATAATAGATTGTCTTTTAGAATCAATCATGAGCAGACCGTAAAACCGTGGCTTATTTTAAAACCTAAAGTAAGCTTATCCTACACCACAGGAAAAGATGTAAGAGCATCTTTATTTGAAATGTACCTTAATGTACCTTGGGACAAACCTACAGATGATTATGGAAATTATATAAATCCTATTACCGATACCTGGTACGGAAGAGATCACGCCAACTATCTTTATGACCTGCAATGGAATTATGGTAAAAGCAACCAGCTGGACCTGATCGGAAATATGGATGCAGAAATCAAAATTACAGATTATTTAAAGTTTGTTACTACTAACAACGTTACTTATAAAAATCTTAATACCATGTACTATACAGATCCCAGGTCTTTGGCCGGGGTAAGTACAAAAGGTGCTTTGACAGAATCCTCGATCAGAGATATCAGTAAGTTTTTTAACCAGATGTTGAAATTCGATAAAGATTTTGGTGCACATAATCTGAATGCCCTTGCCGCCTATGAATACACCGACAGGTTTTTCAAAACTTCTACCGCCGGTGTATACGGAGTCGTACCATGAACCGATGTATTTGACACCGGGGCAGCAACAGGGGTAAAACCTTCCGGAACCAAGTATGACAGGGCTTACAATGCATTTTTGTTCAATGCTGAATATGTCTATGATAAAAAATATTTTGTTCAGGGATCTTTAAGAAATGAATCTTCCTCAGCATTCGGGGCAAGCCATAGAAGTGGTTTATTTTACTCTTACAGCCTAGGATGGAATGTTAACCGGGAAAAATTTTTCCAGGTAAAACAAATTAATGAGTGGAAATTAAGGGCCAGCCGAGGACTTGTAGGAAATACCCCGGATCCTAACTACGGATGGCAGGATCTTTATGCTTTAACACAAAGATATGACGGCCAGATCGGAGCAACAGTGTATCAATTAGGAAATCCGGATCTAACCTGGGAATCTATCATCCAAAACAACATTGGAACAGATATCAGGGCATTTAACAATAGGCTGAGCATTAATATTGATTATTTTAACAACAAGACAAAAGACTTATTGCAACTAGTTACACTTTCCCCTCTAACAGGTGCAGATCGGCAATATCTCAATATCGGAGATGTAAAAAATAAAGGCTGGGAATTTAATGCAAGCTATGCTATTATTAAAAATAAAGATATTACCTGGGATTTAGGATTTAATATAAGCACTTATAAAAACGTTGTTACCTCCACGCGAAATAACGGAACTCAGGTTTTAGCAAACAATCATGCTGCAATCCCGGGGTTTGATGTAAACTCATTCTATATGAGAAAATGGCTGGGAGTAAATCAGGATAATGGAATGGGAATGTGGGAAGTTGTAAATGCAGACGGAACCACAAGCGCTACCACCAATTACAACCAGGCTACAAGACAAATTGTAGGTACCGCCACACCAGATTATTACGGCTCCGTCTTTACCAATCTTACCATAAAAAATTTCTATCTGAACGCTAATGTTTATTTTTCTCAAGGCGGCCAGATTTATAATTACTACAGAGAATTTTTCGATTCTGACGGTACTTATCCTTATTATAATCAAATGGTTTTCCAGGACGGATGGAAAAGATGGGAAAAACCTGGCGATATTGCCACACACCCTATCGCTTTATTTGATAATAATAACTTAACAAATAATACCTCATCACGTTATTTGGAAGATGCAAGCTATGTAAAATTAAGATCTGTAAGAATGGGATATAATCTTCCCTCATCTTTAATAGAGAAACTAGGGATTAAGTCCGCAAGCATTTATATTATGGGAGAAAATCTCCTTACCATCACCAAATTCTCAGGTGTAGATCCTGAAATTGGTCCTGCAGACGGACAAACAACTTATTCAGGAGGTGCAGGAGCTATCTATCCAATTCCTAGAAGATATTCTTTAGGATTAAACTTTTCTTTTTAAAATTTAAATAATTATGAAAAAAATATTTATTTCATTAGTAATGGTGTCATTAGTTTCATGCAATATCGACCGCTCACCTTATGACTCAAAAGAATCTGATGTTATTTTGAACGACCCAACAGGGCTGCAGACCATCACCCTTGGAAATTATGCCTTGCTGAAAGGTGACGGAGGCTCCGGAGGCTTCTACAATAATTTATACAGATACAACGAATATAGTGGAGATAATATCGACATTAGCGGAACTACTTCCGATAACTTCTTCTACTACTACAATTACAAAAATATTAAAAATAATTACCGCACCAATATAACCTGGAATACCGGCTACAAAGCTATTATAGGTTGCAACAAGATCATCACCAGATTTGCCCAGGGTAAAGATGCAGACACAGATCAGCTAATTGGTGAAAACTATTTTCTGAGAGCATATGTATACTTTTCCTTAGTTAATATGTTTGGAAGGCCTTATAATCAAGGTCCTGCAAATTTAGGTGTCCCGTTAAAAACGTCTGATGATGTAAATGATCTTCCTCCAAGAGCTACCGTGGGTGCTGTATATGATCAAGTGATAAGCGATCTTAAAAAAGCCGAACAGCTGATGACTATAAATAAACCCAACATTTACGCTACCAAAGAAGCTGCACAGGCTTTGCTGTCCAGGGTTTATTTATACATGGAAAATAATGATCAGGCTATAGAATATGCAAACAAAGTAATCAATTCAGGAAAATTTTCTCTTTTATCCAAGACAGAATTACCTTTATATTCAACAAAAACTCCTGAAATTAATGCAGAAACTATTTTTGCTTTTAAATTTAATAAAGATGGTGATTATACGGATGGCTGGGAAAGTATAGGATCGATGTATTCTACTATTCAGAATGTGGGTTGGGGTGAAATGTACCCTTCTTCCTCTTATTTAGATCTTATCAATCAGCATCCTGAAGATGCCAGATTAAAGTTCATTTCACCTAAATATGCTTCACCGCAGGTTCCGGTGGCATATTGGGTTCAGAAAGGTACCAATGCTTCCGGTGGCATCAATTACAATTACATTTTCCAAAAGACTTTCCAGCAAAATGGGAATACCTATTTCACGATGGATAATGTGAATTATCAGGTTTACACAGAAGTCACGCCTGATAAAACCAACTATTATTTTATCAATTCTTCAGGAGCTAAAGTGTATATTTATCTAGATTATGATATAGAAAAAAGAAATGGCTATCCTAAATTTTTTGTTTTAAAATGTTCTTTACAGGAAGGAGTTCCTCAATTGTGGTCACCTCTTGTTGTAAGATTAGCCGAAATGTATCTGAATAGAGCTGAAGCTTATGCTAAAAAGGGAAATACCACTTCTGCATTAGCTGATGTAAATGTAATACGAACAAGAGCAGGAATCCCGACATACACTTCCGTTCCGGCAGGACAAACCCTTTTAAATGTTGTTCTTGATGAAAGACGACTGGAATTAGCTTTCGAAGGACACCGAAGAAACGATGTCTACAGAAATAAATTAGACATGAACAGACAATACCCTGGCTCACATCTTAACGGGACCAACCCTTTCTACACAATACCTTATACTCACAATAGAGTTGTGGAATATATCCCGGAACAGCAAATACAGATTCAGCCTAATTTAATTCAGAACCCCGATTAATATATTCATATTATAGTATTTTAAAAGGCTCCGGATCTTTGATCCGGAGCCTCAATTTAATCACTCATTACATCATGCTCTGGAAATTAGAATTTCCATCCAAATGTAAGAAAGAAGTTATTTTTGACATTTTTCACATCTGATACTACATAAGCATTGCTTGAGATCAGCCTGTTTGGTGAATAATATCCAGCTTCATAATTATTATCAACTACACCATATAATAATGGGTTATTGTATTTTGAAGTTATATTTTGATAAGAAGCATCAATATAGAAAGATCTGAAATCATACCCGATACCGAAAGACAAAGCATTCCTGTCACTCAGGATCATATTATTATATGACTGATCCACCTTATTATCACCACTATCAGTATATCTGCTTACCGTCAATGCATCAAACGGACTAGAGGTATAAGCGTACCCTCCTCTCAATCTGAATTGCTTAATTCTATATTCTGCACCTATTTTTAATTCTGATAAGTTTTTATAATTATCATTAAAGAAATTGTTCAATTCTGTTTCAGCAGGACCATACACTTTGTATTTAGGCTTTGTTAATCCTAGTGTATAATCAACATTTAAAGCAAAACTTTTACTCGCAATGAAAGCCGCACTTACGGTTGCCTTAAACGGAGAAGTTAATTTCCTGCTTTCTGAAGCATAATCATCACCGTAGATAGCATCATTGTAGAAGTTGTAGCTTCTGTCAATATTCCAAAATGTTGGTGTTTCCAATGCTGCCCCTATTCTGAAGTTCGGGCTTAATTTTCCGATCACCCCTAAAGAGGCAGAAAATCCATTTCCTCTTTCCGAATATGGTGTATTTTGCTTGCTGAAATATTCCGATCCTCCATTACTCAGGGAATTAAATATTGCAGTATCAGACTGGTCAACTGATGCATTTAAAAAATTCAATCCCGCTCCTAAATAAAGGTTGTTGTTATAATTAGCACCTACACCAAAGCTGGTTTTGGAAACATATCCATATCTGTCATAGGCATGTCTTCCGAACGAAGAACTTCCACCATTAGGGAAATCATAAATCCAATTACTGTTCCCCGGAGTTTCAACATAATCTTCAATAGACTGATTAGAATAATTTATTCCGATATTGATAAACTTCCAGGCACTTTCAGACATTAGCTGAAATGTCATTACTGCACCAACATTTCCAAGATCTCCTTTATTAATTTTATATCCGTAAGATGATCCAAGATAAGAGGAAGTATTCTTGTTATTTGTTATAGAAAGCGTTCCCGAAATCTCTCCTGAAATAGCCACCCCCAGACCTGCCGGGTTTGTAAGTAAAGAATTAGCATCTCCCCCTAAAGCCCCGTTGGAACCCGCCATTGCATTAAATTTAGCAGAACCAACATTTACAGAACCTGAGTAAACATCTACTGTATTCCTTATCACGGAAACATCTTGAGCCTGCGCAAAAAAAGCCGCAGAAATGCTCATTATCGCTAAAGATTTTTTCAACATTATTTTTTTAATAGTTATTAATTTTAAGATTATCTACCGCCTCTGAAGCCGCCGCCTCCGCCGCCGGATCTAAAACCGCCGCCGCCGCCGAAGCCGCCGCCGCCTGATCTGAAGCCTCCACCACTATTAGAGCTGTTAAAGCCTCCATTATTTCTGAAGCCACCGTCATTTCTAAAACCTCCGTCATTACTTCTAGGAGGAGGAGATTGTTGGTTATAGACAGATCTTGGGTTACGGAATCCACCTTGCTGGCTTCTTACACCGCTTTGATCTCTGAATCCGCCATTTGTTCCGTTACCTCGGAAACCGTCATTCGTATTAGATCCTCTGAATCCTCCTGTAGCAGTGTTTCCGTTTCTGAAACCTCCGGTATTGGTATCGCTTCTTCTGAAACCACCTGAATTTAAACCATATTTATTGGAAAAGCTTCCGTTGTAGGTATTAAATCCTCTTCCGTTGGCTCCGCTTCTTCTGTAGTTAGGGTAATAATAATTTCCCCAGTATCCGCCATATCCCCAGTAAGGATATCCGTAATATCCGCCGTAGTAACCACCCCAGCCCCAAGGATTGTACCCCCAGTATGGTGAATACCCCCAGCCCATATTCCAGCCCCAACCCCACGAGCTTCCCCAGCCCCAGGAAATACCAAGACCCCAGCCGCCGTAGCCCCAGTAAGGGCTATATCCACCATACCAACCCCAAGGAGATCCCCAGCCCCAGGAATTATTATAGTAATTGGTTTGACTCCCTGCATAGCTTCCCCAGTCAGAATCATTTGTAGTGGTATTCCAATTATAATTATTCCAGTCCTGGTATCTTCCTTCTTTTGAATTGGCTTCTGCGTTTTGGATAACATTAGAATCATCCTGGTAATAATTATAGTCTTCTCCTACTCTGTTTCCTCTGTCATTAATAATTACACCCTCAGGAAGTGTATCTTTATTCGGGTCGTAATAAACTCCGTCTGTCTCGCTATAGCCACCCATCTGAGTACCGCAGGATACAAGTAATAATCCGCCTGATATTGCTAGAATCCCTTTAGATTTTAACATACCAAACAAATTTTTATGTATATTTTTTTTCATGATAACGTAAAGATTTTTAATTTAAATTATATTTGCAATCTGTACCAAAAATGTACCAAACATGTGGTAAAAAATCTATCAAAAATAGATTTTTATTTTTAGATAACAATAATAGTAAAAAGTTAAAAAAATTTTAAAAAATAATGGCAAAATTAACCTCAAGAAGCGAAGACTACAGCAAATGGTATAATGAGTTGGTTGTTAAAGCCGACCTGGCTGAAAACTCAGGAGTAAGAGGTTGCATGGTAATAAAACCATATGGGTATGCAATCTGGGAGAAAATGCGTGATGAGATGGACAAAAAATTTAAAGAAACAGGTCACGTAAATGCTTATTTCCCGCTTTTTGTACCCAAAAGCTTGTTTGAGGCTGAAGAAAAAAATGCAGAAGGTTTTGCTAAAGAATGTGCCGTAGTTACTCACTACAGACTTAAAACCGATCCTGACAATCCCTCAAAACTGATTGTAGATCCGGATGCCAAACTTGAAGAAGAGCTGATCGTTCGCCCTACTTCAGAAGCAATTATCTGGAACACTTATAAAAACTGGATTCAGTCTTACAGAGATTTACCAATATTAATTAACCAATGGGCAAACGTTGTTCGTTGGGAAATGAGAACCCGTTTATTCTTAAGAACTGCAGAATTTTTATGGCAGGAAGGTCACACTGCTCACGCTACAAAGGAAGAAGCAATTGAAGAAGCAGAAAAAATGAATAAGGTATATGCAGATTTTGCAGAAAACTTTATGGCCATTCCTGTAATCCAGGGGTTGAAAACTCCTTCTGAGAGATTCGCGGGTGCTGATGAAACATATTGTATCGAAGCATTAATGCAGGATGGGAAAGCTCTTCAGGCGGGAACTTCACACTTTTTAGGACAAAATTTCGCAAAAGCATTTGACGTAAAATTCACCAATAAAGAAGGTAAGATAGAGCATGCATGGGCAACATCATGGGGAACTTCTACCCGTCTGATGGGAGCTTTGATTATGACACACTCCGATGATTTCGGTTTGGTATTACCTCCGACTTTAGCACCGATTCAGGTGGTGATTGTTCCTATATTTAAAGGTGAAGAGCAACTGGAGCAGATCAGTGAAGTAGCATTGGATATTCAAACTAAATTGAGAGCAAAAGGAATTTCAGTAAAATTCGACGATGATACCCAAAACAAACCAGGCTGGAAATTTGCAGAATACGAACTGAAAGGTGTTCCTGTAAGAATCGCTATGGGACCAAGAGATATTGAAAACAGATCCGTGGAAATCGCCAGAAGAGATAATTTAACGAAAGAAGTTCGCTCTATCGAAGGATTGGATTCTTACATCGAAGAATTATTGGAAACTATTCAACAGGATATTTACAATAAAGCTTTTGAGTTCAGAAAAAATAATATCACGAAAGTTGATACTTATGAAGAGTTTAAAAAAGTTTTAGAAGAAAAAGGAGGATTCATCTATGCACACTGGGACGGAACAGCTGAAGAGGAAGAGCAAATTAAGGAAGAAACAAAAGCAACCATTAGATGTATCCCATTGGATGATGATATTGAAGAAGGGATTTCTCTTATCTCTGGAAAGCCTTCTAAAAGAAGAGTTTTATTCGCAAAGGCATATTAAAATTTAACATAATAATTGATAATTTTTTTAAAAAATTTATGTTTTTTAAAGATTTTTTATTTAAATATACTATTTAGACGATTTTTTATTTAAATTTATAGAACATTAATTTCAAAATAAATTATTATGTCTTTAAATGTTATTGATTTAATTAAAGGTCAATTGGGACCTGCATTAGTATCTCAGGCTGCATCGCAGTATGGAGAAAGTGAATCGGCAATTTCAAAAGCAATTGGCGGGTTATTACCTGCAGTTCTGGGAGGATTGGCCAACAATTCGGGTAATCCCGGAGTTTTGGATGCTATTACAAATGCCTCATCCAGTGGAATTTTAGGAAATTTAATGGGAGGTTCTTCCAACAATTCATGGATTCCAGGTCTATTGTCTTCTATCTTCGGTGACAAAATCAGTGGAGTTGTGAATGCAATTGCTACTTACGCAGGAATCAGCAACAATTCTTCAAGCTCTTTATTAAATCTAGTAACTGGAGCTATAGTAGGATCTATTGGGAAATATGCTGCTGATAATAATTTGGACAAATCCGGAATATCAAGCCTTCTGAGCGAACATAAAGGGATTCTTTCTTCACTATTGCCTGCAGGACTTTCTTTAGCATCTCTAAACATTGGTGATTGGGCTAAAGGATATAAGTTTGATAATGATAATGATACCATAAAATCTGCTAGTCTGGAAGAACCGAAAATAGAAGTAACAAGAAGTACCACTCCTACCGGAACATTCCCTGACAGAAATAATAATGACGGAGGAGGCTCGATCTGGAAATGGCTGTTGCCACTTTTACTTTTAATTGCCGCGGCATATTTCCTATGGAAACAATGTGAGAAAAATAAAACAACAACAGTATCATCAACTGCTAATTCTACAGCTGTAATTCAAGACACGGCAACAGCGGTAGCTCATTCTGATACTACCGCCTCAATGTCAACCCCAACCAATGCAAGAGTTGATGAAAATATTAGCTTAAATGGTACAAACCTGAAGGGTTACAAAGGGGGAATGGAAGACCAAATGATCAACTTCATGAAATCCGGAGCATATACAAATGCAGCCAATGATGATGCTTTAAAAAACCAATGGTTTGATTTTGATCATGTCAACTTCAAATCAGGAAGCGGAAATCAGCTGGAAGCCGGATCAGAAGGCCAGCTACAAAATTTAGTAGCTATTTTGAAAGCTTATCCTGATGCAAAAATCAAAATCGGAGGATACACCGATAAAACAGGCAATGAAGCTACCAACCTGAAAATCTCCGCAGAAAGAGCTAACTTTATTAAAAGCTCGCTTGAAAAACAAGGAGTTGGAAATCAGGTGCTGGGTGCAGAAGGATATGGAAGCCAGTTTGCAAAAGTGGATGCCTCTGCTTCTGACGCAGAAAGAGCTACAGATAGAAAAATGTCTGTAAGATTTACAAAATAAATCTTAAAGTTATAAAAACAAGTCCCGGAATTAATTTTCCGGGATTTTTTTGTGACTTGATTTTTCTATTTATTTTAATTTAATTAAATTTGTTAGTCATTTCTAACATTTATGAATTTGAACTTAAAAAACGCCTGGCGACAAGATAAAACATCCAACTCCTTATCAGAAGTTTATTCTTCGATAAAAATTCCTAAGAATGCTAGTTTTTGGAGAAAATATTTAGCATTTGCAGGCCCTGGATTGATGGTGGCCGTAGGATATATGGACCCCGGAAACTGGGCCACAGATATTGCGGGAGGAGCACAGTTTGGGTATACCCTGCTTTCAGTAATCTTAATTTCGAATGTTTTTGCCATCGTTTTACAGCATTTATCCGTAAAGCTGGGCGTTGTTGCAGAAAGGGATCTTGCCCAAGCCTGTAGAGATCATTTCAACCCTACGACCAATTTTTTTCTTTGGATATTCTGCGAAATTGCCATTGCAGCTTGTGATCTTGCCGAGGTTATTGGTTCTGCTATTGCTTTAAATCTATTGTTTCAAATACCTTTAACCTGGGGAATTGTTATAACAACTTTAGATGTATTAGTTATACTTTTGCTACAGTCAAGAGGTTTTCGCTGGATTGAAAGTATTGTGGGCGGACTTATTTTTATTATCCTCGCCTGTTTCATTTACGAAATTATAATTTCCCAGCCGGCTTTTACTGAAGTCCTGGGAGGTTTGGTTCCTAAAAAAGAGATTGTTCAAAATCCTGCCATGCTTTATATAG
This sequence comes from Chryseobacterium sp. RU37D, assembly GCF_900156075.1. GTDB lineage: Bacteria > Bacteroidota > Bacteroidia > Flavobacteriales > Weeksellaceae > Chryseobacterium. The sequence goes on along the minus strand of NZ_FTMM01000018.1, from coordinate 29,672 downwards.
CTATCGGGATTTTGGGAGCAACGGTGATGCCCCACAACCTATACCTTCACAGCAGCATCGTCCAGACAAGGGATTATGAGCGTACTAAAGAAGGAAAGAAAGAAGCGATAAAGTTTGCAACTTTAGACAGTACTTTTTCTTTGATGCTGGCGTTTTTCATCAATGCTGCCATCTTAATTTTAGCTGCCGCCACCTTTCATATTACCGGAAATAAGCATATTGCAGATATTCATGATGCATATAAAATGTTGACTCCTATTTTAGGTGCTTCTATGGCAAGTATTGCTTTTGCCATAGCGTTATTGGCTTCCGGGCAAAACTCTACATTGACGGGAACTCTTGCCGGCCAGATTGTAATGGAAGGTTTTCTGAATATCAGATTAAAGCCTTGGTTAAGACGTCTCATCACAAGATTAATTGCAGTAATCCCAGCTTTGATTGTTGCCCTTCTTTACGGTGAAGAAGGTACAACGGAATTATTGGTTCTAAGCCAGGTCATCTTATCCATGCAGTTGAGCTTTGCTGTCGTTCCTCTGGTAATGTTTACGAGTGATAAAGCCAAAATGGGTGAATTTGTAAATAAGCCGGTTTTAAAAATCAGCGTCTGGATTATTTCTTTCATTATTATTGTATTAAATCTTTACCTTTTATTTCAAACATTTTTTGGCGAATAAATCATTTATTAAGATCAAAAATCTTACGTTCAATTATTATTTAAAAATTAAATCCAAAAAAAAACATAAACACAAATATTATTTACTTATTAAACAAACCCACAGATTACTGTTAATATTAAAACGATAAAAAAACGATGGCACGTAAATTGATAATATAAAACCACTTTTAATTAATTATAAATAATTTAATTTAAACAAATGAAAAACACACTTAAAACGATGACAATTGCAATTGTAGCTTCAGTTACTTTAACTTCATGCTATTCTTACACAAGTGCTGTAGGTAAAGGCGCTCAAGGTACAGCTAAAGTTTCTAAATGGAATCATTATATTCTCGAAGGATTAGTACCGGTTTCTGTATCAGATTCTAAAAAAATGGCTGATGGTGCTGAAAATTACACAATTAACACAAAGCAGACCTTTTTAAACGGACTGATCTCAGCAGTTACTTTTGGAATTTATACTCCTACAACTACAACTATTACAAAATAATCAACTGGCGGTGAATGTTCTTCACCGCCAATTTTTTATTATGAAAAAATTAATTTTCTTTTCTGCAATGAGTATTGCAGTATACAACATTTATATTATTGCAGATCTACTTATCTTCCAATTTACCTCCTTAAATGATTACGGAAACGGATTTTTGTTTGGAAAAGCATTATTGATTCTGGTACTCCTTTGGGTTATCATAAAATCTAATCCATACAAAAAGCAAAAACTTATATCTTAAAAAATACGTTTTTATTCTTAAAAATTACTATATATAAAATTCTCAATACTCATTTCCTGACTAATTGTCATGGTTTTCCCTTTGGCAGAATCTTTGTCAATAATAAGGAAAATAAATATTGAATTATGGAAAATCAGGATATCAACGAAGAAAGCATCAATAATCAGGAAAATACGAACATTAATAATGAAGCAGCATCTGAGGACAATGTGACAGCAAAACCTAGTGCAGAAGAACTTTTGGCAGAAGAAAAAGACCGTTACATCAGATTGTATGCAGAATTCGAAAACTATAAAAAAAGAACTTCTAAAGAAAAAATGGAGTTTTTCCAGTATGCTAACCAAGATATGATGATTTCTATGCTTGGAGTATTGGATGATTTTGAAAGAGCAATCAAAGAAATCGCTAAAAATGGAAATCCTGCTGATCTACAAGGAGTTGAATTAATTTATAACAAATTCAAAAATAAATTGGTAGAAAAAGGCCTGAAAACAATGGAAGTGAAGGCCGGAGACTCTTTCAACGTAGATTTCCATGAGGCTATCACCCAAATTCCGACTCCATCGGAAGATTTGAAAGGAAAAATCGTAGATGTAATCGAAACAGGATACACCCTGAATGATAAGGTGATTCGTTTTGCAAAAGTAGTAACAGGAAACTAAATTCATAAATGGTAAGTGATGAGTGATAATTGATGTATATTTCAATTTTTCAACTTAATATCTTTTATCATTTATCAATAATCAATTATTAAAAAGATGTCAAAAAGAGATTATTACGAGGTTCTTGAGATCAGCAAATCTGCATCAGCCGACGAAATAAAGAAAGCATACCGTAAAATGGCTATTAAATATCACCCGGACAAAAATCCAGGCGATAAGGAGGCTGAGGATAAATTCAAAGAAGCTGCAGAAGCTTATGAAGTTTTGAGTGACGAACAGAAACGTGCAAGATACGACCAGTTCGGCCACGCAGGAGTTGGCGGAAATGGCGGGTTCGGCGGCGGAGGTTTCGGTGGCGGTATGAATATGGAAGATATTTTCAGTCAGTTTGGAGATATTTTCGGAGGTAGTTTCGGAGGATTTGGCGGCGGCCGTCAGCAGGTGAAAGGTTCTAATTTAAGAATCAGAATCAAGCTGAATCTTGAAGAAATGGTGAACGGAACCCAAAAAACCATCAAAGTAAAAAAAATGAAGATGGCTGAAGGTGCTACTTCAAAAACCTGCCCTACCTGTGGTGGTTCCGGAGTTCAGCTAAAGGTAATGAACACCATGTTCGGTCAGATGCAAACTCAGACTACTTGTGGAACCTGCCAGGGAATTGGTAAAGTGGCAGATAAAATTCCGGCCGGAGCTAATGCTCAGGGATTGGTAAAAGATGAGGAAGAAATTTCTATCAATATTCCTGCAGGGGCAAGAGACGGAATCCAATTAAATGTAAGAGGAAAAGGTAATGATGCTCCTTTTGGCGGTATTCCGGGAGATTTATTGGTAATCATCGAGGAAGAAGTTGACAAAGTCATCAAAAGAGAAGGCGATAATCTTCATCAGGAATTGTATGTTTCTTTTGCGGAAGCCGCTTTGGGCACGAAAAAAGAGATTCCTACCGTGGGCGGAAAAGTGAAAATTACCGTAGATGCAGGAACCCAATCCGGAAAAATCCTGAGATTAGCAGGAAAAGGCCTTCCAAGCATTGACAGCTATGGAAAAGGCGACATGTTCATTCACATCAATGTGTGGACACCACAAAATCTTAACAAAGAACAGAAAGATTTCTTTGAAAAGCAAATGGACAGCGGAGAAATGATTGCAGAGCCTTCCGGAAAAGAAAAAACTTTCTTTGATAAGGTGAAAGATTTATTTAATTAAAATATTTAAAGAGGCTTAAAATTATTAAGTCTCTTTTTATTTAATTAAAGCTAATTGATCAAAGTAAATACTTCACTTTTTTATTAACAAAAACTAAAGCCAAACTTACACCAATTAAAATAGCAATAAATATTATTGTTTTAAAAGAAGGGATATTTAACCTGAGTATATATCCCATCAATAAAGGATGCACCAGATAAATAGCTGTTGATAAGCTCGCTAAAATCTTAGAATCTGTTTTAATTGTGATATTTTTACAAAACAAAAACAATATCGGACAGGCTATTAATAAAGAAAATAGGAGATCTATATCTGCTTCAGCGCTAATAAATTTATAATTAAAATATGCCTCCAGAATTACTAAAAGTGTAGAACTCATTACGAGCAGATAGGAATTCTTTTTCATGATCCGGATGTTTAGTTTTTGAATTAGGAATCCGATCGTAAGGAACGGAAAGCAGGCGAATAAAAAATTTCTGTAATAAGGGAAAGAATTAAGCGTAAGATCCAACTTTCCTTTGAAATAATGCAAACATCCTAAAAGCTGGATCATATACCCTAAACTAAAGAAAATAACACTCAGCAATATCAATGTTTTCGCAGACTTTTTTCTTAAAAAATATAAAACAAGACCCGATAAGAAGGTCCCGATCAAATACCAAAGATGATAATATCCAAATACCAAATAAGGGAAAACCTTATTATCCCTCCAAAAAGGTATGTAAATTATTGTCCAGATAGTATAAAGCAGAAATGTTCTGATTGCCCATTTCTTCAATTTTATCGAGTTATCTATATAATAAAAATAATATCCTGTTATAATAAGAAAAACGGGTACCGCAATTCTGAAAAGTCCATTAACCGTTAGATAGCATAGGGTGGGATAAGAATATTTCAGAAGATGCATATGTAAAAAAACCACAAAAAAAGCAAGTACAATCTTGAGTATATCAATTGATAAATTTCTCATGATCAGAAAGTTTTACCGGGTATTATTTTCAGTGCATTATTTTTCATCACAATAATTTTAAAATATTAATTACAATAATATTGATTTAACGAATATAGATAATATTATAAAACAATATTATTTTTTTTTCACCAAAGTAACAACCCCTTTTCCTATGGTAAAAAATAAAACAGTCCCTAGTCCTCCCACAAGTCCAAGAATGATCTCTTTCAAAATAGTCAGGAACTCATTGGAAGACCAGGAAGGTAAAATATGATGAAGGAATTCTACTCTGTGTGCAAAAATACCTCCTGCTACCATAATCAGAGCAATTGTTCCGATAATCCCCAAAGCTTTTATAACAATGGGCAATGCTTTTACCAATATATTCCCCAACTTTCCAAAAAATCCTTTATTATTACTCTTTTTAATTAATTTAAATCCTGCATCATCCATTCTTACAATCAGGGCAACAATTCCATAAACTCCTACCGTGGCAATAAAGGCAACCAAACTTGTCACTAAGATCTGTGTAATGAAAGGATGGTTTTCTTCCAAAACCGTTCCTAAAGCAATAATCACAATCTCAATGGATAAAATAAAATCTGTTGTAATTGCCGATTTTACCTTTGCCTTTTCTATTTCTTCATCGCTTTTTTCGTCTTCCACTATTTCTTCTACCACCTCATGACCTTCCTTATCGCGGTGAAAAAGAAATTCTATAATCTTTTCGACTCCTTCAAAAGCAAGGTATAAGCCTCCAAGAATCAAGATATAATTAATGGCAGGAGCATACAGCCAGTTGAGTAAAAATACAACAGGCAGAATGATCAGTTTATTGATAAAAGAACCTTTTGTGATAGCCCATAAAACCGGAAGTTCCCGGGAAGAAAGGAAGCCGGTAGCCTTTTCAGCATTTACAGCCAGATCGTCGCCCAGAATACCTGCCGTTTTCTGGGTGGCTATTTTACTTGTAACGGCAACGTCATCCATTAAAGCTGCGATATCATCCAAAATTGCAAAAAAACCGGACGCCATAGATCTAATATTTTTTTAATAATAGTTAAAGAGCAAAAATAATTATTTAATTCGATTATTAATATGACTGAACTGGCTTTATTTAAATTAATTCAACAAAATTCGGGAATTATATTTTAAAATAAATACATATCCATCCACTGCGAAGGTTGACGGACAGATTTAAAATAACTGTACAAAATCATCTTAAAACTTAAATATTAAATTTAAAATTTCTGTATTTTTATTCCATGAAAAAGCTGATTCTTAAATACCATTTATTTGTTTTAGGGATCATTGGCTTTGTTTTAAATTCCTGCAATTTAAAATTCCGGGTTTGGGTGGGAACTCATAATGATCAGAAAATTTACAATCTGAAATACGGTGAACACAAGCGACAGAAAATGGATGTTTTCCTGCCTTCCAGCTACCCTGAAAATTCTCCGGTTGTGTTGATTGTTCACGGCGGCGCCTGGAAATACGGCCGGAAAGAACACATGATCCAGATTCAGAAAATGCTTTTTAAGAATAATATTCCGAGTATTAATATGAATTACAGGCTGGTTTCAAAATCAAAAAAAATCACTTACAGGGAACAGCTGGAAGACATCAGATCAGCCATTATAAAATTTAATTCTTTGGCTGAGAAGGCTGAACTCCTGCCGGATAATTATATCCTGCTGGGAGAAAGTGCAGGAGGTCATCTGGCATTGCTGTATGGCTATCAAAACCCGGACCAGGTTAAAAAAATTATATCACTTAGCGCTCCGACAGACTTTTATTCACCAGAATATCTGCGTTCTTTTTATTCAAAATACTCATCGCCAACGATTCAGAAAGTGGTAGGAGAGAAATTTCAACGTAAAAATTTATCTAAAGAGTTTATAAAAGCAAGCCCAATCGCCAATATTTCTAATATTCCCACCCTTATCTTTCAGGGAGATCAGGATATTTTGGTCAGCCAACGTCAGGGTTTGGCTCTGGATTCGGCTTTAAAATCGAAAAATATTGCGCATAAATTGGTTTTTATGAAAAATACAGGCCATGCACCCAGATTTTTCAGCAAAAGAAAAAGGGATAGCATTATTTATCCCAATATCCTGGAATGGATTCAAGATTAGGTATCAGTAATTGTAATAACTAAGCCGGAATGATTTCTAAAAAAATAACCCACTCTACAGAGCAGGCTATTTTATATAGTTCATTTAATTAATTCTAATTATTCTTCGTCGTCAAAATTATGATTTTCATATTTTGAGAAGTCTTGTTTTTTTCCAAACAAAAATTTAATGATCACAGGCAAAGTTGTTACTAAAACAATAACAATAATGATTAATTCAAGTTTTTTCTTTAGATCGATCCCGAATTGTTCGATAAATAGCTTATCTAAATAATGCCCCGCAAAGATTAATAAGAATGACCATAAAACGGCTCCAATGATGTTATCCCTGAGAAAATCTTTTTTATCCATCTTTACAATACCGGCAACAATAGGTGTAAAAGTTCTCACCACCGGTAAAAATCTTGCCATAATAATCGCCAAAGCTCCATTTTTCTCAAAAAAATCATGTGCCTGGTAAAGGTATTTCTTCTTAAAAAGAACCGTATCCTGTTTTTTATATAAAGCAGAACCCGTTTTTCTTCCGAAATAATATCCTACTTCATTACCGATAATTGCAGCAAGGGCAACAGCCGATGCCAGAATAAACGTATCGAGAAAGTCGCTTCCGGTGGAGCCAAAAGTCTCTTTGATGATATCAACAGCATAAATTCCCGAAACAAAAAGCAGCGAGTCTCCTGGTAAAAAAAAACCTACAAAAAGCCCGGTTTCAGCAAAAATGATAAATAAAATAAGCCAAAATCCTCCAAGTTTTATATAAAACTCCGGATTTAATAAATCTTTCCAACTATTGAAATCTTCCATACGTTTTGATAAGTAACAAAAATAGTACTAATAAACGTCAAACGGAAATATATTATAAGATTTTAACTAAATTTAAAAGATGATTTATAAGTCTAAATCGGCATCTGAAGCCGCCGTCCCATCCGCCATCAGAAACGCTTTCAGAAATGGTGTGATATTTCCGTTCATTACAGAATCCACATCGGAAGTTTCATAACCTGAACGTACATCTTTTACCAGTTTGTAAGGATGCATCACGTAATTTCTGATCTGGCTTCCCCACTCTATTTTCATTTTATTGGCTTCGATCTCGTTTCGGGCTTTCATCCGTTCTTCCAATTCCATTTCATAAAGCCGTGAACGAAGGAGCTGCATCGCTTTTTCCTTATTCTGAAGCTGTGAACGTGATTCTGAATTTTCAATAATAATGCCTGTAGGAGCATGGCGAAGACGAACCGCCGTCTCAACTTTGTTTACATTCTGGCCTCCCGCTCCGGAAGCTCTCATTGTTTCAAAGCTAATATCCGCAGGGTTAATATTAATTTCAATTGTATCATCTACCAAAGGATAAACATATACGGAAACAAAGCTTGTATGGCGTTTGGCATTGGAATCGAAAGGCGAAATCCTTACCAGTCTGTGCACCCCGTTTTCCCCTCTCAGATACCCGAAGGCAAATTCGCCTTCAATTTCCAACGTCACGGTTTTTACTCCTGTAACATCACCAGCCTGAAAATTCAGCTCACGGATTTTATACCCCTGCTTTTCTGCCCACATGGTATACATTCTCATCAGCATGGAAGCCCAGTCGCAGCTTTCCGTACCTCCTGCCCCGGCTGTAATCTGTAGAACCGCAGAAAGCTCATCGCCTTCATTGGAAAGCATATTTTTAAATTCAAGATCTTCAATTTTTTCGACTAATTGAGGAAAGGTTTCATCTAGCTCTTTCTCAGAATCAGGATCTTCTCTTGCAAATTCTGTCAAGACCTGAAGATCTTCAAACTGAGTGCTGATCTCATCATAAGCCTCCACCCATTTTTTCTTGGAACGAAGCTGTTTCAGAAACACCTCCGCCTCTTTCGGGTTATCCCAAAATTCCGGAGCCGCAGTTTTTTCATCATCATTGGCAATTTCTACCTTTTTTTTGTCGATTTGAAGATATTTATGAAGGTCTTCAATTCTTGATTGAATTTCTTTTATCTGGTCGTTGTTAATCACGAATGTTTATTTTTTGCAAAAATACGATATTTGTTGATAACCATAGACTGTATGGCTTTGAAGAAGCTTTTTATTTATGTATTAGAAAAAAGCAATTGCTTATATCTCCATGTATTATCTATTTAACTTCCAGTTTTTAACAGCTTTTGTCTGCAGATTATACCTTACGGCAAAATATCGAAGAAGCGTTGAAAAAATAATAGAAATAATAGCAGCTACTTCTGCATGAAGACCAACCCAGACTCCTAAAAGCAGGAAAACTGTAATGGCTGCAATAGAATTTACTGCATAGTATTGTCCAGGCTTGAAAAAATGAGACTCTTCTTTCATTAAAATATCTCTGAGTAAACCTCCGCCAACAGCATTAATAAACCCAAGGATAAACGCTGAAAATATACTTAAACCCAAGGAAATAGCTTTCTGAGTTCCAAAAACAGCATACATACCTAAAGAAACAGCATCAATAATATTAATTAAAATCGTAAGATGCCGGCTCTGCCTGTACAAAACCATAGCAAAGCTTCCTGCTAAAAAAATACATAAAAGATATTTATAATCGAGCAAAGGAGCTGGAACCCCACTCTGAAGAAGGGTATCCCTTATGAGGCTGCCTCCCGTGCTTGTAACCATCGCTACAATATAAACCCCTACAAAATCATATCCTCTGTCAATGGCCTTTATCGATCCGGAAAATGCAAAAAGAAAAACAGCAAAAAGATCGAAAAAAGCAGGAAGCATATAGCTTCCGTTTAAGCTTGCCTGAAACATACGTCCGTATTTTAAAGCTCAAATGTGTACTTTTTTACATTCTTTCCATAACAATGAATGGATTATTTTTCAAAGCTATTATTATTACTTATTTAAGCTAAAAAACAAAGAATATAATTCTGTATTTTTTAATATAAAATTTAAATTATCCTATAGAATCATCTTCACCCTCACCATTGTGATGAAAACCAATAGCCCTTCTTGGTTCTTCCACTACCTTATAAGCATCGAGTTCTGCCTTGAGGCTCTGAACCCTGTATTGAAACTGGTCAAAATTATTGATAATGACATCTCGCAGGAAATTGGCATTCTGATCCAGGTATTCTTCGGTAAGTTTTCCGGCAGCGTCCCTTAGCGCACGGTTCAAAAGGTTTTGATCAATGCTAAGTTTTTCATTTTTTGTTCTTTGATACTGATTTTTAATCCTCTTCTTTAAGCTTTGGGTAAAATCAATCAGCATGGTATTGCTGAAAGCCTTCATCTGAGAAGAAACCTCGTGCCAGAAAGGAACTTTATCTGCTTTATTGTTTCTTAAAATTTTAAATAAAAAGGAGTCTTTTTCAAGGTTTTTGGTCATTGCATACAGGATAATCTCTGATCTTTCCTCGTGGTTGGGTGGGAAAACAGGGATCATCACATCAAATCTTCCCGGAGCCAGGATTTCTTCATCAATTTCTGCTACAGATTTTGCAGAACCGATCATCAGAAGGTCTTCCTGCTCGAATTTCCCGATGTAATGAAGAATTAATTCCTGGGTTTCAAGGTTACACGAAGCGACGTTGGTTTCAGCTTTTCTTGCCATCATGATCTCATCAAAATCATCAAGGAACATCAGCACCTTATCCTCTTTCATTATGGTTAACAGAAAATCATTAAAATTGGTCTCATTTCCATCCACAAATGAAGTCCCCATATAATATTTTTTAACTTCTTTAAACTGATAACCAATAATTTCTGCAATTTTATTGGCCCAGAAAATTTTTCCACTTCCGGGAGGTCCGTACAAAATAATTCCTGCCGGCTTATTGATCCCCCAGTCTTTAATCTGCTGAGGATTTAAAAACGGCTCCAAAACACTTGAAATATAGAAAAACAAATCTCTGTACCCTATGAAATCCCTTTTTTGAAGGCTTGTTTTATGTCCGAAATAATCATAGACAAACTGGTAGTTCCCGCCTAACTTATTATCAATCCCGTAGCTTGAGATAGATGATTTGAAAAATCCGTTATCAAAAATATTAGGATCTGATTCTTTAATAGCTTCAACTACTTTTTCTTTGGGCTGATTGATGGTTTCTGCGATCTGTTCTACCGTTTTGGTTTTGTCAAGATCTTTTTCGTAAAGCCTTAAAAAATCGATATTTTCGCGGGCAAATTTTTCAAAATCTTTTTTTACTTCAAAATTTGTACTGATGCATTCTACCAATTCCAGCTCAAAATCCTGGATAAACTGTTTTATGGCTTCGGCGGAAACATTGAGTTCTTTCGCCAATTCGATTAGCTTCATAATTATCGATTAATTCTACCAAATTTAGCATTTTTAAATCTTAAACTTTATTGATGTAGGATATAATTTGTAACAATATATCGTTTATATAGACTACTACTATGTAAAACAATTTACATGGAAAAAATTTTGTCAGTAAAGAATTTGACTAAAAAATTTAAGAGAATCGTTGTAAACAACATTTCTTTTGATGTAGAAAAAGGTAATGTTTATGGGCTTTTAGGACCAAACGGAAGCGGGAAATCCACAACCTTTGGGATGCTTCTTTCAACCATTAATCCTACACAGGGAGAATGGTCCTGGTTTGGGAAAGAAGGTACCGATTCTGAAACACTGAAAAAAATCGGGGCAATTATCGAACAGCCAAATTTTTATCCTTATCTGAGTGCAGAAACCAACCTGAAAATTGTTGCGGAAATTAAGGGAGCACCATCATCCAGAATTGACGAAGTTTTAAAAACAGTCGGCCTTCTGGAAAGGAAAAAAGATACCTTTAAAACCTATTCACTTGGGATGAAACAGCGTCTTGCTATTGCTTCTGCCATGCTGAACAACCCTGAAGTTTTAATTCTTGATGAACCTACCAACGGGCTTGATCCTGAGGGAATTATCCAGATCAGGGAGATCATCAGCAATATTGCAAAACAGGGCATTACCATCATTATTGCAAGTCATCTTTTAGATGAAATAGAAAAAATATGCAGCCATGTAATTGTTTTAAAAGAAGGAAACTCCATTTATTGTGGAAGGGTGGATGAAATGACAGCCAATAACGGTTATTTTGAATTGAAAGCCGACAACAATACCTTGCTCTTGAATACTTTGAATGAATTGCAATGGTTTTCAGCGGTGAATCAGGATGGTGACCTCCTGAAAGCCCAGATAAAGGATGATACATCCATCTCGGCATCAACTTTAAATCAGAAGCTTACTGAAAAAGGTATTTTTTTATCACATCTGGTAAGAAAAAAACTGTCTCTTGAATCTCAATTCCTTGAACTTGTAAAAAATACAAAGTAACTATGATAAAATTATTAAAACTAGAATATTATAAAAATCTGAATTATAGACCATTCAAGATTTTTACCGCTCTTTATTTTGCGATCCTTATTGCTTTTCTTTGCATCGGGTTGTTTGATATGAACCTTTTTGGAAGTCCGATCAACCTGAAAGAACAGGGAATGTATAATTTCCCTGAAATATGGAATTTTACGACATGGATAGTTGCTTTATTGAAAATATTCTTAGGATTAATCATTGTTTTTTCCATTTCGCAGGAATTCAGCAACAGAATGTTTAAGCAAAACATTATTGACGGATTGAGCAGAAAAGAATTTATTCTTTGTAAGCTATGGACCATTACGGTTTTCACTGTTATTTCCACCATTATTGTTTTTGCAATTACGATGTTTCTAGGCTATACCTATTCTGCCACAACGAACTCTGAAAAAGTGTTTGAGGAGATTTTCTTTATCGGAAATTATTTTGTGAAATTATTTACTTTCTTCTGTTTTCTCTTATTTCTTTCTGTTGTATTGAGAAAATCCATGTTTGTTTTCCTTGCCTTTTTTGTGTATTGGATCGCTGAAAATATTGTAAATAAGATTGAAATGTACCAGAAAATAGGCGGCTTGAAAGGGGCACAGCAAATGGAAGCTATTAAAAACAGTATTTTCTATACGGATTATTTACCCTTGGAAAGTATGTCAAGACTAATTCCCAATCCAATGATAAGGCTGAATATGGCCAAAATGATGGGTTTAAAATACGAATTCCATTATCCTACAGAAAATCTGATTGCGTGTTTGGTATGGTGCGGGATTTTTATTTTAGGATCTTATTGGGTTTTGAGAAAAAGAGATTGGTAATCTCTTGATTGAAAGATTAAATTTGTCCGAACTTAAATTAAGATATTTTTAACATTAAGAATTTAAGAGACGAATAGCTTTTTTTATGAATTAAGAAATCAATTCATTGATTTTACATAAGATTTATTAGGGATAAAACTAATCTTAATTTCTTATCTATATTTTCCAAAGCAATTAATCTTAATTTCTTAATGCTTAAATAAAGTCTGTCATATTCATTTAAAAATAAGGTAGTCTGGTTTTGGATCACTTTTTTCATGTATACAGTTACAAAAAAAGACTGCCTTTCGACAGTCGTTCAATCACTTACACTTTTTATTACACTTATTTTTTATCAAGAAGAGAAATATATTCTCCATAGCCTTTCTCTTTCATTTCCGCTTTTGGGATAAACTTCAGGGAAGCAGAATTGATACAGTAGCGAAGTCCGCCTTTATCGGCTGGTCCGTCATTGAAAACGTGTCCCAAATGCGCATCTCCGGTTTTACTTCTTACTTCTACCCTTGTCATTCCGTGGGTACGGTCTAATTTTTCATCAATTAATTGTTTCGTAATTGGCTTTGAAAAACTTGGCCATCCACAGCCGGATTCAAACTTATCGGTTGAAATAAATAATGGTTCTCCTGTTGTAATATCTACATAAATTCCTTCACGTGTTTCGTCCCAATATTCGTTCTGGAAAGGTCTTTCCGTACCGTTTTCCTGAGTTACGTTGTATTGTTCTGCAGTCAGTTTTTCTTTTAAAACTTTTTTATCCTGCTTTTGGTATTTTGTTTCTTGGGTTTGTTTTTTAGGAGGGTTTGCATTTCTTGCCATTTCAAAAAGCCCCGGCTCGATGTGGCAGTAGCCTCCTGGATTTTTATCCAGATAATCCTGATGATAATCTTCCGCTCTGTAGAAATTTTTCAACGGAATTGTTTCTACCAGTACAGGTTTTGTATAATTTTTAGCTAATTTCTGAACTTCTTCTTTTACAATAGCTTCCGCTTCCTTATCTGTAGAGTAAATTCCTGTTCTGTACTGATCTCCGCGGTCGTTGCCCTGCTTATTCAAGCTTGTTGGGTCAATTGTTTTAAAATATAAATCAATTAAAAGCCTAAGATCCACCTGCTCAGGATCATATTTCACTTTTACGGTTTCCGCAAAGCCTGTCGTATGGCTGATCACTTCTTCATAAGTAGGATTTTCCTTGTTTCCGTTGGCATAGCCAACTTCAGTTCCTACCACCCCTCTGATCTGTTGAAAAAAGTGCTCCGTACCCCAAAAACATCCCCCTGCAAAATAGATTTCTTTTACATTTTTAGTATCCATATTGGTCTCATTTTCTTTTTTAATTTCTGAAGATTTCAATTTCTTTGAATCTCCGCAGCTGGCTGCAAATACTGCTATTCCCAGAAACATTCCGAGTAATATTAATATATTTTTCATTTTTATCTTGTTATTTGTATTCATTTTCTTTCATTTAATATCATTAAACCAAAACCTAAAAGCATCAGATCTTTCAAGATGAAAAAATCTGTCACGGGAACTCCGTCTACTATTTTCCAGACGCCCGGAGTGGTAAATAAATAACTTAACGTAATCAAAAAGGTAATCACCATACCTATTCCCGCGAACCTTTTCAATGATGCAAATTTCACACTAAATACCAGCAGTAAGGCAATGATAATTTCTATCGCTCCGATAGCATTTGACACAGTCTGAACACTTGCAAAATCATATACAAAGCATGTGAGAAAATGGTTTTCTACTAAAGGTTTTATAGCCTGAGCTTCTGTGGGAGTGAATTTAAAAATCCCAATCCACAAGAGAATAAGTGCCGCTCCGAATAGAGAAATATAATATCCCAGTTTATAAGTCGGGCTTTTTTGGTTGAATTTTATAGTTCCGTTCATATCTTTACGATTTTAAATTAATACTTTATTTATTTTCAAAAGTATAGTCGGAACCATTTTAAAATCCTGACAGAATTATTCTCAAATATTTAATTTTTTTAGCACTTCATCTTTAAAACCTTGAATTTCAGAATCTTTAATTTTCACATCTTCTTCTTTTGAAAACTTTCTTTTAAGAATCGTATCTAAGATTTCCAGTTTTTCTTTATAAGCCCTGCACCATTTGCATATCTTCAGGTGTACAGAAAGTTTCCAATTCTCTTTCGGAGAAATGTTTTCCGCATTTCGCTTTTCCATGAGTAAAGTTGCTTCACTGCATGGTAAAAAAATGATATGAATGAATTTTTGTAACATTTTTAATGACTTATGACTTTGCAAACCAGTTAAACTCCAGACACTCTCTCAGCTGCATTCTGCTTCGCTGTAAAATCTTCCAAAGATTAGTCGTAGAAATATTCAATTCCTGACTCACTTCGGGTGCTTTTTTTTCTTCAAGGTAATACATCTTCATGGGAATTTTCCATCTGGAAGGCAGATCTTCTATACAATCTTCTAATGTTTTATTAAAATCCGAATCATCCAGGAGTTCGTTTTCTTTCTCCGAAGCATTCCAGTCATTCAAAACATCATTGTTTTTCCAGGATCCTGTTTCGTCGAAAAAGTGATCCAGCTTGATTTCCGGCTCAGATTTATATTTTTTTCGGTAAAAATCAGCTACTTTTCTGTTTAAAATAGTCATGAGCCACGTCAAAGGCTGACTTTTCCCTTCAAATGAATCATAAGACGAAACGGCAGCAATAAAAACTTCCTGAACAATATCTTCCGCCTCTACTTTATCCGAAAGCAGATAGATTGCCCTTCTCAGCAGTGGCCCAGAATGCTGCTCAACCCAGCTTTTGAGTGTTTCGTTTTTTGTCATATTAACTTTTATCTTTTTCAGACGGTAACGAAGATAATAAGTTAAAAGGAAATCAACAAAATTTTATGCGATCAAACCTAACAGGTTTTGAAAACCTGTTAGGTTTCTTAAAAAAATAAATGAGTGAAAAAGACTGTCATTTCTATGGTGGCTGAGGGAACTCGAAGCCACCAGTCCTTTCACCCCTAGCCCCGATTGCAGTGGAAATCCTTTTTTGAAAAAAAGATTGTAACGGAAAGCGGGAAAAAGCTCCTAAAAATCAGCTAAAAAATATTAAATTTGCATCCTATCAAAAAATTGTAAAAAGCAAAGCAATATATCATTATGACATCACAAGAGATTCGTCAAAAATTTTTAGATTATTTTAAAAGTAAAGGCCACCTTATCGTTCCTTCTGCACCTATTGTCCTGAAAGACGACCCTACCCTTATGTTTTCCAACTCAGGAATGACGCAGTTCAAAGACTATTTTTTAGGTTACAAAGAGCCTAAAGCCCCAAGAATTGCTGATACACAGAAATGCCTGAGAGTTTCAGGAAAACATAACGATTTGGATGATGTAGGTAGAGATACTTATCACCATACCATGTTTGAGATGCTGGGGAATTGGTCTTTTGGTGATTATTTCAAAAAAGATGCTATTGCTTTTGCCTGGGAATTGCTAACAGAAGTTTACGGAATTCCGAAAGAGAATCTTTATGTAACCATTTTTGAAGGTGATGAATCCGAAAATCTGGAAAGAGATCAGGATGCTTATGATTTCTGGAAATCTCATATTTCAGAAGACAGAATTATTAACGGAAATAAAAAAGATAATTTCTGGGAAATGGGTGAAAGTGGGCCTTGCGGACCTTGCTCGGAAATCCACGTTGATTTAAGAACACCGGAAGAAAAAGCGGCGGTTCCCGGAATCACTTTGGTGAATAATGACCATCCTCAGGTAGTGGAAGTCTGGAACCTGGTATTCATGGAATTCAACAGAAAAGCAGATAAATCATTGGAAAAACTTCCTGCACAGCACGTGGATACAGGAATGGGCTTCGAACGTCTTTGTATGGCGCTTCAGGGGAAATCTTCCAACTATGATACGGATGTTTTCACACCTTTAATTGCTAAAGTTGAGGAACTTTCCAGTAAAAAATATACTGGAATTTTAGAAGTTGAAAAAGACATCGCCATCCGTGTTGTGGTAGACCACATCAGAGCGGTTTCTTTCGCGATTGCAGATGGACAGTTGCCTTCAAACGGGGGTGCCGGTTATGTGATCAGAAGAATTTTAAGAAGAGGAATTTCTTATTCTTACCGATTCCTTGATATGAAAGAACCTTTCCTTTATCAATTAGTTGCCGTTCTTCAGGAACAAATGGGTAAATTCTTCCCGGAACTTGAAAAACAGGGAACTTTGGTAAAGGAAGTAATTAAAAGTGAAGAAGAATCTTTCTTAAGAACGATTGAAAACGGATTAATAAGAGTTGAAAAACTCATCCAGCAGACGATTGCCAACAATACTAAGGTGCTTCCAACAGAAGAAGTTTTCGAATTGTACGATACTTATGGCTTCCCGGATGATTTAACGAGAATTATCGCTGAGGAAAAAGGATTAACCATTGATGAAAAAGGCTTCGAACAGGCCTTAAATGAACAAAAACAACGTTCAAAAGCTGATTCTGCCCAAAAAGTTTACGACTGGGTTTCGTTAGAGGAAAGAGACGAAAAGTTTGTCGGCTATGACCAATTTGAATCTGAAACTTATATTACAAGATACAGAAAAGTAGAAAATAAAGACGGCGAATTTTATCAGATTGTATTAAGCGAATCCCCTTTCTATCCGGAAGGCGGAGGGCAAATCGGTGATAAAGGTGTCCTTGAAAATGCTGCAGAAAGCTTTGAAGTTTTAGATACAAAAAAGGAAAACGGTTTGATTATTTCTTTGATCAATGGCCTTCCAAAAGATGCAGGCGCACTTTTCTACGCAAAAGTAAATGCAACCGACAGAAAAAATTCTCAGGCTAACCACTCTGTAACGCACTTACTGCACGAAGCTTTAAGAGAAGTTCTAGGTACGCATGTTGAGCAGAAAGGTTCATTTGTAGGCCCTGATTATCTGCGTTTTGATTTCTCGCACTTCAGTAAAATGACAGAGGAAGAACTCACTTTGGTTGAAGATAAAGTGAATCAAAAGATCAAGGGAAGCATTGCTTTACAGGAATTTAGAAATATCCCTATTCAGGAGGCTTTGGACAGAGGCGCAATGGCTTTGTTCGGTGAAAAATATGGTGATAATGTAAGAATGATCCAGTTTGGAAGCTCAAAAGAACTTTGTGGAGGTACCCATGTAAAAAACACAATAGAGATCGGTTATTTTAAAATTGTTTCTGAAAGCTCTGCAGCAGCAGGAATCAGAAGGATTGAAGCTATTTCGGGAGATAAAGCTGAGGAATATTTCAAAAATTTGGAAAAACAGATCAGCGAGCTTTCTCAATTGTTAAAATCTAAGGATATTGTAAAATCCATCGAAAAATTAATCGAAGAAAACACTTCATTAAAATCTGAGGTTGACGCCTTGAAAAAAGAAAAAGCAAAAGGGGAAATCGGTGACTGGAAAAACGCTTACCAACAAAAAGGCGACAAGCAGCTTTTAGTGAAGAAAACCTCCCTTGATGCGGGTTCTGTAAAGGATATCGTGTTCCAATTGAAGAAAGAAATCCCAGCTTCTGTGACGATTATTCTTTCTGATGCAGACGGAAAACCGATGATTACGGTTGGCGTTTCTGATGACTTGGCAACCAATTATCAGGCTGGTGCTATCGTAAAAGATTTGGCTAAAGAAATCCAGGGCGGCGGCGGCGGAAACCCGGGCTTCGCAACAGCAGGAGGAAAAAATATTGACGGATTAGAGAATGCTTATCAAAAAGCTTTAAATATTTAATTATTTACAAAATATTCCACCTTCATTTGTTGATTTAAGTTTTTTTCCTATTTTAGAGAAGTAAAAATTAAATCAACAAATGATGAAAACTACAAATTACTATTTTGTATGGTGCTTTACCATAGGTATGATGTTCCTTACCCAATGTAGAAGTGAATATGAGTCTGATTTTCAACCATCTGCACCAGTCAAAGATCAATATTTCGAAAAGCTTATTGCTTACAAAAACAGTAATCATCAGCTCTCTGTAGGATATTACCGGACATGGCGTGACAGCGCTACAGCAAGCGGAAATCTCCCTACAATGAGGTGGCTTCCGGACAGCCTTGATATGGTAATGGTTTTTCCGGACTTTACTCCGGACAATAATCCTTACTGGAATACATTGAAGACAAAATATGTTCCTCATCTCCATAAAAGAGGAACAAAAGCAATCATTACCCTTGGAGATCTAAGCAGCGCAACAACCAGCGGAACTCAGGATTCTATCGGTTATTCTGCCTGGGCAAAAGGAATATATAATAAATGGGTAGGCCAATACAATCTGGACGGCATCGATATAGATGTTGAGAGCAATCCTATTGGGGCGAACCTTACCAAATTCGTAGCAGCAGCAAAAGCTCTTTCAAAATATTTTGGCCCCAAATCTTCAACAGGTAAAATATTTGTATACGATACCAATATGCCTCCCACCTCTTTTTTTACTCAGACATCTTCCCGGTACAACTTTGTGTTTCTTCAGGCTTATGGAAACAGCACATCTTATCTTACAACAATTTCGGGAATGTATGCACCGTATATTAGCATGGAGAAATTCCTTCCCGGCTTCTCATTTTATGAGGAAAACGGATATCCCGGAAATTACTGGAATGATGTGACCTACCCTCAGAATGGTACCGGAAGAGCTTATGATTTTGCAGCCTGGCAGCCTGTACACGGAAGAAAAGGCGGAGTATTTTCTTATGCAATCGACAGGGACGCCCCATTGACATCCACTTATGATAATGTTCTTCGTAAACCCAATTTTAAAGTGACAAAAGATCTCATATAAAAAATGAACCTTTAAGTTTAAATTTATCTCAACATTTGGAACTCCCGGGAATTTCGGGAGTTTCTTTTTTATTTTTTAAGAGAAAAATCCAATGAGACATCATATTAATATCAATTAATAAAACTTTTATGTAACAATAAATATTATTAATTTTGAGTCAGTTTTTTCTATGAAAAGGATTTTATTGCTTTTATTTTTACAGACCTGCATTTTTGGTTTTTCACAATCAAAAGTTACATCTATTGAAGGTGTTATCATTCAGGATAAAAGCGATCCCAAGGCTCTGGAAATTTTAAAAAAGGTAAATCATTTTTTCAGGGAAAATTCTCCAAAAACTCTTGATTCCTACTCTTACAAATCGTATGAAAAAGTTTCACTGGATATTGATGAAGACAGCATTTCGCAATTCAATCAATTTTTTGAAAACAGTGACTTCTTCAAGAAAAAAAGGACAAAAGATTCATTAAATAATATTTCTGCCCGAAAAATATTCTCCAAAAGCAAATTATTCCTTTGGGAAAGGGCTCAGGAATTTTTATATTCTAAAACTTACGGTGAAAAGATCAACATTCTGGATAACAGGATTTCCGGCCTTAAACAGCCTATTTATGAAATGATCGCTCTTCAGCAAAGCAACAGAGACAAGCTTCCGGATCAGCTGAAACAAGAAAACAGAGGCCTTTACAGATTCTTTTTAACAGACACTATTGAAATGGACGGAAGAAAAAATTTCGTCATCCGCTTCAGAGAGGTTAATTATAAAAAACCAGACAAAAAAAGAAAATATAACGGTGCAATTTACATTGATACTAAAACTTACGGGATCAAAAAAATCGAAAATTTCAGTAAAAATAAAAATGAAGGGATTATTACCAGTACATGGACTTTCTTCAACAATAAATGGTTTCTTGCCCGCGAAACCGTAAAATTGAAGATGAGCAACATGAAAATGCAGGAAGAAGACAAAAAACATCCCGAAGAAAAACATGAGAAAAAAGATAAACAAAGTTTCGGGACTTATGCTTTTTTAAGCTCAAAATATTTCGATTACAAATCACCGGCTGAAAATGATAAAAAAGATTTTGAAGGCTATACATTTACCGTAAAAAACATAACCGGAAAAACATTGGACCAATATAGGACCGATCCTCTCACCGAGCGCGAAAAAAATACATATACGACCATTGACAGTCTTGGAAAAAAATACAATATTGACAGTAAGGCACAGGTTTTAAGCGGATTACTAAACGGACAGATCAGAGTCGGGATTTTGGATTTTGCAGTGGATGAAATCGTAAATTTCAACTCGTATGAGGGTTTCAGGCTAGGATTAAAAGCTAAACTTAATGAAAATTTCAGTCCTTATTTTTCTCCTGATTACACCTTTGCTTACGGCCTCAAAGATGATAAATGGAAATACAGAATCGGTCTCGATATAAAAACTTCTTTAGTAAAAGATTCTTATTTCAGGCTTGATTATTATGATGATGTGACGGCTTCCGGCGAATTTTACAGAAGACTCTGGAATTTTAAAATGAGAATGGCCAATTTTGGAAATAACCTGAATAACGACCGTTATTACCGATACAAAGGAGCATCCGTTTCTTATCTAAATGATATAACCAACGGGTTAACACTCGTTTTCGCAGCAAGAAGAAATATTGAAGAAGCCTTATTTGATTACTCATTCAGGGAGAGAGGCTCGTCGTTTGATAACATTAATACGTTATTTACTTTAAAATATTCTCCAAATTCCACCAATATAATGACACCGCAGGGAAAATCTCTGATAGACCAGAAATATCCTGAACTGTATTTTAATTATGAACAAAGCTATAAAATTTTCGGTGGAGACCTTACCTATGCCCGATTTGATGCGCTTTTCGTACATAATTTCAAAACAATGCTAGGAACTACCGGTTTCAGATTATACGGAGGAATGGTTTTCGGGGGTGCCCCGATCTGGAAAAACTTCACAATGAACGGGCTTGCTTCACCAGGAAAAGATTTTAACTTTAACCTTACCTCATTCCTTGGTTTTGCAACATTGGAGGGCGGAAAATACTACAATGATAAGTTTATAGCGTATTATTTTACCCATAAGCTTCCTTTTTACTTTAAAAGTTTCGGGAAGAATATTACAAGCTTTGATTTTGTTTTAAGAGGAACGATTGGAAATATGAATCACCCGGAAGATCACCAGTTTAAATTCAGACCCCTGGATCATCTCTATCAGGAAGTTGGGCTTGAATGGAATAATTTTCTTTCTTCTTACTTTAATCTGGGATTATTTTACAGAGTCGGATACTATACAACCCCAAATTTTATGCAAAACTTTGCCGTGCAGTTTAAATTAAAATTATTAGAATTTTAATTTCGTACATTGAAAATTTCTCTCCTCCGGAGGAGTGGTAAAAATTCAAAGGATTTTTGACGGGTGGTAGATAAATAGAAATTAGTAATGAGCAACAAAAATAATCAGAATACAATGCAGAAAATAGAAATAAAAGCAGAACAATTCTTCGAATTATTAAAGCTAAAAGACACTTCCATGTGGGAAATTTTCTCCCAAATGATTGACGGAAATGAAAAAGAAATCATCTTTCTGGATAATGAAGAAAAAACATTATTCAACTACATTTTACCATCAAATAAGGAAAAATTGGAAGAAGACAGAAAAGAATTTTCAAAACAGTTTGCAGATAAGCTAGCGAACCTTAATTAATTATAACTCCTCAAACTCATAAGTATTAACTCATAATTGATAGCTCAAAAAAGCATCAACTGTTTTCTTTGCTTCAGCAATATCATGAACGCGTAAAATTTTTGCGCCCTGCTCTAAAACTTTCATGTGAAGTTTTTGTGTCTCGTTATTAATATCCAAAGGTGATTTTTTCAAAGGCTTGTAAATGAAAGATTTTCTCGAAATCCCAATTAATAAAGGAAATTTTTCAAAACCTAAAAATCTTGTCTCATCTATTATTTTAATCTGATCTTCCACCGTTTTTCCGAAGCCAATACCGGGATCAATAATAATGTCTGTCACCCCTTTTTCTAATAGCTCCAACGTTTTTTCAGAAAAATACTGATTCACAGAAAGAGTAATATCCGCGAATTTTATTTTACTGTGCATCATTTCATATAAAGGATTTACATGCATTAAAATATAAGGCAATTTTGTTTCTACCGCTGTATCAAACATTTTATCATCATAATGGCCTCCCGAAATATCATTAATAATATCAATTCCTTCATCAAAGCCGAACCTTACAGTTTCAGCATAAAAAGTATCTAATGATACCAATGCCTGCGGAAATTCTTTTTTTATTAAAGAAATAACATTCCCGATTCTTCTTATTTCTTCTTCGCTGCTTAAAAAATCTGCTTTCGGGCGTGTTGACTGCGGCCCGATATCAATAATTTCCGCACCTTCTTTCAGTAACTTCCCGGCATACTCTAGTGCTAATTTTTCGTTGTTAAATTGTCCTCCATCAGAAAAAGAATCCGGTGTAAGATTCAGAATTCCCATGATTTTTGGAGTCGACAGATCAACCAGTCTTCCGTTACAATTTAATGAATGATAATTGATAGATGAGAAACGATTTTGCATATCGCAAAAATACTATTCTGCTCTATAAACTCCAACTTCAAGCCAAAAAACTGAGCCTCGATCTCTGCTACCTAAAACCTAATTCGTATATTTGGAAGATTAAGAGGATTTATGTCAGATACATCAATACAGTTCGAGAAAATTATTGATCAGTGCCGTGAACTTTTCAGCAAAAAATTACAGGATTACGGTGCTGCGTGGCGGGTTTTAAGGCCAAGTTCTATTACGGACCAGATTTATATTAAAGTCAACAGAATCCGTACATTACAGATGACCGACAAAAAAATGGTTGATGAAAGCGAAGAAGATGAATTCATTGCTATTGTCAACTATTCAATTATTGGACTTATACAGCTTGAAAAAGGCTTTTCTAATGATTTTAACGAAAATAAAGAGGAGATTTTGAATCTTTACGATAAATATTCCGCTGAAGCTCAGCAATTAATGGAAAGAAAAAACCATGATTATGGGGAAGCGTGGAGAGACATGAGAATTTCTTCTATTACGGATTTAATTTACCAGAAAGTTTTAAGAACAAAACAAATTGAAGACAATCAAGGAGTTACCATTGTTTCAGAAGGCCTAAACGCCAATTATTTTGATATGCTGAACTACGCAGTATTCTGCTTAATAAAATTCTCTGAAAAAGAAAACAATGTTGAATCTAAAACTATTTAATATGATAAAAGGTTTATTACGTTTCGTTATTGCTGTTATTTTCATCCTTTCTGGATTTGTAAAAGCGGTGGATCTGGTAGGTTTTTCCTTTAAAATGGAAGAATACTTCTCTCCTGCTGTTTTTAATATGCTTTTTTTTGAAAAATTTGCCCTTCCGCTGTCAATCATTGTAGTGGTTTTAGAGCTTTTTTTAGGGTTTATGCTTTTATTAAAATTAAAGCTTAAGTTCACCCTTTCCACATTAATTGCCCTTTGTATTTTCTTTGGATTCCTTACCTTCTATTCCGCTTATTACAATGTAGTAACGGATTGCGGATGTTTCGGGGATGCTATAAAATTTACACCATGGCAGAGCTTTATTAAGGATATTGTACTACTTTCAGGATT
Organism: Chryseobacterium sp. RU37D; assembly: GCF_900156075.1. Lineage (GTDB taxonomy): Bacteria > Bacteroidota > Bacteroidia > Flavobacteriales > Weeksellaceae > Chryseobacterium. Next base: position 5,696 of record NZ_FTMM01000018.1, on the reverse strand, counting down.
AATTATAGTATTTATTCTCCACAGAAAAGAGTTCGGAAGAAAAGACGAGTATAGTTCTGACCAAAGAAGAAATTCACCGGATACATTTAAGTATATTCTTTTAGGGGTATTTTCTTTTGTAATGGTTTACGTAATGTATCAAGGAATTGCACATGAGCCGCTTATTGATTTCCGTGATTATAAAATCGGGACAGACTTGAAAGCTGAAAAGGAAAAAATCAACAAAAACCCTTCTGAATATAAAACTTTTTACTCTCTTAAAAATCAGAAAACCGGAGAGGTTTTAAAGGTAAACCAAGACGATTATATCAAGAAAACAGAATATTGGGCAGAAGGGTCACCATGGAAAATTGAAGAAGGAAAAAATGAATCTGTGCTGGTAAAAGAAGGTTATAAATCTGAAATCGTAAAGTTTAAAATTGAAGATCCAACCGGAATGGAAGTAACTGACGAGGTCATCAATGCCCCAAAAGCTATCCTTGTTTTCTCTTATCACCCGAAAGATGTTTCCCAAAATCTGCTAAAGCAGGTAGAAGCTAAAGTTAATAGCCAGGGAGCCAATGTAGTATATGGAGTTTCCACTGATCCTAATACTTTTAAAACCATTAAAAATATGATGATGGACGGAACCGCCATTAAAACTATCGCGAGAAGCAATCCTTTTGTTTTAGTTTTACAAAATGGCAAAATTGTGGATAAGCAGCCTGCAAAAGATTATGTGAAATAACCAATCGTAGATTTTAACCGAGAATCCCGAAACCCAAAATAAAAAAGATTAAACACTAAACTTTAAACTATAAATTTAAAAATGCAAAAGTCAAATAAACCGATCGCCGGTTACCACTTATTAATGATACTTTCCTCTGTGGACGGGGAGTTTGCCCCAGAAGAAGGAATGCTTGTCCAGCAGTATCTTGCTGATGAGTTTCCTTTTAAAATAAATTTGGATAATGAGCTCGAAGTAATCGCTTTATTAAAGCCGGAAGAATGGAAAGATCATTTTGAATTCCATGCCCGCTGCTTCTACGATGATTCCACGGAAGAAGAGCGTCTGAGTTTTATACAATTTGCAAAAACGTTGATTAAAGCCGATAATAAAGTGACTGATGAAGAGCATATTTTTTATACGCTTTTGAAAAACCTCTGGAAAATTAATTAAATCTAAAAAAGCTAGAAATCAGTAAGAACTAAATAATACTGATTTCTGACTTTTAATAAATAATACATAAATATGAGAAAAATTTATTTCGGTTTATTAATCATGAGTATTTCAACAATGCAAGCTCAAAAGTGGCCAGACCTTAAAGCACCAATTGCCGATAAGCAGGAACACATCAGAGACATTCACTCTGATAAGGTAAACGATCCTTATTATTGGATGATCGATTATTTTAAGAAAGGAAAAGATTCTACTAAAGTAGTTGACTATCTGAAAGCTGAAAACAGCTATTTAGAAGAAATGATGAAGGATACAGAGTCTTTCAGAAATCTGCTTTTTCAAGAAATGAAGGCAAGAATAAAGGAAAAAGATGAGTCTGTACCCGTCTTCAAAAATGGCTACTATTATTATACCCGAACGGAACCAGGAAAACAGTATTTCAAATATTGCAGAAAAAAAGGCAGTCTTAGTGCTACTGAAGAAATCCTTCTTGATGTAGATAAGCTTGCCGAAGGTCATCCTTATTACTCTGCTACAGACTTCAGCATTAGTCCGGATAATAGTAAAATGATCTATGCTGTTGATGATGTTTCAAGAAGACAATATAAGCTGTTTCTAAAAGATCTTGAAACAGGAACAATAACCTATCTGGGAATTAAAGATACCAGTGGTTCATCCGAATGGGCTAATGATAATAAAACTATTTTTTACACGCAAAATAATCCTGTTACCCTTTTATCAGAAAAAATTAAAAGACATACATTGGGAACAGATTCCAATAAAGATATTACAGTATATGAAGAAAAAGATAAAACCAACTATATTTCTGTATACAAATCAAAAAATCAAAAATTTATTCTAATCTATTCAGGCGCAACAACCTCTTCTGAAACAAGATTCTTAGATGCTGATAAACCAAATGAAGAATTTATAATCTTCCAGCCGAGATTGAAAAATGTTTTGTACACGGTGACCTCGTTAGAAGACAAATTCTTAATCAGAACCAATAAAGATGCACTCAATTTCAAAATTGTAGAAACTCCTTTAGACAAAACAAGTGTTGAAAACTGGAAAGATTTTATTCCACACAGAAATGATGTACTTATGCAGAATGTTGACCCATTTAAAAATTATCTTGTATTCACAGAAAGGCAAAATGGGCTTACTCAGCTTGTAATTTTTGACCGAAAAACCGGTAAAAAGGAATTTTTGAAGTTCGATGAGCCAACTTATACAATCTCAGGAGCAGACAATCCTGAGTACAACACAGATAATTTCAGGTTTGTTTACACATCTATGATTACTCCTAATTCTCAATACGAACAGGATTTAAAAACAGGAAAAAGAACATTACTGAAACAACAGGAAGTAGTCGGTGGTTATGACAAGCAAAATTACATAACAGAAAGGCTCCTAGCCACAGCTAATGACGGTACTAAAATTCCTATTTCCATTGTTTATAAAAAAGGATATAAAAAAGACGGTAAAGGCCCTCTCCTTCTTTACGGCTATGGTTCCTATGGTTATTCTATGGATGCCACCTTTAATAGTTCCAGATTAAGTCTTTTAAACAGAGGATTTGCTTTTGCAGTTGCACACATAAGAGGTGGTCAGGAAATGGGGAGACAATGGTATGAGGATGGGAAAATGATGATGAAGAAAAATACTTTTACCGACTTCATCAACACAGGAGAATATTTGGTTAAAGAAAAATATACTTCTCCAAAACATTTGTATGCTCAAGGAAGAAGTGCAGGAGGATTACTCATGGGAGCTGTTGTGAATATGAATCCAAATTTATGGAACGGTGTAGTTTCACAGGTTCCGTTTGTAGATGTGGTGAATACAATGCTTGATGAAAGCATTCCATTGACGACCAATGAATACGATGAATGGGGAAATCCTAATAATAAAGAGGCTTATTTCTATATGAAGTCTTATTCTCCGTATGAAAATGTAGAAAAGAAAAATTATCCTAATATTTTAGTAACAACAGGTCTGCATGACTCTCAAGTGCAATATTTTGAACCTGCAAAATGGGTCGCAAAAATGAGAAATCTAAAAACAGACAAAAACGTCTTGTTATTAAAAACAGATATGGATTATGGTCACGGTGGAGCTTCCGGAAGATTTGATTATCTTAAGGATCTAGCTTTGGTATATGCTTTCATGTTTAAACTAGAAGGAATTAATAAATAAATAATTAAATAAATCTATGAGAAGAAAAATAGTTGCAGGAAACTGGAAAATGAATAAAAATGTAATTGATGCCCAACAATTAATGGTTCAGTTACTAAGCTATAAAAACAACAATACGACAAACTGTGAAGTGTGGATTGCACCTCCGTCTTTATATTTAATGATGGCGAAAGATATTTTCGAAAAAGACGAAATCGGTGTATTTTCTCAAGATATGAGTGAGCATGAAAGTGGCGCTTATACCGGAGAAATTTCTGCAGATATGCTGGAATCAATTGATGCAACGGGTTCTTTGATCGGCCATTCCGAAAGAAGACAGTATCACGGAGAAACCGATTCTCACTGCAACAGAAAGATCAAATTAGCTTTAGATAAAGGATTAATCCCTATTTACTGCAACGGAGAAACATTAGACCAAAGAAAAGCCGGACAGCATTTAGAAGTAGTAAAAAACCAGACCGAAGTGGCACTTTTCACTCTTTCTGCTGAAGAAATCAAAAAGGTAGTGATCGCTTATGAGCCGGTTTGGGCTATCGGAACCGGGGAAACAGCAACTCCTGAACAGGCTCAGGAAATTCACGCTCACATCAGAAGCATTATCGCTGCGAAATACGGACAGGAAGTAGCTGATGAAGTTTCCATTCTTTACGGCGGATCAGTAAAGCCTGATAACGCAAAGGAAATTTTCTCTCAACCTGACATTGATGGTGGATTGATTGGCGGAGCAGCTTTGAAATTAGAAGATTTCTCTAAAATTATTGAAGCTTTTAATTAATTTATTTTTCCCACAGATATAAATAATTAAAAAGCGGCGGCATCTTCGATGCCGCCACTTTTTACAAAATCTAATTATTGAATATCGACTATATACATTGTCCCTTTATCCTGTTTCCCAGTTTTAGGGAGAATTTTCGTTTTTGGATTTCCATTTCCATCATCGGCAACACCGAAATCATCATCATTAAAAACAGCCAGCTTATTATTTCCTAAATACACAATTCCTTCAAACTTATCATGCTCATAACCCAGCTTGGCAACTAAATCAACAGCTAAAACCTTAGTTACGGGCTTTATTCCTGCGGTATTGATTTCATCCCAGGTAGACTGCTCCAGTGCCTTCCCGTTGATCTTCATTCCGTCCACGGCCGAAAGATCAGTTCCGGAAACATCCGTAGCTCCGGCTATATTTATTCTGTAAACTTTTTTAAGTCCGCCAGCAGAACCGAAATTCCCATCCCGTTCAATGACCAAGAACTCCGTATTGCTTATCGGAGTAATATCACAGACAGAATCAGAAGCTCCGCCATCCTGTTTATATAAATATTGTTTTGTCTGCCCCGTTGCGATGTCAAACGTTACAATTCTGGTCAGCGTAGTGTTGATTGCGAGCGCTTTTGTCGGTACATACATGGTAGACTGCATCGTTCCTACCAGTATTTTCCCGTCGGGTGTCATGCACATTCCCTCCATTCCACGGTTGGGTCTTCTCTTTGCAAAAACAGCCGGCAGTTTTCTTGTACCCGTATTCACACCGATAGGGCTGATCCTTTCCATTTCGACTCCATCTGCACTGTAATGAACAATATGAGGGCCGTATTCATCAGAAACCCAAAATGTTCCGTCTGCTGCAGCTACAATACTTTCACTGTCAAGCCCATAAGAATCCGTCCCCAAGACACTTCCATCTGCAGCATAGGCAGTTTCTCCCGTGCTTCCCATACCTGTAGGATTTGGAAGGCCTGTAATGGGCAGCCCGGAAGGATTTTTAAGTTTAATATATTTGATCACTTCTATGTTTCCATCTGCATTAATTTTAAAATGCATAATCGTCGGCGTAAAATTTGGAACAAGGATTTTGATACCGTTGGAATAGGCTACATTTGGGCCACGATCGGTGATTACATAAAATTCTCCTTTCCGGCTGGGATGGGCCGTAGCCCCTGAACCAAAGCCGCCATTGATCACATTAATTCCGTTTAACGTTACCAGCGTGGAGAAAGGAAATTCCTGTGGAAGCTTAGAGTAGTTAATATCCTGATTGCTCACATTATCATCATTGCAGGCCGTTAAAGTAACACTAGCAAGAAAGGGTACTAAGAATTTTTTCATGTTCACTTTTATTGGAAGCGAAAGTAGATATTGTTTGTAAACTGATCTTGAACTAAATGATAATTGTATTTTAAATTATCCTGATTTTGTCAAAAGTTGGAAGATAGAAGAATGAGGATGAAAGTATTATCAATGAAGTTGTTTAAACTTTTAATTTTTTGATTAATCTTAAAGAAAATGCTAAAAAATGCAGATTCTTCCAAGTAATATCCAACGTTTCAAATCTTAT
>NZ_FTMM01000013.1 GCF_900156075.1 Chryseobacterium sp. RU37D | reverse complement strand
GCTGGAAACTAGAGAGAATAATTTAACACTTTTTAAACTCATGTTTGATAGATGAAGGATTTGTTAGTGAACTGGTGAGTGAGTTGGGCGATTGAGCGTTGGCGAGTCTGCGACTGGAGGGTGGCAAATTTCTAAATCTTCAAGGTTTGAACGAGGATCGCTTCTAAATGCAGGCTGAGAAAGGCTTTCAGATTGCTTTAATTCAACAAAATCAGCACAGAATCAATGTGCTCTTTGCAATGATGTATGGTTTTCGTTAAACTTTTTAGAATGTTTTAAAATCAATTTATACATTTCAAAGAAAAATCTATTCCTAATTTATAATATGAATATGTAAATATGTTTTCGTTTTTGAAATAAAGGATTGCTTTATTTTCTCTGTCAGATTTTGCTGATGAAATGAATCACATATGAGCGTTTTAATATCTTATTATTATTTAAAAAATTTTAATTAGTTTCTGAAAAAATAACAATATTTAGTTACCACAAAAGAAAATTATTATTAAAAAATTAACATTTTGGAAAGGTTCTTGCTATATTATACAATATGGAAAATCAGAATTATAAAAATCATAGGAAATTTTATACTCCACACCATTTTATATATCTTCCGTTGTTGATTATAATGGAATTTTTTGGGATTTCACAAATTTTTAATGATAAAGGTAATAAGCAGGTCTGGATTTTATTTTCAATTGTTATTTTTCTGCTTTTCTATTTGGCAATTATGGTTAGACAGCATTATGCGCTGGGAATTCAGAACCGTTTGGTACGGCTGGAGTTTAAGCAGCGGTATTTTGAGATTTTCGGACAGAGATCTGATGAAGTCGATGAAAAACTAACATTTGACCAGATTGCGGCATTGAGGTTTGCTTACGATGATGAATTTAGGGAATTGCTGTATAAGGCACTTCATGAAAATATTTCAGGGAATGAAATAAAAAAATCAATCAAAAACTGGCGGGCTGACCATTATAGAATTTAGAATAATAAACACCAAAAAATAAATTATCATGAAAAAATGGAGCTTATACAGTATGACGATATTGAGTTTATTAACTCTTACAAGTTGTGAAGCGGTAGAGACAATCTTTAAAGCAGGAATGTGGTGGGGAATTATATTAGTAGTTGGCGTAATAGCTATTATTTTATGGCTATTTTCAAGGGGTAGAAACTCTTAACCAAATCAAATCTTATGGAAAATTCAGACTTAGAGATCATTTCCCATCTGAAACCCTCAAAGATTGTCAAGATTATGAAAGATCCGGAGGCTTCTGCAAAGGCGGTACATCTCATTTATACCTCCGATGCAGAAACGGCCGGTATCACTCGTAAGAAAACAGGAAAAAAATATTCTTATTACAAGAACGGCGAAAGAATTAAAGACAAAGACGAGATCACAAGAATCAACAAGCTGGTAATTCCACCGGCTTGGGAAAATGTATGGATCTGTGCTTTAGACAACGGGCATCTTCAGGCAACGGGATTCGATGTTAAAAAAAGAAAGCAGTACCGCTATCATCCTCTATGGAGTGCTTTAAGAAATCATACTAAATTTTACAGAATGCTTCAGTTTGGGTATGCGCTGCCTCAGATGAGACTTCAGATTGAGCAGGACCTAGCATTAAGGAATTTTGAAAAAAGGAAAATCCTGGCATTAATTGTAAGTTTAATGCAAAGAACCAACATCAGAATCGGGAATAATGCTTATGAAAAACTCTATGGCTCTTTTGGCTTAACAACTTTAAAGGATAAACATGTAAAAATTCAGGGACAGAAAATTACTTTTCATTTTAAGGGTAAAAAAGGCGTTATGCATGATATCGACCTTAAAAGTAAAAGATTGGCCCGTCTGGTTCAGAAATGTAAAGATATTCCCGGAAAGGAGCTTTTTCAGTTTATTGATGAGGATGGAAACCGCCATTCTGTAGACTCCGGGATGGTGAATGACTATATTAAGGAAATAAGCGGGGAAGATTTTACGGCTAAAGATTTCAGAACGTGGTCCGGAACCGTAAGCGCTTTAATTGCTTTTAAAGAAATAGGCTATGCGGAAACTCACACGGAATATAAAAAAAAGGTAAAAGAAGCCTTAGAAATTGTAGCTTCGCATCTTGGAAATACAAGTACGGTCTGCAGAAAATATTATATACATCCTTTGGTAATTAACCTTTATGAAAATAATACCATCAAAAAATATCTTGACGAGCTGGAAAAAATAGAAGAAAATGACGGTAAAGCCAACTTAGCCCAAGAGGAAAAGCTCGTTTTGAAAATTCTGGAAAATGAGAAGCTGTAAGTTTAATCAATTTGATTTTATATTATTTAGCCGGAATTCTCTCCTTTGAAAACTGTGTTCTGTACTCCTTCGGGGTTATTCCTGAAATTTTTTTGAAAAGCTGCGTAAAGTGTGAAGCCGTATGAAAATTAAGCTCATAAGCGATCTCCGCAATATCTTTACTCGAGAGAAGAAGTGCTTTGCTGTAATTAATATCAATTTCGTTTATCCATTGTTTTGGAGATTTTTGGGTGACATTTTTTACACATTTATTCAGATAGCTTTCCGTGACAGATAGTTTTTGCGCATAAAAAGCAACTCTTTTTTCATCTACATGGTACTTGAAAAGCAAATCCCTGAACCTTAGCGACAGTTCCATTGGGCGGGTGGCAGATTTATGATTCGAGTTGGCATCCATATTCAACATCTTTACCAAGATAAGGTGCAGCATGGTGATTACCACATCATTTACATTGAGATTATTCAGCCAGAGCTCCTGCTCCATGATGGGAAGAAGCTGGGTTACCATTTCGTACGTAAGGCTATTCATTTCCAAAAAAGGATTCATGAAGAAGATACTGTTTTTATACTTCGGAAGCTCCTGTTCAGATAAAATATTATTTTCGTAAGCCAGGAAGAAACCCTCAATATCATCGGAAAGCTCCAGTGTAGCAGTAATCGTTCCCTGTTTGATAAAAATAACTCCTCCTTTTTCGGCTACATACTCTTTATTTTCAAGATATTGTTTAATTCTTCCATTTGTAACAAAAATAATGAAATTAAAAGTCGTACGGTAAGGTATGACCGGCATCAGAATTCCTTTAAGGTAATTTTCTAGCCTGTAAAGCTGTATATCTGCATTATTGGCCAGAATCCGCTCCGTAATATTCGGAAGAAAAAGTTTTTTATACTGAAAATTGGAAAGTACCTCCATAAGTTTATTTAAATAATTGTGATCCTAAACAAATTAAGTGCAAAAAATCCTATTTTTTAAAATTTTAATTTAATTTTAATTTTAAGACTGTCAACAGGTTAGAAGAAGAGTCTTTATTTTAAGAATGAGAATTTTAAAACTTATAGTACAAGCCCACTTTTAGCCCAAGCGGGTTCCCGGGAGTATATGTAAGATCTGTAATAGGTTCTGCCTCATCTTTAAGGCGAGTTTCCGTAGCAAATTGCGCTTCATTCCATTTTACATTAAAAAGATTATTGATCTGAATATTGGCACCCCAGTTTTTATGGTTGTAAGACAATATTAAATCATTAACGAAATATGCTTTTGTTTTAATACTATTATCTTCAACAGCCGGTCTTTCACCCAGGTACCGATACTGCAGACCTAGAGAAAACCCTGGAAGAAAATCCCAATTTACAGAGCCTGTACTTGTCATCACCGGAGCAAGCGGAATATAATCCTCACCTTTTTGTTCTCCAATGAATCTTGCGTGAGAATAATTAATGTCTGCATTTACATAAAAATAATCCAAAGGCTGAAAACGGACTCCCAAATCAGCTCCGAAACGACGCGATTTCCCGGAAGGTTCCACCACTGCATCATCCCCGACATAGACAAATTCCTGCTGCAGGAACATATACCATAATGTGGGGGTAATAATCAAAGATTTAAAGGGATGCAGCCTTACACCGAAGTCTCCTCCTATAGAATACGGCAGTGTATTTTCATTTTTATTAGGTACAACAACACGAATATCGTTGGAATGGAAGCCCATGCCGGTTTTCAAAAACCATAAAACATGGTCATTTTGGGAAAAAGAAAAGTTTAATTTGGGACTTAATCTTGTTTTTTCCTTTGATTGCCCGGAAGGCAGCTGCTCCGTATTCATCAGATTATGAAAATTGAATATGAAATGGTCGATCCTTAAAGCGGGATTAATGATCCATCTTCCGGCTTTCCATATTAAGCCTGAGAAGGCATGGAGGTTGGTTTCCACACCAGTTGCATCTGCCATTTTCCCGACTATTAAATCTCTGTGATATACATGATTCAACTGCAATGTATTGATATCATCACTTCTGAATCCAGTACCTGAAACCCATTGTAATGAGCTCTTAGGAAACGAAAAGTTTTTCGTGTATTTTATTTCTGTGCCGTAAATATTTCTTCCATCAGTCTGCTGAATCTCGTCACCATGTTCTGGATCTTTTAAATAAAAAGTAAAATTTGAATATAGGTTAAAATTATACTTAGAATAAAATCCCATAATATCAATTTGTTCAGAATCTGAAATGATATGCTTAAAATTTATTTGAAGATTTGTCCTGGATGTTTTGCCTCCTTCCGTAGGATCTATACTCCCCCACCGGTCTATTATTCCTTGATCAACAGCCCTTTCAGGAATTTGTCCGGATGCATTCCATGAAGAATTAAAGGTGGAAAACTGAATATTAAAATAATCATTATCAGTAATCCATTGATTATATTTTCCAAAGATATTAATCCTGTTAAAATTTTGTTTTACATCAAATGGCCCGTCTGTATAGTTGTATTCCGCAGCTAAATACGCATTTTTTCTTCCTTTATCATCATCAAGAATATTGAACATTCCCAAAATTCTTTTTGAATTAAATGAGCCTCCCTCTATTTTTACTACACTGTTTTTCAACCCATTATAAGTTTGAAAATCAACATATCCAGCGGTATCAAAATCTCCTCGGTCCATATAATAAGCTCCTTTTCCGAAATCAATATTATTTACCGTTTCAGGTATCACAAAATGAAGGTCGGAATATCCCTGCCCGTGCGCATGAGAAACAATATTTACGGGCATTCCGTCAAAATTTACACTTACATCTGTACCGTGGTCGGCATCGAAACCGCGTAGAAAAAGCTGCTCTGCTTTTCCTCCACCTGCGTGCTGTGCAATAAATAATCCTGGAACTTTTCTTAATAAATCCTGAGCGGAATTAACAGGAAATTTATTAAGATCAACCTTGGTAATAGCCGCTAAAAAAGAAGAATGGCTTATGGAAACTTCAGAAATGTGATAAGGTTTGTGCTGCAAAAAGATTACTTTATTTTTATCATCTTCATTCTTAACTTCCAGTTTCATATCCTCATATCCCTGATGGCTGATTATCAGTGTGTCCGGATAAGATTTTACTATAAAATCAAATGAACCTGCCATATCAGAATGGGTATGATTGTTTCCGTGGTTATATTTTATTATTGCATCAGAAACAGGAAATTTATCCTCGGCATCTTTCAGCAGCATTTTTCTTTCTGTATCCTGAGCCCAGATTTTTCCACTGAAAACCAGCGCCAGAAATAGAGCTGCTTTTTGATTTCTCTTCATCTCAATTTAAAGTAAAAATAATTGATTTTATAAATGTATCTGCTATTGAATGTTTTTGTCAAATATTTTTTTAATTAAAAGGGTAATCCATGTTCCAGCTACAAAAGGAAAAGTAAGTACTCCGCCAAACTCAGCCAGCATATTATTATCTACTAAAAAATCATCAATAATTACTGTAATAAGCACGGAGATCACCACCCAAAGCCCATCGGTTTTCTTTTGTCCTGAAAAAACAATTGCAGAAAGCACCGCATTGAAACCAAATAACCCCATGTGAATTTTATCAATCGATTCACCATGAATATGAGAAATATACGCTCCTATCATAGAACCTGCAAAACCATACAGCGCACTAACGGGCGAACTGATATAAACAGCTATAAAAAAGATAACTCCGGATAAAATCCCTCCCTGGAAAATAACTTCTCCGAAAGCATTAAGACTGGTAAAAAATTCATCAGAAGGTCCCATTTTAGCAGAAATCATTTCTGATGGTGGAATCTTTGTAAAATGATGCACAGCAAAAATACATATCCATGTAATTATGATAAACGGAAATGTGAAAACAGGAATTTTTCTCCTGATAAAAAAATGCTGAATAACAGCTGCCAAAGCACTTCCCAGGCAGATAAGCACCCAAATCAAAACAGTCGTTTGAAATACAAAAGATAAAGCAACCCCTACAAGAGCTGCACTGAAACCATACAAACCGGCATTGATCTCAGACTCATCATATTTCAGCGTCATAGCGGTAAAAGTTCCCACTGCTGTTGCAAGTACGACCGCTACCCCGCCCTGCCAGCTTCCCATGAAAATCCCGATCAGGAAAAGAAGTCCTGTCCATCGGTTTTCCTGAAGCATAATCTGCCCGATACCTTTTAAAATATTATCTATAAAAGAGATTTTTTGAAAAAAATTATCCATAATGTGATTTAAAATTTAGGAGTTAGAGTTTAGAAGGTTGATTTAAATTATTATTGTTATTAATTACCATCCTAAAAAAACCATCCCGATTCCGCAGACCGTAACGACTGCACCACTTATTACACCCATATACCTTTCAAGTTTTTCAGTGTTGAATAATGCAGAATATCCGTAACGTCCCAAAAGAACCATTCCGAGCATGGTGAGGACTGTGGTTAAAGTAAATGAGGTGACCAAGACCAGAATTTCTGACGAAGAATGCTTTACCCCCGAATAAAATAACAGCGGGATCAGCGGTTCGCTCGGCCCCATTACAAAGATCATAAACAGAACCAATGGGGTTACTTTTATCCTTTTCTGAGGCATTACGACTTCGCTGTGATTGTGTTCGTAGACATAGACATCGTCGCCCATGACATCAAAATGTTTATGCGGCTTGTTTCTAATGGCCTGAACTAATCCGTAAATCAGATAAATTCCTCCGAAAATCAGCAAAGCCCAGCCAGAAAAATTTCCTCTCAAATTCTGAAACCATGAAATTTTATTCAGCTGCCACCCTAGGAAAACCCCGATAAAACCCAATATTAGAGAACTTAACACATGGCCAAAGCCGCAAAGCACTGTTAAAACAGATGTCTTCACTGCATTCCATTTTTTTGATTTTGAAATAACAATAAAAGGCAGATAATGGTCCGGCCCGGAAGCCGTATGTATAAAACTTATCGAAACGGCACTCAATAAAAGCGCCCAAACGGTAGTATTCATTTTTATTTAATTTAAATTCCAGAGAATATCCTGAATCTGCAGGAAGAAATGGTACATTACTTCACCGCCGTGTCCCAAAGCTCTTACGACAAATCCGCTCCCTTCCATCGCTGAAACACCTACTTCCATTTCTTCTTTAAACTGTTCTGATAATTCCACAATGGTTTCTATCAATTGATCTTTTTCAACAACAGATTTTGTACTGAAGAAAATCAAGGTTCCCTGATGGGTATAATCCTCAAGATTCCCGATCCGGCTGACAGGGATCAGATCCGGCTGAATCAGGACATTATCTTTTACAATCAGCCTATCATCATGATAAATTTCCATCAGATTCTGGAAACGTTTCAGCTTAAAAACTTCTCCGTAATGCTTTCTACCGCAGGTAATGATTTCGCTGATGATGATCTGGCTGTTTTTGCCGATATTAATTTTAGCTTTACTTTTAAAATTAGATTCTTCATGTGGCACCACCGGATGCGGAACATAGGCGAAAGATGTTTCATCTTCCATAGAAACATTCAGCTCCTGTTCTGCTTTATCCTTCATATTGAAAAGCCTTTGGTAAGACTGTGACTGGAGCTGCAGCGCGGAACCTTTTTCCAGACTGATGTTCAGATGATAATGATCCCCGTCTAAAATCCCGGGCGAAGAGCTCATTACCATCTGATATAATTTGTTGTCGTCCTTCCGCTGTCCCACAGATACTACTCTGAACGGCAGCGAAACATACAGGTCTTTTACATAAGACTTCCCGCTTTTGAATCCTGTGATGATTTTTAAATGACTATCCATTTATCTTACCAATTCCGGTTCTTCAATTTCTTCCAGAAGAGCATATTTTTTTATCCAGCCGATTACTTTTTCCAGTCCTTCATCCGTTTTAAGATTGGTAAATACGAAAGGATTTCCGTTTCTCATTCTTCTGGCGTCTCTTTCCATTACTTCGAGGCTTGCTCCTACGTGTGGTGCAAGGTCTATTTTATTGATAATCAACAAATCCGATCTTGTAATTCCCGGCCCTCCTTTTCTTGGGATTTTTTCACCTTCGGCTACGTCAATAATAAAGATAGTAACATCCGCAAGATCCGGACTGAAAGTTGCAGATAAGTTGTCCCCTCCACTTTCTATCAGGATCAGCTCTATTTCCGGGAAACGTGCAGCCATTTCATCCACCGCTTCCAGATTCATACTTGCATCTTCACGAATCGCCGTGTGAGGGCACCCTCCCGTTTCCACACCTATAATTCTTTCGTGAGGAAGGAGGCTGTTTTTGGCCATAAACTCCGCATCTTCTTTTGTGTAAATATCATTCGTGATCACGCCCAGATCATAAATTCCGAACATTTTTCTGCTCAATCGCTCTAATAATGCAGTCTTTCCTGAACCTACAGGCCCTGCTACTCCTACTTTTATGTATTTTCTGTTTTCCATTTTTTAATTTTATATAATTTTTATGTTATAGAGTTCACTTATAGAACCACCCCCGTCAAAATTTCTTTGAAATTTCGGCTGTCTCAAAAGGTAAACTAATGATGCTCTGAGAATCTCTTAAATGACAAAATTAGGAGTCCGAGAGAGGGCGTACTTTTGTGACAGCCTCAATTTTTGTCCCTTTTATATTTACCGTTACGACATATACAATCTTGAATATAACCTCTCATGCTGCATGCATCTGATGTCAAAAGAAGTGTTACAAAGCCCGATCAGATCTCTGTCAATTTCAATAGTTTCCAAAGCGGTCTTTTCCATGACCGGGTATAATGAGAATAAAATATCCTGCCCATCCAGCTGTCCGAGAGGAACGAGTTTTACTGCATTGGTAATCATTCCGGCAACCGACGTATAATAAAACCCCAATAAAGCTTCATACAAAGGAATTCTCATCAATGCTGCATACATCCCGAAAACAATGCAGTAATGCGAATTTGCTTCACCATTGTGAATGGCCTTCTCATAATCTTCCATTAGATGAAAATTTTCTCTTCTTTTAAAGATCTTGATTAAACGTAATCCTAATTTCTGACTTGCCTGGCGAATTTCTTTCGGACACTTTAAAGAATTACATTCGTTATCGAGATTTAATAATAATTTTAAATCATTATTCTCAACCGCTTCGTAGGCCAGTTTTACAAAAGCTCCGTCATTGTATTTAAGATTATACTGCAACATATTTTCAACAAATTCTTTAGCTGTAACCCTATCATGGACAATTTTCTTCTGAACAAAAGTTTCCAGTCCGTTAGAATGGGTATACCCTCCGATTGGCAGCGTAGGATCTGAAAGATGTAATAATGCTGATAAAAAATTTAAATTCGTGCTATTCATCTTTTGGGGCTGCCATTTTTAAGATTTTAGTAAAAATTGTTGAGCCTAAACTTCCGTGCCCATGCGGTTCCACATTGGATTTTAAAAGGTTTAAAAGCTTTACAAATTGTTTTTCCGGTTTGAAGCCGCTTGCTTCCAGCCATCTGAACATCGGCATTTCGAATGGAAGTAAAACTTTATCCTCCTGAATAAAGAGCGGAATATGCTTATTCCCGATTTCATAACAGACCGTTCCCATTTCCAGCAGGGATTTCGGGGACATTACGATGGCTTCAGTTTCCAGGACGTTGATGGCAATTATTTTCATTTCATCTTCAAAAAGGATATCTCCTTCCCTCAATCGTTGTCCTTCCTTCAGGAATTTTATGGCAATATCCGCCCCAAGCCTGGTTTTTTTCCGCTGAATTCTTTTTGTGGTTTCAAACCATTCAAGATCCAGATAATCAATGGGTTTTTGAGTAGGATATTCGGATAGATTACCTATTATCTGGTTAATTATCATTTTTTATCTTTTTTCTGAAATCAAAGTTTTTAGAAATCCCTACTCCAAAGGTTGATCCGCTGATTCCGGCAACAAAATTCTTTGTCCATCCCTCCTGCTTTGTTTTAGTCTGAAGCATGGAAAGTTCTGCAAATTTGAATTTTAAAGCCCAGCCTCCACCTAAAAGTATTCCTATTAAAGGATAGGCCCGAAGACGGTATCCGTTGAAGTTTTCCATCGATGACATTGCTGATGACAATTGCTGTCCCCAGACATAATGAGCATCAATCTGACCGATAAGCACAAAATATTTTCCGAGCATCACAGATGGGCTGTACCATATACCGGCCTCATTTTGTTTATATACAACACCATGATCTACAGAATTTTGCATATAAGCATAATTAATTCCGGCTGCATCATTATTGTTAAAAAAATACCCCAATCCTATTGGTGCGCTTGAAACCGTACTGCTGCTGCCTGACGGAGTCGTTAGTTTCGAATAATCTAGGGAGCCATAGACCATAAACTGTCCTTTTGGCCCGGATTCATCATTTTTCACCCTCATTCCTCCTAAAAACTGAGCATTTAAGTTTCCTGAAAGCAAAAACATTCCGGCTATAGCAATAGAAAAAACTATTTTATTTAAATATTTCATTTTAAACTTAGTTCTATAATTGTTTTAAATGTTGCCTGATAATCTTTTTGTTGTTAAAATAAATCTAACAGGTTTTTGAAACCTGTTAGATTTTATTAATAAGATTTATCTTAGAACAGGTAATATAACTGTGTTAAAGGCAGTTTGCTAGCCGGCTCACAAGTGACATATTCACCATCAACTGTTACTTTGTAGTTTTCAGGATTCACTTCAATTAGTGGAGTTTTATCGTTGTGAATAAGATCTTTTTTAGAAATATTTCTGCAATTTTTTACCGGAAGAATCATCTTTTCTAATTTGTATTCTGCAATCGTTCCGTTATCGATAGAAATTTGTGAAACGAAGTTGGCGCAGGTTCCATATTTGGCCTTTCCGTGTGCTCCGAACATATTTCTGTAAATCACAGGCTGTGGTGTTGGTATGGAAGCATTCGGGTCACCCATTTTTGCTGCGATCACAAAGCCTCCTTTTACGATCATTTCGGGTTTTACTCCAAATAATGCAGGTTTCCAGATCACTAAATCTGCTAATTTTCCCTTTTCAACAGAGCCTACATATTCTGAAATTCCGTGCGCAATAGCGGGATTGATCGTGTATTTTGCTACATATCTTTTTGCACGGTAGTTATCATTATCAGAATGTTGATCTTCTTCTAAAGTTCCTCTTTGATCTTTCATTTTGCTTGCGGTCTGCCAGGTTCTTGTAATCACTTCCCCCGGTCTTCCCATCGCCTGGGAATCTGAGCTCATGATACTGAAAACACCCATATCATGCAGAATATCCTCCGCCGCAATAGTTTCCGGACGGATTCTGGAATCTGCAAATGCCACATCTTCAGGAATATTTTTACTTAAATGGTGGCAAACCATCAGCATATCCAAATGCTCATCAATAGTATTTACCGTGTAAGGTCGGGTAGGATTCGTGGAAGCCGGAAGCACGTTTGGATACATGGCAGCCTTGATAATGTCCGGCGCGTGGCCACCACCCGCTCCTTCCGTGTGGAAAGTATGGATTACCCTGCCGTTAATCGCTCTCATCGTGTCCTCCAAAAATCCTCCTTCATTCAGAGTATCAGTATGAATCGCAACCTGGACGTCATATTTATCCGCAACTTTTAACGCTGCATCAATGACCGCCGGGGTTGCCCCCCAATCTTCATGAATTTTTACCCCTAAAGCTCCTGCTTCCACTTGTTCTTCAATCGGCTCCTCAGCTGAGCAGTTTCCTTTTCCGAAAAAACCTAAATTCATAGGGTATTCTTCAGCAGCTTCCAGCATTTTCTGCATATTGAACTTTCCCGGTGTAACGGTTGTGGCATTGGTTCCGTCATTGGGACCTGTTCCGCCTCCGATCATAGTGGTGATCCCACTGTAGAGAGAAGTTTCAATCTGCTGCGGGCAGATGTAATGAATATGGGTATCAATACCTCCTGCTGTCACGATGTAGCCTTTACCGCCGTGAACCTCCGTAGAAGCCCCGATAATCATGTTTGGTGTTACCCCATCCATAGTATCAGGATTTCCGGCTTTTCCTATACCTACAATTTTACCGTCTTTGATCCCGATATCTGCTTTTACAATCCCCCAGTGATCAATGATTACGGCACCGGTGATGCAAAGGTCAAGAACACCCTCGTTTCTTTTTGCCGTAACGTTCTGCCCCATCCCGTCACGAACGGTTTTTCCGCCTCCGAAAACAGCCTCGTCGCCGTAATGGGTGAAATCTTTTTCGATTTCGATGATAATTTCGGTGTCGCCGAGTCTTATTTTATCTCCTGCGGTAGGGCCTAGTATATTGGCATATTGTTTTCTATCTACGTTTAAGCTCATCTTATTGGTTTTTAAAGTTTAATTGTTCTGCTTTTGAAAGGCTAGCTTTTTTCTGTTCATCGGAGCTTACCGTACCATCCACAAGATTATTGAATCCTCTTGCCACTTTACTCCCTCCTATTTCTACCAATTCCACTTCTTTTTCTTCGCCCGGCTCGAAACGTACGGCAGTGCTTGCCACAATATTCAGCCTTTTTCCAAAAGCCTTTTCGCGGTCAAAGCTCATGGCTTTGTTTACTTCAAAAAAATGAAAGTGCGATCCTACCTGAATTGGTCTGTCTCCTGTATTTGTCACTTTAATTTTTACTGTTTCCCTGCCTTCATTGCAGATGATTGTTCCTTCTTTTACAAAAATTTCCCCTGGAATTACATTACGGTTTATTTCTGCTTTTTTTACTTCAAGATTCTCCAATTCATTATTGGCCGCACTTTGCTGTTTTGAATATTCTTCTGGTGTCATGATAATTGGTATTTAGCGGATTGGGTTATGTACGGTTACAAGCTTAGTTCCGTCCGGGAAAGTAGCCTCGATCTGAACGTCATGGATCATTTCGGCTACTCCGGGCATTACGTCTTCTCTGGTAAGAAGATTGGCTCCTTCCTGCATAAGTTCAGCTACTTTTTTTCCATCTCTGGCTCCTTCCAGCAGGAAATGGCTGATTAATGCTACCGATTCCGGATAATTTAGTTTAAGACCTCTGGCTTTTCTTTTTAGAGCCAGCTCTCCTGCCATAAAAAGCATGAGTTTTTCAGTTTCTCTTGGTGTTAGATGCATATTTTTTTATTTAAGATTGAACATACCTTATAGTCTGTCTTATTGGATAAGGCAAAAATAGATTCAAAAAAAGATAAGGAATCATGTAGATCTGCAGAGATTTACAAATCTGAATTCTTTAATTATAAGTTATAGATTAGCAGCCCGCAACCTGCAGTGAATGATACAAAATATATCGCGGTGTAGAAATATGAACATGGCTTTGAATAGCTGTAACCGATGCCTTAAAAGAAAAACCGGCAAAGAAATGCTTCAGCCACTCTTGTTCTAATACTGAATAATCAAATTTTACTTTTTCAAGATCATTGGAGTCCTGTATATCCGAAAGATCTGAAACAGCGTAAACTTCTGATGGGTCCTGATGATTAGATTTCTGTAGAAAGTGCTCCTTGAAAGAAACATCTTGATATGAACTGCTTTTCCCTTCATGCGCCAAAAGACCGGCACATAAAGTTGCGAAAAACAAAACAAAAGAAAACAATAAGAATCTCTTTTTCATATCATCATTGTAACAGTGTAAATTTAGAACATTGGAAAAATGTATAGTATCAAAAAAGACATTTAAAATGTTCAAAATCGGGACAAAATTTATCTTATTTTCAAATTAATATCAAATTAATCTACTCATTATCAAAACATAGCAATTAAAACAAAATATCAATTAATGCGTAATTAATATTTTATTTTACATTTTAAATATTATATTTTTCATCAGTAATTTAAATAATAAGAATAAAAGTCGTGGTTGATAGAAAATTAATCTTCCTTAAAACTAATACTAAGATCAAAATAATAACAAGTTTATTTTTACAAGAAGTATCTGCAGTTTTTTGTTTGCCTTAATTATCGTAAATTTGTATACCAACATATAATAAATAAAATAATACAACATAATATGTCTAAAGCAATTTCGCAAGTACCATTTGCAGTAAATGAACCGGTAAATTCTTATGCACCGGGAACTCCGGAAGTGAAAAGTCTTATCGCTCAATACAAAAAAATGTGGGCTGAAAAAGTGGAAATTCCAATGATTATCAACGGAAAAGAAGTAAAAACGGATAACAAAGTGCAGCTTCAGTCCCCTCAGGATCACGGCCATGATTTCGGGTTTTACTATCAGGGTACGATGCAGCATGTGGACGATGCTATCAATGCGGCACTGGCAGCAAAAAAAGAATGGAATGAGCTCGGCTGGGAACAGCGTGCAGCTATTTTCTTAAAGGCAGCTGACCTTTTAGCAGGCCCTTACAGAGACGTAATCAATGCAGCGACAATGATCGGGCAGTCTAAGAATGTCCATCAGGCGGAGATTGATTCTGCCTGCGAGTTTATTGATTTCCTAAGATTCAATGTAGAATTCATGACGGAAATGTATTCTGAGCAGCCAGTTTCTGATTCCGGAATCTGGAACCGTGTGGAATACAGACCATTAGAAGGGTTTTGTTTTGCAGTAACTCCTTTTAACTTTACCGCGATTTCCGGAAACCTGCCAACTTGTATGGCCATGCTTGGAAACGTAGTGGTTTGGAAACCGTCTGATAAACAAATATATTCAGCTAAAGTAATCATGGATGTTTTAATTGAAGCGGGGCTTCCTGCGGGGGTTATTAACATGATTTTCACTGACGGGAAAGATACGGCAGAGAAAGTTTTGGCCCATCCTGATTTTGCAGGGCTTCATTTTACAGGTTCTACCAGAGTTTTCCAGGGAATGTGGAAAATGATCGGGGATAATATCCACAACTACAGAACATATCCAAGAATTGTTGGGGAAACAGGCGGAAAAGATTTCGTAATTGCACATCCTTCTGCTAATGTAGAAGCTGTGGCTACCGCACTAGTAAGAGGTTCTTTCGAATATCAGGGACAAAAATGCTCTGCTGCTTCAAGGGCCTATATTCCTAAATCTCTTTGGGCTGATATAAAAAAAGTAATGGAAACCCAAATTAACTCGATAAAAATAGGTTCTCCGGAAGATCCTTCGAATTTTGTAAATGCCGTAATCGATACAAATTCTTTCGAAAAATGTAAAGGATATATCGACAGAGCCAATGCTTCAGGAGAGGCTGAAGTAGTAATAGGAGGAAAATGCGATAATTCTAAAGGATGGTTTGTGCACCCTACCGTGATTGAGACTACCAATCCTCATTATGAAAGCATGGTGGAAGAAATTTTCGGGCCGATCTTGTCTGTCTATGTTTATGAAGACAAAGACTGGAAAGAAACTTTGAAACTGGTTGATTCTACTTCACCTTATTCATTAACGGGTTCTGTTTTTGCACAAGATCGTTATGCTGTTAATGAAGCTTTCAAAGCTTTGGAAAATGCTTCAGGAAACTTCTATATTAATGACAAACCAACTGGCGCCGTGGTAGGACAGCAGCCTTTCGGAGGTGGAAGAGCTTCGGGAACCAATGATAAGGCCGGTTCTAAAATGAACTTATTGAGATGGACGTCTGTAAGAAGTATCAAAGAAACATTTGTTTCTCCTAAAGATTATAAATATCCATATCTTGGGTAATATATGAGTAATTATTGCCTTGATTAATAAATAAGTCCTGGATAATTCCGGGATTTTTATTTTATTAACGGATTTTAATCAAATTTATCATCATTTAGCAATGATTACAAAAAACGACAAATTCTAATAGTATCGGGATGAATGCAGATTCGCAGCCTCAGCATCTGTTAAGTAAATATAAAGTTTAACTTAAAAATGGAAAATCCACAGATGAAAGTTCTGTGGATTTTATATATATATTTCATCATATTCAATATTTATCTAAATTTGCAATAGTAAAAACAAAAAAAATGATAAAAAAAATCTTATTAACAGCTACCATTGCTGTAAGCTCAGCTATTTTCGGACAAGGTATCAAATTCGAAGAAGGTAAACTTTCTGATATACTTGCCAAAGCCAAAAAAGAAAACAAACTTGTATTTATTGATGGCTATACTTCATGGTGTGCACCCTGCAAATTAATGGTAAAAAAAATCTTCCCCCTGCAGACTGTTGGTGATTACTACAATACTAATTTTGTTAACGCAAAATTTGATATGGAAAAAGGCGAGGGCCCTTCTATTGCTAAAAAGTATAAAATCGTACAATACCCTACGTATCTTTTTCTGGATGGTGATGGTAATATAGTGCATACAGCAAATTCTTATATGGAAGAACCGGACTTTATCCAATTTGGTAAAGACGCCTTAGACCCTTCTAAACAAATTACCGCATTTACAAAAAGATTTGAAAAAGGAGAAAAAGATCCTGAATTTTTGAAAAAACTGGCTGAAATTACTGGTGATATAAGTTTAAAACAAAGAGTTTTAGATCGTTATTACACAGTAAATCCTAATATTACCAAAAGTGATTTTTTTAATTTAGCAATGAATATTAAAGGTACTGGAGATCCTTTATACCAGGTATTTCAAAATAAAAAGGCTGTATTTTTAAAAGCCGTTTCTGAAGAAGATTATAATAGCTTTGATAAGGGTATCAAAATAAGAGGAATAAAGGCAAAGGCATATAATAAATCAAATAATACATTAGATGAAAAATACTATATGGATGAAATGGAGAAAGTTGTTGGTAAGGAAGAAGCCAATAAACAACTTCTGGAGCTAAAAACAGAAATTGCATACCAAACAAAAGATTATGCAACTTTTGAAAAAGTAATTTTTGAAAAATATAAAGATTATACAAAAGCAAACCCTTCTGATTTAGGATATGTTGCAAGCATGGTTGCAAACAGCGACATTACCACAAAGTCTACACTGGAAAAGGCTATTCTCTGGGCTAAAGAGTCAAACACTAAAATGCCTGTTTTTATGAATGATTATACATTAGCAAAACTTTACAATAAAACAGGTGACAAGGCTAGCGCCAAAACATTCGCTGAAAAAGCCATAGAAAAAGCAAAAACTGAAGCTCCTGATGATGTATCTGAAATCCAAGAGCTTTTAGAAACCCTTAAATAAATTTACTAAGCATAAACTATTTTCCGCAGAATTATTTTTTGCAGGTTTTTTTATAATAAATTTTTAATTAATTCCTTATATTTGATTAACACAAATATGTAAAATAATATTATGAAAAAACTATGGATAGCCGCTTCTTTCGCTTTTTTTAGGCAGCTGCTCTCAGAAAAAAGAGAAGTATTTAAAGATGAAAACCAATACTATAAAAATCAAATAAATATAAAAACCGCAATTAGTGCGGTTTTTTTTATCATCATTTTACCTAAACTATCCGTAAAAAATAATTAAAGATATACTGTAACTAATTTTATACAACGAAGACTTATATCTCAACTTAATCATTACATTTGTAACCTATTAAAATATTATGAAAAAAACATCAATATTCTCCTTCCTTTTCATCGGAGCATTGGCTCTCGCACAAGGAATAAAATTTGAAGATTCAAATTTCACAACAATTTTAGCAAAGGCTAAAAAAGAAAATAAACTCGTTTTCATCGATGCATATACAACATGGTGCGGGCCGTGCAAGCTAATGTCTAAGAATATCTTTCCAATGCAGTCCGTAGGAGATTATTACAATGCCAATTTCATTAATGCAAAAATCGATATGGAAAAAGGCGAAGGTATCGATATTGCTAAAAAATATAACGTAAAAGCCTTCCCTACTTATTTATTTGTAGACGGAAACGGAGAGCTGGTACACAGAACATTAGGATATGTGGAAGAAAAAGACTTCATCCAGTTTGCAAAAGACGCGGGTGACCCAAGCAAAAGATTAACAGCACTAAAACAGAAGTTTGAAAACGGTGAAAAGGATCCGGAATTCCTGAAAAACCTTGCCAGCCTTACCATCTACAGCGACTCTGAATTTGCAGAAAAAGTTTTGGATCGTTACTTTAGCGCAAAAACTGAATTAGACAGAGAAGATGTGCAAATGCTGCTTTCCGTAATAAAAAATACGAGCAGCCCTTTGTATAAAACTTTCCAGTCTAAGAAAGCAGAGATCACAAAAATTCTGCCTGCAGAGAAGTATGACGGTTTTGATAAGAATATCAAGATCAACAGTATTTTTGAAAAATCTTACAATGCTAATACAAAAATATGGAACGATGGCTATTTCATGACTGAAGCTCAAAAGTTTTTAACGAAAGATGAAGCTGAAAAGATCCTGAAAAAAATAAAAGCCGGCAGAGCATTAAAAGATAAAGATCTTCCGACATACGAAAAACTGACCCTTGAACTTTACAAGGACACATCGGCCCTAAGCTCTGAAGAACTGAATTCTATAGCATGGAATTTCTTTGAAAATGTAAGTACAAAATCTTCCCTGGAAAAAGCAATTACGTGGGCTCAGGAGTCTGTAAAGAAAAATGAAAACTATGCCAATACAGATACTCTTGCCAACCTGTATAATAAAACAGGAAATAAAAAGAATGCAAAAATATGGGCCGAAAAATCTATAGAGCTGGCAAAAAAATCAGGCGAAGATACTACTGATACAGAAAAATTATTAAAACAGCTTTAATAAAGAATAAAATTAATTTATAAATTGTAACAGACATTATTTAAAAAAACTAAATCCGGAGTAAACATTCTCCGGATTTTTTATATTGTTTAAGCTTAATATTTATCTATTAAATGCTTTATTGAAGCAATAAAAAAAAACTGTTTCAGGATGAAACAGCCTTCTTATCATAAATTTAACTTGATTAGCTTCCTATTTTATAAACAAGTAGTTGAGTTGATTTACCAATTAAGTTCATACCAGGACCTGTACAGTTACCAGACTGACCTCTTCCCAAATGAATACTCCATTTTTGCCCAGCCGGAACTGTTGTAACGTATAGGATTGATCCACCATGGTTTGAAAGCCCATTTTCGTTATGCGGAGCAGTACTATGAACTCTTTGGAAGGATCCCGGTACAGGAAAATCTTCAAAATATGAGCTTACGTTGCATCCTGTAGCATTATGGGTAGACTCATAAACAAGAGTCATCTGATATGTACCCGCTGGGAATGTAATAGTACTGGTACTTGAGTCATAGGTAAGCCCTTCGATACCGTTTTTAACAACTGACATTGGAATTACTTGCTTTCCACCTATTCCTTGTGTGGTTAAGAAATCCGGAATAGTGGCATCCAATCTAAAAACAGCCGGTCTTGGAATTCCTAAATCATCGATTGATCCTAAAGATTTTACAACCCCGGTAGGATTTATTGCCAGAATCTTTTCAGTAGAAACATCACCTTGTCTCACGCCTTCCATAGTTAAAGGATCAACACTTTTTAAATGTAATAAGCTTGTAGGCGATGTAGTACCTATCCCAACAAACCCGCTGAGATTCTTGATAATCATTCTGTTGATATAATTGCCTCCATATGAAGACTTAAAAATAAAGTCTGCATTACCAAGCGTTGTTCCATCAAAAAATTCTGCTCCTATTCCCCAATGTGCATATCCTCCACCAACTGTATTTGGGTTAAATCCTATTAAAACTCCTTGCCCTATTGTAGGTGTAGCATTAGTTCCTGCTATTCTCAAGGCAACTTTAACAGCTGATCCGGATACTGGAGAAATTAAGTCTAAATCTGTAGTAGGAGCATTAGTCCCAACCCCAAGTCTGTGATTAGCCGCATCTACTGAAAGGGTTTTACCGTCAACAGAGAACGCATTCACCGAAGTACCTGTAAAAGCAAGAGTTTTGTTAGCCTGTGTTACGGTTCTATTTCCTGTAAGAGTACCATCAGAGTTGTAGATGTTTACAGATGATGCCGAACCAGAACTTGTGTTAAGCTTTACCCAAACTGATCCATCAAAATAGTAATATCCTACTGTATCGATATTTACTGCATTACCTGACTGTGTACCTTTACTTACACTATTTACATAGATTAGGGTAGAAACCGGAATTGAAACCATAGACTGGGCTCTTTCTCTGTCTACTCTCGGAACCAGTAAACCATCAACATTTTTAGTAGTACCTGTAGAATTTTTAGCAGTAATGTCTAGTGTAGAAGCTGGTGTAGATGTATTAATACCAACCTGAGCGTAGCCAAAAGTTGTAGCCGCCAAAATAATGACTGCTGATAAAGATTTTTTCATCACGATTGTATTTTGTTGTTTTCTAGGGCAAAAGTATTAAAAAAAAAATTACACAAACAATTTTTTTTCACTTTTTTTACTTTTTTTAACATAAAATTACAAATTCCTAAAAGCCAATTTAAGTTATTTTACTGTATTTACAGGGAATTTATAGATTTTTTTTTTCAACGTATAGTGACTTTATTTATGTCATACTTTTCCACTTTTATAAATAAATCTTTAAGATTAAACGATTAAATATGATTGCAATTTTAAATATTTAATAATAAATAATTTTGTAATGATAAATCCAACGAATAGTAATTGTTAAATTTTTTACCATTTTACAAATTATATTATTATCAATAAATTAGTCAAAGTAATAAAAATATGATAATTTAGAATTACCGCTTAATTTCAAAAAAAAATAATTCAATAATAACAATAAAGTCCCTATCCATAGTACTAAAAGCAATTTTTTATTTAGTATCAATTCTGTCAATCATTTTCATTTGAATAAATCTGCTTCAAGTAAAAATATCTTTGTGTATAATCTAATTGCAAAAAAAATTGTCTTTTTACACTTTTATACCAATGTAATTTATTGTCCTAAAGTCTATTTTTAGAAGTAAAATCCCCTTAAAATAAGACATCGACGTCTCTTACGAATTAAATAAAAAACCTCACCATAAAAGATGAAGTTTCAAAAAATATTAAGTCGGTTTTTAATATTCAAATAAGACACTGCCCCAAGTAAATCCACTTCCAAATGCTGAAAGAAGAACAAGATCTCCCCTTTTCACTTTGCCCATCTCAATCGCCTCAGCTAAAGCAATAGGAATTGACGCGGCGGTTGTATTTCCGTATTTCTGGATATTATTATAAATTTTTTCATCTGGCATCCCGAATTTTTGCTGTACAAACTGTGCTATTCTCAAATTTGCCTGGTGCGGGATAAACATATCGAGATCTTCAACCGTTTTTCCCGCTTTGCTCAATGCTTCAAGCATGGTTTCCGGGAATCTCGTTACTGCATTCTTGAATACGAAATTACCATTCATAATCGGGTAAACTTCTTTATTGGTGACATTTTCCGGCTCTTTTCTCATTCTGTCACTCCATCCGAATTTGGATCCCGGAAATTGTGTACAAAGCTCATCAGCATATTTCCCTTCAGAATGCATATTGACAGCCAGAATATCCCCGGCATTATCGTCTTCCGTAGCTGAAAGCACCACCGCTCCTGCCCCATCTCCAAATATTACAGAAACTCCTCTTCCTTCGTCAGTAAAATCGAGCCCGAAGGAATGAACTTCAGCACCTACAACAAGGATATTTTTATAAATGCCTGATTTTATGAAAGCATGCGCCACACTCATGGAATAAACAAATCCTGAACACTGGTTTCTCACATCCAGGGCCCCAATTGTATCACATCCCAGCATTTCCTGAAGCAAAACACCACATCCCGGAAAATAATAATCCGGTGAAAGGGTGGCAAAAACAATATAATCGATATCCTTAACAGTTAAGCCTGCATTAGCAAGAGCTTTTTCGGACGCTTTGAAACCTAGATAAGCGGTTGTTTCCTGAGGATCATTACGGTCTTTCCTATGTCTTCTTTCTTTAATACCCGTTCTTTCCGTGATCCATTCATCGTTTGTGGTCATTAATTTGGCTAGATCATCATTCGTAACAATGTTATCCGGAACATGAAATCCGATCCCTTTTATTGTACTTTTAATCATATAGTTTTTTTAATTTTGACAAAGATAGAACTTATTTAACACATCATTATTTTAAAATATTGCTATTTTTACTTATGCCAATTGAAACAATTTACAGAAACTCCCAATGTGAATGGATAGACGTAGAAGCTCCTTCTGAAGAAGATCTGAAGTTTCTTCACGAAAGATACGAGATCAACAATCTGCTTCTTGAAGATACCCTAGACCCGAACCACCTCCCAAAATATGAAGAAGACAGAGATATAAAATTTTTCCTTCTTCGTGAAAGCACTGAGCTGGAGCGCAAAAATCTAAATACCATTAGTGATATTAGTACAAAAATAGGGATCTTTCTTTTTGGGAAAACCATTATCACTATCCATAGAATGCGTACAAAATCTATTTCCGAGACCAAAAAGCAAACAACGGAAATTGAAAATGCCACACCTGTAAAGATTGCTCTAAAGATTGCTTTATTAATTATGAAAAGCTTCGATGACGAGTCTGTAAATCTTCTGGAAACAATGGATAACATCGAAAATGAAATTTTCCTTAAAAATACCAATCATACCAACCAGATTAAAAGATTATATAAACTGAAAAGGAAATCCGGACTGAATTCAAGGGTGCTTACCATTTCTACAGATGCGATCGACAAGTTTAAATTATTAGGCTTAATGGATTCTGAGGTGGTCGATTTGAAGGATAAACACAAAGATGTTGTGGCAGATTTTGATCACCTTAATCTCCAGATTACCAATCTTATTTCGATGTTTCTGGCCCTATCTGACCAGAAAGCGAACCAGGTTATGAAAGTACTAGCTATTTATTCGGTTTACTTCTTACCGATCACCTTTATTGCAGGAGTTTACGGGATGAATTTCGACAATATGCCGGAACTTCATCATAAATATGGCTATTATGCAGCATTAGGAGCTATGGCTCTGGTGGTCATTTGTACCTTTATATATGCAAGGAGAAAACAATGGTGATTTTCCGCATGAGTTATCGGGAAAACCCTATTGATTTTATTTATAATTAATTTAAACTATAGAATTAGTACATAAAAACGCGGTATTTTTATTATGTCAAATAGAAGCAACAGAACTGATACATTTGAAGCCCGCTAGCTATGATCATAATTCTCTTTAAATGATAGAGTACCAACATAGTTCCGATAGGAAGAGCATTCTTTTTGTTCCGTCCGGAGCAAAGTGGAGGCCATAACAAAAAGATATAGTGGATGTTAGGAAATAGACTCTGATAACTATTCTTAATCACCCGTGATAAAAAATTGTTCCAATTTTTCGTTCATACTCCAGAGAAGGAGATTTTTTAATGATGTATTTATAAATAACAAAAACCCTTTGACAAACAAAAGGTTTTTGCGTATTAAATGTGGAAATGTTTATTTCGAGTTGAAATAATACTTTTGATTAGCAAGTAATTACCTGCGGTCACGCGATGTATTGAACACAGTATTTCGGGCCTGTAACAGCTCCGTGCAGCTGCATCCGCAAAGGTAAAGATAGGGAGTTCCCAGAGATCCACCTCCGCCTACACCTCCTACGATGTTTTTAAGATCGTCATTTCTTAATTTCTTGGCATTTTTTAAAATATTGTTTTCCATGTGATTTGGTTTTTGGATTAAACAATATAGTTTTAGTTACTTTTCAAAGTTAAACAAATATTAACCATTCAACGCATAATTTAATATTAAATTTTATAATTAATTTATTTTGTTCAGTTTAATTGCTCTTATAACGGAAAGTGATATTTAAATATTTCTTAAACAGTTTTAATTATTCTGTAAATTCTAAATCTTTGTCGTGAGTTTCCGAAATGGTAAAGGATGAGTAAAAAGCCAGTCCAAATACGATGATTCCTACAATGGCAGCACTAATAATGACAGAAAAACTGGTCTTAAAAAAATCAAAAGCGAAAATCATCATTGGAACTAATCCGCGCACCATATTAGGAACGGTTGTAGTAGCGGTATTCCTAATATTGGTACCGAACTGCTCTGCTGCTAATGTGACAAACATTGCCCAATAGCCGGTTCCCAAGCCGAGCCAGACACAGAAAGTATAATATTTCGTTTCCGAATTGGTATTTCCGAAAAGCATGATAGCCACGCCAATTATGGTGAATACCAGCATGTAGAAAATAGCCATCTTACGGGACTTTAAAAGATGAGAGATGAAACCACTCGCCAGATCACCGACAGAAATACCTACATAAGCCCACATAATTGCTTTTCCGGGGTTAAGATCTATGATGCCTAATTCCGGTGCAAACTGATTCGCTAAAACGGCTAAAATCCCAATACAATACCAAGTCGGTAATCCTACAGCAATACACTTTAAATACCTGATTAAACGATCTTTATTGGTAAAAAATGAAAGAAAATTTCCTTTTGAGACGGATTTGTGTTCAATATTCTTATAAATTCCTGACTCCGAAACGCTGATTCTTAGAAATAATAATAAGATTCCTAAAATCCCTCCAATGATGTAGGAAATATTCCAACCGCCGGCTAATTCTACTGTTAGTTGAGCGACTACGGCACCCATCAATCCGAAACCAGCTACAACAGAAGTTCCGATGGCTCTTAAATTCTTGGGTAAACTTTCAGAAACGAGGGTAATTCCTGCTCCAAGTTCTCCGGCAAGCCCGATTCCTGCAACAAATCTCAAAGCTGCATATTGATACACCAAATGTTCTTTCGGAAAATAGGGTAAAAATCCGCAGGCAATATTCGCCAAAGAATACACTAAGATTGATCCGAATAATACAGATAATCTTCCTTTTTTGTCCCCAAAAATCCCCCAGAAAACACCACCGATGAGCAAACCGACCATCTGGCAATTGAGGATAAATGTTCCATCTACGTCCGGATTTAAGCCTAAAGCCTTTAAGCTTGGAATTCTCACAATACCGAATAAAAGTAAATCATAGATATCTACAAAATAGCCTAAAGCTGAAATAATAACAGGGATTGAAAAAATGTACTTCAGTTTTGAAGACAGAGAAAGTTCTTGCATTTTGGATTTTTAAATTGGGTAAAAATAAAAAACCTTCCAATTTCTTGAAAGGTTTTTATGAAATATCTTTATTCAGTTATTATCTTGCAATGTTTACAGCTCTCGTTTCTCTGATCACTGTTACTTTTACCTGTCCGGGATATGTCAATTCATTCTGGATTTTTTCTGAAATATCGTAAGATAATTGAGAAGCTACTTCATCATTTACCTTTCCGCTTTCTACCATTACTCTCAACTCTCTACCCGCTTGGATAGCATATGCTGAAGAAACTCCATCAAAGCTTAATGCAGCAGATTCAAGATCTTTTAACCTTTGAATGTAAGATTCCAATACTTGTCTTCTTGCTCCCGGTCTGGCTCCTGAAATTGCATCCGCTACCTGAATGATCGGTGATAACAATGAAGTCATTTCTACTTCATCATGGTGGGCTCCGATTGCATTCACAACCTCTGCGTTCTCACCATATTTCTCTGCCCACTGCATTCCTAGTAAAGCGTGAGGAAGCTCAGACTCCTGCTCTGGCACTTTCCCGATGTCGTGTAAAAGACCTGCTCTTTTTGCTAGTTTTACATTTAATCCTAATTCAGCAGCCATTGTTGCAGCAATGTTTGCGACTTCTCTCGAGTGCTGTAATAAATTTTGTCCATAAGAAGAACGATATTTCATTCTACCTACGATTTTGATTAATTCTGGATGTAATCCGTGGATTCCTAAATCAATGATTGTTCTCTTACCAACCTCAATGATCTCCTCTTCGATTTGTTTTCTTGTTTTTTCAACAACTTCTTCGATCCTTGCAGGGTGAATTCTGCCGTCTGTAACCAATCTGTGAAGGGATAATCTTGCAATTTCTCTTCTTACTGGGTCAAAACATGAAAGAAGGATGGCTTCCGGCGTATCATCAACGATAATTTCCACACCTGTCACAGCTTCTAAAGCACGGATATTCCTACCTTCTCTACCAATAATTCTACCTTTAACTTCATCAGATTCGATATTGAAAACAGAAACTGAATTTTCGATTGCCTGCTCTGTTCCGATTCTCTGGATGGTCTGGATAACGATTTTTCTGGCTTCGCTTTTAGCATTAAGCTGGGCTTCTTCCATGATGCTCTGAACATGCGCCTGAGCCTTGGTTTTTGCTTCTGCTTTCATGGTTTCTACCAATTCTACTTTTGCTTCCTCTGCAGTATAGCTAGCTATTTTTTCTAAAATTTCAACTTTTTTAGCCGTTGCAACGTCTAATTCCTGCTGCTTTCTTTCTAAAACTTCAGTTTTCTTAGCATAATCTGCTATCTGTTTGTCTAAATCCTTCTCTAGCTTTCCTGTTTTGCTAAGCTCATCGTTAAGCTTATGTTCTTTATCTTTGATTCTTTTCTCTGTCTCCTGCATTTTTTTTTCACGAGCCTGAATATCTGCATCATGCTGAGATTTCAGCTCCAAAAACTTTTCTTTAGCCTGGAGGTTTTTTTCTTTCTTTATGGATTCAGCTTGTACGGTAGCTTTTTCTATAAGGTTTTCGGCATTCTTCTTTGCATCATCTATAATAAATTTTGCCTTAGTATTCAGTGAACTTCTGGAGAAAAATATTCCTATCACCGCACCTATAACTAAGCAAATAACGCCGACTATAATGGCTGTTGTCATAATCTATATTGAGTTTTAATTGTCTTATTTAAATTAAATAAAAAAAGCCCACAATAATCCAGAGATTGAGAGTAAACTCCTAATCAACACGATTTGAACTGATTTCCACTGTCTGTAATCCGGACGAACCGGCACGCCATTCAATGGATATTTGTTCGGTAATTGTTTAGCGTTGAGTTTACCTTTAATGTGTTAGAATTATTGTAGGCAGCCTTGTGGGGAAAAAATCTATTTCCCAGTTTCATTCAACGATTGATTGATTTTTGCTAATCTTTCGTTAGTAGAATGTATTGTTTTTTCATAGTTCATAGACACCACCTCAGCATTGGTCCCTAGTTTTAGGGCACACATGGCTAAAGCATCCTGTTTGTCTCTCACATCGAAATTTTGTTCAAAATCTTTAATCATATTTTCAATTTGCTTCCCTACCTTACGCAAAGTTTCTTCCTCTGCTGCCGGTACATTCAGCGGATATACCCTTCCTGCAATATTGATGGTTATTCTTCTTACCTCCATTATAATCCACTGTTTTGAAGCTGGGCAATACAGAAATCAATTTCCTTTACCAATCTGTTGATGTGATTTTTCATCAAACGATTGTGCTCCGGGTTTCCTGATATTGCGGAATAAAGTTTTATATTTTTTTGCTCTTCTGCTAATACCTGATTTTTCTTTCTTTCCTCATCATATCTCTCCTTCAGCTCTTCATGCTCAATATTCAGTTCTGAGAATTTTCCAGCAAGATTTTTATAGTTTTTTTGTAATAATAAAATCTTTTTCTCTAGTTCTGAAAAATTGTTTTCTAAATCTTGAAGCATTTCAGGTTTGTATATTCTAACTATTAGCAAAAATAACAAAATATTAATACTAACAAAAATAAAACGCTCTATATTTTGACATTTCCAATAAAAAAGGAGATACAAAACGTATCTCCTTTACATATTTAAGTTTAATTTCTTATTCAAATTTAAGAACGAAAAATATTGCTCTTGTCTGTAAGGTAGACATTGCAGCCGTCCAGTACGGTGGTGTAGTTGCATTATCCGCCACGATCTCGTTATTCATGATAAATGTACCTCTTACCGCCGGAGTCAGCTTAAATTTATTAAAGTAAAACTGTATCCCCATTTCAGCAGACCATGCAAAATTGTGCGTTGTTGACCTGAAAACCTGTTGAAGGTTATCATCTGTAGAATTTGAATTAGACTGAAGGTTTACGATATAATTCACCCCTGCTGCAACATACGGTCTAGAGTTGTACCATCTGTTTCCGTGGAACTCCAATAGTATAGGTACATCTACCAAAGTGGTTTTAATGTCTCTTACTTTGTCTTTTTCCGTCAATGGCCTCGGAATAAAAGGATCATTTGTCAAAGTACCGGCAGCATATTGGTCATTTGATTGCGTATTGAATGTCAGTTGTCTCTGACCAAATTGTAACCCTGGTTCTAATCTTACATCCAAAAAATCATTCAGTCTCCATTTTGCGATCAAACCGGCACCGAAGCTATAGCTTTCTTTAGAGGTAACAAGATTCTGATTATTATTCATCCCGTATCTAGGATTCAAAACGATACGGTAGTCTAGCCTGTTGCCACTTAAATAAAAACCCCAGCTAAATTTCTGCTCGTCAAAGTCTTCCAACTTATCCATTCTGTTTCGGGTTCTGAATTGCGCGTTTGCCAACATTGCAATACTTACTGAGGCTAAAACCAGTGCTTTTAATAAAAATTTATTCATAGGTTACTTTGTTGCTTTATAAATTGTGGCTATACCTAAACTTAGTTTTTTATATTCAACTTTTTTAAATCCTGTATCTAAAAGAATTTGTCTCATCTTTTCCCCAAAAGGAAAAGCATTTACAGAATCCGGAAGATATGTGTATGCCCTATTATCTTTAGAAACCAGCCTGCCGATGGCAGGCAAAATGTTTTTGAAGTAAAACATGTAAAATGGTCCTAAGAAACCCTCAACCTTTGAAAACTCCAGTATGTAAACACTCTTGTTACCTTTAACCACTCTTCTTAATTCTGCCAAACCTTTGGTAAGGTTCTCAAAATTCCTTACTCCAAATGCAACGGAAACAGCATCAAATCTATTGTCCTCGAAGGGTAAATTTTCTGCATCTCCTTTTTGCATGGAAATTTTGCCGTCTAATTTAAGTTTTTTTATTTTAATAACGCCAACATTTAACATTTGTTGCGATAAATCTAAACCAATTACTTTAGCATTGGTTCCTTTTTGTATTGTAATGGCAAGATCTCCTGTTCCTGTAGCCACATCCAGCACTTCCTGCGGATTGTCACTTTTCATCCATTTCACCAGAGTATTCCTCCACAAAACATCAATTTTCAGAGATAATACACGATTCAGAAGATCGTATTTCAGTGCAATATTGTCGAACATATCCTCTACCTGGCTCTTCTTCGTAGCTTCTGAGTTGTAGGGTGTAATTTTGGTAATATCTTTTGTCAAAACTTAAAACTTGTAATATTCTTTATAATAATTAAGGTAATCCTGCTTTCTGAAGATTTTTGATCTTGATTCTACTTGCTGTATATTTTTGATTATCCTATCATAATCTTCGTTTACATTATAGTAAAAATCATCAGTATACAATTTGTTGAAGTGTCTCGCTCCTCCAAAATATGTTTTGCCGTCAATCATGGTTTTATCAAGCGCCAAAAGTAATGAATCTTTTTTAAGATTGTATCCGTAAAACTGATCATTAATATAATAATCCTGATGAGCAATATTAATCAGCCCTCGAATTTTATTCACTTCAAATGCAGAATCGAAAAGTATTTTTTTATTATGGTCGAAAACTTTAATTGAATTTTTTCCTTTATTCAATTCTACCTTTACGGTTTGCCCCCCGGCGATCGTCCCTTCCGAACCATTATTTATTTTATAATAAAATATATTCGGAGTAGGATTATCCACTACATAATAATTCTTTTTGGCTAAAAAAAGGAAGTAGATCCCAAAGGCGATTATAAATGCCACAATTGCAATAAGTAAGCCTTTTACGGACGGATTGTTTTTCATAAGATTGTAAAGTACAATTTTTGCAAATTTAATAATATTTTTAATTCTCGGTTATTAATATTAATTATTAACTTTGCATTTTTAAAAAATCATTTAAACGAATGCCTAATACGATCATTATTGGTTCTGGATCTTACCTTCCCGGCAGAATTATCGGGAGAGACTATTTCTTAGGTTCAGAGTTTTATACAGAAGACGGGGTCAAGATTGATAAGCCTGCTGAAGAAACTATTGCAAAATTTGTAGAAATTACGGAAATAGAAAACAGAAGGTTTATTGAGAATGACCTTTCCAACTCACAGATCGGTTACGAAGCTGCAAAAATTGCTATTGCAGATGCAAAAATAAATCAGGAAGAATTAGACTATATTATTTACGCAAGTAATTTCGGTGAAGTTACCGTACACGGATACGCAGACTTCATGCCGACAATGGCTGCAAGAGTAAAGAATAAATTGGGCATTAAAAACAGAAAATGTGTAACTTACGATATGCTTTTCGGATGTCCGGGATGGGTGGAGGCAATGATTCTGGCTGATAATTTGATTAAAGCTAAAGTGGCAAAAACCATCTTAGTAATTGGCGCAGAAACACTAAGCAGGGTAACGGATCCGCATGACAGGAACAGAATGATCTTCGCAGACGGTGCCGGAGCAGTTGTGGTAAAAGCTACTGGCGAAGAAAACGTAGGAATTATTGCCCACAATACGATTTGTGACAACGGTATTGAGATGGATTATCTGGCAAACGGACCATCCATCAATAAAGAATCTGACCAGACCCGTTTATTTGTAAGAATGCAGGGAAGAAAAATTTACGAGTATGCTCTTAAAAACGTTCCTGCTGCCATTAAAGAGACTATTGAAGATGCAAATCTATCTATCGAAGATATCGACAAAATCCTGATCCACCAAGCCAATGCTAAGATGGATTATGCCATGATCGAAAGACTCCACAAGCTTTATGACGTTAAAGACTATGACCACTCTATCTCTCCTATGACTATTCAGAATTTTGGAAACTCTTCTGTAGCCACTATCCCTACTATGTATGATTTAATAATTAAAGGAAAAATGGACGGTCAAACGTTTAAAGAAAAGGGTAACATTGTGATGACTTCGGTAGGTGCCGGAATGAACATCAATGCTATCGTTTATAGATTTCCTTAATAGTATTTTAATTTAAAATATAAAAAAGCACAGGGAAATTATTCTTTGTGCTTTTTTTAAACTTAATTATGCAAAGAAATTTTTTAATAATCGCATCTGTATTTCTGTTATTAGAATTTTATATCTATCAGGCTATAAGAACATTAACGGATAATTTTTGGATCAGACTCGGATATTGGGTTATAACTTTAGGCGTTTACGGGCTTTTCGCATACGAAATCACACATATCCAAAAATCAGACAGAAGTACGATGAGAATGCAGATTATGATCTCGCTGTTTTTGGTATTTATTTTACCTAAAATTTTCGTTGTTTTGTTTTTATTAATTGATGATATTTTCAGAACGGGAAGATATTTAGTAGGATTTGCAAGCCCAAGAGAAAATTTTTTTCCTGAAAGAAGAAAATTCCTGAGTCTGGTAGGATTAGGCTTGGGAGGTGTACTTTCTGCTCTTTTCATCGACGGAATCACATTTGGTAAATACCGCCACAAAGTAAGAAGAGTAAGAATTAATTTTAAAAATCTTCCGAAAAGCTTCAAGGGCTACAAAATCTTACAGATTTCAGATGTTCACAGCGGAAGCTTTTCTGATCCGAGTAAATTAGAACACGCGATTAGTTTAATTAATGAACAACATCCTGATCTTGTTTTATTCACAGGAGATATGGTGAATAATGTCGCTGAAGAATTCAAACCGTTTATTCCTCTATTTTCTAAAATTAAAGCGAAAGATGGCAAATTTGCTGTACTTGGAAACCACGATTATGGTGATTACGTAACATGGGCTTCCCTTGATGCAAAAAAGAAAAATCTAGACACCCTGATCAATTACGAAAGACAAGCCGGTTTTGATATGCTCCGAAACGAACACCGAATCATTGAGAAAAATGGCGAAAAACTATACATTCTTGGCGTTGAAAACTGGGGGTTGAAGCCTTTCCCACAATTCGGGAGATTGGATGAAGCTTTAAAAGATGTGCCTAAAGACGCCACAAAGATTTTGATGAGCCACGATCCTACCCACTTCGATTACGTGGTTAAAAAACACCCAACAGATATTCATTTAACGCTTTCGGGTCATACACATGGAATGCAGTTTGGTCTGGATTTGAAAAATGTAAAATGGTCCCCGGTACAGTACAAATATCCAAAATGGGCCGATTTATACGAAAGCGAAGGAAAAATGCTGTATGTAAACCGAGGTTTCGGAGTGTTAGGATATCCGGGAAGAGTTGGTGTTTTGCCAGAAATAACGCTTTTTGAATTGGCTTAAAAATATAGGGTTCAGAATTTTTAGGTTTAAAGTCTTTACCAAAAAAACCTAATTCCTGCAACCTAAAAAATATAATCTTTCATACGGGAAGTAGCCATTTCTTTCTCGTTGATCCAAGTAAGGAGGGCATCTAATTTGTCCTCCATTTTTTTGCCTGAATTCAGGCGTCTGTATAAAGGAATATTAAATTTATATTTGCTGAAATCTGTAAACTGCCAGGAATTCAAATAAATCAGTACAAAATCATCTTTCTTCAGGGTTTCAAAAACCATACTTTCATAATAATTCATTGGCAGCATCTGGAAAACAAAGTCATTATACGGCAGCTGGCTATACGGCGAAATACTTTCCGGAACAATACTTATTCCTTCTTCTTCGATGATCTCTGTATTTCTTTTGAGACGTTTAAAAGGAAAAAGAATATTCGCATTATCGATATTAGAAACATAGTTAAATTCTAAAAATTTTAAATCCTCATGATTCAATTTCACATCTTTCTGGCGAATCCCTTTGATCTGTTTTTCTAACAATTCCTGAACAGATTTCTTGGCATTTTCAATTTCCTTACTATTTGAATTTTTATTGTAAAAAGCAATTTCATGCCCCTTGGATGAAATTGCTTTTATCAGATCATGAAGTTTTTCTGTTAAAGAAATTTCAACAAAAAAGCTCACCTTTATATCATGAATATCTAAAATTCTTAGAATTGCTTTTGTGTTATCAATGGTAATTTTCACCTTTTCATCATTGGAAATTCTCACTTCATTTTTACAATCAGCATTTACATTTATTATATTGAAAGTCAACAACACCATTTAAACTTAATTTTAGATAAATAATTAAAATAATTGATAATCAGAAGTTAAACACAAAATTAATTAAACATTAACTTTAAATTGTTAATTTTTCCTTAATTTCACTTTAAGATTTTTGATCATATCTTTTGTCATTTCAGAAATCCCAAAATCATAAGCTAATCCCCAGTCTTTTTTCGCTACAGAATCATCAATCGAAGCCGGCCAAGAATCTGCGATCTGCTGTCTGAAATCAGGTTTATAATCGATCTCAAAACCTGGAATTTCTTTCTTGATCTCTTCCGCTAATTCTTTTGGAGTGAAAGACATTCCGCCCAAATTATAAGACGAACGAACCGTAAGACTTTCTTTCGGAGCCTCCATCAATTTCAACGTTGCGTTGATGGCATCATCCATGTACAACATCGGCATTCCTGTATTTTCTGAAATGAAACTTGTGTATTTTCCTTCTTCAATAGCTTCATAGAAAATCTCAACCGCATAATCTGTCGTTCCTCCACCTGCAGGAGTTTTCCATGAAATCAAACCAGGATAGCGGATACTTCTTACATCTACTCCATGCTTATCGAAATAATATTCGCACCACTTCTCTCCTGCCATTTTTGAAATTCCATAAACCGTTGTAGGATTTAAAACCACGTCCTGTCCCACGTTATGCTTTGGAATACCCTTTCCAAATACGGCAATTGAACTTGGCCAGAAAATCTTTTGAATAAGCCCTTCCTTTGCTAATTCACAAAAATGAAGCAATGGTTCAAGATTTAATTTCCAGGCGAAAATAGGCTGCTTTTCTGAAGTACCCGACAATAATGAAGCCAAATGATAAACCGTCGTAATCTCGTAATCTTTGATCACCTGCCTTACCAATTGGGAATTGGTAACGTCCATTCTTTCATAGTGGCCTGCAGAAGTAATTCCCTTTTGCCACCTGTCGAGACCGGATGCAACCACATTATCTGCGCCATGAATTTCAACAAGCCTGTTCGTAAGTTCGGTGCCGATTTGTCCTAAAGCACCTGTAATAAGTATTCTTTCTGTGTGGGATTCCATTTTTACTTTTATTAGTTGATGAAAAGCAAAAGTAAATATTTTGTACACTATCTTAAAACAAAATTGTAAATTCGGATACAAAAATTCCAAATGAAAAAGATTATTATTTCACTAATTCTAATTTCTACCACATTATCAGCACAATACACTGACATTACTATTGTAAAGGAAGTAAAAGTAAAGAATAAAGGTGTTGTTGTTTCCGCACATCCGTTAGCCAGTGAAGCCGGAGCAAAAGTTTTGAAAATGGGAGGAAACGCCTACGATGCAATTGTTGCGACACAATATGCTTTGGCGGTAGTTTATCCTCAGGCTGGAAACATTGGCGGCGGCGGATTTTTAGTGGGTGTAAAAAATAACGGAGAAAAATTTACCATTGATTATCGTGAAACCGCTCCAAAAAAAGCCACACACGATATGTACGTGGACAAAAACGGAAAAGCCAATACAGATCTTTCCCAAAACGGAAGGCTCGCAGTGGGAGTTCCTGGAAGTGTGGCAGGATTTTTCGCAACTTTAAAACATTGCAAACTTCCTATGGATCAATTGATTCAGCCTGCGATTGATTTAGCCGAAAGAGGATTTGCCATTACCGAGCAGGAAGCGAGTTTACTGAATTCAAATAAAGAATATTTCCAAAAGCACAATCAATCTTCAACTGTTTTCGTTAAAAATATTCCGTGGAAAGCGGGTGATCTTTTAATTCAGAAAGAACTGGCGGAAACTTTAAAATTAATTCAAAAATTAGGTTTAAAAGGATTTTATGACGGAAAAACTGCCGATCTTTTGGTTTCTGAAATGAAAAAAGGAAACGGAATTATCACTTTGGAAGATCTTAAAAACTATAAAGTAGCTGAAAGAAAACCAATTGAGTTCGATTATAAAGGAAATAATGTCGTTTCTATGCCACTACCTTCCAGTGGCGGAATTTTACTGGCTCAAATGCTGAAAATGGCGGGTTATGAAAATTTAGAAAAATATCAACAGAATTCAACAAAAGCAGTTCAGATTATGGTAGAAGCCGAAAGAAGAGCTTACGCGGACAGAGCTGAATATATGGGTGATCCGGATTTCATCCAGGACAAAACTTCCTATTTAATTTCTGATGATTATCTGAAAAACAGATGGAAAAATTTCAGTTTTAATAAAGCTACACCAAGCTCGGAAGTAGGTAAAATCATTAAACAGCCTAAAGAATCTACTCAAACGACTCATATTTCCGTGATCGACAAAGATGGAAATGCAGCGGCAGTTACCACAACATTGAATGGTTTATACGGAAGCAAAGTTGTCGTTTCCGGAG
Organism: Chryseobacterium sp. RU37D; assembly: GCF_900156075.1. Classification (GTDB taxonomy): domain Bacteria; phylum Bacteroidota; class Bacteroidia; order Flavobacteriales; family Weeksellaceae; genus Chryseobacterium. Next base: position 54,119 of record NZ_FTMM01000013.1, on the reverse strand, counting down.
CCGGATTTTTCTTAAATAATGAAATGGACGATTTCTCCATAAAGCCAGGTGTTCCGAATATGTTTGGAGCTGTCGGCGGTGAGGCAAATTCTATTCAGCCTAATAAAAGAATGCTTTCTTCGATGACTCCAACAATTGTATTGAAAAACGGAAAACCGTATATGGTTGTGGGAACTCCGGGCGGAACAACAATTCCAACTTCTGTTTACCAATCGATTGTAGATGTTGTTGATTTTAAATTGAATGCCAATATTTCTGTTAACGCTCCTAAATTCCATCATCAATGGCTTCCTGAAACAGTTGCTTTTGAAAAGAATTTTCCTGAAACAACCATTAAAGATTTAGAAAAATTAGGCTACAAAGCTGAAAAATGGAACCAGATCGGAAGAACGGAAATCATCCTGATAGATGATAACGGAAATATTCATGCGGTTGCAGATGGCCGTGGAGATGATTCTGTGGCGGTGGAGTAACAAGGTCAAATAATAAAAACTGTATTCAAAATTTCTTCAAAATTGTATTAATACATTAGCAATATGAAAATTTTAATTATAGAAGACGAGTCGGAACTATCTAAAAGTATTGCTGAATACCTATCTGAAAAAAGCTATTTATGTGAATTCGCTTTTACTTTTCATGAGGCTATGAACAAAATAGAGACGTTTGATTATGCCTGTATCATTTTAGATATTATGCTTCCTGATGGAAATGGTCTTGCTATTTTAGAAGCTTTAAGAAAAGAAAATAAACAGGATGGTGTCATTATCGTTTCTGCAAAAAACGCACTGGATGATAAAATAATGGGACTGCAAATGGGAGCCGATGATTATCTTACTAAGCCATTCCATCTTTCTGAGTTAATGGCAAGAATCTACTCTATTATCCGTAGAAAACAATTTAATAATTCAAATACAGTCACTCAAAATGAGTTACAGATAAATCTTTTAGCCAAAACGGTTTCTATTAACAATCAAGTAATTGAGCTTACCAAAAAGGAGTTTGATCTGCTTATTTACTTCATTGGAAATAGAAACAAAGTCATTTCCAAAAGTACTTTAGCAGAACATTTGTCTGGTGATTTCGCAGATATGCTCGACAATCATGATTTTGTGTATGCGCACATTAAAAATTTAAAAAAGAAGCTTTATGATGCAGGATGCAATCATTATTTAAAAACAGTTTATGGAACCGGATACAAATGGATTTCCTAATGAAAAATTAACAAAAAAATCTATTTCAAAAAATCATAACTTATATTATCTCAACATTTTATTTTGAAACCATTATTAAGCAAAGCGACAAAGCCTTTTATCATTTATGTACTTATCGTACTGATAATAAGTATTCCTATTTATTATCTGGTAGTAAATACAGTTTGGGAAAGTGAATTGGATGAGCATAATAAAACCGTTGCAGAGAAAACCGCTTATGAATTTAACTTACTAAAGCTTTCCGATGCTGAATTACATGAAAGTATAAGGCTTTGGAACCGTATTCAACCTGAAACAAACATTGAAAGTATTCCCGAAGATGTTTCGCATAAAGACTCATATTTTACGATAAAAAAGCAAAAGAATTTTGCCATAAAACACGAAATAGAAAATTACAGATGCTTAAAAAAAACTGTTTATATTAATAATAGACCATTTCTGTTTACGGTACAGACCAACATTGAAGAGTCACAGGAAACTATCTCTGTGATTGCTGTAACAACTATTTTTTTCTTTATTGTCATTGCTTCAGGTTTATTATTTATCAATCGAAAACTCTCTGTAAGTATTTGGAAACCGTTTAGAAATACATTAGAAAAACTTAAAAAATTTAATCTGAACAACCACTATCACATTGAGTTTGAAAAAACAGATACCGTCGAATTTGAAGAACTTCATGAGTCATTACAAGAACTCATAGAACACAGTGTATCTGTATATAAGGCTCAAAAAGAGTTTACCGAAAACGCTTCGCATGAGCTACAGACTCCATTAACAATCATTAAGCACAAAATAGATCTACTGCTTCAAAATGAAAGCTTAACGGAGGAACAGTATTTGATTGCAGAGGATATCAATAAAGCTTTAACACGTAGTTCGAGAATTAACAAAAATCTTCTTCTTCTTGCCAAAATAGGTAACAGTCAGTTTAATAATTCAGAGAAAATTGAGTTTGATGTTTTAGTAAGTCAAAGTCTTGAAGTGTTTGAAGAGCATTTTAATCAGAAAAATCTTACTACCCATTCATCAATTCATCCGAAAATTGAAGTTCTTGGAAATAATGGACTTTGTGAAATTCTCATCAATAATTTATTAATTAATGCAATCCGTCATACGCTTCCCAATGGTTCAATTTCCGTACTCTTAACTGAATCTTTTTTTGAAGTTTCAAATTCCGGAACAGAAAAACTTAATACAGATTCTTTATTCAAAAGATTTTCAAGGCTGTCTTCTGATAATAACGGAAGTGGTTTAGGATTAGCCATCATCAATGAAATCTGTAGATTTCAAAAGTGGGAAATCAACTATACATTTGAAAACCACCACCATATTTTCTCTATAAAGTTCTAAATTCAAAGTTTCTCCTAAATTGGGTTGCAATTTTGTGTCATCATTAACCTAAAAGACATAAAATATCATATGAAAGGTTTAGTATCAAGCATACTCATTATTATTGTATGCTTTCAGAAAGTTTACGCACAAGACAGCTTAGAAATCAACCAAACTCAAGACAGTATAGTTTCAAAATTTAACTCAGAAGATAAAACCCATCAGTTAAGTTATAAAAAACTAATTGTACCTGCAGCTTTAATCTCTTATGGAGTTGCGAGTTTGACTATAAAAGATTTGAAACAGCTTAACTTTTCCACTCAATATGAAATCAGTGAGCATAAACCGGATCACATAAGACTGGACAATTATACGCAATATGCTCCAGGAGTTTTGGTATATGGCTTAAATGCTCTTGGAGTAAAGGGAAAACATAATTTTAAAGAAAGAACTATTATTTATGGTACTTCATTAATGATTACAACTGCCTTCATCCTTCCTCTTAAACATATTATAAAAGAAGAAAGACCTGATTTTTCTAATAATTTATCTTTTCCTTCCGGTCATACTGCCATGGCTTTTGCTTCTGCTCAGTTTATGTTCCGAGAATATAAAGACACCAATTTTCTACTAGGAATTTCCGGCTATTCATTTGCAGTTTTTACGGCTGCATATAGAATGTTGAATAATAAACATTGGCTCGGGGATGTTGTCGGAGGTGCAGGTTTCGGTATCTTATCTACAGAATTAGCTTATTGGCTATATCCTAAAATCAATCATTTTTTAGGTAGTAAAAAAGAGAAAAACCAAACCATGATTATGCCTTACTACCAAAATGGGAATACCGGAATTAGTCTTGTAAAGAACTTTTAAATCATTTGTCATGACCTTAAACATCATACTTCTATTTTTAGGAACCGTAATAGCTTTTTGGATCAGTGCAATCTGTGGTGGTGGGGCAAGTCTGATTTTAATTCCTATTTTAAATTTGCTTTTGCCAAGTTCAGTCGTTCCCTTTTCATTAACGATAGGTACTTTTACCAGTTCTGTATCCAGAATTTCTGTTTTTAAAAAGCATATTAAATGGCATATTTTCTTTTGGTTTGTTCCTTTCTCGATTCCGGCCGTATTGCTAGGAGCTTATCTTATTAAATATGTCAACCCTAATTATCTTCAATTAATTGTTGCATTTTTTCTTATTGCCAATTTACCGGAACTATTTAAAACTAAAAAATTGCAGAAAGAAAATCAAAAACCATATTTTAAATTCCTCTTAGCTGTTATAGGTTTTTTTGCAGGTTTTATTTCTGGAATTACAGGTGCAATTGGTTTATTATTCAATCGATTTTATCTTAGATTCGGGCTTAAAAAGGAAGAAATCGTAGCAACAAGAGCGGCAAATGAAGTTTTTCTCCATTTAATTAAACTCATAATTTATATTTCTCTTGGCTTATATTCTTCTACATCACTATGGTTGGGACTTACAATTGCTATTGCAACGATCCTCTCGTCTTATACAGTAAAATATATTCTTCCCTATTTAAGTGAGTTTTTATTCAAGAAAATTGGTTACGGGGCAATGGTTTTGTCCGGAATTTTATTATTACTGGGAACCTCAGATAAAATAATACAGCAAGACAAGATTTCTTTATCTACAGTTCATAAAACCTCTGAATCAGAATCTATCATTTCATGGAGAAATACTGATTTCATTATAGAATTTGCTTTTGATGACGGTTTTGAAGTAGAACGACCTATTAAATCTGATGAATTGCCCAATATTCTTAAGGAAAAATATAATGGGATAAAAAATCAATACGATACCATTTATATAGAAAAAGTTTTCTCTTTTGGCCAGCAGCCTACTTATGAATTTTACTGTTATAAAAACAATCTAATGATCAAAAAATTAGAAATACAATAGGGATAAAAGCTAAAAAGGCAAATTATTACACGTAGTTAATATTTTCGGCGCGGCTTTCAGCCGCGCCGAAACTTTTCCTGACTTTTGTCATATTTAAAGGTAAATTTCATTAATTTTCGCCTTTTAAAATCAATAAACTTTTGAAAGCAAAACAACTTTACAAGCAGCTTTATTTTCAGGTAATTATAGCCATCATTGTGGGAATTCTGTTGGGAATGTTTTATCCTGAGCTGGGTGAAAAAATGAAACCTCTCGGCGACGGATTCATCAAACTGGTAAAAATGATTATCGCTCCGGTGATTTTCATTACCCTGACTTTAGGAATCGCACACATGACCGATCTTAAAAAAGTTGGAAGAATTGCCGTAAAAGCAATGATCTATTTCTTAACGTTTTCAACTTTAGCATTAGTTATCGGTTTAGTCGTAGGAAATATTCTGCAGCCAGGCCATGGTTTGAATATCGATCCTTCTACCCTCTCCGGAGACGTTTCACAATACCAGCAGAAAGCTCATGAAACCACACTTACAGGTTTTATCATGAATATTATTCCTGAAACTCTCTTCAGTCCGCTGGTTGGAGAAAACATTCTGCAAGTGCTTTTGGTTGCGATTTTAATGGGAGTTGCTTTGGTTTTAACAAAAGAAAAAAGTCAGAAAGTAACCGAATTTTTGCAGGATCTTTCCACTCCGGTATTCAAAATTGTTCACATGCTGATGAAACTGGCACCCATCGGTGCTTTCGGAGCATGGCTTTCACTATCGGAAAATACGGGCTTCATTCTGTTCTGAATCTCATCTTTTTAGTCGGAACTTTTTACATTACTTCTGCCCTTTTCGTGATTTTGGTTTTGGGAGCTGTAGCATGGTATAACGGATTCAATATTTTCAAATTATTATATTATCTGAAAGAAGAATTGCTTTTAGTTTTAGGTACAAGTTCCTCAGAATCTGCACTTCCCGGAATTATGGAAAAGATGGAAAAAGCAGGTTGTTCCAGAGCAATTGTCGGTCTTGTTGTTCCTACTGGATACTCTTTCAATCTCGATGGAACCAATATTTACATGACATTAGCCTCACTTTTTATCGCTCAGGCTTTGAACATCCATCTTCCGATTGAAAAGCAAATTATGCTGCTTTTGGTAGCGATGTTAAGTTCCAAAGGTGCTGCAGGGGTTACAGGAGCCGGTTTTGTGACATTGGCTGCGACTTTGGCAGTCGTTCCCGAAATTCCCATCGCCGGAATGACCCTGATTTTAGGAATCGATAAATTTATGAGTGAGTGCCGTGCCCTTACAAATGTTATCGGAAATTCTGTAGCAACAGTTGTTGTCGCAAACTGGGAAAGACAGTTGGATAAAGACCAGCTCAATTATTGTTTAAATCATCCGAATAAAGTTGAGAAAAAACTGGAAGTTTAATTTTGGGAAATTTTTAATTATATCAAATTGTATATATAATTTTTTAAAGAAGCTATCTCCCGCTCTCCGCACTCGTTATTTTTATATTTTTTGGCGCGGCAGCTTCGCTGCCGCGCCAAAAAATATAAAAATGAGCTCAGACAAATGCTGCGATCAGGGCTAGGGTTATAGTAATCCCTTATTGAATAACAATTACTACATAAAGTTTTTGTCATTTCGTAGAAATCTCGACAAAGACATTAAACAAATTGCTACAAAATGAGTCTGGATTCTTATGGAATGACAAAAGTGTATATTTATTTGCTTATGGAATCCCTTTTCTCCTCCAGAAATATTTTATTCTCATTACCTAAACCAAAATATTCAGGCTCGAAGGCTGCACTTTGATATGAATTGGAGATTTTAGTTTATTGAATTCCCCGTCCAGATGCCAGTTTTTTGTATTTACTTTAAATTCGATTTCAGAAACAGGAAGATAAGTAACGTAGCCATCATCTTTCAGTCTTTTTGTAAACATTCGGAATGCGAAAAGTGGAGAATAGGTCAGCGGAAACTTTTTCACTAAAACCATATCAACCAGGCCGTCACTTTTACTTGCCTGTGGCGCAATGTAAGCGTTATTTCCAAATTGACGAGTGTTCGCAATATTGACCATTAAATATTTTCCGTTGTACTGCTGATATTTTTCATTAAAAAACTTAACCTTAATAGGTTTATAATTGAAAAATGTTTTCAGAGAAACTTTAATATAATTTTTAAATCCACGATCTGTTTTTTCAAATTCTTTTACCACTTTCCCATCGAAACCAGTTCCGGAAACATTAATAGAAAGTTTGTCATTCACCGTAAAAGTATCTATTTTTCTTGAGTTTTTTAGCCTGATTTTCTCTAGTAGCTCATCTAGATTTTTACTGAATTTAGTTTCATTAGAAAAACCATTTCCTGAACCGGCCGGAAAGATAGCCAGGATTTTATCTGTATTAATAAGATTTGAAGCAATGGTTGAAATAGTTCCGTCACCTCCTATTGCTACAAAAATATCTACATCATTAAAATGCTTTTGAATAAATTTGTCCGTTCCCAAAATCGATTCTGAAATATAATACAAAGGATTTTGCACTTTAGTTTTCAGCTCATTAAGAAACGACTGATAATTTTTTTTGGCCGAAAAAGGATTGATGATAAAAGCTACTCTTTCCATTATTACAAAAATAAAAAATGCTTCCAAACCGGAAGCATTAATATTATTTAATTTTCATTCTTTCTTTAAACGCTGGGGTAAGATCCGCTTTCAATTCCTCCAAAGGTACCGGAACCACAACATCTCCCATTGGGTAACCCGGCATAAAAACATCCAGGTTATAATGGAAATAAAGGTTCTTATCATCAAAGTAAAAATTGTTATTCGGAGAAATTTTCTTCATCGTAAGATCAGCAAACTTTATTTTTTTCTCATTTTTATCAAAATTCTTTTCAAGAAGCTGAGATAATTTTTCTTTTGATGCCGTAGTGATATCGCTTAACTGTACTTTTGTATTATTCTTAATATCAAACACCCTGTCCTGATATTCTAACGTACTTTGCGTTTTTCCGATAAGCACTTTTGTAGAATACTGGATGTGCAGGTAATCATTTACAAAAGACTTTTCCGTCATTTTAGAAATGCGTTCCCAAGTCTGTTTGTAATGAGTATCGGCTTTTTTCTGGTTGTTTTTTACAGAACCAAAATAAGCATCCGTTTCTTTTCCGAAGACATCCGTCAATCCTTTTTTGGAGAAATCGGCTAATCCTTTTTTGTCAAAATAAATACTGTCTAACAGTTTTTTATCTTTCAGACTTGGAAAGATCAACAATTTTGATGAATAATTCATCGTAACAGAATCGAAGATTTTTTCTGAATCATTAAGAGAAATTGAATCAATAGGAAAACCTTCCATCTTCCCTTCTTGCGTTTTCTGTTCTAAATTTTCTTTTTTACTGCATGAAAGAGTCATAAGCAATAAACCCGATAATAATGTAGCTTTAGTGTATTTTTTCATTTGTGAAAGTATATTCTGTAGTATTCGTGAACAAATATTATTCCATTAAAACAATAAATAACATTCTGGTTATCAATAAAAAAAGTACTCAAAAATTACTTTCTCCATATCATCAATTTAAATTAAAACTATTATCAATTTACATATTTTTATATTTCTATTTTTAACTTAAATCAACCTTTAGCGAAAACGTTAAAAAAATGAAAAATTTTCACTTAATTAATTTTCATTCTTTTCTGAAATTCAGGGTTTAATTTTCCTTTCAACTCTTCCCAGGAAATCGGGATCACAATATCTCCGATTACATAAGGTGCTACTTCTTCCTGACTGTAATGAAAATAAAGGTTCTTATCATCAAAGTAGAAATTATTCAACAAAAGCTTATTTTTTGTATCATATAATTCGTCAAAGACCATCAACGGTTTATTATTTCCGTCATTTCCTTTGCTTATCGTCTTTGATTTCTCTTTTAATAATTTTTCGATCTCATCACTAGGCATAGAAGTAATGTCAGAAAGCTCTACTTTTTTATCATTTTGTAGGTCAAAAACTTTATCTGTATAAACGTAATTGCTGTGTGCCCCACCCCAGAAAGACTCAGAACGGTATTGAATGTACATATAATTATTCTGATTGGATTTCACTTTCATTCCAAAGTCCTGCATCCAACTTTCATTATTATTAAGATAATTTTCATCATCCTTATAAAGATCTTTTAGCTTTGCATAATAATTATTTTTCTCGGTCTGTAATGCTTTTTCAAGTCCGTTTTTTGAAAAATCTTTATTTCCTTTATATTTAAAATAAATGCTGTCCAAAACTTTTTTACCCTCGAGCTCAGGAAAGAGACGTAATGATGATTTATAATTAAGCTTAACTGTTTTGAAAAGCTGCGTAGAATCTTCTACAACCAAAGAATCAATTTTGATGCTAGATTGAGATACTTCAGGTGAATTTCTTAAGGCATCATTTTTTTTACACGAAAAGAAAAAAAGAAGCATAGAAAATGCTCCAGTGGATGCGATTTTTTTCATTTTTTGTTGTTTTTGCTTTAGCAACAAAATATATACCACAAGTCACTATTATTTGATATTCATCCTCTTTTGAAAGTCAGAATTCAACTTTCCTTTCAATTCTTCCCAAGAAATAGGAATCGTAATATCCCCAGCCGCAAAAGCCGTAATTTCATATGGGCTGTAATGAAAGTAGAGATTTTTTTCGTCAAAATAAAAATTCTCTGTTACCGGAATTTTATCTACCAAAAGCATATCAGAGTTGTTTACTTTTCCGTTTTTATCGGTTGCACCGCCGCCCATTTTATTGATGTTTTTCATTAATAATTTTTCAATATCATTTTTAGGCATCAAAGTAATATCTTTAAGCTCAACCTTTTTATTGTTTTTAAGGTCAAAAACCCTTTCTGAAAACCCATAATTGTTATGGGCTCCCCCTTCATAAGAACCCCATCCGTACTGTATATGGAGATAATCATTAAGATTTGATTTTACTTCCATTCCTTTATTAGAATACCATTCCTGAGCGTAAGTCATGTCTGCGAGCCAGTCTTTTGAATCTTTTTTTACGGTATTGAAATATTCATTTTTATTCTTTTCAAGTAAAGCCTGAATCCCTTTCTTTGAAAAATCCTGAATTTTTTTATCTCCAAAATAAATACTGTCAAGCAATTTCTTATCTTTGATTGTAGGAAAAACCAGCATTTTTGAAGTAAACCTTAATTTTAATGAGTCGGTAAGTTTTATAGAGTCATTCATCTTTACAGAATCAACTGTAAATTTTGCGGGCTCCGAAATCTCGATTTTTTGATTATCTATGCTATTATTTTCAGGCTTTTTACATGCTGAAAAAGTCAGTAACGAGGAAAACGCGGCAGCGGCAATTGTATTTTTCATAAATATGATTTTCCTTTTTATATGCAAAAACCATTCAAAAATGAATGGTTTTGTAAATTATTTGAAATTTATAATCAAATCGTACTCCTATAATGATTTTTTTACAAGGCTGATCACCTAGTTTTCATGCTTTGTCGCCACACCTCAAATCTGTTTAAAGGCAGGACGGATAATCCGGACTTGAGATTGTAGTAGAAATCACTTCCAGCTTATTCGCTTTCTGCTCTATATTTCCTTTTTCGGTAGGAACCATTAAAATGTCATGATTTCCACCATTTTCAGAAGATCCTTATCAAAAGAAACCGGCGAAGTGCTTGAATTTATCACCGAAAATAGCACGAAATTTTCGCCTCATCCAGCAGGGTTTTCATATAATTAGTCAATCCTTAGCAGTCTGCATATCCTTTTTTATGAACCTCATCGTGAAGCATCGGTGGCCACTCACTAATACCTAGTGCTACAAAAATATATCTTGTTTTTGACTGCATATGCTGGTATAGTTTTTTGATTTTTTCTTCTGTCGTTCCTTGTAAATTTAAAGCTGCAACTTCCACCTTGATCGCAGATGTGGAAAACAAAACTGGCTGTAGAATACTGTTCTAATACCATAAATCACTCCAATTGCTCATGCTTCCCTGCTTTCATTCAAGATGAAATTTTGTCAAGGCAAAACTCACTTTTGGTAAAATTTTTACAGGATAAGGCAATAAAACAGCATCATCGATAGCGGGAACATTTTATATGCATATATTTTTTTCCGACATTGTCAGCTTCTGTGACGGATAGTTGTATTTTGAAGGATAAATTTTTGTTTTAAGTTCAATTCCTTATTTGTTGATGATTTTCATCTGGAAGTTCTCAAGGGAGGCATTGGCTAATGTAAACGGAACAAAATCCTGAAGGAAACCATATTTTAATCATTTTTTTGTATTTAAACAAAAAAAAAATTAAAATTTAATTATATATTTTTTAACACTTTTTGATATTTTAAAATAAAAAAGACTCCATTTCTGAAATCTTTTAATTATAATTTAAACAATTAATTATGCGTCAATTTTAGCATATTTTGCATTTTTCTCGATAAATTCTCTTCTCGGCGGAACCTCATCGCCCATCAGCATTGAGAAAACACTATCTGCCTCTACAGCATTGTCAATTGTTACCTGCTTTAGAATTCTGTGTTCGGGATTCAGTGTTGTTTCCCAAAGTTGCTCAGGATTCATCTCCCCAAGACCTTTGTATCGCTGAATTTCAACACCTTTTCCATCCGGAGACATTTCTAAGGTAAATTCTTCACGTTCTTTTTCGTTGTAGGCATATTGCTTTTTATTTCCTTTTTTCAATAGATATAAAGGTGGTTGAGCAATATAGATATATCCATTCTCAATTAATTCCTTCATATATCTGAAGAAGAAGGTTAAGATCAAGGTTGAGATGTGAGATCCATCGATATCGGCATCGGTCATGATTACGATTTTGTGATATCTTAATTTAGACATATTCAATGCCTTGCTGTCTTCTTCCGTACCTACAGAAACCCCAAGAGCTGTATAGATATTTTTAATCTCCTCGTTATCATATACTTTATGAAGCATAGATTTTTCAACATTCAGGATTTTACCCCTTAAAGGAAGAATAGCCTGAAAAAATCTGTCACGTCCCTGTTTTGCAGTCCCCCCCGCGGAATCTCCCTCTACCAGGAAGATTTCAGATTCAGCAGGATCTTTTGATGAACAATCGGAAAGTTTTCCCGGAAGTCCTGAGCCTCCCATCGGAGATTTTCTCTGAACCATTTCACGGGCCTTTTTAGCAGCTTGTCTGGCTTTTGCAGCCAATACAACCTTTTGAACAATAATTTTCGCTTCGTTTGGATTTTCTTCCAGGAAATTGGTAAGCATTTCCCCTACAATTTTATCTACAGCACCTGAAACTTCGGAATTTCCTAATTTCGTTTTTGTCTGCCCTTCAAACTGAGGTTCCATTACTTTTACAGAAACCACAGCCGTAAGCCCTTCACGAAAGTCATCCCCTGTGATTTCCACTTTTTCTTTTTGAGGAATCCCCAAATCATCTGCATATTTCTTCAAAGTTCTCGTTAAAGCACGTCTGAAACCAGCCAAGTGAGTACCTCCTTCATGAGTATTGATATTATTTACATAAGAGTGAAGATTTTCGTTGAATGATGTATTGTAACGCATCGCTACCTCAACAGGAATATCGTCTCTTTCACCTTCCATGAAAATTACATTTTCCATGATAGACTCACGGTTTCCGTCGATAAATGCAACGAATTCCTTTAGTCCGCCTTCAGAGTGAAAAACTTCAGATCTGAAAGATCCGTCTTCTAATTTTTCTCTTTCATCCGTAAGGGTAATCGTGATGCCTTTATTAAGGTAAGAAAGCTCTCTTAAACGAGTTGCCAATGTGTCGTAGTTGTAAACTAATTCCGTAAAAATAGTATCATCCGGCTGGAAAAACTGCTTGGTTCCTCTGTGATCGCTTTCTCCGATCTCTTCAACATCGGTCTGCGCTTTTCCCCTTGAATATATCTGTTGGTAGATTTTCCCATCTCTGTAAACGGTAGTGACCATTTCGTTGGAAAGTGCGTTTACACACGATACCCCAACTCCGTGAAGACCTCCGGAAACTTTATAAGAATCTTTATCAAATTTACCTCCGGCTCCAATTTTAGTCATTACAACCTCAAGAGCGGACTTTTGTTCTTTTTCGTGGAAGTCAACCGGAATACCTCGACCATTATCCATAACCTCGATTCCGTTTCCTTCTTTAATAGCAACGAAGATCGTGTCGCAGTACCCTGCCAATGCCTCGTCAATAGAGTTATCTACTACTTCATAAACCAAATGATGGAGACCTCTTACTCCCACATCACCAATGTACATTGAAGGACGCATACGCACGTGTTCCATTCCTTCCAATGCCTGAATACTACTAGCTGTATATTGTTTCTGACTCATATCAAATATTAAAAATCTTGCTGTATGCAAAGACTTACAAATATCGTGATTTTTTTCGAGGTATGAAAGTTAAAATATGTCAAAAAAAGCGGATTTTATCCACCAAAATACCAAAGAGTTTTAATCTAAAAGATCAAAGTTAAAATCTATTTCCCAAACTCATACTGTTGTAAATCATACCGAACATCTATAATTTATGCTTAAATTTATTTACTCAAAAATTGATATTTATGGACGACTTTCTTGCAGCTCGTGCACAAATGGCGATGTCACTCGGTTTTCACATCATCTTCTCTTGTGTTGGTATGGTAATGCCCTTTTTGATGGCTTTTGCCCACTGGAAATATTTAAAGACAAAAAATGAAGTCTACAAAGGTCTTACCAAAGCATGGAGCAAAGGTGTCGCAATACTTTTTGCAACAGGAGCTGTTTCCGGAACGATGCTATCTTTCGAACTCGGACTTCTCTGGCCTGAATTCATGAAACACGCAGGACCCATTTTCGGAATGCCATTTTCGTTAGAAGGGACTGCATTTTTTATTGAAGCCATCGCCATCGGATTTTTCCTTTACGGATGGGACAGATTCAATAAATGGTTTCATTGGTTTTGCGGATTTTTGGTTGGTTTAAGTGGTTTAGCTTCAGGGATTTTGGTTGTTGCAGCGAATGCCTGGATGAATTCACCTGCCGGATTCGATTATGTCGACGGACAATATGTAAATATAGATCCTATAAAAGCTATGTTTAATGAAGCTTGGCTTCCACAGGCTTTGCATATGACGGTTGCTGCATTTTGTGCGACAGGATTTGCGGTTGCTGGAGTTCATGCCTATTTAATTATGCGAAAAAAGAATGTTGAATTTCATACCAAAGCATTCAGAATCGCTGCTGGTTTTGCATTGATAGGGGCATTTGGAGCACCTTTAAGCGGTGATATCGCTGCAAAATCCGTTGCGGAAAGACAGCCGATAAAACTGGCTGCCATGGAAGCTCATTTCGAGACTGAAAAAGGGGCGGCTTTCGTGATCGGCGGAATTCCTGATGAAGAAAAAGGTGAAATAAAATATGCTGTAAAAATACCGAAGATTTTAAGCTTTTTAGTGAGTAATGATTTTAATTCTGAAGTAAAAGGTCTGAAAGATTTTCCTAAAGATGAATGGCCTCCAATTGCCGTGGTTCACTACTGTTTTCAGATTATGATCTTCTTTGGAGTGGTGATGATTATCATTGGAATGGTTTATTTTTATGCATATTTATTCAAAAAAGAATGGCTGAATAAGAATTGGTTATTAAAAACCTTTTTAATAGCCTCACCTTTTGGATATATCGCTTTGGAAGCAGGCTGGACAGTAACTGAGGTTGGACGCCAGCCGTGGATCATCTACGGAATCATGAGAACCGCAGATGCAGTCACACCAATGCCAGGAATTCAGTATTCTTTTTACTTTTTCACTGCTGTTTTCGTTTCATTATCGCTGGTTATTATTTTTCTTCTGACAAGACAGATAAGGATGGTTCCGAGATTGTATGATCCTACCGACCCTCAGTTTAACGCTAAAAATAAAAAATCATGATATACGTAGTTATAGGTTTTCTGTGGCTTTCCATATGTTTATATGTAATTTTGGGCGGAGCAGATTTCGGGGCAGGAATCGTGGAACTTTTCACCAAGAAAAAAAACCGTCCTAAGACAAAAGTTATCATGTACGAATCTATTGCGCCGGTTTGGGAAGCGAATCATATGTGGTTAATTATTGCAATTGTGATTTTGTTTGTCGGTTTTCCGGAGATTTATACCACACTTTCCACTTATCTTCATATTCCTTTGGTATTGATGCTTATCGGGATTATTGCGAGAGGAACAGCCTTTACTTTTAGACATTATGATGCAGTAAAGGACGAATGGCAGCAGGTTTACACCCAGATATTTTATTTCTCAAGTTTACTTACACCATTTTTTTTAGGACTGATTGCCTCTGCAACGATTTCAAGATCAATCAATCCAAATGCAATGGGATTTTTAGATTTATATATTTTCAGCTGGCTAAACTGGTTTGGAGTGGCTGTCGGATTATTTACCATTGCCATCTGCGCTTACCTTGCATCTGTATTTGCTTTAAGGGAAACGGTTGACAGGCTGGAACTCAATTTAATGATCAAAAAATCAAAACAAACGATGATTTTTGTCGTTATCACAGGAATTCTGGTGTTTCTTACAGCTTATCTATCTGACATTCCTTTACTGATGTGGGTTTTCTCTAAACCTTTGGGAATAATGGCTACCACGTTTGCTACCATTTGCCTAGCCCTGATTTTAAGAGCAATGAATCGCCAGAAACTGCTTCCTGTAAGAGCATTGGCAGGATTTCAGGTGATCATGATTTTGGTGGCTGCAACATATCAGCACAACCCGAATATCATATTATTTGGAAACGGACAGCATTTATCTTTATTAGAACATATTGCCGCCCCGAAAACCATTTCTGCCTTGGGATGGGCACTGATGCTGGGTTCTGTTTTTATTCTGCCGTTCTTGTTTTATTTAATGGCTTCATTTAGTAAGCAGAGGAGATAATTTTCAAAAAAAGTTCCGGCGGAAGCAAAGCTTCCGCCGGAACTAAATTATATATTTAATAAAACTTAAATTAGTTTCATCGAAAGATTTTCATCAATTTTTTCAACCTTTACTAAATTATTTTTAGTAAGATTCTTTGAAGCCTTATCCCATTTTTTACCGGACAGTTGGCTTCTTTCCTTTACTTCAGCAAGAGAAAACGGCTCTTGATGAGAATTAAGGATTTCGAGAATTACTTTTTCATCTTCGCCTAATTCTATCTGGGGAATTGTTTTTTCAGGTCTCATTTGAGGGAAGAACAGCACTTCCTGGATGGATGCGTTGTTCGTTAAGAACATAATCAGCCTGTCCATACCGATTCCTAATCCTGAAGTTGGCGGCATACCGTATTCAAGAGCTCTTAAGAAATCTTCATCAATGAATTGTCCTGCTTCATCATCCCCTTTTTCAGATAACTTAAGTTGATCTTCGAAACGCTCTCTCTGATCAATAGGATCGTTAAGCTCAGAATAGGCATTGGCAATTTCTTTTCCGCAAACCATTAATTCAAAACGCTCTGTAAGACCTTCTTTGCTTCTGTGCTTTTTCGTAAGAGGTGACATTTCAATAGGATAATCTGTAATGAAAGTCGGCTGAATGAAGTTTCCTTCGCATTTTTCACCAAAAATTTCATCAATTAGTTTTCCTTTACCCATCGTTTCATTAACCTCAATTCCGATAGATTTTGCGAAATCGAACAATTCCTGCTCCGTTTTTCCTGTGATATCAAAGCCTGTGAATTTCAAGATCGCATCCGTCATGGAAATTCTTTCGTAAGGCGCTTTGAAATCAACTTCATGCTCTCCGAAAGTGGCTTTTGTAGTCCCATTTACCTGAATAGCGCAGAATTCTAGCAATTTTTCAGTGAAATTCATCATCCAGTTGTAATCTTTGTAGGCTACATAGATTTCCATTGCGGTAAATTCTGGGTTATGAGTTCTGTCCATTCCTTCGTTTCTAAAGTTTTTTGAGAATTCATAAACTCCGTCAAAACCACCAACGATTAATCTTTTAAGGTATAATTCGTTGGCAATTCTTAAATATAACGGAATATCCAAAGCATTATGATGAGTGATAAACGGCCTTGCTGCCGCTCCTCCCGGAATTGACTGTAAGATCGGTGTTTCCACCTCAAAATATCCTGCATCATTGAAGAAAGTTCTCATGGCATTGAACAATTTTGTTCTTTTTACGAAAACCTCTTTCACCTGAGGATTTACGGTTAAATCTACATAACGCTGTCTGTATCTTAGTTCCGGATCGTTAAAAGCATCGTGTACTACTCCATTTTCATCGGTTTTTGCTAAAGGAAGAGGTCTTAAAGCTTTTGTTAGAAGCGTGAAGTTTTTCACCAAAACAGTCTGCTCTCCTACTTGAGTAGTAAATAATTCTCCTTCTACACCGATAATATCTCCTATATCCAAAAGGTGTTTGTAGACTTCATTATATAAAGTTTTGTCTTCACCTGTACAGATTTCGTCTCTGTTAAAATACACCTGAATTTTTCCGGTAGAATCCTGCAATTCTGCAAAAGAAGCCTTCCCCTGAATTCTTCTGGACATTAATCTTCCTGCAATTTTAACCTGTTTATTATCAGCAAAATCCTGTTTTATAGATGCCGTAGTATCTGTAATTACATATTCATCTGCAGGGAACGCGTTGATCCCCATTTCAACAAGCTTGTTCAGCTTTTCTCTTCTGATAATTTCCTGTTCTGATAATTGCATTATTTCTGTATTTCAATAACGTGCAAAGATAAAGGTTTGTACGTAGATGTCAAAATTCTTTGTTAGTATAGTAACACATTCATGACTTGGATAATAAAAAAGCCGTTTCCCGGTTAGAGAAACAGCCTTTATATTTTATAAAATGAAGGATTATTTTTTCTTTAAAGTTAAAATATACTCCACCATTTTTTTAGCATCTTCTTTGGATACCTGAGAATGTGGTGACATCGGCACGCCTCCCCAAACTCCGCTTCCGCCTTCTAAGATCTTGGAAGCCAGCAGTTCAATATCCTTTTCAGAATATTTATCTGCAATTTCCTGATAAGAAGGTCCTGTCATTCTTTCATTTGCCGCATGACATCCCGAACAGTCCATTGTTTCAATAATTTGGTCTCCTGAAAGATTCGTTTTTGCTGCTACAGCTGTATTTTCAGAAGAAGAGATGTCAACAGGTGTATTTTCTTTTTTGGAGCAGGAAAAAATCAGCAGGCTGATACATCCCGTCAAAAATATGTTTCTCATTATTTTTTTGTAAGAGTATCTGCTTTTGCTTTGTTTGCAGGTACTGATACCGCCGCATTTACATCTGCTTCAGGCTTATTTCTTGTTGTTGCGCTAGAATCCACTACAGTGGGTGCATCCGGTTCCGATAGCATCGTATTGCTGTCTTGTAAGTCATGATTAGGCTTTTTTGAGCAGTTAGCTACCAATAAACCTCCTATAAATGCAATTGTTAATACTTTTTTCATTATTTTTTCTATAAATTATTTAAGGCAAAAATATAAAAAATAAACTTTTAAAATCATGATAAATATCCAATTTCCCCGGATTTTATTAAAAGTTCCATAATTATATTATATGTAAAGATAATTTTAATTTAAAGCTATAGCTATCATTTCAAAATTTCTGCTTTTTACAAGTCACATAGTTTTTATACAGTGATTCTTTTTGTTTTGCTTTTCGGCTTCTTTCGGCTTCCGCTAAGAAGTGGTCGTGGAAGTTTAAGATGAGCTTGTATATAAAGCTAAGCATGAAGGATTGAAAAGAAAAAATAAGATATTCTCAATTTTAAGTTCGCTTAGTTTCATACTTTTTATTTTTTGTATTAAAAAATTACCTATATTTGTCAAATGTTTAATATAAGCAGCAATATCTGGTGGTGGCTTTCAAACTCTTCGTCGGGTCTGGAAGTGTTGTCACGTTGTTAATTGCACAATCGGGATATATTTAAAAAACAATATAATACAAAGACTTTGACGTAATCCGTTGAAGTCTTTTTTTGTTTAAATTAAAAATAGAACTACAAATGTTTAATAAAAAAATTAAAATAAAAACCGTATCCAAAATAACACTCGGAGACCTACAAACCCCAATGAATATTTATCTGCAGGTACGCGACAAATTCAGGGATACGATCCTTCTAGAAAGTTCGGATGCTAAAAATATCGACAATAATTTTTCTTTTATTGCCATCAATGCCATTGCCGGAATCGAAATAAAAAACCTTAACGAATTCGAAATCAAGTTTCCCAGACAGGAGCCTGTAAAACAATTCATTATCGAACATAAAATTGCAGATGTTTTCGAGCAGTTCTCCAAAATCTTCGAATGTGAGCAAACTAATAATCCGATAGAAAAAACAGCACAGAGCCTCTTCGGGTATACCAGCTTCGAAGCGGTACAGTTTTTTGAGAATATCAGCTTTAAAGCTCAAAGTCCGGAAGTCGAAATCCCGATTCTTCGATACAGGCTTTATCAATATGTCATTGCGGTCAATCATTACAATGATGAAATGCATATTATTGAAAATCAGATCGAAGGAATTAAATCCGAACTCTATCTACTGGAAAGCATCATTAAAAATAAAAACCCGGTCATTTATCCATTTGGTAAAAACGGAAATGAAATCTCCAATATTACCGATGAAGAATATATTGAATTGGTAAAAACTGCGCAGAAGCACTGCATGAGGGGTGATGTGTTCCAATTGGTTTTAAGCAGGAGGTTTGAGCAGAAGTTCACAGGCGACGAATTCAATGTTTATCGTACTTTGAGGAATATTAACCCCTCCCCTTACCTTTTTTATTTCGATTATGGAAATTATAAATTATTCGGTTCAAGCCCTGAAAGCCAATTGATTATAAAAGATAATAAAGCGATCATTCATCCCATAGCCGGAACTTTCAAACGAACGGGAAATTTTGATATTGATTTACAATCAATCGAGTCCCTGAAAAATGATCCGAAAGAAAACGCAGAACACATCATGCTTGTTGACCTTGCGAGAAATGACCTTGGTAAATTAGGTAAAAATATTACGGTAACGAAACTAAAGGAAATCCAACTTTTTTCCCACGTCATCCATATGGTGAGCGAAGTGACAGCCGATGTTCCGGAAAATATAAATACTTTCGAAATGATGGCCACCACTTTTCCGCAGGGAACTTTAAGCGGTGCACCAAAACATCAGGCCATGCAATTAATTAACAAATATGAAAAAAATTCACGCGGCTATTACGGCGGATGTATCGGAATGATCGGCCTTAACGGGGATTGCAATCAAGCAATAATGATCAGAACATTTTTAAGTAAAAACAATACTTTATATTACCAGGCCGGAGCGGGATTAGTCGCAAAATCAAACCCTGAAAGTGAACTTCAGGAGGTAAACAATAAGCTCAATGCCCTGAAAAAAGCAGTAGAAAAGGCAGAAAAGCTAAGCCATTAAACATAAAATAAATCATAAAAAAATGAACAATAATATACAACTAGCCAAAGTTTTGGTCTTTGACAATTACGACAGCTTCACCTACAATCTCGTTCAGATCATCGAAAGAATCCTGAATGAAAAAGTAGATGTGGTAAGAAATGACGAAATTACTTTAGAAGAGATAGGCCGGTACGACAAGATTATCCTTTCCCCCGGGCCGGGAATTCCCGAAGAAGCGGGTATTTTATTAGATCTTATTAAAGAATATGCCCCTACTAAAAGCATTCTTGGCGTTTGTCTTGGCCAGCAGGCTATTGCGGAGGCTTTTGGTGGCAGCCTGATCAATCTTTCAGAGATTTTTCATGGAGTTTCAACTCCTGCAGACCTGGTGAAAAGTGACACCAAACTTTTCAAAGATCTTTCCGGCGGAATTGAAGTTGGAAGATACCACAGCTGGGCCGTAAACCCAGAAAATTTCCCAGAGGAACTGGAAATAACGGCAGTAGACAAAGACGGGATGATCATGGCCTTGCAGCATAAAAAATATGATGTGCATGGTGTTCAGTTTCATCCGGAAAGCATACTAACCCCAAAAGGAGAAATTATCATTAAAAATTTTCTTTTAAATTAAATAAATCCGTCCAAAATAAAAAATCAGCGAATGAAAGAAATTCTGCAATACCTTTTCAATCACCATACTTTGTCAAAATCTGAAGCGAAGTCGGTCATGATTGAAATTGCTCAAAATAAGTTTAATGCAATGGAAGTCACTGCATTTATTAGTGTTTTTCTCATGCGGAATATCACTTTGAAAGAACTTGAAGGTTTCAGAGACGCTTTTTTAAAAATGGCCGTACCCCTGAATGTAGACGCAAACGATGCCATAGATATTGTAGGAACAGGTGGCGACGGGAAAAATACGTTCAATATCTCTACAATCACAAGCTTTGTGGTAGCCGGAGCCGGGCAAAAAGTAACGAAACATGGCAATTACGGCGCTTCAACCCAAACAGGATCATCTAATGTTTTGGAAGAAATGGGATATCAATTCAAAAATAGCTCGGAACAGCTACAGGAAGACCTCGAAAAAGCTAACATCTGTTTTCTGCATGCTCCTTATTTCCATCCCGCTCTCCTTTCGGTCGGTTCATTGAGAAAATCTTTGGGACTACGTACTTTTTTCAATCTTCTCGGGCCTTTGGTGAATCCCGTAAAACCTCAATATTCAATGATTGGAGTTTACAATCTGGAAATTGCACGGCTTTATGAATATTTATTACAATCTGATAATAAAGACTTTATGATTGTCCATTCGATGGATGGCTATGACGAGATCAGCCTTACCCATGACACGAAGATTATTACAAAAAAGGGCGCGGAAATTTATTCAACAGAAGATCTGGGCTTTGATTCCGTAAATCCGGAAAACCTGAATGCTGGTAAAACCACTGCAGAAGCAGCAAAAATTCTCAGAAGCATTTTACAGGGAGAAGGTTCTAAGCAGCAAAATTCCGTAGTTATCGCAAATGCTGCCGTAGCACTCCATCATACCAATAAATTCGGGAATTATGATGATTGTCTTCTCATGGCGCAGGAAAGCCTGTTTGAAAAAAAAGCATTAAAGTGTCTCGAATTGCTTTTAGAATAAAATTTAGCATCATGAACATTTTAAATAAAATTATACAAGAAAAAAAAGAAGAAATTGCATTCTCAAAATCTAAAATTTCTATTGATCAATTAAAAGATTCTGAATTTTTTAAAAGAGAAAGTTTTTCGTTAAAAAAGAGTATCAATAATAAAAGCGGGATTATTGCGGAATTTAAAAGGAAATCACCTTCCAAAGGGATCATCAATGCCAAAGTTTTACCTTTAGAAGTCACATCCGGTTACGAAAGTTTTGGAGCAAGCGGAATTTCAATACTTACAGATAAAGATTTTTTCGGAGGAAGCTCTGATGATATTTTAAATGTAAGAAATCATATAAAAATTCCGATCCTGCGAAAAGACTTCATGATTGATGAATATCAGTTCTATGAAGCAAAAAATATGGGAGCAGATGCTGTTTTATTGATTGCTGCGTGTCTTTCAGCAGAACAGGTTTTAGAATTTACGGAACTTTCGCATGAGCTTAGCCTTGAAGTTATGCTGGAAATTCATACAGAAGAGGAGCTGGCCTATTTTAATCCAAAAATAGATCTGATAGGAATTAATAATAGAAATTTAAAAAACTTCGAAGTAGATCTGGACCATTCCGTAAGGCTGAAAGACCAACTTCCAAAAGACGTTGTGTCAGTTGCAGAAAGCGGCATTTACAGCATTAAAGATTTTTTATATCTAAAAGAAAAAGGATTTAAAGGATTTTTAATGGGAGAATATTTTATGAAAAATGAAAATCCGGTGCGCGCATTTGAAGAATTTATTTCAAAAACTAATAGATAAATGGAAGCTCAAAAACAGAACAATCAGCTAAAACTTAAAATTTGCGGAGTGACAAAATCAGATCAGATTCAGGAATTGGTTTCCATCAAAATAGATTTTCTGGGCTTTATTTTTTATGAAAAATCGCCAAGGTATGTTTTAAAGCATTTGCACCTGAAAGACATACTAAATATAAATCACAATTGCAAAACAGGGGTTTTTGTTAATGAAAATGTTAATAAAATTGTAGAAAATTCACTGCAGGCAGGTTTAAATTTTGTACAGTTACATGGAGATGAAAGTGAAAATTTTATTGCTGAATTAAGAAAAGAATTACCTCCCAAAACAAAAATTATTAAAGTCATCAGGATTGGAAATCAGAAACTTGAATTAAAAACTTTAAATTTGGGCAACATAAATTATCTTTTGTTTGATACAGACTCAAAAACTTTCGGGGGAACAGGAAAACAGTTTGACTGGAATATTTTGAATGAAATTAACATTCCTCTGCCTTATTTTTTGAGCGGAGGTCTTTCAGATGAAAATATAGATAAAATTAAAATGTTAAACCAAAAACCTTTTGCGATAGATATTAATTCAAAATTTGAAATTGATTATGGAGTAAAAGACATAAATAGAATCAAAGCATTTAGAAAAAATATTATAAATAGAGATTAAAGAAATATTTCATAAAAACACAAAAACAATAATGAAAAAATATTATCAGAAGAAAATCAAACTTCTAAAAATAAAACGGAACCTCAGATTTTTAAGACGAACCGTAAATTCTGCTTTATTCCCCATAAAATTTGAAAATAAAAAGATAGAAAACCTTCACACTTTTATATCTCAGTATGACAAAAGCTCTGAACATTGGCAGATTGACGGATTATTAAGCGATTTTATAGATTTAATTAAAGTTTTCAACAAAGAAGATATACAGTACTTTTTTAAAAATATTGAATTATGGGACAGCTATCATCTTGTTATTATTGCAGATAAGTTATTGGATAACAATGTAAAATCAAGTGTAAATTTTGATTTTGGTTTTGTTTATTGCAAAATTTTCTGCCTGTATGAGAAGCTGGATTCTTATTTTTTAGTTGATAATATTGAAATAGCCGTTAAAATGTACAATTCAAAGCTCAATCTAAACCTTATTGTAGATCTGACTGCGAAAATTCATTTATTATTTCAAAATAAGCAGATAACTAAACAACAATTTGACTATAACCTTTCATTCATAAATAAACTACAAAATGAATTACAAAAACCCCGATAAGTATGGATATTATGGAGAATTTGGCGGTGCTTTTATCCCGGAAATGCTTTATCCGAATGTAGAGGAACTGCAAAAGAAATATCTTGAAATCATAGAATATGAAAAATTTCAACAAGAATATCAATATTTATTAAAAAACTACGTAGGACGTTCGACCCCATTATATTACGCCGAAAATTTAAGTGATAAATATCATACTCAAATTTACCTAAAAAGGGAAGACCTGAACCACACAGGAGCCCACAAAATCAACAATGCTTTGGGCCAGGTTTTGCTGGCAAAATATTTGGGTAAAAGAAGAATTATTGCAGAAACGGGAGCCGGACAGCATGGCGTTGCAACAGCTACAGCATGCGCTTTACTCGGAATGAAATGCATTGTTTATATGGGAGAAATAGACATCCAGAGACAAGCTCCGAATGTTGCAAGAATGAAAATGCTGGGTGCAGAAGTCGTTCCCGCAACATCCGGCTCAAAAACTCTAAAAGATGCTGTAAACGAAGCTTTAAGAGATTGGATAAACAACCCCGTAACGACACATTATGCCATTGGAAGCGTGGTCGGCCCACATCCTTTTCCGGATCTGGTGGCGAGATTTCAAAGCATTATTTCAAAAGAGATTAAGGAACAGCTTCTGGAGCAGACCGGGAAGGAAAATCCTGATTACGTAATTGCTTGTGTTGGTGGCGGAAGCAATGCTGCAGGCGCTTTTTACCATTTTGCAGATGAAGAAAATGTGAAACTTCTTGCGGCAGAAGCTGGAGGATTAGGTATTGGCTCAGGAATGTCCGCAGCTACAACTTTCCTTGGAAGCATAGGTGTTTTACACGGAAGTAAAAGTCTGGTGATGCAGACTGAAGACGGGCAGGTCATAGAGCCCCATTCTATTTCCGCAGGGCTCGATTACCCTGGCATCGGACCTTTTCATGCAAATTTATTTAAAGAAAAAAGGGCAGAATTTTTCAGCATTAATGACGATGAAGCATTAAAATCAGCGTTTGAATTAACAAAATTGGAAGGCATCATTCCCGCTTTGGAAAGTGCTCACGCCCTGGCGGTTTTAGACCAAAAAAAATTTAATGAAAAAGACATTGTCGTTATCTGCCTAAGCGGCCGAGGAGATAAAGACATGGAAACGTATTTGAAACATCTTAATTATTAAATTTGCAAAAAGCTATTTAATCATGTTTGGAAAAACTATTAAAATATTTCTCATAGACGGAGAACCTAATGGAAGATTGACTTGTGAACTTTCAAATTGGACTGGAAAAGCATTTAAAATTCCCAGAAATAAAATAAAAGTTTCTATTGATCGAAAAGAATTGGAGAGCACCGGAGTGTATATTTTATTCGGAAAATCTGCTGATAATAAAGATTTGGCTTATATTGGGGAAGGAGAAGAAATATATAAAAGAATTACTCAACATATTTCAGGCAAAGACTTTTGGAATGAAGCAATTATTTTTATAAGTAAAGATGAAAATTTAAATAAAGCCCATATAAAATATTTAGAAAATCGTCTTTATGAAATCGCTAAAAAAGTAAGTAGATATAATTTAGATAATTCAAATATCCCAACAAAACCAAGCATTTCAGAACCCGATAGATCCGAAATGGAAGAGTTTATCGAAAATATTAAATTATTGACAAATACTTTAGGATACAAGATTTTTGAAGAATTAATACATGAAAACCAAACACTAGAAGAACAAGAAAATAATACATTCTATATTAGGGCGACGAGGGGAGCAAATGCCCAAGGACAAATTACTAATGAGGGCTTCGTTGTCTTAAAAGGTTCCGAAATTGCAGATTCGGTTACTAATTCTTTAAATCAATCAATCATAAATTTTAGACAGAGGTTAATTGATGAACAAAAAATTGTAAATATCAATAATAAATTAGTTTTTTCTGAAGACTATTTATTTAGCAGTCCATCAACAGCTGCAGCAATAGTTATGGGAAGAAGCGCAAATGGATTAACTGAATGGAAACTATCTGATGGTAGAATTTTAAAATCTATTGAAATTTAAATGAAAAAGCTCAACATATACTTTACAGCAGGAATTCCTCAGCTTGAGGACACAGTAGAAATCATAAAAATTATTCAAGATTCCGGTGCAGATATGATGGAAATCGGGATGCCTTACTCTGATCCTGTTGCCGACGGGCCTGTAATTCAACAAGCTCATGAACGGGCTCTGAAAAACGGAATGACCATTTCAACGCTATTTTCTCAATTAAAATCAATTAAAAATGAAATTAAAATTCCGATAATTCTGATGGGATATATTAATCCGGTTTTGAGTTTCGGCTTTGAAAATTTTTGCAGAGAATGTTCTGAAAGTGGCGTTTCAGGTTTAATTATTCCTGATTTTCCGCCTATTGAATTTGAAAATTATCAAAAAATTTTAGAAAAATACAACCTTAATTTCACTTTTCTCGTGACCCCGGAAACATCTAATAAAAGGATTGTATACCTGGATTCTTTAAGCTCAGGATTTTTATACGCCGTAAGCTCGTCATCCACAACAGGAAACGGAACCTCCGTTTTGAAAAATGAAGATTATCTCTCAAGGCTGGCTTCCTTATCTCTTAAAAATCCGGTAATGATCGGTTTTGGAATTAAATCAAAAGAAGATTTTGAAAATGTCACCGAAAAAGCAGACGGCGGGATCATCGGAACTGCATTTGTGAATATTTTATTACAAAATAGAGATTGGAAGAAAAATGTGATAGATTTCATCCATTCCATTAAAGAGTAAAAATCACTAAATTTGTACATCAATTAAAGGTATGAACACACATCAAAATAAGGTAGTAGAATTTGAAGATTTAGGAGTAAAAGAATATCAGCCCGCCTGGGATTATCAGGAAAAACTGATGAAGGATATTATTAATCTGAAAATTAAAAACAGAGACCTGCCTTCTGAACAGCATATGACTACCTCGAATCATTTTCTTCTTGTAGAGCATCCTCATGTATATACTTTGGGAAAAAGCGGACACGAAGAAAATATGTTAGCCGGAATAGAAAAACTAAAGGAAATTGATGCCACTTTCGTAAAAGTAAACCGGGGTGGAGATATCACCTATCATGGCTACGGACAAATCGTAGGCTACCCTATTCTTGATCTTGAAAATTTCTTTACAGATATTCATTTATATATGAGGAATCTGGAGGAGGTAATCATCAGAACGATAGCGGAATACGGATTAAAAGGAGAACGCTCGCAGGGTGAAACCGGCGTATGGCTGGATGTAGGAAAACCTTATACCCGAAAAATCTGTGCAATGGGTGTAAAAGCTTCCCGATGGGTAACACTGCACGGTTTTGCATTGAATGTGAATACCGATATGCGTTATTTTGAATACATTATCCCTTGCGGAATTAAGGATAAGCAGGTGACTTCCTTAAAAAGAGAGCTCGAAAGAGAACTTACTCCCGAAGAAATGGAAGATATTAAGACTAAGATCCGAAAGCATTTTGTAGATGTTTTTGGGGCGGAGCTAAACTTCAAAAAATAAGCTCAAACCCCATCGTTCAATGGGGTTTATCTATTTTTTATCCCGTCACAGAATCACTTTTCTTGAAGGCATCCACCTTTTTATAAGAATCGTTTTTTTCTTTTTCTTTTTTATCCGAAATTAAAATTCCGAAAAGATGGTCGATTTCATGCTGGAAAATAACAGCTGTAAAGCCTTCTACAATTTCCGAATATTTCTGTCCTTTTAAATCAACATATTCTAATTGAATCACTTTGCTCCTGTAAAACTGGTCTCTGAAATCAGGAATTGATAAATCGCCTTCCGGGCCGAGATTCTGCAGTTCTGACCTCCAGACAATTACAGGATTAATGAAATATTCCAAAGGTTCGCCTTCTTTATCAAAACGCTGAACCCAGATAATTTTCCTGTTAATTCCGACCTGAGGCGCCGCAATTCCCACTCCGCCGTCTGTTGAAAGCAGAGATTCTTTCATCCTTTTAACCAAAACGGCCGTGTTTTTATCAAGCGGATTAATTTCTGTGGAAAGGCTTAATAATGTTTTATGCTGATTTTCATCGGTTGTCTGATAGATCGGTAGTGCTGAATTTACATCTCCCTGATTAATGAGAGAAATTTCGTTCTGAGATAATTTCTGAGCATTAACAAGACCGATAAAAAGGATGAATAAAAGAGGTAAATTTTTCATTTATTTTGAATGTTGTACAAATATAATTAATGTAATTATGTTTTGGTTAAAACCAATTTGAATTTTTGACCTTAAAAAACGGGCTAAAGCCCGCCCCTATTGATGTTATTAAAGTTGCTATTCCCAAACTTTATTCTTTTTACTTGGCTCTTCTAATACGTTTTCGTCATATCACTTGGGATAATCAGATTAAAATTCGTGGGCTTATACTCTTTTTCAGGCACTTTTAACTTTGGGTCTTCTGATTCAAAAACAGAGATTACCGCCATTTTCAGATTTGGATTTTTCTGCTTAATATACCAGTAAATTCCGCCAAATTCTTTGCTGTGATAATTTCCGTTGTAATGAATGAATGTTTTCCCGGTTTGGAGGTTTTTCATAATAGATTCTGCCATTGTCGCATCTTTTGTTGCCTGAGCAGAAATAAAATTCATCACTTTTGTACCGTCTGCGTGATCTCCCATCATGGTTTTCATTTCAGGATAACCGGGCGTATCTAAAGTAACTTTAATAGGTAATTGAGCAATATAAACTTTCTCTTTTTCCGTTAAATTATTTAGAGATTCCAAGCCCTCTTTTGCGGTTTGGGAAGCATATTTTCTGGGAATATTGGTTGCAATGAAACTCAGTTTTTTAGCTTTCGCAAAATCGACCAGAGGCTTATAATCTGTTGTAAAATTATTCCATAAACGGGCTGAATCTTTTAACGTTTTAGCATCAAATTTTCCGCTCAAATATTGATTTAATTGTGATTGGTTATCCCTTTCAAACATTTCCGCTCCCAAAATAATCTGTCCGTTTTTCTTTTCATATAAAGTTTCCGTAATCTTCAGCTGAAGCCAGTGGTTGATGGAATTATTATGATTTTCACCAAAGAAAACCACGTCATAATCTGCTAATTCCTTAACCAGTTTTTCAATTTTGATTTCCTTTCCTTTTTGATCGTAAAATTGATACGCTTTAAAGTTTTGTGCATGTAATGAACAAAAGCCAGCAAGCAATATCGCGATGAAAATATTTTTCATTTTTATTTTTTAACACTAAAGTTTTCACAAATATCACAATATAATTTTATTTTTTGACCTTAATTTAAGTTTAACCATTAACAACTTAATGTTTAACCAAAATCAATTGTGTCATTCGTGAAAAAAATTCGTGCTATTCGTGTTTAAATTAAAAAAAGCCGTCTGCAAAAAAACAAAACGGCCTTAAAACTATCTAACTATTTATTTCTCTAAATTCGCTACAAGGTCTTTCCACTCTTGCAATTCCGGGATTCCCGGCTTTCTTTTTCCGAAAAACTGCACGATGAAATCCCCTTCTTTATTGAATACTTCGATTGCCGTTACTTCACCATCTTCGGTCGGCTTTTTTACGATCCATGCTTCAGCGATTTTTGTTACGTCAAGGTGAAGGTTGAAATCCGGATCCATTACATTGAACCACTGCTGATGCCAAAGCGTTTTTTTCACATTTCCAGTATGAATCTGGATGATCCCTCTGTTTCCTACAAAAATCATGATCGGAAGCTCTTTTTCAGAAGCATCTTCCAGCACATTTACCACTTTTGCGTTGTCGATTTTTTTAGCAAAACCTTCAGGAGCCAGCCTCAAAGCCTGCGTTCTGCTCACCCCGAATTTTCTGGTCATCATGAAGAAATCGTGGGTATCTTTCAATTCTGTCCATGCTTTTTGGAAACCTTCCACATCGATTTCAGAATCTGCTTTTTCAGGAGCTTTTGGAGCTACGGTTTCAAATTCCAACGTCTGGTTCTGATCTTCCGCCTTGAATTTTTCAACAATTGGTTCAAAAGCCGCTTCATTGCTGTCTTTTGTTAAGTAAATTTTATGCAATGCCAATCCGTCTTTTCCGAAAAACTGTAAGCTTTTTTTGTCACCTTCCACCACAGCAAAAACAAATTTCCAGTGGTTTAAGAAAATTCTTAAATCGATATCTTCTCCTACGAAAAGCTGTGCGTGCGGACTGCTGAAATCGCCGTTCAGATAAGTTCCTTTTCTTTCGTGAACGCATTCATCATTACGGGTAAGAGCCATCACTTTTCCTAACTGCTCAACTTCCGTCAGAATATTCTGAAACTCAGGCTTCAAGATAGTTACTCCTTCTCCGATATTGGTTGCTAACAGCTCAGCTTCGCTTACTCCAAGTTCTGCAGCTGCATTTCTGATTCTCATATGTGGATTCTGAGCTTTTAAAGCTTCCCATTTTTCTTTTAAATCATTAACTAATGTGTTCATTATTTTATTTTTTTATGGTTAAATTCTATAATTTTTGTTATTTTTTTTTCCTTTTTTTATTTTTCCTCCACGTGGACTGGTGAAGTTTTAAGCTCATATTTTTAAATCTTGTCTTTCATATTATCCAAAAACAATCATTGGGTTATTGGTAATTGGATGGTCACAAATGATGCAGGGAAAATTGTAGGCTTCACTGATATTTTCAGCCGTGAAAACCTCTTCCGGGGTTCCGTATGCGGAAACTTTTCCTGATTTCATTAGTAAAATTTTATCAGCAAACTCTGCCGCCAGATTTAGATCATGAAGAACAACAATCGCTGAATTGGCTTTTTTAGTAAAATTTTTAATTATTTCTAACGCTTTGTATTGATGTTTTACATCCAAATTATTTAATGGTTCATCCAAAAAAACAAGTTTATGGGCAATTTCATTCTGCAATTGAGCCATTACTCTTGAAAGATGCACACGTTGTTTTTCCCCGCCGGACAATATATTATATTCTCTGTCTTTTAAGTGAAAGACATCTGTTTCGTACATCATACTGTTCATGGCTTCATGATCTTCCTGTCTAGGTTGAGCATCGAAATACGGGTAACGCCCCATCATCACGACATCCTTCACCTCAAGCGGAATATCATTGCTGTTGTGCTGGGAAAATTTTGCCTTATGCTTCGACAAATCCCGGATTTCCCATTCTACTATGTTTTTATCTTTAAATAAAATCTTTTGCTTTGATTTCACCTCATTCGCAAGAACACTCAACAGGCTTGACTTTCCGGCTCCGTTTGGACCGACAATGGCTAAAAATTCACCATACTCTAGATGAACATCAACAGAATCCAGAATATGGAATTCTTTGTGTTTGTAACTAATCTGATGCGCCTTTATCATGACAATGATTTTTTGAACTTAATTAAAATCGCGATGAAAATAGGACCTCCCATCAAGGCCGTCAGAGTCCCGATCGGCAGTTCCGAAGGTTCAACAATGCTTCTGCTGAATGTGTCGGCTATTAACAGCAAAATACTTCCGCAAATCGATGATAATGGGAGAATAAACGCATAATTTGATTTAAACAAAAGCCTTAAAATATAAGGTACAATAAGGCCTACAAAACCAATGGTCCCCGAAAATGCAACGGAACTTCCCACCATTAACGCTGTGATGATAATAATTTGTTTCTTTAATCTTTCGACATTGATGCCTAAATGCTGTGCGTCTTTTTCACCTAACATCATTGCATTCAAAGCTTTACCTTTCGGCAATAAAATGATGTATGAAATGATCAGAACGATTCCTAAAATAATATTCTTCGTCCAGGTTGCGGCCGCCAAACTTCCTAAATTCCAAAAGGTTAAGTCTCTTAACTGGTCATCTTTAGAAATATAAATCAAAAAACCAGTAATAGAAAAACCGATGGCTGTAATGGCAACTCCCGTCAAAAGCATCATAGCAACATTGGTTTTTCCACCGCTTGTTGATATCCTGTAAACCAGCAGCATCGATAAAAAAGAGCCGATAAATGCCGCAATACCCACCAATGCAAATTGCACAGCTTCAGGAAGATACTGCTTGAAATGCCCTCCCAACACAATAACAATGGCTGCCAGTAAAGTTGCCCCCGAAGTCAATCCTATCAAATCTCCCGTTGCAAGAGGGTTTTTAAACAGCCCCTGCAGGCTCGTGCCTGAAACAGCAAGCATACTTCCGATAAGTATCGCCATGATAATTCTGGCCGCTCTTACGTCCAAAATCACGTATTTATCACTCAGAGACAAACCTGGGTCACCTTTTATTATTTTTCCTAAAATTTTAAACGCAGATTGGCCACCGAAGTCATAAACTCCAGTGTTAAGTGACCATACTGCTATGATAATCAGCAGTATGGCACTTATAATGATGTAAACGTATAATTTACTTTGTGTTTTCAATTAAAAGTTTGTTTAGTCCTACAGCAGCCTCCCCTAATCTTGGCCCAAAGCTTGAAACCAAGCCTCCGTCCATAGCAATGATCTTTTTATTTTTACCGGCATTGGTTTGTGATATGCCCGGCATTTTCAAGGCCCCTTCGTTTCCGCCGACACCCTCTAATCCGCTTGTGAAGAAGAATAATACATCAGGATTTGCTTTTACCACCGCTTCCGGAGTTAAAGGTTTGAAGTCTTCAAAATCGTTGACTGCATTTTCGCCGCCTGCAATTTCGATCAGGGAGGCCATTGGTGTGTTTTTGCCCGAAACCATCAGCATATTTCCTCTGGCGTAGATGAATAATACTTTTGGTTTTTTAGTGATTGACTGAATTTGTTTTAAATCTTCATCAATCTTATCGTTAAGCTTTTGATAATCTGTACTTCCGATAGCTTTTGCTACGTCTGCGATTAATTTCTTGGTTCCGTCAACAGTAAATTCCTGCTTAAAAACTTCCGTCTGGATTTTTGAAGCCTGGATTTTTCCCATTAATTCCGGGTTGATGTCTTTATCTGAAGCTAAAATCAGCGTTGGAGAAACTGCCATAATCGGCTCAATAGTCATTGATCTTACATGGCCAAGATTTTTTGCTGTAGCCTTCAGAGATTCCGGATACGTGCTGGTAACGTCTGTTCCTACGATTTCTTTTTCGTGACCTAAAGCCGCTATGATTTCGGTAATTCCTCCGTTAAGGGTAACGATTTTATTGTTGGATTTTGGTGTTTCTGAAGACGTTTCTGTATTATTTTCAGCCTTTACTCCTGTTTCTTTTTTGCATGAATATACTGCCACCAGAACAGAGGCCGCCAAAATGAATTTTTTCATGATATACTATTATTTGATTTATTTTATAAAGGTTCGAATTCAAAATTAGGATAACCACGCACCCCATCTTTTGTCATGGCATTGAATCTTACTTTGTAGTAGAATCCTTCTGCGTCTTTTATGACAAAGAACCTGTTGCTGTAGGGCTGAGCACCGTTCGGACCGGTTGTTGTACGCCATTTGTCGCCGATTGCCCTGTGATCGTTGAAGATTAATTTAGACTGATCAACATCACTTAATCTAAATGCACCATAAGCCTGATCCAATGTCTGGTTTGAGGCAATATCCACCTGATAGGCACCTACGCCGCTTACCATATTGGTGAGGATAAAATCTGCATAGAAATAGCTTCCCGCGCTTTGTCCCGGGCCTAAAAACACTTCGTTTGTAAATGTGGTAAATGCAATATCCCAATGATCTTTTTTAGGCTGAATTTCTACAGGCGCCCCGTTTTTAAGACTGAAAAAATTAAAATTGAAATCAGAATTTTTTGTGATGGTATATTCTTTATATTGGGGATCATCTAAATCGGCATATCTTAATTTATATCCGTTATTAGCTCTTAAAACCTGTATTTTTTTCCATCCTCTGGATTCTCCGGTTAATGAAACTGATCCCGCTGCCACTGTCCCTGTTGGGATTGTTTTTCCCATATTCACAAGATATACGGCATTTTCTGCATCATTAACCTTGATTTCTGCGATACCTGTAGTTTGGGTTAGGAAATTTCCGTCCGGATTATCAACATATTGCAGATTAGAAGCAGTGAATGTTCCGATTTGTACAACACTCGTTAAAGCGGATACATCGGCTGCTTTCACAGTATTAATATTGGTGGCATTAGGAATTTTTGCTACTGCCATCCCAATGGCTCCATTAATCACCACACGGAATTCATTCCCGTTGTAAAATCCTAGTTCCCAATCGGTTCTGAGATTGGTTTTCTGTGGTCTTAATTTCTGAGTTGTAGGATCAACATCACTTAAATCAATCCAAATCTGATTGGGCTCAGTTGCTCCTCCCACGAAAGGTTCCGCCGTAGCCCCGGTTGCAGGCGGAACAGCTACAGGATCTTCATCTGCAGAAAAGCAGGACTGCAAAGCAATAACTAAGGAAAGGGAAAGTATTTTTAAATATTTCATAAGGTTAGTTTTTTAAAATTGATACATTAATCTTGCGAAATAGCTTCTTCCGTAATACAAATTCAGGCGGTCGGTTGCCACATTGTGAGCTGAAGCTGTGCTGTTTGTACTGTTGATCGTGGTCACATCAAATATATTTTTCACCCCTACAGACAATTCAAGGCGATCTTTCCAGAAAGGCTGGCTTACGATAAAATCCATCATGTGGAAACCGTCTGTTTTGGCCAATCTAAGAGTTTCATTTTCAATGATATAAATTCTTGAAGGCCCTGTAAATTTGTAATAAAGGTTGAATACTGTTTTTGTTTTCTCAATCTGATAAGAAGTATTAGCACCAACCTGGAAATTATACTGAAATTCATTGGGAGTTTTTACATCCATTTCCTGCTTGGAAACAGAAATTCCGTTCAGGGAAGTTCTTACTCCTAAAGAAAATCGGTCTTTTACGATATTGGCATTAGCCCCGAATAATAAGCTTCTGTATTTATCCAGGTTCATATATTTGTAAGTGGAAGGCCTTACCACCATTACATTTTCAATTTTATCATCGAGGTCAACATATAATGTCTCCAGATTATAATTGAATTTCCAACCGCTTCCCATATCAAAGCCCTGATCCCAGAATAGACCTGCGGAATATCCGTTTTCCGGCTTCAGATTCGGATTTCCCTGAATATCATGATTGACATTTACGAAATATGTGAATAATTCATCATAAGTCGGATAACGGTTTGCTGTACCGAAGACCCCTCTTAGATTAGAATTTTCCGATGTTTTGTATCTTGCTGAAAGTGAATAATTAAACTGATTGTCAAAACTGTTGCTCACCGATAACCTGACTCCCGGTCTTAATGAAAATTGATCTGAAACATTCCATTCTGCGGAAAGAAAAGTACCGTATGTGAAGATTTTTCTCTTTACATTATTTCCGTCAAATTCCCCGGCAATTAAAGCTGCGTAGCCATTGGTATGATCTAGTTCGTAACCTAACTGGAAATCAAAAGTTTTACTGTCAAGGAAATTGCTGAACATTCCTCTGGAATAGATTACATCGGTTTTATAATAGGATTGTTCGTTATAATTTGGATCTTTTGTGCGGTTGGGAATGTCGTAGTTGTAATCATAGAATTTCCTGTCCTGATTTTGATAAGAAAAATCCCCGATATATCTTATATGGCCAAGATTCGTCTGAATATTGAACTGATACAGCCATCTTTCTGTATTATAATTTCTGTCTAAACTTTGGTAAGCAACCCCTCCCTGACCGTCATTTAAAGGAATTCTGTCGACTTTCGGGTTGTAATAATTGAATGTCTCATTTAAATAGGAAACCTTATAGAAAAGTGAAGTCTTATTTTTAGAATATCTTATCAGCGCATTGGCTTCGTACTGGTCTTTGGGGTTCCATTCGTATCCTCTCTGGTTATCCTGCCCGAAGTATTTATAACCTTGCTTTTCACCTTCATACCCCATGAATTGGTTATGGTTGAAACTGATATTCGTGAACCAGTTTTCATTAAAATTATACACTACATTTACATTCTGAATATGTCTTCCCTGTCCTCTTTTCCTAAGATTGTAGTTATCCCTTACCGTTTCTTCTTGTAAAGCTGCTCTGATACTTAATTTTTTTGTATTGCTTTTTTTCGTAATAATGTTGATAACACCGGCCAAAGCTCCATTTCCGTATTCAACACCCATGCTTCCCTTTACGATCTCAATTCTTTCGATATTGCTCAAGCTCAGCTTGGTAAGGTCAATATTACTTCCTAATCCTGTATCGCCAACCACTGGAATATTGTCTATTAATATCTTCACATAGTCCCCACCCAATCCCATCATATTAGCCGTAGAATTTCCTGAGTTTGTGTCCGGAGTGATCTGTATATTCAAAGATTGATTTAAAACCTCAGCTGCATTGGTAGCTGCCATATTTTTAATCTGTTGTGCATCAATGACCTCAACTTTATAAATGGATTTATTAATTGATTGCTGCATATATTGCCCCGTAACGACAACTTCTTCTATTTTCGTCTGATTAAGAGTATCTTTTTCCTGCGCATTCATCCACAAAACTCCGAATAAACTGAGAACGGAAAGTACTTTCTTCTTCATAGATTCAAAAAATTTTTGACAAATATAAAATTTTATTTAGAACAATTAAAAATAAATTTATACTTTTGTGGAATAATTCTAAATAAAAATAATATATGAAATTAAAACTACTTCTAGGAACATTGATGTTTGGTGCTATTACGGCTCATGCACAAGTAGCTGCAATTAATGAAAATTTTAATAGTTTTACTCAAGGTCAGGGACAAACTGTTTTTCCGCAAAACCAATGGACTGCCATTTATCCGACTGCCATGGGAAATCCACCCCCAATGATGAACGTAGTAGCCAACGGAGCTGCTGATAATTTTATTCAGGCTTATTCCGGGGGTAACCAAAACACTCCCCAATACCTTATTTCTCCACAAATCGTAGCACCGGTAGGAGATAAAACATTAACTTTCAAAGCAAGAAGAAATACAGGTTCTGCACCCGGATCCGTACAGGTAGGTCTGGCATCGAATCCTGCTGATATGAGCACTTTCGTAGCATTGGCGAATGCAACTACTTTAACGGGTGATGCTTTCCAGACAATTACTGTTCCTGTAATTGCATCTGCTTCTCAATATATCGTTTTTAAATTTGTGGGGGCTTTTGCACCGCATACGGTATTGGAGATTGATGATGTGGTGTATGCTAATCCTTCTACTTTGGGCGTTTCAGATAATGCAAAATCTAAAGAAGAGATCAAATTTGCCGCGAATTCGGAAAATACGGCTTTGCAGTTCGTAACGAGAAAAGATCCTAAAAATATCCAGATATATTCTGCAGGAGGAAAAAAAGTGGCAGGAGGGAAATTAAACGGACAAAAATTTGACATCAGCATGCTTCAGACTGGAGTTTATTATATCCTTATCGAAACTGCTGAAGGAACTCTGACAAAATCAAAATTCATAAAAAATTAAGATTTAATAGATCTAAATTTTAATACTTTCTATTTTTTCTAATAAAGGCTGCTCGCAATAGTGAACAGCCTTTTATTTTCGAGCCATAGGATAGAAAATGGATGCTGTAAGTTTCAGAATACTGCAAACTTACAGCCTATAAAGTTTTATACCCTTTATAAACTAATGTTGTACTTTCAAGCATTTTTGCAACATCTCTTCTGAAATTCAATAAATGATCCTGCCCATTATGACGGTTCAGATGTTCTTCACTTTCCCATAATTCTACCATAAAAAAAGTGCCTTTATTATCTTTATCTTCAATAAGGTCATATTGCAGGCATCCTTCTTCTTTTCTGGTTTCTCTTACCAAAATCTGAAAAAGTTCCACAGCTTCCATCAGGTAATTTTCATTGAACCTGAAAAGAGCAACTACATATAGATTCATATTATTTTTTTAGTGGTGTAAATGTAAAATATTTTAAAAGTAGAAAAGATATTTCACTCTTTTATTTTTCCACAATGAAGAGAATTTATACTAAAAAACAGATTTATAAATAGTTATTAAAGTCATGACAACGACAAGCGTTCCGATGGCGATAAATACTCAACATTATCCTAAGTAAGGACAATCGAAATTAAAAAAACAAACCCTTTCGACAGTTTTTTTGAAATAAATTTCAATCCCTCCTCTGCCGGAAGCTGTTTCAGTGATTCTACATCTTCTTTTGAAATCATTATTTATTCATTTGAAATACTGCAAATATCTAATAAAATAATTATCCTATTAAACTGGTAAACTAATTATTAAAAAAGGATCAGATCAATCGATCAAATCCAGCAGTGTCTTTCTTTCCAAAATATTTAATGATGCATCCCTCACTTCTATGAGAACATCATGCAGACTGCAATGCTCTTCATTACAATCTTCGCATTTTTCATAAAAATTTATGCTCACACACGGAAGAAGTGCAATGGGTCCGTTCACGAGACGAATAATTCTTGTCAGTTTTACATTTTCAGGGTTTTCTTTGAAAAAATATCCTCCTCCTTTTCCTTTTTTACTGTCCAGAATATCCGCTTTTCTAAGCTCAAGCAAAATATTTTCTAAAAACTTCAAAGGAATTTTCTTATACTCAGCAATTTCGGAAATAAGGACAGGGCCATCATTCCTTTTCTTCACAAGGTATGAAAGCGCTTTAAAAGCATATTGAGATTTTTTAGACAGCATTCTTACAAAAATAAGAAAAAATTGTTTCTATAACACAAGAGCAAATAAAACCGATTTGCTAATAAACATATTTGCCGTTTACGATTTAGCTTTCTTTGTCATATTACCTATTAATCATTAAGTTTGTCCTATGTTCAGTAAACAAGAAGCGCAACAGCTAAAAAAGGAATTTTGGACGGCTTTTGGAAAGTCTTTTCCCAGAAAATGGATTTTATATGACACAAAAATTAAAGATATGTCGTTCAAGTTTTATGCGGATAATAAAAAAGCAGAAGTTTCATTAGATATAGAAATGAAAGATGAAATTTTCAGGAATGCTTATTATGAAAAGATCTGGTCTTTGGAAGATATCCTGAAAGATTTCATCAGAGATTTCAATAAAGAAGAATATTTTACATTAGAAAATGGAAAAGTAATCGCTAAAATCTGGGTTGAAAAACATGGAGTTTCTATATTCAATAAAAATACATGGCAGGAAACCTTCAGATTTTTTGTTGAGAAAATGGACGGGTTCGAAAGATTTTATTATGAATATGAAGATTTTATAAAAGATGTGTAAATGATGTTTATGCAGAACATTTTTATGAATGCCAGTTTTTGATCCCGAAAAAAACAAGTTACGAGCTTAATGATAAGTTTGAGGAAGATCTTTACTATATTTTGAAGGCAGAAAACTTGTTGGAAAATGGAATTCTTTCTGTAAAGACCATCACCAAACAGATGAATATTTCCTTAAATTATTGGAGACCTTTGCTGCGAATCATACCCGGAAAAGTGCGAAAAAGTATATTCTCCTTGAATCAAAAAAAACAGGTAATTCAAATCCTAAATAATATCAACTAGAATTACATCTTGAAAAACTAGATATGTTCTGAACAGCAACTATAAAATTATTTATAAATTTATAAAGTGGATTGTCAATACATTATTATCAGTAACGTTTTTTGATATAAGACAAAACCCAATTAAGACGATTTATGAAAAGCGAAATACAAAATAAAAAGAGGCTGTCTCAAAAAGTACTACTCTCTCGGGATCCTGCCTGACAACCTTTGTCATTTAGGAGACTTTCAGAGCATTATTTTACCTTTTGAGGCAGCCTCTTTTTCGATATTCTATCCAAACTTCCTCTTCCTCAACCAGAAGAACAACCCTCCTAAAACTCCGATGATCACTAAAGGAAGCAGCAAATTAAACCACTGCCAGTTGCTTTTTTCTTCGGTGATTCTTTGTCGGTCAAGAAGCCTTTCTTCGATGTTTCGGTTTCGTAGTTCCATTAAATTACTATCGTCCAAAAGATAGTCTAATGCATTTCTCAAGAATTGTTCGTTTCCAAACTGTTCGTTCGTCAACAAGTCTACTCCAAGAGGCAGTGCTTCACCTTTCAGAACTTTATTTCTGCCTACGTCTCCGTCAGCAATTACAATCATTTTGTTTTCAGGGCTTGAAGTCTTGAAATTCGGGTAAGATTTTCTTTCAATTCTTGATGCATAAGCCGAATTGAACTTCCCTTCCAAAGATACTGCATAGATTTTTGGAGTACTTGGTTTTTCCATTTGTCCAAGGCTGTCGACGCTGGAAATTTCTTTTAAATCAACATAATTTGGAACCTGCTTCAACAACGTTCTTTCGCTTGATTCAAAAAGAACATTGGTTTTAATATTTTTTCTTCCGCCCAAGGTATCGATTGAAGTCGGGAATTCAAACTTTACAGGATTGATATTTTTCGTGATCGGATTGTTTTTTTCTGCAATTCCAAGCGGATAATATGGCCATGGAAGACTTGTATACTGAGGATTTCCGCTCACTTCTCCGGTAACCAGCCTCAATA
Organism: Chryseobacterium sp. RU37D; assembly: GCF_900156075.1. Lineage (GTDB taxonomy): Bacteria > Bacteroidota > Bacteroidia > Flavobacteriales > Weeksellaceae > Chryseobacterium. The sequence continues at coordinate 14,114 of NZ_FTMM01000013.1, read as the reverse complement.
AAGCAAACTTTTTCACATCCTTTACCAAAGCCGGATTGATCCTGATTCCATAATTAAAGAAAAAGTCTGTCATATTAATGTCTACAGGGAAAGGCATTACTTTTTGAGACCTCATCAGCGTATCCATTTCTGCATTTACAGCATCGATCATCCAAAGTGTTTTCCCGCCATTCATGATATATTGGTCAAGGATCACTTTTTCGTTATCTGTGAAAGCTTTTCTTGGCTTTGCAATCACTAAAGCGCTCATTTGCTTTAGGGCTGGAATGTCAGCTAAAGTCAGTTCCGTTTGATTTTTAGGGATAATCGGTCCTGCATCGTAGCTTTCCGTTGCCAGTTGCATAAAACCTTCGAATTCTTTTGGGTTAAGTTCATCCTGATTGATCAGAATTCCGATTTTCTTTCTCTTACTTGCTGCAATATTTTTAATGTTTGAAACAAGATTATATTCTAAATTTTCAATAGATTTTGTTAATTGCTGGTCGGCATCCAATCCATTCTGCTGCACTACTAAAGGAATTGAAACTCCCCTTTTATCGTACTTTACAACTGCATAAGGAAACAAATAGATCTGCGAAACCTTTCCATCTTTAATATCAGGAAGTACGGAAGGCTGCATTCCCATTGCCATCAAAGTGTCCTGAGACATTTTTGTTTTTACGGGATCAATAAATTTAAAATCAATTTTCGGATTAATTTTTCTGAATTCTTCCAACATGAATTTTGTTTCGCTCTGGAGCTGTTTGAAACTTGCCGGAAAATCTCCTTCCAGATAAACATCAACGGTTAAAGGCTTCTTTACAGATTCCAACACTTTGATTGTGTTATCAGAAAGAGTGTATCTTTTTTCTTTGGTTAAATCCAACCTGATTCCTGAAACTGCCAAAATAATCACCAATGGCAATACTACGAAAAGTAAAATTGCTAACGGAGACTTAAACTGTATCTTCTTCATAATTCTACTTCTTTTTATTAATAAAATGATTGGACAAAACTAATGTAACACCAATAATGAAAGCAAAATAAGCAACATCCTTAAAATCAATAAGGCCTCGTGTAAAGCCTAAAAAATGTTGATAAAAACCTATATTCTGCAAAATAAAGTCTACACTTCCCAATAATTTATAGCTTGCCAGCTGCTCGATTCCAAAATACATGATGAAACACATGAAAACGCCCAGCAAATAAGCCATAATCTGGTTTTGAGAAAGCGAAGACGCCAAAATCCCGACTCCCGAAAATGTTGCAATTAAAATAATTAAACCGATATAACTCCCGAAGGTCATTCCCAAGTCAATATTTCCGGCCGGAACGCCTAAAACATATACGGTATAAAGGTAAATCAACGAAGGAATCAAACATAAAATCCCAACGATCCAAACTGAAAGAAATTTCCCAAATACCAAATCCGAAACTTTCAAAGGTTGAGAGAATAACCAGTTTAATGTTCCGGTCTGCTGCTCTTCCGCAAAAGTTTTCATCGAAAGCGCCGGAATGATGAACATTAATAACCAGGGAACCAAAACGAAATAACTTTGTAAAGAAGCCATCCCGATTTCGAAAATATTAGAATCGTTGTCGAAAAAAAACAGAAAAAGAGTCGCAATCAGACTGAAAGCCGCAATGATTACCCATGCGCTCCAGTTTCCGAAGTAACCCCAAAGTTCTTTTTTTAAAATTGCAAGCATTTTTTTTAGTTATGAGTTATAGGTTTTTAGTTATGAGTTTTTGGTTACTTGTTCAGTTCTATTTGACCAACTTATAACCCATCATTCATAACTTATAATTTTATTTATTTTTCTTTTTTTTATTAACCAATTTCACAGTCATCATGATCAAAAATACCAGAACGAAAAATCCAGTGATTAATTGCCACCAATATTCAATAACCTGAGATTTCAGGATCACGGTAAAAACAACTAGGAACAAAATGAAAGTTGCAATTTCGTTCGCCTGCCTTAGCTTTATATTGGCCGTTTCGAGAGTATTTCCGTTGATTTCTTTAAGCTTTAACACTTTTTTCCAACACCAGTAATGATAAATCGCCAAACCAATCAGGAATGTCAGTTTTAAATGAAACCAAGGCATTTTCATTAAACCAGGATTCAGAAAAATCAGAGTTAATCCACAAACAGCCATAATAACTCCGGCCGGGACCGTTATGATATTCCAGAGCCTTCGGGCCATGAAGGTGTATTGTTCCCTTAAAATTTTCTTTTTCTCTTCCGTAAATTCGTCGGTATCTTTATAATAGACAAAAATTCTCACGAGATAAAAAATTCCCGCAAAATAGCTTACCATAAAGATGATATGTAGTGCTTTTATTATTGTGTAAAGCATGAATTAATTCTATTTTTTACCAGGAATAATTTTACTATAAGTATCTAGTTTTTTTAAATATTCAAAAAAATTATCTTTTGCGTTATTAACCCGAACACGACTGGATAAAACAATCAAAATATAAATGATTATCGCAGCAATCCAAAAATAATTTTCCTGCTGAAAAAGTACGATTGCAAATATCAACATAACTATTGTTCCAAAAATATTTCCAAAAATGGAAAAAAAACCATGATATACGGTTAATCCAATAGTTTCCGGTTTATCTTCTTTTGCAACAAACTTTCCCTTAAAATAAGGAGACATTTTATCATAAGAAAACTTAATGTCAAAACTATTCTCAGATACCTTTCCTGCGAAACATTTGTTCCAATCAAAGAATTTTTTAGATAAATTTTTGTCTATATCATTTAAAATTTCCTCTTTTGGTTTTGAAAATTCAATTATATACTTGGATTTAAAAAACATTTCATTGAAAATTATGCGCAAAGATAAGTTTTTAAATAATTTTTAAAAATAAAATTCCTTTGATTTGAAAAGATAATTTTAAGAGAGAGATGCTTCGACAAGCTCAGCATGACAACTCTAATACTAACTGGTATTTTAACTATGTTTTTGTAGCGATGTCATACTGAGCTTGTCGAAGCATCCATATTTTATAATAATTTCAAAACTAAGAAATTACGCCCAATTCTTTTCCAACCTTTTCAAAAGCAGCAATCGCCTTATCCAAATGCTCTCTTGTATGCGCCGCAGAAAGTTGTACCCTGATTCTCGCTTTTCCTTTCGGTACAACCGGATAGAAGAATCCGATTACGTAAATCCCTTCATCCATAAGCTTTTCTGCCATTTTTTGAGCCAAAGGCGCGTCATAAAGCATTACCGGAACAATTGCAGCGTCACCATCAGGAATATCAAAGCCTTTGGCTTTCATTTCTGCTCTGAAATATTCTGCGTTTTCCATCACCTTATCACGAAGAGAAGTGTCTGCAGAGATCATATCTAAAACTTTCAATGCTGCACCTACAATCCCCGGAGCCAGTGAATTGGAGAATAAGTAAGGTCTTGAACGCTGTCTCAGCATATCGATGATTTCTTTTTTACCGGAAGTAAAACCGCCTAAAGCACCGCCTAAAGCCTTTCCTAACGTAGAAGTGATGATATCTACTCTACCCATAACTTCATTCGCTTCATGTGTTCCACGACCTGTTTTCCCGATGAATCCTGTGGCATGAGAATCATCAACCATTACCAAAGCATCATATTTTTCTGCAAGATCACAAACACCTTTCAGGTCCGCAACGATTCCGTCCATAGAGAAAACACCGTCTGTAACGATGATTTTGAAACGATGATTTTTCTCTGAAGCAGCAATTAACTGCGCTTCCAAATCTTCCATATTGTTGTTTTTATAACGGTATCTGGCTGCTTTACACAGACGAACTCCGTCAATAATCGAAGCGTGATTCAATTCATCAGAAATAATAGCATCCTCTTCTGTAAATAAAGGTTCGAAAACACCTCCGTTAGCATCAAAACAAGCTGCATAAAGGATCGTATCTTCAAGGCCTAAAAAGTCTGCAATTTTTTGCTCCAATTGCTTGTGAATATCCTGAGTCCCACAGATGAAACGTACAGACGACATTCCGTAGCCATGAGACGCTATCATATCTTGGGAAGCTTTCATGACTTCCGGATGATTTGATAATCCCAAATAATTATTGGCACAGAAATTCAGTAGCTTTTTGCCGTTGGCTTCGATTTCTGCGCTTTGTTGGGAAGTGATGATTCTTTCTCTTTTGTAAAGCCCGTCGTCATCAATATTTTGTAGTTCATTCTGTAAATTTTCAAGATACTTTTTAGAGATCATTTCTAGTAATTTTTGGATGCGCTAATTTAATAAAAAAAGCTGTTTCAATTTTATGAAACAGCTGTATTATTTATTATATCCTTGAATGAGTCTTTAGAATTTAAGTTTATATGGAAAATAATAAATTCTAATTAATCCTTTGAGTAAGCTTCTTAGTTGGCCGGTACGGCAAAGAAATAATTTTCTCCATTATTACCAACTTTTGTCGCAGGAGGGGTACCAACAACATCACAATTTGCAATCCATAAATATATATCAACTGAAGGGCTCGTAACATTGATAGGAATGACACCTGTCAGCATACTATACGCGCCAATACTTGCTATGGACGGTGCCAGCCAGCCAGACACAAGTTTGCTGCCTAAAAGCGTAAATCCTGTTGTAGATATCGCGCTGTTACTACTGCTAATCGTAAGTCTCGTCCACATATTATCTGTTGAGGAACTTGCATCAGTGGATTCTAATAATTCCCCCACATATATCAGCCATCTTCCAGTGGTTAATTTTATTGAATGTCCAATCAATTTGTTTGATGTTACAGTAACTGAGCTATTATTTAAGGTTCCAAGAACAGCAGATTTTAGTGCATTACCACTTATCCACATTGGGGCTGCCCCCGGACCATTTGAAGAAAGGATTTGCCCGGCTGTTCCGGCTGATCCGGCAGTTTTGGCGTTTCCTCCTACACTCAATTCATTTGTAAGTTGAACGGCGCCGTTTACATGTAAAGTTTTTTGAGGTGTTGGTGTGTTAATTCCAACCTGCGCATATCCAAATGCAGAAGAAGCTATAAAAGCTAATAGGGTTAGTTTTTTCATAATTTGTATTTATTAAAAAAGTTAATTTTTGCCCAAATATAATACAAAAAAACACAAATCAAAAAATACAAATAAGCCTGCTAGAGCAGGCTTATTTGTATTTTTTAATAAAAAGCTAAAATCAAATTAAAATATTAATTTAATATTTTAATATTAATAGTTCTATCTAACAACTTCTATTAAATCTAGAAATTAATATTTTTTAATAAACTTAATATTCTTGTCATTAATTTTAAAAATATAAGCTCCAGGAACCAATTCTGAAATATTGATTGGTTTTTCCGGCTGGTAAGCTCCTTTACTTACTAATTTTCCATCAGTGAAATAAATAGAGAAATCAGTTGGTTTATTAATTCCTTTAATATTCAATTCATTTTTTGTCGGATTCGGATATAAGGCAAACTCTTCTTTGTTTATATCTATGCTACTTAATGTGTTGTCCTGAGTTACGGTTGAACTTTTCTCTAAAATCTGATATTCATAATTAAATTCTATACTTGCAACAGGAAATCCTACATTTTGAACAAAATATTGGTTGTTCATTGTATTATTTAAAGCAAAGTATGCAACCTGACCGGCAGTTCCGTTCACTTTTATGGGTAACGGCATTTCGAAAAAACTTACCGTCGGGCTGCTTTGTGTTTGTATGGCTTTTATGGTAAGTGTATTTCCATTTTGTTTCCACCTGATATTGTAAGTGGGATATCCTTCACCATAGATCCAATCATTGAAAAACTCTGTAAAATTAATCCCTGTTGACTGAAGCAACGAAGTATTGAAATCTTGGGTTTTAACATAGTTATATGCCAGATTCGGTCTTGAATGATAATCTTGAATTGCTTGATAAAAAGCTGTATCTCCTAAAATCCATTTCAACATCCTCAAAACATATCCACCTTTTGAATATGATAATCTTCCACTGAAAATAGAATTTATATTACTCAAATTAGAATCAGCAACGTAAACACTTCCTCCCGGCGCACTTGTAACATAATTTTTCTGATCCAATAAGTAAGCCATAAACTGAGCATTGGTCATCAATAGTTTTTCGTTGGCCAAATGTTCTCCAAAAGTTGCAAAGCCTTCGTTTAGCCATATATCGTTCCAGGCTCCACAAGTTACTTTATCTCCAAACCATTGATGAGCAAGCTCATGCGCTATTGTTCCTTTTCCCCAAGAGCTCATAGAGGACATTGTCTGATGTTCCATACAAACTCCATTGTACTGATATTCCATGTGTCCGTATTTTTCATTCCTGAAAGGATATGCACCAAAATAGGTTTCAAAAGTATTCATCACATCTTTAGTCCAATTAATATTAGACATAATCGTCGAATTGGCTTGTGATGTAGGATAAATATAATTTACAAAAGGAAACGGAGGATTTCCCATCGTGTCATTTAATTTTACAAAATTTGTAATCGAAAGAGCAATTAGATAAGCAGCTGTTGGATACATTGTTCTCCAGAAAGTCAGTTTCTGATTGTTTGGAAGATTTGTTTCAGACATGAATTTTCCATTTGCTGCAACACTGTACTGAGAAGGTGTCGTGATTTTAAAATCAAATTTATCGATCTTATCATTCATGCTCTGTTTCGTTGGAAACCAGTCCTGGGCTCCATAAGGTTCATTTAAAGTAGAGATTATCGGAGTTCCGTTTTGAGTTCCCGCTCTAAAAGCATCATTATCCGTTGCAGGAGGCCCGGAATAAGTTATCGTTAAAGAATCCAAAACATTAGCAGGTAAAGCACTCTGAAAATCAATCCTCACTTCTTTTGTCGGAAGTTGCTGAAAAACAAGCATATTTCCATGATATTGAACCTGAGAAACCGTCAATGTATTGGCTAAATCAAAATAGATGCTGCTCATACTTTGATTAGGCTTAAAATGGGAGGTTACCGAACCTGTAATATTGTATGTTGGAGGATTCAAAGTGACGTCCATTCTCTGGTACTGAAGGTCATAGTTCTGCGTATTCGGGTTCAGGTTTCCGACTGCCATTTTATTAGTAAAAGATTTCATTTCTTTGGAAATCAAACCTTTCTTTTCAAGATTATCGTTCTGAGCAAAAACTTGTTGGAATATCAGAATGCCCAAAATCAAAAAACAAAATTTCTTCATATTCAAGTTGTATAAGCGTCAAAGATATAAAAAACCTTCTAATCATTGATTAAAAGGTCTTTTTATTAATAAAATTTTAATAATTCTATAATTCTAATGCAGGCTCCAGAATTTTTTCCATTCTTTTCTTCACCATATCTACTGATCCTGCATAATTATTAACCATTAACGAAAAAACTAAAGTCTTCCCTGTATTTGTTTTCATATATCCTGCCAAGGTTTTTACTTTATTTAAAGTTCCTGTTTTAGCAAAAACCTGTCCGTTTCCTGTCCCGATGAACATTCTTTTCAATGTTCCGGACTGGCCTCCTACCGGTAGTGAATTAAAATATGTCTTATAATATTTTTCATCCATTAATGAAGTTAAAAATTTTACCTGAGAGATAGGTGTTACGTTATTGCTCCTTGAAAGCCCGCTTCCGTCCATATAATTTAAGCCCATCATATCGAAACCTTCATTTTTAAGATGCTCGGTTACCACTCTTCTTCCAGATTCAGCAGTCTGATCGCCTAAGCTTTGGAATCCTACAGTTTTCAACAATGCTTCCGCTAAGCCATTATCACTGTGCTGATTAGTATAATAAATAATATCACTTAAAGTAGGTGATTTATATGCTGAAACCAGTTTTCTATTTTCAGGGCTGGCGTCTGTCATTTTAGAAATTACTTTTCCTGTTACTCCGATTCCACTTTTTACCAGAGTAGTTCTAAAAGAATTGGCCAGATAAGCCGGCGCCTCCGGTAATTTTGTCGTTAAAATAGCATCACCTTCGTATTTATCGGCATATACCATTTGTTTGTTGTAAGGAGATACATAGAAAAACTTCTTATTTCCGGAAAAGCTGTTTCCTTTTACGATCAGCTTTTCGTTGGCCGGGTTGATTCCGTTTGTGGTACCAGCAGGCAGATAATAGTTGTTATTTTCTAACCAAACAACATTTTCCGGAAGTTTTGAAATATTACCTTTGAAAAGCGCTGTCTGAATGATGATATCACCATTTACCTTTTTGATACCTTCACGGGAAAGCCCACCGATGAAATCTGAAATGATGTCTCTGTAAGACCAGGCCCCTGCCTTATTCGTTCCTAAAGACGGATCACCGCTTCCTTCGACATAAAGATTTCCATTTAAAACTCCATTTTCATCAATACTTCCTGAATATTCCAACTGGGTTATCCAACGATAGTTCTCACCCAACAGGTTCATTGCTGTTTCAGTGGTAAGCAATTTTGTTGTAGAAGCCGGAACCAAAGGAGTATTTTCGTTGTACGAAGAGATTATTTTCTTCGTTTTAGGGTCATACACTACGAATCCCCAGTCTGCGTTTTTGAGCACCGGGTCAGTCATCATTGTGTTTACATTAATGTCTACAAGTTCTTTAGCCGACAAAATAGTTTTCTCCACCGCCGAAGTGATGGGAGAAGGTAAGTTTAAACTTTTCTGATTGTCGTAAGCCGGAGAATATAGAACTGTAGAAACGGTAGTCTGTGCAAGGAAAAACCCTGAAGCCAGTACCGTCAAACCTGAAATATATCTTCTGAAATTTACCATCTATTTTTTCATTTTGCTATTGTTTGGATAAAGTAAAAATCAACGGGTTAAATTGAAAATTAAAATTCCAAACATATAATCAACGGTCAAATGTAGAAAATATTGCTATAAGTAAGTTCGGAGGCTAGTTATAAAACACTATAAAGTTTGTTAAAAATTGTTAAAAATCTACAAAAATGACTTTTTTAATGCTTTGATAAGCAGTAATTTCGTCAAATTCTTTTAAACTTATCAAAACCAGTTTTTTATACTCTTCATATTTTTTTCCGCGAGGAAGTTTAAGCATAATCTGAAACTGATAGAGGTTATTAAGTCTTGCAATCTGAGCTTTTTCCGGACCCAAAACACAGTCTTCCGGAAGATATTTTCTAAAAATGGATCCTAAAAACTGAGAAGCGCGGCTGGCCTTATCTTCTCTTCTGTGCTTCAGCTCGATCATGATTAATTTAGTAAATGGCGGATAATGGAATTTCTGTCTTTCTGTTAAAATATATTTGTAAATCTTTGCCGGATTATTCATTTTAATTAATTGAAAAACAGAATGCTCCGGATTAAAAGTCTGAATCAGGATTTTCCCTTTCCCGGAAACCCTTCCCGCCCTTCCAGACACCTGAGTGATCAGCTGATACGCTCTTTCTTCTGCCCTGAAATCCTGTACATATAATAAAGAGTCAGCTTTCGGAATGGCTACCAACTCAATATGATCAAAATCTAATCCTTTGGAAATCATCTGAGTACCGACTATAATATCCGTTTCTCTCTCCTCAATTTTTTCGTATAATTTTTCGTAAGCAAATTTCTTCCTCATAGAATCCACATCCATTCTATCTACCTCATTTTCAGGAAATAATTTTGAAATTTCTTCATAAATCTGCTCCACACCCACTCCTCTTTCATTAAGGTTTTCAGAATGACATTTTGGGCAGATCTTCGGTTTGGAAGCTCTCTGGCCGCAGTAATGACATTTCATTTCATTGGAAGATTTATGATATGTCATCACAACATCACAATTGGAGCAGTAGTTTACATAGCCGCAGGTCTCACATTCTACGACATTGGCATAACCACGGCGGTTATGAAGTACAATAATCTGATTTTTCTCTTCTAAAGTTTTTTTAACTTCATCAATCAACCGTAAAGAAAAATTCCCGGAGGCTTTTTTGGAATCCTGAGCTTCTTTAAGATTAACCAATTCATATTCTGGCAGCCTTACATTTCCGAAACGCCCCTCAATGAAAACATATTTTAATTTAGCTTTCCGGGCATTGTAATAACTTTCAACTGAAGGCGTTGCAGATCCCAGAATTACTTTAGCTTCATAAAAATTTCCAAAGACCAGGGCAGCATCCTTTGCATTAAAATAAGGTAAAACCTCCCGCGGTCTGTATGCAGAATCATGCTCTTCATCCACAACGATTAATCCCAGATTCTGAAATGGTAAAAATAAAGCATTACGAGTACCTATAAGAACTTTAATATCGTTCTGCCTCACTCTTTTCCAAACTTCAACGCGTTCAAAATCAGTGAGCTTCTGATGATAAAATCCCAACTGGCTGCCGTATTTTTTTTCTAATCTTTGCGTGATCTGCTTGGTTAAAGATATTTCAGGAAGTAAGAGCAAAACGTTTTTCCCTTCCTGAATGCTCTCTTCAATTTTTTCTAAGTAGATGTGCGTCTTTCCGGAAGAAGTCACCCCGTGAAGCAGCACATTTTTTCCTTCTGCAAAAGCTTCATCCACTCCAGATTTTGCTATTTTTTGAGACTCGGAAAGCTTCTCGATTTCTTCAATTTCTCCTTCATAGCTTTCAATCCTGTCTTTTTGCATGTAATATTCTTCGACCAAGTTTTTCTCTGCCAAAGCTTTAAAATGAGAACCGGCAAAATATCCATCCTCAAACAGCTCAGATTTTTTAATATGAAGATCAGGATTTTCCGTCTTTTTTTCAAGAATGACAAGAAAAAGCTCTTTTTGCTTTTGAGATCTTTTTAGTGTTAAAAGAATCTCCGTAAAGTTTTTATTTTTTAAAACTTCGTCATTAATTTTAACATAAGCAACCTCTTTAGCCTTATATTTTTCTGCAATTTTTTCATCAATTTCGATATACTGCAGATCAATCAGTGAATTGATGGTTTTAATAATATCCTTTTTAGGAATAAAAGCCTCAATATCCGTCAAATTAATAAGCTGGCGAACTTCCAGTGCCTGAATAAGATACATTTCATTTACATCCAGGTTTTCAAAGTCTACCGTAATATTTGGCTTTAATTTTAGATATGTCTCACTCTCAAGCTTCAGGGAAGATGGAAAGGCAAAACGGTAAATTTCACCCAGACTACATAAGTAATAGTCTGAAAGCCAGTTCCAGAACTTAATTTGCTCCTTCGGCAGAATTGGTTTATCATCCAAAATGCTGATCACTTCTTTGACTATAAAGTTTTCCGGAGCATTCCCGTGAAGCTCGAAGACTATTCCCGTATAGATTTTCTTTCCTCCAAAAGGCACCAAAACCCGCATCCCAGGCTGAATTTCAGACTGTAATTCTTCGGGAACTTTGTAAGTGAAAGAACCTTTTAAATTTAATGGTAAAACGATTTGGGCGTAGTTCAAGAGAAATATTTAAAGTGTAAAATTAGATTTTTCTTTACAGAACTGCAATACTTTGCTTTCATCATTGAGAACATACTGCCATTTCTTAGGTAGCTGAGGCACTCGAAACCACCAGCACTAACATCCTAGCCCGGATTGCAGCGGCATCCTTCTGGGTTGCGGCCGGAGCGAAGCGAAGGCCGTAACCCAAAAGATATAGCGGAAAGCTGGAATAGCTTCTAAAAAACATTGAAAGCATAATTAATTCATCGTATCAAACAAACTGATTACCTCAATTTTTTCTAAAGGTTTTGAAAGCGTAATTTTTTTCGAAGTTTTTGGTAATAAATCGAAGAAATTATCGCTAAAATGGGTATCCCCGATCAGATAAATATCTTTGGCCAGAATATCTGTAGAAATTTCAATTTCCGTGGGGGATATTTTTCTTATTTTAATTTCAGGTTTTGGAAGTTTTAAATCTTTTGGCTTATTGAAATAGAATAATTTTTCTGCATTATGCTCATTATTGTTAAAGCTGATTTTTAAGAAAACCTTCGATAAATCAAATTTTGCAAAATCTGCTTTTTCTATTTCAAAATGTTTTCGTGATGAATTGGCTTCCAGAGCATTCGCCGCATTAATTGACCATAAAATTTTTCCGTTAAAATCTACCAATTCCACTTTCGAACGACCATCGAGATCGGTTAATAAATCATTTATAAAATAAATATCGTACGTTTTTTCTTTCTCTTCTACAGAAATTAAAATATTTTCAAAGCTTCTTTTAACCTGATAATGCAGCGCTTTCCAATTACCCAAATAATCAATCGAAGACCATGAAACCACTGACCAACAATCATTTAGCTGCCAGTACAAAGATCCCATATTATAAGGTTTTGCGCGACGGTGCGCTTCAATGGCAATCTGCATCCCGCGGGCCTGAAGCAATTGAGAAATGTAGTTATATTTCACAAAATCAGTTGGAATTTTGTAATCCCTTTTCATATAATTATCAATAATTTCCCAACCTCTGGAATGCTTTTCGTGTGCTTTGATTGTGCCATTTTGTAAGCTTAAATCAGGTATTCCTGAAAACATAGCTTTCGTTGTTTCCAGGGTAGCCATCCCTTGAAAACCATATTCCGAAGCAAACCTTGGAACTTTTTCGTTGAAAACCTCGAATGGCTGCTCACCCCACCAAACTCCCCAATAATGAGAATCTCCTTCTGTAAGGCTTTCCTTATGCCCCCAACCAATGGAAGGCGAGCTTGGCCAATATATTAATTTGTCATTTGTCGCATATTTTTTTATGGCATTTGGAATGATTTCATGAAAAATTTTCTTGTAGTCTTTCCAAACTTGTAAAGAATCTGTTTTTGAATATTTTAACTGCTTTTGATATCCCCAATTGACAATTGCTTCATCAATTTCGTTATTTCCGCACCATAAAGCTAAAGACGGATGATTTTGGAGCCTTTCGATTTGATCTTTTACTTCAAACTCAACATTTTGTTGAAAATTTTCATCTGACGGATAAAAAGTTCCGGCAAACATAAAATCCTGCCAGACAAGAATTCCGTTTTCATCGCAAGCCTTGTAAAACTCATCATCTTCGTAAATTCCGCCACCCCAGACACGGATCATATTCATGTTGGCATCTTTAGTGTCCTTGATAAGCTTTTGATATTTTTCTTTCGTAATTCTGGGTGTGAAGCTGTCGGATGGAATCCAGTTCGTGCCTTTAGCATACATGGGATTTCCGTTTACTTTAAAATAAAAAGATTTTCCTTTTTCGTCTTTTTCCCGAATTAATTCAATCGTTCTTAAACCAATTCTTTCATTTTTTTCAGCCAGTGTTCTTGTATCTTTTTGCAGCAAAATTTTTACATCATATAAATTGGGTTCGCCCCAGCCGTTTGGCTGCCAAAGTTTTGGATTATTAATCGTAAAAGGAAACTGAGCTGTATTTTTTCCTTTTTTCAATTGAATATTGTTAATTTTATCATTGATACACAATGAATAATTTCCTTCTTTATCAGCTTTGATTTCCGTAAAAATCATAAGATCCGCTTTTTGACCGGATAAAGATCTTTGCTCAATTTTTGCATTATTAATTTTTGCATTTTTCCAAAATTCAAGCTTTACATTTTTCCAGATTCCTGCCGTTACCAATCTCGGGCCCCAATCCCACCCGAACTGATATTGTGCTTTTCTCACAAAGCTTCTCGGCGATTCCGGTATGGTAAAAGGAACTTTCTTTGCCAGCTCTTTCCCGACATTTACTGAAGATTTGAATTTTACCAACAACAAGTTATCACCCGCTTTCAGATATACCTTAACAGGGATTTCCCATTTTCTGAACATATTATCTGTTTTAATCAACAACCTTCCGTTTAAATAAATTTCCGAAAAGGTATCCAACCCATTAAAAATCAAATCAATATTCTGATTTCCCAGTTCCTTTGGAGATATTTTAAAACTCGTCTGATAATCCCAATCTTCATTCTCAACCCATTGCACTTTTTTTTCATTTTCATCTTTAAAAGGATCAGGAATGATTTTATTTTTCATCAAATCCAGATGAACTGTTCCCGGGACCGTGGCGGTCAGCCATTTATTTTCTTTGGCATTTTTGAATTGCCATTTTTCGGTGGATAAATTCCGCTCGGAAAATTGGGCACTAATTAAAATTTGAATGAAAAGTAAAATAAAAAGTATGGATTTTGTCATCGAAGTTGTTTAAACTTTTAATTTTTTGATTAATCTTAAAGAAAATGCTAAAAAATGCAGATTCTTCCAAGTAATATCCAACGTTTCAAATCTTAT
>NZ_FTMM01000047.1 GCF_900156075.1 Chryseobacterium sp. RU37D | reverse complement strand
TTCCAAAATTCTTTCGTAATTTGCACCTAAGTTGTTCATTGTAAATGTTTTGTGGTAAAAACAATTTACTGATTTTCAATCAAATGAACAACTTTTTCCTTTTTATTCATAATGCACAACGGGTATATTTTTTCTAAAAAGTTTTTACGCCACCTTATCCCTGTTATGTAATTATCGGCTATCATCTTTTATTACAATAGTTTTTAAAATTCCTTCAATCGTACTAATCTGTTCAGGGTTGAGGTTTTGTATAAGCTTCTGATTTAAAACTGTTCCACCAATCTGAATGTAATTATTTTGGTTCTGGATCAGGGTATTGTTATGTACCGGATTACTATTATTTGCTGATGAGGGATTTTTCAAAACTCCGATACCTTCCAAATACAGCTTGGCTGCTTTCATATCTCCATTGACCGCATACCGTAATATCGTAGCCATAACCTGAGACTGCATAAAAGTAAACTGCTCCTGAAATTCAGTATAATAAGGGCTGCTTTTATAGTCTTTCAAATGTTTATGAACAGTTTGTCTGCTGAGCTGTGTCTTATTCGCCAGTTCTGTTTTTGAAGGCATACGCTCATATGTATTGATAAAAGCGTGAATTTCTGAAATAATTAAATTATGGTTGTATTCCCAAATCTGATTTTTAGATTCAGAGGACATTACCTCGACTATTTTTTCTATGAACTCGTCCATGTCTTCTCCTTTGAGTTCATTCATTTTTTTTGTCAAGACTTCGAAGAGCTTCAAATATTCTGATTTTGTTAATATTTCCAAATCATCGTTGGTGATCTTCTTTAAAGAAAGAATGGAATTAATTTTATTTTCAGATTCTGTAAACTTCTGTAAACTTTTGCTGTTTTCTATAATGGATTTTCTATCTCCTTTCATAATGATTTATTTAACTGCATTTAATAATTGTTTTAATTCCTGTAATCGCTTCAGGTAGGGTAAATATGTTTGGTTTCCGTTGTTTGCTTTTATGACAGCAAAGTGGCTTTCTACAAATAGGGAACAATCTGTTATTGTGCTGCAACTGTTCAGCTTTACGGGAAGGGTAGGTAGCTTAATACCTGCAAAGTAGTTTTCAAGTTCTACAATATCACTGCTCCAGTTTTTGGGATTTTCCTTTATAAGGCGCTTAATTTGTCCGGTTTTGCCCGCTTCAACTTTTGGCAATGGTGCAACGTGTAAAAGCAAACTCTTCTGTTGATGGGTAACTTTAGTAACTCCAGTAACTTTTTCAGGTTCGGGCTTTGGTGGTTGTTCCTGAATATTCCGTTTTCTGAATAGTCGCCAATCCCGGTTGATTAAATAGTCAGCAAGGTCTTTTCCTTTGCTTTTATCCGGTTCAGGTGCTAACTGCTCCAGTAAGTCCGATAATATAAACCGTGTACCGGATAAACGGCTTTCATATTCTTTGGCTTTGGATTCCCATTCTCTGAAGGTGCTGCCGTCTTTTGAGAGGTCGGGAAATACATACACAAAACGCCCCTTTAATACTTTCAGCTTGTCAAAAGAGAAACTGCTTTTATTGTAAACGGCCAACCAAATAAGGCTTTCAGGTGTTTCAGGGAAACCAAAATACAACGTACCGTAAATGGCTGTCTTTGGGGCTTCAACTAATGCAACGGGGTTACTTTGAAATTTACTTAAAAGATGTTCACCAAACAAACAGGAAATTACTTTATCCTGCTTTGTGTAGGCTTCCAACCATTCAGGTAGCGGCTTATTATTCCGGGCGTAGTGCTTTTCAATGACGGAATGTAAAAAGTCTGTGCCTGTGGTGTGGTTCTGCTCATTGAACTGTTTTACCTGAATGGCTCTTACATTTTGGTTGATGTCAATAAAAGGAAAAGTATTTGCCCCTGCCCGGTAACCACTTGCAACCGTACCCAATCGGTACAACTGAATAACCTTTGTAACCTCATCAACTTCAAAGGGGAATCGTACTCTGTAAAATAGGTTCTGTATAAACGTGTTCTTTTCATATCGTTCGGGCTGTAATGTTTGTCTGAATGTTTCAAAGTCAAAAAATACGGGTTCAGGTCTGGGCTGTGGTGTTACTTTTTTTCGCTGTGGCTTCCAGTTGCTTTGTAACTCCAAGCAGTTATCCCTTTGCTGTTCTTGTATTGCTTTTGCGTAGCCGTCTGAATAAGGGTCTACAAAATAATGTCCGTCCCCCTTGTCGCAACGTCCGTACTGTTCGGGTAAATATTCGCCTGTGGTGGTATCAACAAAACGAACAAACCGTTTTTTACTACATCCCGGGCAATGGTGTTTTTTACTGCCTTTTTCTAAAATGAATCGGTATTCGTTCGTACTGTTCGTACCCCTCGTACTATTCGTACCATTCGTACAGGGTACGAGGGGTACGAATGGTACGAGGTTGTTTTGTAAGTTATTCATTTTCAGAGTCTTTTTTAATCCATTTACGTACCGCACCCTCCGAAACTCCAAACTGTTTGGCAATTTGTACGTTTGATAGTCCTTGTTTTTTCAATTCCAACGCTTCCGAAATTTTGCTTTCGTGGTCTTTTTCGGTTAACTGTTTCAGGTGCTCCCGTTCTGCTCCAAAATCAATAAATTCAAATGCAAGGAAATTGTACGCCTTATCAATCTGACAAACTATTACGTTTTCAGTATCGTAAATCATTGCTGTATTTCGGGCTTTAATCTGCTTTATGTACCGTAAACTTTTATCCGTGTTACTTTGCCCAATAGCGAAACAACTGTCAATAAAGTTGTAAAGCATTTTACTGCCGCCTAAATCATTTTGTGTAATGGGTCGGCTTAAATCACGTTTGGGTGTGTGTGCAAGAGCTAATATTGAAAGTCCGTATTTACTTTTCAAGTCTTTTAAATACCTCATCAATGGTAAGGCGTGCTTTGCCTGTTCTGTTTCGTTTTTGAGGTATGTAATATTGTCAATGATTAAAATTTTAGCCCCTGTTTCAATTATACTTTGTTCCAATGACTGATTAAGGTAATTTTCAAAGGTACTTTTTGTGGGGATTTCGGCATCGGGGTTTATTTCAATTCTTTTGAAATTGTCATCAAAGCTGTAATGCTGTTCAAATACTTTTTTAGCTTCGTTCTTTATTGAATACCTCACCTCAAATTGTTTGGCTGAAAGTTCAAAATCAAAGTATAAAACAGGCTGTTTCTTTGCTTCCAGTTTAAAGCCCGGTATCTGTTGCCCCTTACTTAGGCTGTCTGCAATCTGTACGGACAAAATGGACTTTCCTAAATTGCTGTCTGAAAACAGAATACTTATTTCACCTTCGTGCCAAAATTCACCAAATAGCATTTCTGGTATAGGGCTTGTTTTCGCAAGCTCCAGCCATTCGTTGGCGGTCTTTACTTTGAATAACCCTTTGTTCTGTTCTGCTTCTTTTCGTTTCTGCTCCAGTTCCTCAATATGGTTAATCCAAACTTCGGGCTGTTCCAAAGGATCGTTGAGGTCATCAAATACAGGATTTAATTTCATAATATCTGTATTGAATTGGTTTACTTCAATCTGTTTTGATTAATCAGCTCGTCAATCTCATTTCTTTTGAAATAAACCCTATTTCCCAGTCCGTAGGCAATGAGTTTACCTTCCTTGCGCCAACGATGTAAGCTGCTGAGGTCAATGTGAAGCATTTCGCAGACTTCCTGACGGGTAAGGTATTCTGTCGGTTCTTTGGGCTGGAACTCTTTGGAGAGCTCAGCTTTAAGTTCGGGAATGATTTCTTTTTTAATCTCTTGGATCAGATCGGAAGGCGTAGTTCCAATAAATTGAATTGCACTCATATAAAATTGCTTTTATTAACGAGTACAAAATTGAAACATTGCAACATGCAAGTGTTATCCGGTGTTATATCCGGATTATCCAAAAAAAATACACAAATCGCTTAATATCTGTACATTACATTTGAAAACTAATTAAATGAGAAAATAAACTACTTAACTCTGTTGAAAGGTGGTATTGTAAACTGATTCTGTTTTTCAGATGAAAGAGAATTCTGCTCAAATAAAGCTTTTCGCAAATAATCTACCTCAGGCTGTTTTTCGGTATCTAAAAACTCAAAATGATCCAATATGAGCCTGGCAGTAGCTGCGACATTAACATTACCCTGTTTTTTTTCAGGAGCAATATAACCTTTGCGTATCAGTTCTGAGAAAATATATCCAAAGAGCTGAGTACTTCCGTGGATTCGTATTTTATTATTTTTAGGCTCTGGAAGGGGTGCGGGAATTGCGGGAATTATATGCTCTTCCTTTTTATCTTTCGGCTTTAGACTCTTTTTATAAATTTTATCTTTTAAGAACTTAAAAATCTTGGGTATTGAATATTCAAAATTTTTGTATGTAATCTCATTAAAGGAAATGATATAACGAATGCCTTCAGAAGAAACAATTTCTTTGACTTCAAAAAAGTCTTTAATGTTATAATATTGATAATATTCTATCAAATAGGGATCAGGGGTTTCTTTTTTAAAAATATCAGCAGCAATATACGGATCTTCAAACATTTCTACATTGTCAACATAATGGGAGTAATCATCAATATCTTCTATCAATATTTTCTTTCGGTCAATATAATCCTCTATTCTTTTTTGAAGTATTTCTGCAAATTCATGAAAATTGATCGAAAAACGTTCATAATTTTCTAATACAGATCTTTCTCTAACCTTTGTTTCCTGAAATGTTGTCATAAACACTTTCTTAATTATTTTTTTTCTTATATCTATATAATCATACATATAGACCTTATTTAAACGGTCATCATATTGAACACAAGAATGGTATTTTTCTTTGTATTGCTTTATAAAATCTTCTTCATCCCCTTCTGAATAGGCTTTTTTCCAGTTTTGAAAAATTTTGTTATAATTCTGCTTAAATTCTGAAAAAGTATAATAAATAGGTAGCTCCATAGTATATTTTGACAAAAATACCGCTCATTGCAATAAATTGCAACATACTTTGTAATTATAATCACTATTGTTCGATAAAAATAAAGCGATATTGAAAACGCAAAATTACTTTAATCATCTGCCCTTCATTAATTTGCACTATTGAATTTGTTTAAAAAGTAGTACATTATTTAATCACGAATTTTTGATCTTCAGTTCCGATAGTTCCTTAAAAGTTCTTGCGGTATTCAAGGCGTGGTCTGATGAGGTTTTACCAATATACTGTAAAAAGGTGGTTTCTGTTTTATGTCCTGTTATAGCCATGACCTGTGGCGTGGTGAATCTCTTGTCTCCATAGAAATTGGTAGCAAAACTTCTTCTGCAAATATGGGTACTTACCAGATTATATTTTTCTGTCTCTACTATTTCATTGCGTTTGAGATTTTCATTATAGATCCTGCCTTTTAAGATTTGGTTAATCCCGGAAAGTTCGCAGACTTTCTTAATAAGGCTATTGAAACGGGTTGCATTACTATTTAAATTTGCACCCCTGAATAATGGGGGAAAATGATCCCCGTATTTTATAAGGATTTGCTCAACCTCATCGTGGATCGGTATGCTTACATTTTTACCTGTCTTACGCTGGACAAGGTCTATAAAACGATAACTCTCCCCCTGAGAATCTGTTTTAGTGAAAATTTTTGTTTGATTCATCTCCAATAAATCACTCACACGCTGTCCTGTATAGCAGCCAATCAAAAGCCAGTCACGGGCATGAAGCAGGTCTTCCCCTATTATATTTGCGTTTTTGATCTTTGAAAGTTCCTCAAAGTTTAAAAACACTTTTATAGAGGTCACGCTCTCAATGGTAAACTGATCAACCTGAGGGTGAAGCAGCTTGCCGTTTGCTCTGGCATCCAGCAATACTGTTTTCAGGTTTTTTAAGGTTCTGTTAGCCGTAGATTCCATTAGCTTGTCTTTTACCATAAGCCAATTCTTAAATTCAAGCATTATTCGTTTGTCAACCTCAGCAAATATATAATTCTTTTTCTGAACATTCTGAAATCTTGAAAATTTATCCTCCAGCATGAGGTATTGGTGATCGGTAGTCTTTTTCGTCTTTGCAAGCGCCCGAAGATCGTTAAAGTTTTTCATGTAATTAACCACAATGTCATCGCTGGTTTTTACATCTATTCTCTCAAAAAAAAGACTGATCTTATTTTTAAGCCAATGCGAATCAAACAATATACCACTGGTAAAATCCTGATTATAGGCTTCCAATACAAATTTCTTTAAATCAACAAGCTCTGCACTCAGATTTTTATTGTGGGGATTGTTTTGTTTGGGAAGAGAGGTTTTATCGCTCCAATCCGAATAATCAATCTGCAAGCCTGTAGAATTTCGCATTTTAAGATCTTTCGATATTGATAACTGAATTTGGATTGTACTGCCTTTTGTTTTGCTACGCAGATAGTATTTTACTGTTGCCATATTGAATATTTAAAAACAAAGATATTCAAACTAAACAGTGTGTCAAAATTTGTGTCAATATTTTCGCCTATTTATGAAATGAGATAAAATCTATTGCAATGAAGATTACTTACAAAAACACCATGAATAGATTGTATACAAATATTTCACTGCATTTTCAGAGAGAATAAAGAAAGTAGCACATTGCATATTTGTAGTACCTACGGAATGACAAACTAAATAGATAAATTAATGATGGGCATTCCATCAATAGGAACGGGCTTTAGCCCGTTTTTTCATTCAAAACCGTCAAATTGGCTTTAGCCAAAACTTAAAAAATCAAAGATTCAACTTAATTAATCTGAACTTCTTAAATAAAATCTTAATGGTTTAATTCAATAGATCAAACAGATAATCGTTAATCGCAAAATAAAATATACCGATTGGTATATTTTTGTATATTTGCATTATAATCAGTTGAAAATGTCAAAAGCAGAAAAGACAAAACAATTCATTATCGAGAAAACGGCATCTTTGTTTAACACCAAAGGTTATCTTTCCACGACTTTGTCGGACATTGCACAGGCAACAAATTTGACGAAAGGAAGCATCTACGGAAACTTCGCCAACAAAGATGAATTGGCGATTGAAGTTTACAAATACAACTCAGGAATGCTGAGTAAAAGCATGTCTAGATCCTTTGGCGATGAATTTCCGACAACAATGGATAAGCTTCATGCATTTGTAGATTTTTACAGAAAAAACTGGCGTTCGGTTTTTTCGAACGGTGGCTGTCCGTTAATGAACGCAGCGACAGAATCTGACGATATTTTTCCAACCCTTAAAAATCAGGTTAAAAAATCTTTTGAAGACTGGTCAGGAAAAATTTCAGCGGTTATTATTCAAGGTCAGAAAAATGGAGATTTAAATGAAAAAGCTAATGCAGAGGAATACGCATCCATTTTCATAATGCTTCTCGAAGGCGGAATTTTATTATCCAAAACAACGGGAGATGAGAAATTTTTAAACCTTGCTTTAGACAAAATCATCCACATGATTGACAATGAATTAAACATACTTCCATCATAAACTTCACGCTATGGAAACAAAAAAAGTGGCAATTGTAGGATACAATAGAATTCCGTTTGCCAGAATGAATACAGCTTACACAGACAAAGGAAATCAGGATTTACTCCTCCCCGCTCTGAATGGCTTGATCGAACGTTACAACCTCAAAGGAAAACTTCTTGGTGAAGTTGCCGGAGGTGCGACAATCAAACATATTTCTGAAAGCAACCTCATCCGGGAAACTGTTATGAATACCTCTCTTGATCCCGCAACTCCCGCTTGTGATTTACAACAGGCTTGTGATACAGGAATTGAAGCAGCTGTTTATATCGGAAATAAAATTGCTTTAGGACAAATTGAAAGTGGAATTGCGTGTGGTGTTGAAGCTATGAGTAATATTCCTTTTGAATCTTCACCTAGATTAAGAAAAGCATTACTAAAAGCAAATAAAGAGAAATCTGTCTTTGGAAAAATCAAACAATTATTGAGTCCGAAGTTGAAAGACTGGATGCCGATTCCTTACAAAGGTCAGGAACCGAAAACAGGTTTGGTAATGGGCGGTCACACGGAAATTACAGCAAAATATTACAACATTTCTCGTGAAGATCAGGATGAATTAGCTTTTAAAAGTCATCAAAATATGGCAAAAGCGTATGATGAAGGATTTTTTGAGGATATGATTACTCCGGCTTATGGTTTAGATAAAGACAATAATCTTCGTCGTGATACAAGTTTAGAAAAATTAGCGACTTTAAAACCCGCTTTCGATAAGCAAAGCGGAACATTAACAGCAGGAAACTCAACCCCATTTACAGATGGAGCATCTGCAGTTTTATTAGCAAGTGAAGAATGGGCAAAAGCGAACAATTTATCGATTTTGGCATATATCACTTTCTCTGAAATTGCAGGAATTGAATATGTTGAAAACAAACAAAACTTACTACTTGCTCCCGTTTTTGCAGCCGAAAGAATGTTGAAAAAAGCAGGAATGAATTTGGAAGATTTCGATTATTATGAAATCCATGAAGCTTTTGCAGCACAGGTTTTAGCTACGAAGTTGTTTAAACTTATTTAGACAAAAAAGTTCCAAGAAAATTAGCAATTTTGGATTGCAATTTAAAAAACTAATAATCTGGAACTCATCAGTA
>NZ_FTMM01000014.1 GCF_900156075.1 Chryseobacterium sp. RU37D | reverse complement strand
AAATAAAATTTGTTTAGGATAGTGAAATATTAGTATATTTATATGAGTAGAATTTTTCATATAATTTTTTTTTAGACCGCGTTATGCGGTCTTTTCATATTAAATATGTTTAAATCTGTTCAAACTTTGTAGATCTTTCTTCTTGCTTAAATAACCACCGATGTAACGGCTTCCTTTTGTGTAGTGAAACGAAAAAAAGATATAGTGAAAAGAGGGAAATTGCTCCTAACAAGTTTAATATGTATTGGGTTTAAATTACAAATAAATAATATAAAGACTGCCTTAGCACTGCTTTATAATTGTACAAAAGTAGAATTTGCATATAAACTATATCTGATTGGATATTAGTTTGAGTCAAGCTTCTGATCAAAAATTATCTTATTTTACATACAGTTTGTTTTGAATATTTAAAAAATATTTTGTACATTTGCAACCTGTTATTCAACCTCTGACGAAGACCGTGTAAGTTGCTTAGCATTAACATTTTATTTTATTAATAATGGATTTATTAAAGTACGTACAAGATAAGTACATTGCGAAAAAGGAATTCCCTGAATTCAAAGCAGGTGATACAATTACTGTGTATTACGAAATTAAAGAAGGACAAAAAACAAGAACTCAGTTCTTCAAAGGAACAGTAATCCAATTAAGGGGTACTGGTTCTACAAAAACTTTTACTATCAGAAAAATGTCTGGTGATGTAGGTGTTGAAAGAGTATTCCCAATCAACATGCCTGCTTTACAAAAGATTGAAGTCGATAGAAGAGGTAAAGTTAGAAGATCAAGAATTTACTACTTCAGAGATCTTAGAGGTAAAAAAGCGAGAATTAAAGACGCTGCTTACAAAAAGAAATAATTCAGACAACAATAAATACAAAAGAGACTGCTATTTTTAGTGGTCTCTTTTATTTAGGGTTTGATGGCTTGCTTCGAGAACCTCAGTCACGGATCAAAGCTTATTCTTATCAATACTTAGAATTTACGATATGTTTGTCATTCCGTAGGAATCGAAACCCAATTTTTCATACTATATTTTAATACTATATCTGGATACTTTCAGCATTATAAACTATAAAAATAAACTATACACAATCATTTAAACTTCCAGCTTTCAATTTTCTTACTTAATAAACCTACAACGCATTCCAAAATTTATCATAAACTTTGATGTACGGAAGGGGGGTCTCCTAGATTTCCAATCTCAACAAGCTTAGATCCGCCAATCTGTTGCTGTACTTTTTCATAACCCTTGATATTGCCTCCATTTAGATGGCAATTCTTTCGGGACGCTGTATCTAATATCAAAGCAGTAACCCACATGCTACTTTTGTATAGATAATCCGAGTGTAAGATCCAACCGCTAATTATATCCAGCCAAGGTTGATATTCAGCTTTCCATTTGTGATCGTAATAAGATTTTAACTGATAATTTCTATGGGGTCTGCAGTATTTTTTAATTTCGATTGATATGTCTGGTCAATAGTTTGATATACCACAAAAGTTTTATAATCTTCGAGACCGATAACTTAAAAGTACGGCAAAAATCTTAAGATTTTCATCAATTTTAGTATTAAAAAACGTTCAAAAAATGTAAAAGTAATTTATTTAATATTTTTAATGAGCTTGTACTATTTTGTATTCTTTTTGCGAAGGTAAATTCATTAAAACAATAGCAAAAAGAATCAGCCCAATTCCTATCCACTGAACAGCTGCTACTTTTTCTCCCAATAAAATGAAAGCCATTGCTACAGAAACCGGAAGTTCCAGAGACGAAACAATACTCCCCAATCCCAATCCTGCATTTGGAAAACCTATATTGAATAAAATTGGAGGTATGATTGTTCCGAATAAAGCTAAAACAAATCCGTATTTCCATAATATAGAATATCGAAAAGAGTGTATATATTCTTTATTTTCCGTAAAATGTAAATACATTGTCTTTAACATTTGAAAATGCAGCGGTCCGATCTGCGTTAAGAATAAGAATATAAAAATTATAATCGCGCCTCCCAAAAGCATGATGATGCTCTTTCTGAAAACTGGGAGGTTGGTTGCCAAAGTATTTGAGGTAAACATGGTCAGAGTATAGGAAGCCGCCGCCAGTAATCCCCAGAAAATTCCTTTAAAATCAAGCTCAATTTTTGTATTGATTAGGTTTGTGGCTAAAACTGTCCCTATTAAAACTATTATTACTGAAACTATTTTTCTTGTATTCGGTAACTTTTTTGTCAAAAAACTTTCTATAACCACACTAAACCAAACCGACTGCATCAATAAAACTATTGCGATAGAAACGTTAATATATTGAACTGAAATATAATAGAATAAGCTTGTGCATCCTAAAGAGGTTCCGGCCAGCATTAGGTTTCTGATTTCTTTTGCACTTGGTGATGGTAATACTTTTTTTGATGTTACTGTCTGAATAAAATTTAACACCAAAAGACCGATTAACCCAAGTAAAAACTGTGAAGTTGTAACTTCTGAAGTTGTATAACCTTCCTGGTAAGCTAGCTTCACAAAAGTCGCCAACATCCCATATATACTTGCACCAATTCCTATAAATAAAACTCCTTTTAGTATATTTTTCTTCTCCATAATTCATTTTCTGAATAGGCTGCAAAGTTACAATTATAAATTGAAATATTTAAAGCTGGAGTCACGAAAAAGCCCCGGCGCAAGCTTCGTTTGCGCCGGGGCTAGATTATAAGTAATTATATATTATTTTTTAATGATAACTTTAGAAGCAGCATCAATACCCAACCCTTTTACTTTAACCATATAAGTTCCGTTTATTAATCTGTCTGTAGAAATTGCCTTCTTGACATCCGGAGAAATTTTGTCTTCAGATGAAACCAATTTTCCTGACATATCATAAATTTCAACACTTACTTTTCCTATAGTATTGTTTGGGAAATTAATAAAAAATTCGTTTTTAGCCGGGTTTGGATAGATTGAAATATTATTTTTAACCGTTTTCACCTCATCCGTAGCCAATACACATTCTGCCGGAACTGTGAAATCTTGTACTTGGTCATTAATATTGGTTTTTGATCCTGTAGATGCATTTACGCCAAGTCCTCTTTTAGCAAAGGTTCTCCAGATCATACATTTATCAACACCTCCCGTTGTTGCTAATTCTGCCTGCAATATTGCATTTCTTCCATCTATGAAAGTAGGATTACAAACCTGAAGCTTAAGACCATCTACAATCAATTGTAAGACTCTTGAACTACCATTGGTTGTATTTGCTGTTACATCAGAAGAATATCCGTATTTAGCAACATACTGCCAATGAAGATCCCATAGCATGGTTGCCCATACAAAACCGATAGAATGTACATCTGGAACCAGCTGTCCATTTGGATCTGTATATTCCATTCCATTTGTATTTCCGTATGTATAATTATTTATGGTAAAATCCGGTGAATATTTTGCAGGCCTGATGCCCATTCCTGTTGTTGCTTCTCCAATCGCATAAGTTCCCATCCCTCTCGGAACGGATGCATTATCTCCAGCTTTATTTGTCAGCATTATAGCGAAGAAATCGGACCATCCTTCTCCCATTTGTTCTTTATCTACAGATGAGCTTAAGCATGTATATCCATCACCTGTCAATCTGTTTGATATGCCATGCCCATATTCATGGATCACAATTCCATTATCAAAACTTCCATCAGGAGTTACTGCTGTCGCGGGATCATTTTTAAGAGTAACATTAACTGTAGTATTTGATGAAAGAAGACTATTAATATAATCTCCTTCAGATTTTTTAATTAACACTGCCGGAATAGTAATAGTAGCATCTGTTCCCGACATGCCATTTATTGTTTCGCCATTTGCAGCATTATTATAAATAATTGCAGCTATTGCTCCTGCATCCTGTAAATTTTTTGTTTTAATTGTATAAGCACATGTTCCTCTTTCAACTAAGCCAATCTTACCTGAAAGTGATGCTGCTGGTAATGCTGTACATCCGTCTAAAACAGGTGACAACTGTACATTTCCTGTAACTCCTGTAGCATTTAAGGCAGGACCAAAAGTTGAGGATGTGGCTATTGCAGGAGTTCTTGAAACAGCCTCAACAGGAGCATTATAGAAGAACTTTTGATTTAAAGAATTCCAAAGGTACATTTGCATTCTTGGTCTGGCACCATCCTGAGGAGTTGCAAAATTTGCATTATTCATACTTCCACCATCTTGTGCTTCTGCACGTACATAATCATTACCTAATCCTCCGTTTCCAAAATTATTTTGCTGGAAATTCCTTGCTGCCTCTGTAAAGCCAAATTTATAAAAGATATCATGTATTTTATTATTTATATAAAACAGATTCGTAATTGATGTATTTTGGTTGGCTGAGGGAGTTCCGTTATCACTATATGGAAAATTAAAATTTCTTGACATACCCCCGTCCGGTGAATACCCTGCTACATTTGTGTTTGCAGTATCTTCATAAGCATAAACATTGTTTCCTCTAGTTATTGTATAGTGAGTCGTTCCATCAGAATGCCATCCTTCCGGTGATGAGCTCAGAATCCAAGGATTAGCTGCTATACTTCTTGATCCGAAAGTAGGCGCTTCAATCGGCAGCTGGAAAACATTATAGGAAGCATTGTCCGGAGCTAAAAAACTATAGCCGCCCTTTTCTTCATAAAACTTCTTATTTTGAGGAAAAACTGATTGTGAATGATCGTGAGAATATGCTCCATGATTAAAATTACATGAAAGTGTAAGATTGTTTTTCTTAATAATATCCCCTGTATTTGCATTTATCAGAATATTCCACATATTGGAAGAATGTGGCTCCGAAAGAGTAAATTCATAAGCAAGCTTCAAAACTCCTTCATCTTCAACATAGATCAAACGTTGTTTAGCCGACTGTTGATTTTGAGGTTCTGCATCCTTAAAATCATGTATCTGGTAATTTCCAACTTCTTCTTTTTGCAGATTTTGCGAGATTTTTTGAAGCGCTGCAAATTTACCAATGGAAGCATTATTTGAGACTGCCGAATGATAATCTTTCAAAAAACTATCATAAAAATACATAATCTTGTTATCTCTTATAAGCACTGTTCCTATAGCATTGTAAACAGGAAGCCCATTATAAGTCTGTTGAAATTTCACAACATTACCATTCAGTGATTTTGAAGCTTCGACATTATCAATGATAAAATTTGTAAGATCAGACTTTTTATATTCCCTGATTTTATTTTGAGAAATATAATCTTTAATTAAGTTTTCATTGTTTTGGGCTAACAAATCAGACGTAAAGAATGCTGAAGTCACAAATAAAAGGGGGAGAAATATTTTTTTCATACAAAATTAATTAATGCCGCTAATTTATAAATTATCAATAACAAAAATAACATAACATTAAATTATTTTTATTATCAATAGTTAATTTTAATTAATTCCCCATTTAAAATAAAAAAAAACCAACTTTCAAAATTCTTTA
Source organism: Chryseobacterium sp. RU37D (assembly GCF_900156075.1). GTDB lineage: Bacteria > Bacteroidota > Bacteroidia > Flavobacteriales > Weeksellaceae > Chryseobacterium. The sequence continues at coordinate 75,109 of NZ_FTMM01000014.1, read as the reverse complement.
ATTAAATTATTCTACAGTAATTGAATTATTTCTTAATAATTTTTTCGCTATACTTTTACATTTCTTGGGAATCAATTGCATCTGACATCATTAGATTTTGAATATAATTTTGTTCTTTTTTAAATAAAAAAGCCACTCAAACGAGTGGCTCATATTTTAAAATGGTTTAAAGATTATTTACCTTCTTCCATTTTTCTTTTTAATTCTGCTAATGCATCAATATCACCTAAAGTTGATCTTTCTTCGTTGTTTGAAGAAGATGATACATTGTTAGATCTGTTGTTAGAAGCTTCTCTTGCATTTTTCTTCTCCTCATCTCTGAAGATACCTGTGTGAGAAACTACCACTCTCTTAAATTCTTTATTGAATTCAATTACTTTGAAATCAGCCTCTTCACCTTTCTTGATTTTAGATCCGTCTTCCTTCTCTAATAATCTTGATGGGCAGAATGCCTCAACTTCAGCATCTTCGAACTGTACAGAAGCACCTTTATCGTGAACCTCTACTGCTTTACCAGCATGGATAGTTCCTTCAGCATATTTAGTTTCGAAAGCATCCCAAGGGTTTTCAGTCAATTGCTTGTGACCTAGAGATAATCTTCTAGCTTGGATATCCAATTCAAGAACTACAACGTCTAATTTATCACCTACTGCACAGAACTCAGATGGGTGCTTGATTTTCTTAGTCCAAGAAAGATCAGAGATGTAGATTAATCCGTCGATACCTTCTTCTAACTCTACGAATACACCAAAGTTTGTGAAGTTTCTTACAGTTCCTACATGCTTAGATCCTACAGGATACTTAGCTTCGATGTTCTCCCATGGATCTTTAGACAATTGCTTAATACCAAGAGAAATTTTTCTTTCGTCTCTGTCTAATGTAAGTACTTCAGCTTCAACTTCATCACCTACTTTTACAAAGTCACCTGCAGATCTTAAGTGAGTAGACCAAGACATTTCAGAAACGTGGATTAGTCCTTCTACACCTGGAGCGATTTCTACGAATGCACCATAGTCAGCAAGAACTACTACTTTTCCTTTTACTTTGTCACCTACTTTCAAGTCAGCAGAAAGAGCATCCCAAGGATGAGCTTCTAATTGCTTCATACCCAATTGGATTCTTGTTTTCTCATCATCAAAGTCAAGGATAACAACTTTTACAGTTTGTCCGTCCTCAAGGATTTCAGATGGGTGGTTCACTCTAGACCAAGAAAGGTCTGTAATGTGGATCAATCCATCAACACCTCCAAGGTCGATGAATACACCGTAAGAAGTGATATTCTTAACAGTACCTTCAAGAACTTGTCCTTTTTCTAACTGAGCGATGATTTCTTTTTTCTGACCTTCGATATCTGCTTCGATCAATGCTTTGTGAGATACAACTACGTTTTTGAACTCAGGGTTGATTTTCACAACTTTGAACTCCATAGTTTTCCCTACGAACTGATCGTAATCTTTAATTGGCTTAACGTCAATTTGAGAACCAGGTAAGAATGCTTCGATTCCGTGTACGTCTACGATCATACCACCTTTAGTTCTAGATTTAACAAAACCGTTAACGATTTCTCCAGTTTCGTGAAGTTCGTTTACTTTATCCCAAGCTTTTAATGTTCTAGCTTTTCTGTGAGATAATTGTAACTGTCCAGTTTTGTCTTCTCTTCTGTCAACCATTACTTCAACCTCGTCACCTACGCTTAGGCCTTGGTTGTAACGGAATTCGTTAAGAGAAATTACACCTTCAGATTTGAAGTTGATGTCTACGATAGCTTCTTTGTCAGTTAATCTTACAACTTTACCAATTAGAACGTCGTTATCGTCTAAGTTGTTTAAAGATCCGTTGTAGATCTCTTCTAAATCGCTTTTCTCTTTTCTCGCATCTGCATCAAGACCTGATTCGAAAGAATCCCAATCAAATTGTTCTGGTGCTACGTTTTGGTTTAATAAAACCTCTGCTGAATTTGTCTCTTTTGACATTTTCTAATAAAATTTGTATTCCTTCTCTTTCAACGGTTTGAATAAATGTGAATTGAAAAATACGGAAGTAATTAATTATAAGTAATTTACTTATCAAACCTTTTCGTCACAAAAGTGGGTGCAAAGATATGAATTTTATTTGAGATAAACAATTATTCTCATGACATGAAAAATTTATATAACTTAATGAAAATCAGTAATTAGGAAGATAGAAGCCGGGTGCTGAAAGTTTTACATGATTAAGTATAGAGCTCTTCACTTTATTTAAAATAACAAAAATATAAATCCGGAACAATCAACCATCAACCATCAACCAACAGCGAAATACCTATCTTTGCAAAATGCAATTAGACTCTATCTATCAAAAACTGCAGATTCAGGATATGAATCAGATGCAGAAATCTACATATAAAGCGACAGAAAACAATCAGGATGTTGTTTTGCTCTCTCCTACCGGTTCGGGAAAAACATTGGCTTTTTTATTTCCGGTTCTTCGAAATTTAAAGAAAAATGTTTCTGGAATTCAGACCTTAATTTTGGTTCCAGCAAGAGAATTGGCATTGCAGATCGAACAGGTTTTCAAAGCAATGGGAACAGATTTCAAAGTTTCGGTTTGCTATGGCGGTCACGATAAAAAAATTGAGGTCAATAATTTAATTGAAGCTCCTGCGGTTTTGATAGGAACTCCGGGAAGAGTTGCTTATCATTTAAGAAATAATAATTTTGATCCAAAAACGATTCAGACTTTGGTTTTGGATGAATTTGATAAAGCGTTGGAATTCGGTTTTTACGATGATATGGAATTTATTTCCATTTCATTAAAAGGTCTCTCTCAAAGAATTTTAACTTCGGCGACAGCAATGGATCAAATTCCAGCTTTTACAGGTTTGAAAAATGAAAAACTAATCAATTTTTTAAAATTAAATGAAGCCAGGCCAGATATTCAGTTTAAAAAAGTAATGACGATTTCTGAGGAAAAACTAGATACTTTGTTTAATTTAATTTGTAAAATCGGAAACAAAAGAACCTTAATTTTCTGCAATCACCGGGAAGCGGTTGACCGTATTTCCGAGCTATTGCGTGAAAAAGGAGTCGACAGAGAAACCTTTCATGGCGGAATGGAACAAGACGAAAGAGAACGTGCCTTATTGAAATTCAGAAATGATTCTGCAAGAATTTTAATCACCACAGATTTGGCATCAAGAGGTCTTGATGTTCCGGAAGTTGAGTCGATTGTACACTATCAATTACCTTACAAAGAAGATGCTTTCATCCACAGAAATGGTCGTACCGCGAGAATGAATGCTAAAGGTTTTGCCTATTTAATTATGACTGCTGAAGAAAATTTTCCTTTCATAAAAAATAATACGCCGGAAGAAAACGTTGCCGGATTCAATAAAGTTCCTGAGAAAACGCCCTTTCAGACAATTTATATAAGTGTAGGCAAAAAAGATAAGGTCAATAAAGTGGATATTGTTGGATATTTGCTTAAGAAGGGTGAACTTCAAAAAGAAGATGTCGGCCTGATCGAAGTAAAAGATACTACTTCTTATGTTGCCGTTTCTAGAAATAAAGTGAATATCGTTTTGAGAAAACTGTCAAATGAAAAACTAAAAGGTAAGAAAGTGAAAATGGAAATTGCATATTAAGGTTGAGGTTGAGATTTATACTAAGATTAAGCGCATATAAAGAAATCAACTTTTACAACCTTGATTTGCAATGAAAATCAAAAAATTTTTATCTTTGGAAATTAGGATCCGAAAAATGAAGATAAATCTACCCGATAAACTGTATTATTCCATAGGAGAAGTGGCAAAAGCTTTTGATGTAAACACTTCATTGATACGTTATTGGGAGCAGGAATTCCCTATTATTAAACCTAAAAAAAATAAAAAAGGTAACCGTTATTTCACCCCAGAAGACATCAAAAATCTTCAAATGATCTATCATCTCGTGAAAGAAAAGGGTTATACCCTTGACGGAGCACGTGTTGCACTCACTACAAACAGTAAAATTTCCGAAACTATAACCTTAATTGACCGTCTGGAATTTGTAAAAGCAGAGCTTTTAAAACTAAAAGAGTCCTTGGTAGAAAAAGACAGTGAATAATTGAAATTTTCACCAATCTCTTGTATTCTGCTTTATTTTTAAAAGGATAAAACTAAAATTATATTCTAAAATAATCCAATTGCAACCTGCTTATTGCTAAGACTTACAATAATCATTAAGTTTGCGGCGATGAAAAAAATATACTATAAAAAAGTAGCATTTATAGGAATGCTGCTGATTATTCTATTTGCTTTCCAAAATTATACATATAAGGATAAAGAAAACTTTTCCGATGTAAAATTTATCTATAATTCTTCAGTTTCAATACATCTTGCAGAATTTGATCCAAATGACCTGAATGAAACCCAATGGCAGAATCTGGGTTTCACGGAGAAACAAATATCAACCATTCTTAATTATAAAAAAGTCGTTGGCGGAAAATTTATTTCTAAAGAACAGTTCAGAAAATGTTTTGCAGTTTCTGCAGATAAATTCGATGAACTGGGGTCATACATTTTACTTCCGGAGACCAATAAGGAAGCTAAAACGGATGGCTTTAAAAGTTTTGAGAAAAAATCAATCACAATCCCAGGAAGATTTAATCCTGACCAGTTTTCAGCTAATGACTGGATAAAAATGGGTTTCAGTGAAAGACAGGCCGAAGCGATTTTAAAATATAAGAATTACCTGGGAGGAAGTTTCGTAAGCAAGGAAAAATTCAAAGAATGTTTTATCATCAATGAAGAAAATTATAAAAAGTTGGCACCTTATTTAGTTCTTCCAGAAAAAACACCAAATAATTACAGAAGTTTTGCTAAAAATTTCAATACAGAAAAAACTAAAATCCAGTATCATTCTTTTGATCCAAATATGTTAGATTTTGACGGTTGGAAAGCATTAGGTTTCTCCGACAAACAGGCTCAAACGATCATCAATTACCGCGACAGAAATCTGAATGGTAACTTCAAAAGCCTGGAAGACATCCAAAAATGTTTTGTTATTTCCACTGAGAAATTTGAAGAGCTTAAACCTTATATTAAATTTAATTCATTTGCTATTGCAAGGGATAATGAAGTTTCTAAAGCTGAGATTAAACAAGAAAAAACAGATTTTTCCAAAACAGACCTGAATGCAATAACATACAAGCAGCTTTTGGAATTCGGGCTGGATGAGAAAAGCGCAGGAATGATCATTGGTTTCAGAAAAAAATTAGGCGGATTCGTCAATAAAGAACAAATTTTAACGACTTATAATATTGATAAAGAGCTTGTACAGAAGCTTCTTTCCATTGCGCTTTTAAATAGCTCTAACGTACAAAAATATAGTCTTGTTGACGCACCTGAAGAATGGCTGAAAAATCATCCTTATTTCAAATATTCAGCAGATAAAATAATTTTTTACAGACTGAGCGAAAAAGATGAAAAAAAAATCTGGAAGCTCCTAAAAGTAAAGCCGGAATATGAGGCAAGAATGAAGTTTTACCTTAAGTGATATGGGATTTCGGGATACTAAGTTTAGAGATTCGGGATGCTTCGGCAGGCTTAGCATGACGTCGCGAACGTCAAAATTGTTAGTATTAGAAATATTATGCTAAAACAGGTCGAAGCATCTGTATATTACAAACTAAAGGTTATGTTTTACAAGAATTAATCAAATGTCTTGCTAGAGCCTTCTACAAGTTTCAGCAGTGTTGAAAGTTCTTCATCTGTCAGATTTCTCCATTTTCCGATTGGAAGATCTAATTTGATGTTAAGCACGCGAATACGTTTCAGTTTTTTTACTTCATAACCCAAATATTCGCACATTCTTCGGATTTGTCGGTTTAATCCCTGTGTCAGAACGATTCTGAAATTCATTTCATCGATTTTTTCAACCTCACATTTTTTGGTGACGGTATCTAAGATTGGGACACCGTTTCTCATTTTATCCAGAAATTTAGGAGTAATTGGCTTGTCTACTCTTACAATATACTCTTTCCCGTGATTATTTCTCGATCTTAGAATTTTATTCACGATATCTCCATCACTGGTTAAAAGCATTAAGCCTTCACTCGGTTTATCAAGCCTTCCGATCGGAAAAATTCTTTTTGGATGATTTATATAATCAATAATATTATTTTTTTCACGTTTTGTATCTGTCGTACAGACAATTCCCACTGGTTTGTTGAAAGCAAGATAGACATGGTTTTCTTGCGGTTCGCGGATTGGTTTTCCGTCAATTTCAATGATATCCTCATCTGAAACTTTCGTTCCCATTACCGGAATCTGCCCGTTGATCCTGATTCTTCCTTCCTCCAAAAGCTTATCTGCAGCTCTTCTGGAACAGTAGCCTATTTCTGATAAATATTTATTGATCCTGGTTTTCTCCTGCATCGCTAAGTTTTAATGTTTCAAATCTAAAATCATTTTCTAAAAAATCAGAAGTTGCGCCCTCTATTTTGTAATTGCCTATTTTTGTTCTTCTTAATTGAGTAAGATAGGCTCCAACACCCAATTCCTGACCTATATCATGAGCAAGACTCCTAATATAAGTACCCTTTGAGCAGCCCACCGTAAAACTTACCAACGGAAGGTCAATTCTAATAGCATTGATGTAAAAAATGGTGGTTTTCCTGGATTTCATTTCAACTTCCTCTCCCGCTCTGGCCAGATCATATGCTCTTTTTCCTTCGATTTTAATTGCTGAAAAAGCAGGCGGAGTCTGATCAATCTCACCAACAAATTTTTCTAAAGCGTTTTTGACCTGTTCTCTGGTAATGTGAGAAATGTCTTGGCTAAGAATCTCTGGTTTTTCAGTATCGTAGGATTCTGTCTGTACGCCGATTTTTATTTCCGTCCAATATTCTTTCGGAGCATCCTGAATTTCAGGAATCTTCTTTGTGTACTTGCCACAACATACAATCAAAAGACCGGTAGCTCTCGGATCAAGAGTCCCTGCATGGCCGATTTTAAATTTTTTAGGTAGATTAAACTCTCTTTTGAGTTTATATTTCATTTTATTGACAGCCTGAAAAGAAGTCCAATCCAAAGGTTTGTCTAATAAAAAAATATATCCTGATTGTAGATCTTCTGCGGTCATTTAATATTAATAATGAGAATGGGATAATAAGTAATTCTTTAACCTGCTTATTTAAAAAAGTAAAAATAAATCAACAAAGCCACTCCAACGAAAATACGGTACCAGCCCCAAGGTTTAAATCCATATTTATTCAAAACACCGATGAATGCTTTAATAGCGATCAATGCAACAATAAATGCCACAACATTTCCCAAAATGAAAATTGTGATGTGATCCTGAGATGACATGATCATTTCGTAACCTTTTTGAGGATTTGGAGTTTCCTTCCCCCATGTTTTTACAAAAACAGAATATACCGTCACCGCCAGCATGGTAGGAACCGCCAGAAAAAAAGAAAATTCTGCAGCTGCTTTTCTCGTTAATCCTTGTGCCATCCCTCCGATAATGGATGCCGCACTACGGCTTGTACCGGGCATCATAGCCAAACACTGCCAGAAACCTATCGTGATCGCATTTCTTACACTAATCCCCTTTTCATTGTCAATTTTAGGATTTTTAAACCATTTATCTGCAAACAACAACACTACTCCACCCAAGACCAGCACTGATGAAATGGCAATCTGATTACCTAAAACCGCTTCAATTTTATCATCAAATAAATATCCTAAAACCAAAGCCGGAACTACTGCAAAAGCAAGTTTAAAATAAAACTGCAAATTTTTTAAATCAAAAAATTTTTTCCAATAGGCCACTACGACAGAAAGAATAGCCCCAAACTGAATGGAAACCTGGAACATTTTTAAAAATTCATCTTCCGGAAGCCCCATCAGACTGGCCGTGAATCCCATATGAGCCGTTGAAGAGATAGGAAGATATTCTGTTAATCCTTCGATAATAGCAATGATAATTGCTTTGATTAAATCCATAATGCATTAATATTAAAAGATTTAAAGATTAAAAAATTAAAAGATTATTGCCCACTCATAAAATCATTGGATGATTTAAGGTGATCTAATTTTTTTAATTTTTTAATCTTTAAATCTTTAAATTAAAATTTATTTTCTATTTTCTTTTTAAGATTGCATATGCTTCAATGGCAAAACCTACCACTACAAATAATGGTGCAATTCTGATTCTGCGAATGGAAAAAATTCCGTCATTCCATGAATTTGGATCAAATTTTCCGTCGATTGTATTGGCATCAGGTCCCATCATTAAAAGGAAGCCTGTTACAATACATGCAAACCCGATCAGCATCCATTTAAAGTTTTGCTTTCCAAAATAAAAAGTGTTTTCCTGTGGCACTTCAGGTGTTTGTTTCCCAAAGCTGTCTGCGGAAAATTTATTTGTTTTTTTGCTCATTTTTTAAGAGTAATATAAATCGTCAACGTTTGATCTTAAGAACCTCCAGGTTGCAAAAACCGTGCTTAGAACCGAAATAAAAATTCCTACACCCAGCACCAATAGCACCAGCCAGAAATACTGGTTAGTATCCTGAACAAAGGCAGATCCAATCTGGCTTGTAAAGTAATACCAAAGGCCAAACAGCACTACAAGACCGATTATCGATCCGATTGCACCCAAAATCACAGCTTCTACAATGAAAGGTTTTAGGATAAACCTTCTTTTTGCACCAACTAGCTGCATGGTCTTAATAATAAATCTTTTTGAAAATATTTTCAAACGGATTGAATTATTAATTAAAACAACTGCTAATATTAAAAATAATATAGAAAAACCTAAAATCCATTTAAGAATTCGGCTCAAATTATTATAAACATCAACCATTAAAGTACTGTCGTTCTTCACATCGATAACTCCAGGAACAGCTTTGATAGCCTTAATTGCTTCATTAATCTTTGCAGGATCTACATATTCGGGTTTCAGGGCGATTTCTACAGATGATGGAAAAATATTTTCTTCAAAAAGAGCGTCTGCATCAATTCCCATACTTTTTTTAGCTTCCTTAGCCGCCATTTCCCTGGTAATATAGGTGGCTTTTTTTACGGGTGCCAATGCCTGTATTTCTTTAAAAACCTCAGCTTCCATCTTTGCAATTTTTACAGAATCTTTAACATTATAATTTTCGTCAAAGTAAGCATTCACTACAAGCTGTTCTTTGATATAGTCAGAATATTTTTGAGCATTGATTAAAATAAGCCCCATTAATCCTAACAAAAATAACACTAAGGCAATACTTATTACTACTGTAATATTGCTAGACCTAAGCCTTTTCTTATTAAACTCATCTACAGATTTAGCCATTAATATTAAAATTTTTGGCTAAAATAGAAAAAAACTTCCGAAATTTGGGAACGAAAAAGAGAAAATCACTGTTAATAAAATCATAAAAAACATTGAGTGTAAAAGCAAAAAAGCATCTTGGTCAGCACTTTCTGACAGATGAAAATATCGCAAGAAAAATTGTTGAAGGTCTTAGTTTTGAGGGATATAAAAATGTAATGGAAGTAGGCCCCGGAATGGGAGTGCTTACCAAATATCTCCTGGAAAAAGACCAGTACATCTACCTTGCAGAAATTGATCAGGAATCCATTGAATACTTAAAAAATAATTATTCTAAAGTAACAGAAGAAACTTTTGTGGGTGATTTTCTGAAACAGGATTTTGAATTTACAAAAGGCGGACAGATTGCAGTAATAGGGAATTTCCCTTATAATATTTCCTCGCAGATCTTATTCCAGATCGTGGATCATTATGAGCTGATCCCGGAAATGGTGGGTATGTTTCAAAAAGAAGTTGCTGAAAGAATAGCTGCAGTCCCGAGAACAAAGGACTACGGAATTTTATCCGTGCTTGTGCAGGCCTATTATGACACTTCGTATTTATTTACGGTTCATGAAAATGTCTTCAACCCACCTCCGAAAGTAAAATCCGGGGTTATCCGGCTGACAAGAAATTCTAAGGAGGGCTTGACAGGAAATGAGGTTTTATTTAAGCAAATAGTAAAGGCCGGCTTTAATCAAAGAAGAAAAAAATTATCAAACGCTTTAAAAATTCTGAATATTCCTGAAGTTTTAAAAACTCATGAATTCATGGATAAAAGAGCAGAAGAATTGAGCGTGGCGGATTTTATTTCTTTCACACAATTGTGGAAGGATAATGTTTCTTAAATACAGATTTCACCAATACTTAAATATTATTTCAAATTTTGGCTAAAGCCAATTCGGAGAATTTACTATTTAAGCGGGCTAAAGCCCACTCCTATTGATAAAAAAGAGTTTTATTAATACAGCCTATCAATAAACACTATACAAAAAAACCCTTCAATTAATTTTGAAGGGCTTTTGTTTGCATTATCGATTATAATTTATTCTCTGTTTTTAAGCATGATCCATCCGGACTGGCTCATGTTTGCCTTTGACTTCGGATACTGGAAGTTGAATTTATACCAATATGTCGCAGTCGGCAGTCTCTTACCTCCTACGGTTCCGTTCCAGATAGGATTCTGTTTTGAGAATCTGAACATTTCTGCTCCGTATCTGTCATAGATAGATCCCGTAAAGTTTTTGAAATCACCTAAAGCAGTAAGATCTAATGTATCATTGATACCATCCTGATTTGGCGTAATGATGTTTGAGATATGCAGTGTAAAGAATTCCAAAGCTCCAACGCAATGTGTTCCCACCGTTCTTACCTGAATATGGTAAGTTGTATTATTCTGAAGACCTGTGAAAACATTTGATGGCTGCCAGGAAATACCTCCGTCGATAGAATATTCAACTGTCTGTGGAATATTATTAATCATTGGAACCTCTGCTGTAACTGTAAGCGTATTATTACTATAATCAATATTGGTAACAAAAGGAGAAGCTGCCGCTAAAACGTGTGCTGTAAATGTTTTCTCACAATATCCGTTTTTGATCGTTACCGTATATATTCCCAACTGATCTACATTGATTTTTTGGGTAACTTCACCTGTACTCCACTGATACGTGTAGTTCGGACCTGCACCTGCATCAAGGGTAATTCTGTCTCCCTGGCACATTTCTACATCGGCAAGCGGAGAAGTAAGCTCAGGAACCACTTCTACAAGAATTTTAGCAGGCTGTAAAGACTTACATCCTTTCGGACCTAAAGCATATACTGAGAATGTAGTGGTATTGTAAACAGTAGCAGATTGTGTGTTTCCTGTTCCCGGAAAGTTTGCCCATTCATAGGTAGCACCACCTGTTGCAGTAAGGTTTACGGTTTCACCCGGACAAACTTTAATTTTTGATGCAACTACCTGAGCTGTAGGAGTAGCTTCTTTTAATAGTTTTAATTCAATCATTTTGCTACAGAATCCTCCGTTGGAAACTACCACATACAGGATTTGCCCGTCATTTCCATTATAATGTAAAACATCTGTAATATAATTATTATTCTGAGCTAGTGCATCAGCTTGATTTTCATAAAAATGGAAAACAGCGCCCGGAGTTGTACTGATCGAAGGCATTGCATTCGTGAGATCAAACCATGTAACATCCGTAGTTGTACAAAGCAGCAATGAGGCATCTACCGCCGTCGGTGTTGTTCCGCCGTTAATTTTAATATTGGCTTTACCTGGACAAGGATTTCCAGGAAAAGTTACCTGAATCTCATAGTTACCCGGCTGTGTTGCAGTAATCGTAGGTGTTGTAGCACCCTGTACGGCAACTCCGTTATAAAACCATTGATAAGTCATATTAGGGTCACTTACAGAAGCTGTAATTACCTGAGGTACATTGTCACAAACATTGATTTCTTCCGGCAAAGTGACTCCTGAAGGATCTAACAATTCAACACCTATGTTAAAAGATCCCCCCTCTAAGAATACCGCAGAGTCAAAGCTTCTATCTATGGCATCAGCTAAAACCATTTTAAAGTGATAAGACTGGCCTGGAATTACTGTAGCAGTAGCCTTCATTGGGACAGTTCTGCCATTATAATTTGTTTCAATATTAGATGTGTTATATCCACCAAAAAAAGCTACATTTGGTGCACCACACCCCATATTAGTTCCCGAAAAACTATTTTGGGGATGGATATTGGTAATACTTACTGGACCTGTACCAGGAGTCGGCACAATCGCCATATTTATGTAAGGTCCGCCTGCAGTAGGTTTCAGCAATAAAGCAAATGAATCACCAAAGCTACATGGAAAGGTACCTGTATATTCTTCGGAAGCAAAGAGATAGTTGAATTTTACCTGGCTGGAAGTCGGTACAAAATCGAATTCCAAAATAACAGCATCATTAAGGGTTGCTGAGGGATTGGTAGCTGCTACAAGATCTGGATCACTCCCGGTCGGTAAAATATCACCTAAGGTAGTACTTTCGAAGCTATTCCCAGATCTTCTTACATAACCTGTAGAAAGTACAATTCCATCTTTAAAGGGAAAGTTGGTAGTCGCCTTGTGAAAATATCCCCAGGATCTGTTATTATTACTTGCTGGTAAGCTTGGACTTACCTGAACATTCGATACGTTTGGGGTAACGCAAGAATTGGTTCCGGATGAAATTAATACGTCTTTAACCAACTGTAGAGGATCATAACTCGAAGCCGCATACCCAGTTGCATTCACATCAATAAAAGCCCCTGCTTTCATTGTCGGAGCGGAAGCTTTTTCATTTTGAAGTTTTCTTGGAGTAAGTACTTGCGAATAAAAGAGACTAGACGAGGAGGTCATAAATAAGGAGAACAATAGTAGATATCTCTTCATAAGAATTTTTTTTCAACAAATTTAATTTTTTTTTAAATATATCACATACTATATTTAACTTTTTATTAAAAAACAAAATATCTAATATAAATTTCTAATTCCTGTTTTTCAGCAAAATCCATCCGCTTCGCAGCTCAAGTTTTTTACTTGCAGGATTTTCCCACTGTACATGATACCAATATGTGGCTGTAGGAAGATTAATACTTCCTCTTATAGTTCCATGCCAAACCGTATCTGTTTTAGTTGCCTTAAATACCTCCTGCCCATATCTATCGAAGATTGAAGCCGCAAAATTATTATACTTGCTGATTCCTGAAAAATCTACACTATCATTTTTACCATCAGAATTTGGTGTAATGGCATTACTGATCACAAAAGTGAAGTATTCCAGTGAAGTACCGCATTTTGCATCTTTCACTCTTACCATCAAATTGTAGCTTGTATTATCCAAAACATTATAGAAAATATTTGAATTCTGCCATGTAAATCCTGCATCTATGGAATATTCAAGAGTTCCACCCGTAGGATTAGTAGCAGTGAGTGTCAATACATGATTTTCGTATACAATATTAGTAAACTGTGGTAATGTAGGATTGATCAGCTGGGCTGTAAATACTTTGGAACAAACTCCGTTACTGATTGTTACCGAATAAGTTCCCGGTGTATTTACAGAAATCGTCTGAGTAGTTGCACCTGTATTCCAAAGATAAGTATAGTTAGGCCCAGCCCCGGCATCTAATGTTCCGAAATCTCCGGCACAAACATATACATCCTGTAATGTGGAAACTATTGCAGGAACCACTTGAATGGTAATACAAGTCGGGGTAGCTACTTTACACCCGTTTCCACCCAGGGCAAAAACGCAGTAAATAGTAGTCGCAGTTGGGGAAACCACCTGGGTATTTCCGTTTCCAGGAAGGCCTACCCATTCATAAGTAACACCTCCTGAAGCTGTTAATGTCACAGATTCTCCTGCACAGATTTTAGATTTTGAAGCGCTTAAAACTGCCACCGGCGGACCTACAACGATTGTAATGGTAGCAGGGTTTGTAGAAACACAACCGTTTGCTCCTACCGCAAAAACCGTGTATGTTGTAGTAACCGCCGGAGAAACCACTTGCGTATTTCCTGTTCCCGGTAAGCCTACCCAGTTGTAAGTAGCCCCACCCGAAGCCGTTAATGTCACAGATTCTCCCGGACAGATCTGAAACACGGTAGACGTCACTGTTGCCACAGGAAGTGTTGTATTTTGAGTTACCGTAACATTAGCTGTATAGGTACAGGTAAGATTTCCTGGCTGATTAACATTTGAAACTGTTAAGGTATATACTCCACCTGCATTTACTACCGGATTTAAAGTATTAGCTCCGGAAACAATATTTCCGCCTCCAGATGTAGTCCATGCAATTGTAGATCCTGCAGGGATTACAGAAGCAGAAGCATTCAGAGTAATCTGAGTCGTTGTACAGGTAATCTGTTGTGGCGCAGCGATAGTTAATATAGTTTGTGGCGTTGCCAATAACTGAAGATTAACAACATATCTACATCCTCCATTTGATACCAGAACATAAATGGTCTGCCCTCCTGCACTATTGAAAGAAGCCGGATTGGCAATAGTATTTGTATTTCCTGCATTGGCATCTGAAAGATTAATATAATATGCAAAAGTAACCCCAGTTGCAGAAGTAATTTGAGGTTGAGCTTCTGTTAGATCATAATTAATTCCTCCATCCTGATAACACTTAAATAAAGTTGCGTTCTGAGCTGTAAATGGCTGATTAACCTGAATCGTAATCATCGCAGGATTTGCAGAAACACATCCGTTTACTCCTACTGCAGTTACTGTGTATGTAGTAGTGGCAGTTGGTGAAACGGTCTGTGTATTTCCAGTTCCCGATAAGCCTACCCAATTGTAAGTTGTACCTCCAGAAGCTGTTAATACCACTGATTCTCCTGCACAGATCAATACTTTACTTGCTGTAAGGCCGGTTGTAGGCGGAGCACTGTCACCTGTTACGGTAACATTGGCTGTTGCAGTACAAGTTAAATTTCCAGGCTGATAAGTATTTGATATTGTTAAAATATAAGTCCCCGCTGAGTTTATTACAGGATTTAGGGTATTAGCTCCGGAAACAATATTTCCGTTTGAAGTAGTCCAGCTGAATGTAGATCCTGTGGGATAAACAGAAGTTGAGGCATCAAGCGTAGTTTGTGAATTGGCGCACGTTAAAACAGCCGGAGGAGCAATTGTAGCTGTCATTTGCGGAGCTTTTATCAATTGCAGCTCAGCTACTTTTGAACAGAATCCGTTTTTTACTAAGACATAAATCGTTTGCCCCGGACTTGGGAAAGCCGTAGTATTGGAAATTGTATTGGCATTTCCGGCCAGTGCGTCTGACTGATTAATATAATATGAAAAAGTAGCACCCGGAGTCGTACTTATTGCTCCCTGTGCCGATGTTAAATTAAATATTGCATTACCCTGGGTATAGCAAGCCGTGAGGGTAGAATTCTGAACCGTAGGTGAAGTACCTCCCACAATCGTGACAGTAGCAGTTCCCGGACAAGTGTTCCCCGGAAGGAATACCTGAACGGTATAAGTTCCCGGTTGTGTTGCCGTATATGATGCATTGGTTGCTCCCGGAATAGGTGTATTATTTAAAAGCCATACATAGGTAGCTCCACCACCCTGAACTGAGGCTGTAAAAGTCTGAGGTACATTATCACAAACGTTAATAGATGGAGGAAGAGTCGCTCCTGCAGGATCAAGGATTTTAACACCAATATCAAAAGATCCGGCTTCAAGGAAAACAGCAGAATCAAAGTTTGAATCCTGATAATCTGCCAATACCATTTTGAAATGATACGTCTGTCCCGGAATTACTGTTGCTTCCGCCGTAAGAGGAATAACACGTCCATCATAATTAGTTTCTATATTGGATGTATTGTAGCCGTCGAAGAAAGACTGGTTTACGGCAGGACACCCTGAACCACCCGGGGTGGATATCGCAGGGTGGATATTAGTAACACTTACAGGCTGGCCCGATGGTAAAACAGCAAGATTTGTATAGTTAGGATCGCCTACTTTTTTTAATAATAATGCAAAACCGTCACTGATTGAGCAGGGATAATCCTGCTGATATTCTTTTGAAGCAAATAAATATCTGAAGGAAACCTTAGTAGAGGCCGGTACAAAATCAAATTCGATATAGGATGCGTCTTTCAGCTGGGCATTAGGCAATCCAAGTGCCGCAGCAAGGTCAGCATCTCCTTGTACAGGAAGGCCGTCACTTAAAGTACCCTGAAATGTATTTCCTGCTTTTCTTGCATATCCTGTGGTAAGGACAATACCTTTGGCAAAGGGAAAGTTGGTGGTTGCTTTATTAAAGTATCCCCAGCTTCTGTTCTGATCCGTCGGTGGTAAATTAGGAGAAACCACAACGTTACTTACATTGGCTGCAGAACATGTGGAACCACCGCTGATAAGCACTTCTTTTACCAATTGTGTAATACTGTAATTTGATTCCGGATAACCGGCAGCATTTACATCGATAAAAGCACCTGCTTTCATGCTCTGAGCCGTAGCTTTTTTGACGATACCTTTCCCCCTTTCCTGAGCAAAAATAAAGCTTCCCGCAAGAACTAAAAATAAAGTCAAAAATAAATGTCTTATCCTCCTATTTAACATTTTATATTATTTTAAACAAAAATACTATTTTTTTTGATTGAAATTCAATTCAGATGAAATTACATTATCACTATTACAATCTGAAATATCGTAAAATATCAATTTTTTTTACCTTAAAAACCAAAAAAGACCAACAAATTGTTGGTCTTTCTTCATATTATGTTTAGATATTTATTCAATATTTTTTAATAAAATCCAGCCTGTTTTTACTGCAGGTTTCTTACTTGCCGGATCTTCAAAACTTACCTGATACCAGTAAGATGCTGTAGGAAGGCGTTTTCCCTGGAAATATCCGTCCCAATAAGGCTGTAGGTTACTGGCTTTATAGACCTCTCTTCCGTAACGGTCGAAGATGGAAGCTTTGAAATCTTTATACTTAAGAACTCCTCTCAGGTCAATCATATCATTGATATTATCTCCGTTCGGTGTAATGACATTTTGCATTACGAATGTGAAATATTCTAGGAAGCCAATACAACTTGTACGCTTCACTCTTACTCTGATAGAAACTACAATATTTCTAGGAACATTCGTAAAAATATTTGAATTTTGCCATGTAACACCGTTGTCGATAGAATATTCCAAAGCTCCGTTGCTTGGATTACTTGCTGTAAGAATCATTGTTCCATTTTCGCTGTAATCTACATTGATAATTTCTGGAATAACTGCCTGAATAACCTGTGTAGTAAATACTTTTGTACAAACGCCGTTATTAATAGTTACTGAATAGGTTCCCGGAGTTCCCACACTAATCGTCTGTGTAAGATCACCTGTATTCCAGGTATAATGGTAATTCGGTCCCGTTCCTGCATCTAAAGTGATAACATCTCCTTCACAGATCATTCCTCCTGAAAGGTTTGAAGTAATTGCCGGTACAACTTCTACGGTAACAGATGCCGGCTGCAGAGATTTACAGCCTTGAGCTCCGATAGCATACACTGAGTACGTAGTCGTCTGTGTAGGGGAAACAACCTGTGTATTTCCTGTTCCGGACATTCCTACCCATTCGTAAGTAACCCCGTTTGAAGCAGTAAGCGTCGTAGATTCTCCTGCACATATTTTTACTTTTGTAGCAGTAAGCTGTGCTACAGGTGTTGCTTCTTTTTTCAGCGTTAAAGTAACCAGTTTGCTACAGAAAGCTCCGTTTGAAACCACAACATATAGAACCTGTCCGTCAGTCCCATTGTAACTTCCCAATAACGTCGGATTAATATATGCTGCATTCTGTGCAATAGCATCCGCCTGGTTGATATAATAACGAACAATAGCTGTTGTAGAACTGGTTATCATTGGAGTTGCATCATTTAAATTAAATGTAGAAACTGAAGGCGTTGTACAAAGCTTTAAGGTAGCATTCTGCGCCGGAGGGGTTGTTCCGCCCACAATGGTACAGCTTGCATTCTGACATTGTGTCCCTCCTACAAAGGTTCTTACTGTATATACCCCCGGTGATGTGGCTGTATAGGTAGCATTTGTGGCTCCCGGAATGGCAACATCATTTTTATACCATTGGAAAGTCATTCCCGGAACTGTAGCGACCTGCGCTTTTAAAATCTGAGGTGTATTATCACACATATTCGCATTGGTGATGGGGTTTCCGTTACCATCAACAATTGACATCCCGATATCGAAAGATCCGGCTTGCAGAAAAACAGCAGAACCATAGCTACTGTCACGCGCATCGGCAACAACCATTTTTATATGATAAGATTGTCCCGGAATAACGTTAGCCTGAGCAGTAAGTACTGCGGTGGTTCCGTTATAATTAGTAGCATTAGGTGCCAAAGAACCAAAATACTGAGCATTAATAGGACCACAAGCGAAGCTGGCAGGCAGAATATTAGGTACAGAAACAGGTCCTGCACCACCCGGCAAAACTGCCAAATTTACATAAGGAGCCCCTGGTGTATTAGGCTTTAACAATAAAGCGAAAGCATCATCATACTGAAAAGGAGGACAAGGAAAGTTACCCGTATACTCTTCGGAAGCAAAAATATAGTTAAACTTCATTAGCGTACTGTTAGGAACAAAGTCAAATTCTAAAATTGCCGCATTACTGATTTGTGTTGTTACACCAATTGCTGCAATAAGGTCAGGATCGCTTCCTCCACCATTTCCGTCACTTAGAACCCCTCCTTCAGCAGTATTCCCTGCTTTTCTGGCAAAGCCAGTTGTTAAAACAATTCCTTCCTGAAATGGAAAGGTTGATGTTCCTTTATTAAAATATCCCCAGAACCTATTATTATTTGTGACAGGCTGATTGGGTGTAACAATCACATTGGAAATATTGGGTGCACTACACCCACCGGAATTGCCTACAAGCACATCGCTTACTAATTGAGCTGCTGTAAAATTGCTTTGAGGATAAGGGGGTACGTTGACATCAATATAATCACCTGCCTTCGCGTTAGCAGGAATATTTTTCTTTGCTGGCGGTCTGTTTTTTTGCGCAGAAGTAAGAATGCCAAAAAGGAAAAAGAGAATAAAACTAATCTTAAAGTAATTTTTCAATCTATATTTTAACATTTTATAATTGTTTATCCAAAAATACTATTTTTTGAATAAAATTTGAATATAATTAAAGAAATTCATATCAATCTTCAATTTATTTTTAATCATCAACAAAATACAGAAACTATACCTATACAATAAAAAAATAACTGATAAAGTTATCAGTTATTTTTATTTTTTTTAATATAATTCAATAAATAAAACAAAATCAATTAAAATTATTCTTTTCTAAGCTCATCTATTTTGTTTTGAAGCTCCTCAATCTTATCCTTTAAAGCTTTAATTTCATTTTTATTTGAGCTCACATTACTTTTCAGCATCACATTTTTTGCGCGTTCGCTGTGATCTTCATCGTCTTCTTCCTCGTTGATCTCTTCTATATCCTCCTGGATGTCTTCAATATCTTCGTTGATCTCCTCAATATCTTCACTGATTTCCTCGATATCTTCCTGAATATCCTCAATATCTTCACTGATTTCTTCGATATCCTCCTGGATATCTTCAATTTTCTCGTGGCTTTTGTTCACCGACATCTGGATAAAAATAGCTAAATAAATAGCCTCGAGAGATACAACAGTAGTAAGGATCAGTAGCATTTTGTCAAACTCCACCAGATGAAGCAGGGGAAGCAAAAACGAAACGATAAAAAATAAAGTATGCGCTATAAGTGACGGTATAGAACCAATCCACCAGGTAATTCCGTTAGCAATTTTTTCTAAAGTTTCTGATTTTTCGATGTCCTTTTTCATTGTGTTTTGTTTTATAGTAATTCTTTTGTAATTCCCAATCCAAACAAGGCAAAATCATATTTTGCGGGGTCTCTGTCATCAAATTTTCTAATGACCAAGTCCAGTTCTTCAACAGCTTTCCAGTCATTTTGGTCTCTTTCAATCAATCCCAGCTTTCTGGAAATATTTCCTGTATGCACATCCAGCGGTATCGAAAGATATTTCTGATCTGTATTTTTCCAGATACCAAAATCTACACCACGCTTGTCTTTACGCACCATCCAGCGCAGGAACATCATTATTCTTTTGGTAGAAGAATTTTTGTAGGGTGAGCTCACATGCTTATGGCTTCTGTGTTTTTCCGTTCCTAAAAAATTGCTTCTGAAACGTTCTATGGCGTGAGAAAAATTGATTTCCGAATCATTTACTTTAAATAGATTTTCCAAGCTTTCACTTTCAATATAAATTCTATTAAATTGTTTGATAAAATATGTAAAATCTTCTCCATTAAACGTTCTGTGGATACTTTTATCCTGAATTTCCTTCAAATCTTTTTCAGAATAATTTAAAACAAAATCATACGGAGAATTCCCCATCATATCAAGCATTTTTTCTGCTGACTTTATGATAGCCTTTCGGTTTCCCCAAGAAATTGTTGCCACCAAAAATCCCGCAATCTCAATATCTTGCTTCAAAGAAAACCGGTGCGGAATCTGGATCGGGTCATTTTCTATAAATCCCGGATCATTGTATTGATCTGCCTTTTCATCCAAGAAGATTTTTAATTCTTCAAACTTCAACATAGGTTTAAAATTTCACCGGCTCCAAGGCCTTAGGTAAAAAAGTGTTAGGAAAAATTGCTCTTGCCTCATCGGTAAACACCGTCAAATCAGCATATCTATTGGAAAAATGTCCTAAAATCAACTTACCAACCTGAGCTTTCTGAGCAATTGTAGCCGCTTCCAGAGCGGTTGTGTGCCCAGTATAATCTGCCATATCTTTCAAATCATGCAAAAATGTCGATTCATGATACAGAACCGTCACATTTTTTATAATAGGAATCACACTTTCAAGATATCTTGTATCACTGCAGAATGCATAAGAAACCGACGGAGTCGGATCAAGTGTAAGAATTTCATTTTTAAGAACATATCCATCATTCAAAACAAAATCTTTTCCTGCCTTTATATTATGGTAATCACAGGTTTCTATTTCACCATACTTTGCAATTTCCATCATATTCAGGTGTCTTTCTTTTGGTTTTTCTTTAAATAAATAGCCATTACAGTAAATCCTGTGATTCAAAGGAATAGTATATACTTCTACCCTGTTATCTTCATAAATTTTTTCAGAATAATTCTTATCCAGCTCATGATAAACCACATCAAAACCACGATGGGTTTCTGTAATGGTAAAGATCGTTTCCAGCATATTCTTAATTCCTTTTGGCCCATACACATGCAGCGGCATATCTCTACCTAACAGCCTGAAAGACGCGATCAGCCCGGGTAAACCAAAACAATGATCACCGTGAAGATGTGAAATAAATATATGATTAATTTTTGAGAATTTTGCTTTTGCCTTTCTCAACTGAACCTGGGTGCCTTCCCCGCAATCGATCAGGAAAGCCCTTTCTTCCATTTCCAGAAACTGAGCGGTAGGAGAAGAATTAACCGTAGGAATTGCTGAATTAAAGCCCAATATCGTTAAATAAGTACTCAAATCGATAGTTTATTATGGTCACAAATGTACGGATTTCGGTTAAGATTAAAGTTTAGGCTGAGATTAAAATTATGGTAAATACAACTTAAAATATAAATACAACTTCTTCTTTATCCCGAACCTCAACCTCAACTTAGATCTTAGACTTAGCCTGAACCCAAAAACTATTCTTTGACTTTCAGAAAATCCAGAAATAAATCCAGCGCCTGCTTCCTGTGGCTGATCTTGTTTTTATCTTCCGGTTCCATTTGTGCAAAAGTCATATCATAGCCTTCTGGAACAAAAATCGGATCGTACCCAAATCCTTTGAAGCCTTTATTTTCGGTTAATAAATTTCCGTGGACCTTCCCGTCAAAATATTTTGCTCTGTTTTCGTCATAATAGCATAAAACCGTGATGAAATAAGCTTTCCTGTTTTCTGTACCTTCCATTTCACTCAAAACTCTTTCTATATTTTTTGCAAAATCATGATCCCCTGCGTAACGCGCAGAAAAAACCCCGGGCCTGCCGTCCAGAGACTCCACAACCAGGCCGCTGTCATCTCCCAAGCTTGGGATCCCTGTTTTTTCAAAGCAATATTTGGCCTTGATCAAAGCATTAGCATTGAAAGAATCTCCATCTTCTAGAATTTCTTCATGAATATCATAATCGGTAAGGCTTTTTACGACAAATTCATTACCTAAAATCTGTTGAATTTCTTCTTTCTTATGTACGTTGTGAGTCGCTACCAGTAATTCCATATCGTTTTTATTTTATTTTTCTTAAATACGAATATCACTAATTTTTGCACGAATAACACCGTCTTTTACAAGAAAATAATTCAGTTTTGTGAATATTTGTGAAAATCATTCGTGGTATTAATGTTTAAACTAAATTTCCAGATAATATACTTTATTTTTCTTTACAAACAAGTAATAAAATAACGAAAAAAGTATCACTCCCATGATTAATATTACCCATTCCGGAATCTTAAAACAATCTGCAAAACTTTCGTTTTTTGTGTATATCATTAATAGTGATGAACACAAATTATTAAAACCATGAAGCAGCATTGGCAAAAGCAAAGATTTTGTTTTATAATATACCAGCCCTAAAACACAGCCTAACAAAACAGCTCCCACAAATTGCCACGGATTCGCATGAACCACGCCAAAAATAACCGAAGCAAAAATAATGGCTTTATAGGGTTCAACGCCTTTATTCATCAATCCTTTCTGGATAATTCCCCTAAAAATAATTTCTTCAAAAATCGGTGCACAAATCACCGCAGTAATAATCATAATAACCGGATCATCTGTAAGCTGCTCCATCAGCCTGTTGAAAAACTCATAATATTTCCCGAAAAAAGGCCCTGTTGTGGGAATTTGAGCAGTAATGAATTCTGCAATGAACATCATTCCGATCATTAAAGGAAAAACCAGCAGATAAGTATAAAAGTTAGTAGGTGAAAAATTGAAATTCAGTTTTTTGCCTGTTGTTCTTCTCACAATAAAAAAATCAAAAAAAGCAATCGCAGAAAGAAATGACACCGCATTGGAAAGCATAAAAAACCAATCTCTGTACTGCAGATTTTCTTTAAAAATAAACATCCAGAAAACGTTAAAGAATGAAACAAGCATACCTCCTGCAACTAATCCCGCCAATAACACAAGCCCGCCGGCCCATGTGAATGTAAATTTTGGGTACCTGCTGTTTTCCATATATACCGATGATTTTTATTTAAAAACAAAGATAATTTTTTTGAATTAAAAAAGATCAATAAATGGTTTTGAATTGTGAATTTGAAATTTGTGAAAATTATGAAAATGACAATTATTCTGCAGATTTTAATAGCTAATATTAATGTTACCATCCTGAACAAAGTTGAAGTATCTTTAAAGGTAAATTTTCAACCCCACAATTTCATTTTTAATTTCCATTAAAATTCCCGATTTTTGCAACTTCAAAATACGATATGTCAGACTTAATCAAAGAAATAGAAAAAAGAAAAACCTTCGGGATTATCTCTCACCCCGATGCCGGAAAAACCACGTTGACGGAAAAGCTACTGCTTTTCGGGGGTGCAATTCAGGAAGCAGGTGCAGTAAAATCCAACAAAATAAAAAAAGGAGCCACCTCCGACTTCATGGAAATTGAAAGACAGAGAGGAATCTCCGTGGCAACCTCCGTACTGGCTTTTGAATACAGAGACCACAAGATCAACATTTTGGATACTCCCGGCCATAAGGATTTCGCAGAAGACACCTACAGAACTTTAACAGCCGTAGATTCCGTAATCGTTGTGATCGACGTTGCAAAAGGGGTTGAGGAACAGACTGAAAAGCTGGTTCAGGTTTGCAGGATGCGAAATATTCCGATGCTGGTTTTCATTAATAAGCTTGATCGTGAAGGTAAAGATGCTTTTGATTTGCTGGATGAAGTTGAGCAGAAATTAGGATTAACAGTAGTTCCGCTTTCTTTGCCAATTGGTATGGGAAGTGACTTTCAGGGGATTTACAACATTTGGGAAAACAACATTCAGTTATTCCTGGAAGAGAAAAAACAAAAAGTTGGAGATTCTATTAAGTTTGATGATATTAATGACACATCTATTGATGAAGTTATCGGTGAAAAGGCCGCTACTACTTTAAGAGAAGAATTAGATTTAGTTCAATCTGTTTACCCCGGGTTTAATCGTGAAGATTATATGAAAGGTGATCTACAACCTGTTTTCTTCGGTTCGGCTTTGAATAATTTTGGGGTTCGTGAATTACTGGATGCCTTCATCGACATTGCGCCGATGCCACAACCGAAAGAAAGTGATACTCGTCTTGTAAAACCTGAAGAGAACAATTTTACAGGATTTGTCTTCAAGATCCACGCCAATATGGATCCGAAGCACAGAGACCGTCTGGCTTTTGTAAAAATTGTTTCCGGAACGTTTAAAAGAAATGAAAATTATTTATTGGTAAGAGAAGGCAAGAAAATGAAATTCTCTTCTCCGAATGCCTTTTTTGCAGATAAAAAAGAAGTGGTGGATGAAAGTTTCCCTGGTGATATTGTAGGTCTCCATGATACGGGAAGCTTTAGAATTGGTGACACGCTGACGGGCGGGGAAAAATTGAGTTTCAAAGGGATTCCGAGCTTCTCTCCTGAGCATTTCAGATATATCAACAACAACGATCCGTTGAAGGCAAAACAATTGGCAAAAGGTATTGATCAGCTGATGGATGAAGGTGTTGCCCAACTGTTTACGCTTGAAATGAACGGTAGAAAAATCATCGGAACGGTGGGTGCGCTTCAGTATGAAGTTATCCAGTATCGTCTGGAGCATGAATATGGTGCAAAATGTACTTACGAGCCACTTTCCATGCACAAGGCCTGTTGGGTTGAAGCGGATGAAAAATCAGAAGAGTTTAAAGAATTTGCGAGATTAAAGCAAAGATTCTTAGCAAGAGATAAATATAACCAGTTGGTTTTCCTTGCAGATTCTTCCTTCACCATACACATGACGCAGGAAAAATTCCCGAATGTGAAGCTGCATTTTATTAGTGAGTTTAATCAAAATTAAATTTGATAAAATATAATAAATAAAACCGTTCAGCTTATTGAACGGTTTTATTTTATATCAATTTATTTAAACATTATTTATTCTTTAATCCATTTTACCGTCTTATTGATATTTCTAGATTTGATACTAATCATATAATCTCCTTTAATTAATTGAGATAAATTAAAAGTCTCAATCTTATTATGGTTTAATGTATTGTTTGTCTTGCTAAATACCAGCTTTCCGCTTGCATCATATATAGTAATATCGTATTTATCATTTTGATTAATAAATCTAATATTCAGAACGTCTTTACCCGGATTAGGATATACTACAAATACATCTTTATTTCCATCAACTTCATTAGTGGCAAGTACCTGAGTAATGGTAAAATTAACCGGGTTGATATTATAGAATACATTTCCTACTCCCGCAACCATAATCCTTGCCTGAGTTGTATTCATATTCGGAATAGTAATAACCTCTGAGCCGTCGTTTGGAGTAGAAGCTAAAATTGTAGTCGGATACGTAAGCCCACCGTCTGTTGAAAGTAAAATGCTTACATTCGCACAGCTTACAGGTGCTGCGGTTGTATTAGCCACATTCCATGTTATCGTTTGGGTAGAATTTCCCGTCCAGCTTACCGCTGAGGCAGGTGCTGTTACCGTAAACGGCCCTGAATTACCATCAACAGTAATTTTAGCATCATCATTTGCTACTCCCGCGCAGCCCGCATTGTTATCCCTCACAGTCAGCCTGAATTCCATGGATCTTGCATAAGAAGGCAAAACCTCTCCTTTAGTGGTAGTATTATTGATAACATCTGTAATTTTCGGGAAATATCTGTAAGGATCGGTTACAGGTAAAAATGATCTGAAAAGAGGAGCATTTCCAGTGGGCACATTCCAATTTCCTGCGGGGCCTATATCATTCTGTTCCCAGCAATAAGTAAGTGCATTACCCTGAGCATCAGTTGCAGAACCAGTTAGTTTAAAAGGTGTACTCTTTGGTATTGTATAATCACTTCCTGCATTTACAATTGGGGCCGTATTGGCAACAGGGTTCGTAACTTGACATGTTGTTGACTGAACAGTCTGAGTAATTGATTGAAACGAGTTGGTATGAAAAATAGGAATACTATTAGAAGCCAAATTGTTTGTTGTTCCGCAAATACCTGCATAAGCCATGATTGTAATTCCGCTTCCTGGCTCTACAGCATGAGATCCGTCACGATTTCCACCTCCGCAACTGCCTGTGGTTGCATTAAAAGTATGCGGTCCGCCAAACTGATGCCCTACTTCATGAGCAACATAATCAATATCATAAGGATCGCCCACAGGATTCGGTGAGCCGGTAATACCGCTTGCCTTACCAGAATCGTCACAGATAACTCCAAGGCCGGCCAATCCGCCACCGCCTGTACTGAAAGTATGACCTACATCGTAATTGGCTGATCCGATTATCCCATCAATTACGGTTTGACTTTCATCAATTAATGTATATGCATCATCATTTCCATTGAAGGGATCTGTAGAAGGATTGGTGAAAACAACAGAGTTTTCATTAGATACTAAAATAAGCCTTACAGCAATTTCCTGCTCATACACTCCATTTACTCTATTTACAGATGTTACGATAGCGGATAAGGTTTGAGCCACAGTAGGTGAAGATAATCCTGTTGCAGCCTGCGCATATTCGCCTGTACATGCTACTACAAAGCGGAAAATTCTAATTTGATTTCCTACGCTTGGTGTTACTGTTTTTGACATGTTTTTTTTTTCCAGCAGAAGCTGCTCATCATCTTTTGTTGCGCATATTCTCGGATTTTTGTTAATTAAATCATTTTTTTTATAAATGATGTAATTATTAATGTCATTTTTCGCATAAGGATCAATGTATAAATCACCTGTGATAACAGATTTAATCTGAGCATGAAAACCCAGCTCCGTAAAATCCAGTTTTATAGTGGCATATTTATCATCAACTCCCTGGCCCGTCAAAGTAACAAGCTGCGGGAACTTCTGAGCCAGCTCCGGAGCCATCACCGAAGATTTCCAGATTCTGAATTTCGCTTTCGTCCCATCGGGCATTGGTAAAACAATCATGGGTGCATTATCCTTACGATCATTATCCCCCAGTTCCGGAACCGAATTAAGGTAATTTTTTATTCCGGCCACATCCAGCCTGTAGGTAAGAAACTTTTCGGGTTGTACTGTTCGGTTTTTAGGATCTGCTTTAATAGATCTCTCATTCATAGATGAAAAAAAATCCTGCCCTTTTCCTAAAGAAAAGAAGAAGATAAGTATCCCTAAATAAAGTAGTTTTTTAATAATCATAATTTATAATGTTTATATGGTTTATATGTTAATTTAAAAATAAGATCTGAAAATTATAATACTTTCAACAAATATAAAAATTATTATAACACAAATTTATGAAAGTCAATCAATTATGATTTATTTCATTATTATTATATTTTATAAATTATTATTTTAATTTTAACGAAAAATAACCATAATTTAATTTTAAAATAGAAAAAAATAATCCATAATTTAAAAAGAGCTTCATACTCGTAAAAAACAATGTCTTTTTTTTGTAAAACTTTTGTAAAACAAATTTAACGCATTGATTTTAAATACAGTAGAATTTACCATAGGAATACACTTCTTTTACAATATTTACAAAAACTTCCCTCATAACTTTACCTTATTGAAACAATTAAACGTTATGAAAAAATTCATCCTACTCATTGCTATATCAAGCACGTTTATCATGTGTAAAAAAGGGGAAACCGCAGCAAATCAATTGGAAAATGCCATAAACACTGCCGATAGCACAGTTTCTGCAGCTTCTGCAAAAATTACAGAAGTACACGATAAAGCAAATGCTGCCCTAGATTCTGCCAATGTAAAAATCAAAGAATTTGAAGACACAAAAAATGAAGTAAAAGACAAGATTGAAAGCACTTCAAAAATTGTAGATTCTTTATCTGAAAAAATTTCATCAGTAAAGCTTGAAACCAAAACAGAAAAGAAAGATTCTGCGAAAAAAAAAGAAAAAATTGTTGTAAATATTTCCACTCCGAAAGTCATCAGAGAAACGAAAGTTGTTTACAAAGAACAGCCAAAAAAAGAAAATTGTGAACTGAATATCCAAAAAAACAAATTACTAAAAGCAGGAATACTGGAACTTACCGTAGAAGACACTGAAACCGCAAAAGAAATTGTAAAGCAGGAAGTCTCCAAATATGACGGCTTTATAAGAAGTGAAAATATTTCATTAAACAACAATGATAATAAAATAACTTACCTAAAAGTAAAGGTTCCAATTCAAAAATTTGATTATCTGATGGAAGATTTAAGCTATAATCTCGGTAAAGTAGAAAACAAAAGCATTGAGCTTTCCGGACAAGACTTTGTACAGAACACGATGTGTGAAGTCGACATCACATTATATGGAAAAGATGAAAACCTCACGAAAACTGATAACTTTAAAACTTTTGGAGAAAAATCCTTTGCTGCCATATCTTCCGGCTGGAATGTGATCACCTCGATTTTCCTTTTCATTCTCCCACTCTGGCCACTTTTCCTGGTTATCGGAATTGGATATTATTTTTATAGAAAGAGGAACAAGAATACTTCCGATGGAAACAATTGACCTAACCACAAAAAGTTAGATAATATTTTAACTGAATTCACGTTTTTGAGAAAAAGTTCATTAATACTTTTAATCAAAAAGTAAAGTAAACATATATTAATATTTTGTGGTTCGTGTATATGTAAAAAAGAGGCTATCTCAAAAGGCAGCCTCTTTTATTACTATTTCATATTAACTATTTTATCTACAACATACTTTGTATTTCCTCTCCAGGGCAACGCTCCATTATATTCTTTGTAATGAAGATCAAAGTTTTTACCACTGTTCATTTCCAATTGCTTGAAAATTTCAGGATCTTCTACAGAAAATTCAAACTCATAGCTTGTGACTGCCCCGGTTTTTCCTCTTCCGAAGCCTTCTTGAATTAATTTTCCTTCATAGGTCTTGAAAATATAACCTTTTTTGATGGCATAATTCAGATAGCCGGATTTTACTCCTTCCCCAAAAACGAAAAAATATTTATACCAGACAAACACTCCCAAAAACAGGAGAATTACAGCTAAAGTGACCCACAAGTATCTCATAGTTAGCCTATTTTAAGCAAATTATTTTGCAATACTTCTTGAGATAACGATCTTTTGGATTTCAGAAGTCCCTTCATAGATCTGTGTGATTTTTGCGTCTCTCATCAGTCTTTCTACGTGATATTCTTTCACATATCCGTATCCTCCGTGGATCTGTACAGCCTCGATAGTTGTATCCATCGCAACCTGAGAAGAATATAATTTTGCCATTGCACCGCTTTCAGAGATATCTTTTCCCGCGTCTTTTTCTACAGCAGCCTTAAAGCAAAGCATTCTAGCCGCTGTGATCTGAGTTGCCATATCCGCCAATTTGAAAGCGATTGCCTGGTGGTTAATGATTTCTGTTTTGAAAGCTTTTCTTGTTTTAGCATATTTTAAAGCCAATTCATAAGCACCTGAAGCAATTCCTAAAGCCTGAGAAGCAATACCGATTCTTCCTCCGTTCAAAACAGCCATCGCAAAATTGAATCCGAAACCATCCTCCCCAATTCTGTTTTCTTTCGGTACTTTTACGTTGTTGAAGATCAAAGAATGTGTATCACTTCCTCTGATTCCCAATTTGTCTTCTTTTGGTCCTATTTCAAAGCCTTCCCAGGCTCTTTCTACGATAAAAGCATTGATCCCTTTATGTTTTTTCTCAGGATCTGTTTGAGCGATTACGATATAATATGTAGCTGTTCCACCGTTTGTGATCCAGTTTTTAATCCCATTTAAAAGATAATGATCTCCCTTATCTTCGGCTGTAGTTTTCTGAGAAGTAGCATCAGAACCCGCTTCAGGCTCAGATAAAGCAAACGCTCCGATTACCTGCCCACTTGCAAGAGGTGTAAGATATTTCACTTTTTGCTCTTCGGAAGCAAATTTTTCAAGACCCGCACAAACCAAAGAGTTGTTTACAGACATTACAACAGCCGCAGAAGCATCTATTTTTGCAATCTCCTCCATTGCCAGAACATAAGAAACGCTGTCCATCCCTGCACCACCGTACTTAGGATCTACCATCATTCCCAAAAGCCCCATTTCTCCCATTTTCTTTACCTGTTCTGCAGGAAACTTCTGATCGCGATCTCTTTCGATAACTTCCGGTAATAGCTCGTTTTGAGCAAAATCTCTTGCTGCCTGCTGAATCATCAGCTGTTCTTCTGATAAATTAAAGTCCATAAAAATTGAATAATTAGATGGTCACTAATTTACACTTTTTGGTCAAATCTGAAAATAGAATCAGCAATTAAGGGTAAATCAATAATTTATAGTGATTTTTAAATATTCATCAGATATAAAATTAAATTGAATTATTAAATATATTATGGCACACACTTTATTAATTACTAATTAATCAGTTCTGATTTACACAATTAAAAAAAATGCTTATATTTAAAATCCTTTAATTATTACTATAAAAATTATGACCATCAAAAGATTATTTGATATACCCAGATATGCCCTGAAAAATTATCCTAAAACGGATATGTTTGTAACGAAATATCATGGTGAATGGAAAAAAACATCTACGCAAGAGTTTATCAATGAAGGAAACAAAATTTCGAGAGGTCTCTTAAAACTTGGCATAAAACCAGGCGACAAAATCGCTTTAATTACCACCAATTCCCGTACAGAATGGGCTATTATGGATCTTGGTCTTTCTCAGATCGGAGTGGTTTCCGTACCCGTTTACCCAAGTATTTCTGCGGAAGACTATGAATTTATCTTTAATAATGCAGAGATTAAATACTGTTTCGTTTCCGATAGGGATCTTCTGGATAAAGTAGTGAAGGTAAAACACAATATCCCTTCATTACAAGGCATTTTCACTTTTGACAATGTAAGCGGAGCTGCCAACTGGAGAGAAATTCTTGACCTGGGCGAGGATGACTCCACGCAGATTGAGGTGGAAGACCTTGCCAATACCATCAATTCTGAAGATCTGGCTACCATTATTTATACCTCGGGAACTACGGGAAAACCGAAAGGTGTAATGCTCACCCATCACAATATTGTATCTAATGTATTAGGCTCAATGCCGAGAATTCCTAAAAGAAAGAGTCTGGATTATAAGGATACAAGAGTTCTGAGCTTCCTCCCTATCTGTCATATTTTTGAAAGGATGCTTTTCTACCTTTTCCAGTACAATGGCTTTTCAATCTATTTTGCGGAAAGCATAGAAAAAATGGGCGAAAACGTGAAAGAAGTAAAACCCCATTACATGAGCGTTGTTCCGAGGTTGGTAGAAAAAGTATATGATAAAATCTATGCTACAGGCTCATCTGCAGGAGGTTTGAAGCAAAAAATATTCTTTTGGGCCTTAAACTTAATCAGTAAAAAGAAAACCATATCGAAACCATCAGGACTACAAGAAATCATTGCTGATAAGTTGGTTTTCAAAAAATGGAGAGAAGGTTTGGGAGGAGAAATTATTACTCTGGTTTCAGGTTCTGCCGCCTTATCAACAAGATTAAATCTGATGTTCCAAAATGCAGGAATTCCCATACTGGAGGGCTATGGATTAACGGAAACCTCACCGGTAATATCAGTAAACAGTTTTGAAAGGATTAAAATAGGAACCGTAGGCTTACCTCTTGATAATCTGGATGTTAAAATTCAGGAAGACGGAGAAATTACGGTAAAAGGTCCTTCTATTTTCAAAGGATATTTCAAAAATGAGGAAATGACGAAAGAAGCCTTCACGGAAGACGGATATTTCAAAACCGGAGATATCGGGCACCTCGACAACGACGGATTTTTACAGATCACAGATCGTAAAAAGGAAATGTTCAAAACTTCCGGCGGGAAATATATTGCTCCTCAAACTATAGAAAACTTAGCAAAAGCATCTAAGTTTATAGAGCAGATTATGGTGGTAGGTGATGGTGAAAAAATGCCGACAGCGCTGATTCAGCCTGATTTTGGGTTTGCGAAAAGCTGGGCCATGAGAAATAACCTAAACATCGGATCCACACCTCAGGAAATTGCAAAAAGTCCTGAATTAAAAGAAAGGATTATCAAAGAAATTGACGATATTAATGAACATCTCGGAAATTGGGAACAGATCAAAAAAATTGAGCTGACTCCGGAAGTCTGGAGTATTGAGTCCGGACTTTTAACGCCGACATTAAAGCTTAAACGAAAGGCTATTAAAGAAAAGTTTATTGATCTTTATAATAAGATGTACGATTATAAAGAATAATTTTAACCGCTTCTATTGAGGCGTTTTTTTGTTTTTTTAAACACTAATATTTGCATGAATAGCACAAATTTTGTAATAATGTATAAAAATATTTATTCCGTAGAAGCGGAATTTAGCCCGTTTGTTTTGTTATTAAAGGTTCTTTCGGTTTTAGTCGAAGCTTTAATTTTTAAAATTTTGGTTAAAGCCTTTAGGGTTATTTTAATAAACGGGCTAAAGCCAGTTCCTATTGATGATTCTCCCTGAATGAAAAATTAGCGTCATCATGCAAATATTAGTATTTATCAGTGTTTAGAACAAAAAAGCTGTCTCAAATTGAAACAGCTTTTATATTTTAATCGTAATTAAAAACTAGAATTTAATTACAGATTTCATTCTTTCGTTTTCTTCCATTACCAATTCATCATCTACAAGGATCTTCCCTGAATGTTCATCAATAATGATTTTCTTTCTCTGAGCAATTTCCATTTGCTTTTGAGGAGGAATAGTAAAGAACGACCCTTTAGGAGCACCTCTTTCAAGACCCACTACCGCAAGACCGTTTGGAGAGTTTGTTCTGATTCTGTCATAAGAAGCCAATAATCTTTCATCGATTTTTGCAGCAAACTCTTTGGATTGCTCTATCAAATATTCCTCTTCTTTCTGAGTTTCAGAAACAAGACCTTCCAATTCTTCTTTTTTGAATTTCAGGTGATTCTTAAGATCATTGATTTTTGAATTCAGCTCATCCAAAGTTTCGTTTTTGTGACTGATCTTGGCCCCGAATTCTTTGATTCTTTTTTCAGCAAGCTGGATTTCAAGCTCCTGATATTCAACTTCTTTACTTAATGCTTCAAACTCTTTATTGTTTCTCACATTATCTTGTTGAGACTTGTATTTTTCAATTAAAGATTTTGCATGGTTGATTACTTCATGCTTTGTTTTGATCTGATCATCCTGATCTTTGATATCTGCATGAAATTTTTCAGCTCTTTTTTCAAGACCCTCGATTTCAATCTCAAGATCCTCTACCTCGATTGGCAATTCTCCTCTTGTATTTCGGATTTCGTCCAATCTAGAATCAATGATCTGCAAATCGTATAAAGCTCTTAATTTCTCTTCAACTGAAATATCGTTGGTTTTTGCCATATTTTAAATGAAATAATTTACCGGGTTTGTTTTCTCAATAGATTTTGAGATTGCAAATGTACTAAATTTTTGTGACAAAATTTCAAATAATTGTTGAGTCACAAATTGTTCTGATTCAAAATGCCCTATATCACAGATCAGTATTTTTGATTCCGCAAGGAAAAAATCGTGGTATTTTACATCTCCTGTAAGGTAAGCATCACATTTTTTGGAAATTGCAGACCGGATTCCGCTGGCTCCGGAACCTCCCAAAACTCCTACCTTTTTAATTTTTTTACTATTGAATTCAGAATGCCTGATCACTTCGAGATTGAATTTTTCTTTTACAAGCTTCAGAAAATCTCTTTCATCCATTGGCTCTTCAAAATCGCCGCACATCCCAAGACCGGAATGATGGTTGACATTATCCAGACTATAAATTTGATGAGCAACTTCCTCGTAGGGGTGTGCATTTTTCATCGCAGAAACAACCTGTCCCAGCTTATAATCTTCAAAAATTACTGAAATCATGTCTTCATCAGCATTTTCTCTAATATTCTGCTGTCCCGAAAATGGATTTGAGCCTTCAACAGGCCTGAAAGTTCCGTTTCCGTTAACGGTAAAGCTGCATTCATCATAGAAACCGATATTTCCGGCTCCGGCTGAGAAGAGGGCTTCTTTTACTTTTCCGGAATACTCTTTTGGTACAAATACTGTTAGCTGCTTTAAATTATTCGTTTTCGGTTGAAGAATTTTTAAATCTTTTAATCCCAATTGGTTGCAGATTTCTGCATTTACCCCAAAAAAATCATTATCAAAGGCTGTATGTATGGCATATATTGCAATTTTATTTTCGATTGCTTTAATAACGGCTCTTTCCACATAATTTTTCCCAGTTAATGATTTCAACCCTGAAAAGATAATAGGATGAAAACATACTATTAAATTACAATTTTTATGAATTGCTTCATCTACCACTTTTTCCAGGGCGTCATGACAAATTAAAATTCCGGAAACGCTGCGATCGGGAAGCCCACATAGCAATCCTACATTATCAAAATCTTCTGCCAGCTGTATCGGAATCCGTTTTTCTATTTTTGAAATTACTTCGCGTATTGTCATTTTATTCAGTATGTTTGTTACGAAAATAGGGATAATTTATTAAATTAAAAAAACATTGAAATGGAAAAAGAGCACAATCTGGTTCCTGGCGACTCACTCTGGAAAAGGCATCTTTACCGCATCATTTACCGTTCCGATACAAAGCTCGGAAAACTATTTGACATCATTCTTCTATGCCTGATCTTAATCAGCACATTCATTATCCTGATGGAAAGTATTCCTGCTATTGATAAGAAATATCATTATACCTTTATTATTCTGGAGTGGATCATCTCACTGGTTTTCACCACCGAATACTGTGCAAGGATCATTGTTGTAAAGAATAAAAAGAACTATATTTTCAGCTTTTTCGGGATCATAGATTTTTTGGCCCTGGTCCCTTTTTATTTAAGCTTTGTCTTCCCGGTTACCAAATATTTCCTGATTTTCAGAATGCTGAGAATGCTGAGAGTTTTCAGGGTTTTTAACCTTATGGATTTTATGAACGACGGTTTTGTGATTGTAAGAGCATTGAAAAATAGTTCAAGAAAAATTTATATATTCCTTTTGTTTTTAATTATTTTCTCGGTTATTGTAGGTTCCCTAATGTTCATGGTGGAAGGTGGCAGGCAGGGCTTTGAAACAATTCCGCAAGCTATTTATTGGGCGGTCGTTACCGTAACTACTGTGGGCTACGGTGATGTTTCTCCCATTACCCCTATGGGAAAATTTTTTGCTGTAATTTTAATGCTTGCCGGTTACTCCATTATCGCGGTTCCGACCGGGATTGTAACAGCTGAAATGAGAAACAAGCGTCAAAACCTTGAAAAAGTCTGCGACCGTTGCGGAAATGAAGATATTGATGATGATGCACGCTATTGCAAACAGTGTGGCAAGAAATTAGCTTAATATCAAATATCAATTTAATCTATTAACCAAATACCGCAAAATCATGGAACCAAAAAAGAAAAACAAACCTAATGCTTTAGTAGTTATACTTTTCTCTTTAATAGTATTAATGGTCATCGTCTACTTCATCCTGGTTACTTTCTTCCCCACAGTTTTTTCAAGTCTCAATACGGGAGACCTGCAGCCTGTTCAGGACAAGTAGCCTTTCGTCAGAAAAAATATAATGTACAAAAAAGACGGCCAGATCGGCCGTCTTTAGTTTTGATCATTAAAAATTTATCCTCTATAATCAGAATTTTTCATAATCCTGACTATTTTTTAATCGTTTTAATGGTTTGCTTAGAACCGTCTTTCATATGAAGAGTAATCATATATATTCCCTGCTTAAGCTCACCCAAATGAAGTTCCGATCCCGGATTATCAATTGCCTTTATCAATCTTCCCGAAACATCAGAAACTGATACTGATTTCACATTAGCTGCATCAGAAATATTCAACACTTCAGAGAATGGATTTGGATATAATTTGATAGCGTTTTTATTCGATTTTACTTCAGAAGCTGCTAAAACTCCTTTTGTAATATCAATTGTAAATGGGCCTTCCAATTCGTCAGACGAACCGCTGTAATATCCTACGTTCACATAATAAGTATTTCCCGCAAGTGTAGGAATAGAAAGTGTTTCTGTTCCACCCTGACCTGCATTATCTACTGTAGCTTCACAAGATAACGCTGAACAGCTTCCGCTGAAAACGCCAATCTGAGGATCAAAATCGCTTCCCGCAGGCATCGTCACCGTAATATTGAAAGTATCACCATCTCCTACAAAACTAAACCAAGTTCCGTCATTCATATCATTGTTTGAGCACGCTGTGATCATCCCTGAATTATTGGTAGCTCCGGCCGCGTCATTTTGTATATAAGTATAAGGAAAAGTGTTTGCGACAAATGCTCCGAAACATTCATCGTTAGCTGGTGGCGGTGGGAATGTTCCTACACAGATATCAAAGCTTTGATTACTTCCAGAATCGTTATAGCTATAAACCCTTACCAGATAAGTCTCCCCAACTGTAAGACCTGATACAACCCCAGAAGGAGGATCTGAACATAAAATACTTGATAGAGCTCCACACCCTCCACTGAAAACTTGGAAGTAAGTATCCGTATCATCAACATTGGTTCCTATAGACTGAATATTTAATAGTGAAATTTTGTGTGAGGTTGCAGTAGCCACAAATTTGTACCAAACATCATCATCGGCAGTTCCATAGCAAGGGTCTGGAACAGTTCCTGAATCCGTAGCTCCGATGGTATATCCCGGAGTGACAGTTCCGCAGTTTGTGTCAGGATTTACCGTTAATGTAGTTGCCGTTGCACATTCATCATTTGTAGGCGGTGGCGGCGCTGTTTTAAACATTACCTGCATACAGCCTGAAGATTCACCTCCGGGTCCCACAGCTGTTACTGTAAGATAAAGCATTGTATTTGGAGTAAACGCTGTAGTAGGCGTATAGCTATTGGTGGTTACCGGAACCTGATTAGCGACATCAGTCCCTCCCGGAGTCGTTCCGATTGAAACTTTGTACCCTGTAGCTCCTGAAGAGTTATTCCACGTTAATGTAGCCGACAAAGGTACAAAAGTAGCATTATTTGCAGGATAAGTAATTGACGGACAAGGCGGAATTGAGCTGGCTGTTAATCCTAAAATAGTAACTACAGATTTAAAATTAGCTAAATTTCCATCTGTAGCAGGCGGAGAAGCAGGATCCGGATCTGTGTAATCATTTTTGTAATAAATTGTTGAATTTGGAGCACCTGTATAAACATACATTGCTTCATCATAATTGTTAGCATCATAGCCTGCTGAGTTTTCTTCTGCTGCAATAACCAAATTAGAAGTATTGTTGTAAGGGAAAGGCGTTGCAAAACTAACCTCAATTACTCCATTGTTATTTGTTACCGTCCCTGAAAACACCTGAGTAAGTTCCGAGAGGGGAATCCAGTCAGATGCAGATGTAAAAGATGATTTTGAGGTCTGTCCCAGATATACTATCCATTGAGAAGAATTGGCAATAGACATCGCCGGATCTAAATAAAACTTAAGCCCGGTGATATTACCGGCTGCATTAGCATTGATTTCCTGCTTGGTGAAAATCTGCTGAACATACGAATATCCATAATATGTACTGATGGGGGCTTCCCCAACCTCAGTACTTCCCGTCCCGAGATCAATCTGGGCTGAGAAGTTCATACTTAAAAACAATAAGCATGATAGTAGAAATTTTGTCATAAATTAATATATTTTGTTAATTAATGCTAATTTAAAAATAAAATTTCGAATTTCATATTAATAATTCAATTTTTTTATAAAAAAAACATCAACTAAAAAATCAGTCACTAGAGTTATTTATAATAATTATTGAAAATTACTTTTTAATTGTTTTTATCGTTTGTTTTGAGCCATCTTTCATCTCTATAGTTAACGATATACATTCCTTTTTTAATTCTTCTAAACGCAGAACTGAACCCGGATTTGCAATAGTTTTCATTAATCTCCCAGAAATATCTGTCACTATTACATTTTTCACATTATCAGTCTCAGAAATTCAATACTTCAGAGAATGGGTTCAGATATCGTTTAATATTATTTTTAGATCGTTTTTCACCTCATTTGTTGCCAGAACTAATAAAGGATCGTATGCAGAAATTTTAATCATGCACACGAGTATTTTTTTCATTTTTAGTTAATAATAATTTTAGGTTTTTAAAATTAAAAATTAATTTTAAAAAAATTGTTAAAATTCCACAAAAAAAATTAATATATAAAAACCATTTAATGATAAAAATTAACAATTTTTAAACAAAAATTTAAATTAATTATTAATTTTTAAAAATAAGTTATTTAGTTAAATAATTAAATATCAAATATTTAAATTTTACCCACAAAGAAATGAAATAACAATTTTAATTTGTTTTACATAATAAAATAATTAAATAATTAAATAAATTAATATTCTAAGCATAGCATAATAAAAATAGCAGCTAAAAATCTAGCCGCTATTAATTTTTAAAGTATATTAGATGTTATTTTTTGATAGACTTGATTATTTATTGAAATATATCTTTCATCTTTAATGAAAACAAATATATTTTTGTTTCAATTTACTAAATAAAGTTCAGTTCCCAGATTAGGAATAGCTTTATTAATCTCCTAAAATAGAAGTTTTATTAGAATAAATAATAATTATCAACACGATTATCATATTTATAAGAGGTTCAAATGGTCCTGTATGAAAAGAAAATATGATATATGTAAATCCTGATCCAAAATACTCATAATAGAATTTTCAATTTAATTCAAATAAAACTCATATTTATTAAGCAATTGAATTTCTTTTATTAAATCTTCGTTTAAATTCACTGAATATTTCATCGACTGAACCTCCAGATGCTCAACCCGGGCATTATCATCCACATTTTTGATGTAAAATTTTAGTTTCTGATTTCCTTGATTTCTTTCTAAAACCGATTTAAAAAAGATTAAATCTTCTGGCCTGAAATCCATGACATCCATCACCAGAGAAATGCTTTTTGCAAATCTTTCAAAGGCTTCCTGAAGCTCAATCACTTCATTGACATTAACAAAAACACGACCATCCTTAACCTGAGCAAATTTGATCTTTAAAATAACAAACCGCTGGACTTCAAGCTTTTCCTTCAATCTCATATAATCGCGGTCACCCAGCCTGAAAGAATAAGATCCCGAATAATCTTCCAGTGTTAAAAAGGCCACCTTTTCGCCACTTCTGAAACCGTCTTTTACAACATATTCTGTGATAAGGCCTGCTACAGTGTATTCTTTTCCGCCACCGTTTTCTCTTTCTTTCTGTATGGTTTTCCAGTCTTTTTTCTTTTCTTCAAACAATTCTTCCTGCTTGTTCGCAAAAGCCTGCTCTTTATAAGCATCCACCTCATCTAGATTCAAGAAATGGAAAACACCTTTCGGTTCGGCTTTTTTCGTGATCTCCTCCACAATCTCTTCTTCTCCTGCCAGCACATCATCAGATACAATTTCTATCAATTCCGCAACATCTTCCGGCGTGTCCTGCTCTAAAACAGGAGCCTCGTTAATGACAATCTTTCCAACCTCATCTTTCTCCAAAACTGCTTTTTTTGAAAGCTGCCCCTGCATAAACTGAAATTGATATTTAAACTCATCCAGTGGGTGCGCAGAAAGATAGAAACCAATAATTTCTTTTTCTTTATTAAGCTTATGCATATTCGGCCATTCCGGGCAGGGTGCCAGTTTCGGCTGTTCAATCTGGACTTCTTCTGCAAAATCTGCAAAAAGAGAATTTTCCATCTCATTTTTACTTTCCTGGAAGCTTTGTCCGTATCTGATCAGCCTTTCCAGATTGGTTCTTCCCACCATGTCAATATCAAAATACTGACCTCTGTGGAATGCATCCAATTCGTCAAAAGCTCCTGCCAACACTAAACTTTCCGCTACTCTTTTGTTCATCTGCGAGGGTGGAATTCTTTCGAAAAAATCATAAATATTCTTAAATCTTCCGTTGGCTCTTTCCCGTGTAATTGCTTCACTCGGTCCTTCCCCAATACCTTTAATTGCTCCCAGCCCAAAACGAATCTGCCCTTTTTCGTTTACCGAGAATTTGTATTGAGATTCGTTAACATCCGGCCCTAAAACATCAACGCCCATACTTTTACAGTCTTCCATAAACATGGTAATCGAATCTGTATTGTTGATGTTATTACTCATTACACTCGCCATATATTCTGCTGGATAATTAGCTTTTAAAAATGCCGTCTGATACGCTACAAATGCATAGCAGGTCGAGTGGGATTTGTTGAAGGCATATTCTGCGAAGGCTTTCCAGTCGTTCCAGATTTTTTCCAGCCTGGTTTCGTCCAGATTATTTTTTCGTCCTCCTTCAATGAATTTCGGGTACATTTTATTCAAAACATCGATCTGCTTTTTACCCATCGCTTTTCTCAGCGTATCAGCCTCACCTTTGGTAAAGTTGGCCAGTTTTTGGGATAAAAGCATTACCTGCTCCTGATAAACAGTAATTCCGTAGGTTTCCTTTAAATATTCTTCTGTTTCCGGTAAATCGTATACAATTTCCTCGATTCCGTGTTTTCTGTTGATGAAATTCGGGATATATTTAATCGGACCTGGCCTGTAAAGGGCATTCATGGCGATGAGGTCTGCAAAAACCGTTGGTTTAAGTTCCCTCATATACTTTTGCATTCCGGGACTTTCGTATTGGAAAATCCCTACCGTTCTTCCTTCTTTAAAAAGCTGATAGGTTTTTGCATCATCCAGCGGAATAAGATCCGGGTCGATGTCTACTTCATGCCTTTCCTTAACCAGCTTCAAGGCATCTTTAATGATCGTTAAAGTCCTTAAACCAAGGAAATCCATCTTCAGAAGGCCTGCACTTTCCGCTACGGAATTATCAAATTGGGATACTAAAATATCCGCATCTTTTGCAGCAATCGTTACCGGCACCAGATTACTCACATCTTCCGGTGTGATAATCACCCCACAGGCGTGAATTCCCGTATTTCTGATGCAGCCTTCCATTTTTCTTGCACTCGCCAAAACGTCATGGCGCGGATCTGTAGGACTATCAAGAACCAATCTCATTTCATCAACGAGCATTTGCTCTTCCGGTCTTAATTTATCATATTTCGTTAAAGCTTTTGCAATATTCATCCCCGGTGTGGATGGAACGAGCTTCGCGATATTATTCGTATCAGGAATCGGGACATCCAGTACTCTTCCGGCATCTTTAATGGCAGATTTCCCACCCAAAACCGAATAGGTAATGATCTGCGCTACCTGATTCTGCCCATATTTATCGATTACCCATTTGATAATCTTGTCACGACCTTCGTCATCAAAGTCGATATCAATATCCGGCATGGAAACCCTTTCGGGATTCAGAAACCTCTCGAAAAGGAGATCATATTTAATTGGATCCACATTGGTAATTCCGATACAGTAAGCCACTGCTGAACCTGCTGCTGAACCTCTTCCCGGACCTACCCAAACCCCCATTTTACGGGCTTCATTACAGAAATCCTGTACGATAAGGAAGTAACCGGGATATCCGGTATTAGCAATTACTTCCAGCTCAAAATCAAGACGTTCTTTGATTTCATCGGTAATTCCTGTATCTACGTATCGTCTTTTTGCTCCTTCATAGGTTAAATGCGTCAAGTAAGCCATTTCACCTCGTTTTCCTCCGTCGACCTCATCTTCAGCATAAATAAATTCTTCCGGAATATCGAATTTTGGTAGAAGTACGTCTCTTTTTAAAGTATATGGTTTAAATTTCGCAAAAAATTCTTCATAAGCTTCGAAAGCATCGGGATAAGCAAGAAACGCTTCTTTTATTTCGTCAGAATTTTTGATATAATATTCTCCCGTAGCCAGACCTCTTCTCTTCCCAAACCCTTTTCCAACAGGTGTTGACAGTTTTTCGCCATCTTTGATGCAGCTTACAATATCCTGGATATTGGCATCGTCTTTATTGGTGTAAAAGGTTTCGTTTTGTGCTAAAATTTTGACATCATATTTGTCTGCAAAATGCAGCAGAACGTCATTTAAGTGCTCTTCTTCAGGTAGCTTGTGATTTTGAAGCTGAACATAAAAATCATCCTGAAAAGTTTCTTTCCACCATCTGAAAAGTTCTTCCCCTTTTTGCTCACCGGTATTTAAAATTGCATCCGGAATATCGCCGTGAATCCCTGAGGTTAAAGCAATTACCCCTTCTTTATATTGAGCAATCAACTCCCGACTTACCCTGGGAACTCCAAAATAGAATCCTTTTAGGAAGCCTATACTTGATAATTTTGCCAAATTTTTATATCCGTTAAAATCTTTTGCCAGTAATACCACTTGCGTCCTTCTGTCGGGGTCATCTTTGGTAAACTGCTTCTGTTCATAACGATCAGAAATATAAAATTCGCAGCCCACAACAGGAATTAAAGGCTCAGAAACAGGTTCTTCTTC
The DNA here is from genome assembly GCF_900156075.1 of Chryseobacterium sp. RU37D. Taxonomy (GTDB): domain Bacteria; phylum Bacteroidota; class Bacteroidia; order Flavobacteriales; family Weeksellaceae; genus Chryseobacterium. The sequence goes on along the minus strand of NZ_FTMM01000014.1, from coordinate 32,668 downwards.
ATTAAGTTTTTCTCCTTTTTCTTCCGCTTCCTGCTTTCTCGCAAGGTAATCTTTATGCTTTTTTGTACGGTCTCCATTAGCATTTTCCACTGCTGACACAAACTTAAAAGCACCCATCATATTTCCCAGATCTACCATTCCGACGGCCGGGAAATTATCATCCACAGCTTTTTTAATCAGGTCATTAATGCTTGACGTGGCTGATAAAGTTGAAAAAACACTGTGATTGTCGAAGTTGAAATATTTTCCAAGGTCAATTTCGTCAATACTTCCGAAATCCTGTTGTTTTTTCTTGTTATGAAAGTCTGCAACCTGCCTTCTGATAATGATACTGAAAGGCTTGATCGGATCCGGATACAACGTTTTGAAATAGGTAAGCTGATCTTCAGAAATTTTTAAAACTTCTGAAGGAATCACTCCGATTCTCATCATTTCGAAAAAAACCTGAGCTGTTGCATTTACGTCGGCTGCCGCGTTGTGCGCTTCATCGAACTTATGGCCGTATAGCTTTTCGTAAAGCTCTTCAAGCTTCGGTGGTTTAAATCTTCCATTTTTTCCTCCTCCAAGCTGACAAAAATCCGTACCTAAAATCATGGTATCGGCTCTTGGCTTTTCCTGAAGGTTGTCTTTTATTTTTTTTCTGTAAAATTCGGCTCCTACAATATTGTAATCGAACTCAACATTATGCCCGGAAACGATTCTTACTTTTTCTAAAACTTTGGCAAATTTATTTAAAATTTCTTCAAGGTCGTGGCCTTCTTCATTGGCAATTTTTGTTGTAATTCCGTGAATTCTTGCTGCATTGAAGGGAATATCATACCCTTCAGGCTTTATGATATAATCCTGATTTTCTATTAATGTTCCGTCATCATCATGCAACTGCCATGCAATCTGAACCATTCTTGGCCAATTATCTGAATCTGAAAGCGGAGCATTGAAATTCTTTGGTAAACCTGTGGTTTCTGTGTCAAAAACTAAATACATGTATTTTCTTAGCTTTTAATTAAAAGAGAATGTAAAGTTACTCCAATTTTTTCAATTCATTACAAGGTTACAAAACCATAAAAAATTCAATTAAAACCACATTGAGAATAAAAATTCTTAGCATAAGAAAGGAAATTTAAATGAATTAATAACAAAAATTAAAATTTAACATTCATTAACATACCAATTATTGAAATATATATATAATTTAGTTGAAAATTTAAAATATAAATGTAAGGTATATGAAAAAACACATACTTTTGGTAAGCACTTTAGCAATAGGCTTAATGAGTGCTCAAAAAAATGAAGATTTAATGAGGATGTTTGAGAAACAGAAGCTTGAAAACAATGAAAAATTTGACTCCTACATCTCAAAACGTTATGGTACATCCAGAAACAATGAGATCACTAAAGAAATTGAAAAGCAAAGAAGTAAGCTTGCCGGTTTCACACCAGACGGTAAGCCTTATTTTAATGAAGAAAATGATTTGGATCAAAATAAAAATTCTAATGCAGATTATCTTCAGAATGGTACAATTACCGGATTGACAGGATCTTTCAACGGTGAAAATATCAAATATACTATTTTTGATGGCGGAAGAGCTTTTGGGGGACATCTTTTTTTTAATAATGCGCCCAACAGAGTGAATAATAAAGAAGCTTCCACAATGAATTATAGTGCCCATGCAACAGCTGTGACCAGTTTTATTGGGGCTAAGGATTATCCATATACCCTTACTTTTACTAATGGTACTACTCGTGTTACTAATTTCAGAGGTATTGCACAGAACGCTACTTTTGACAACTATACTTTTGGAACAACTACCCTCCCGGGAAACACATCAACAAGCAACGTTTTTCAAAAAATACTTTTAGCACAGCCAAAAATCTCTAATCATTCATATGGTACTAACCCAGGATGGAATTACGATGAAGTTAATGGTACTGCTGTATGGATGTGGAACGGTGCTTTTGTAAGCCCATCTACATCATATGATTTACAGGGAGCATATCTTACAAGCGATCAGAACTATGACGATATAGTCTACAGCAATCCATCTTATGTCATTGTAAAATCTGCAGGAAATTCCTACGGAATGGGACCTACAGGGGATACTATGCCAAAATATTATACAGATGATAACGACAATCCTGTACAATTTGCAGCAACAGATGTAATTCCTCAAAATAACTGCGCAATGGGGTATGACTGTATAGGAACAGGATCTTTAGCCAAAAACATTATCATAGTTGGAGCTTCTAATATCCTTACTGCTACTGATAAAAGATATGCCACCGCTTCTGATGTCATTAAATCTGATTACAGCAGTGCAGGACCAAGAGATGACGGTGCTGTAAAACCTGACATTATCACTACAGGAACAAATGTTGCTCATGCCTCCACTGCCGAAAATACGACCGGAAGTAATCTAATTGACGTAGGCAGCGGAACTTCATATTCAGGCCCTATTGTTACCGGTATCATCGGGGTTTGGATGCAGGTATATAAACAATTGAACCCAGGAATGGAGCTTAATGCTGCTTCTGCAAAAACATTAATGGTTCATTCAGCTTCTGAAGCAGGAACTGTGGGCCCTGATCCTTGGAATGGATGGGGATATATCAATTCTAAAAAAGGAGCAGAATTATTGGTTGCAAAATCAAACAATACAATCATTTTTAATAATGAAACTTTAAATAGTGGAACACCTAACAAAAAAAATGTAATAGCATCTGGTTCTGAACCTCTTAAAGTAACTGTTTCATGGATTGATCCAGCATATGTAGTTCCACAAAACCTTACATATGCCCAAGCTCATAACAACAGAACTTCAAGACTGATCAATGATTTGGATGTAAGAATTATTGATACTACTGACAATACCGTATATTATCCTTGGAAACTAAACGCAAATTCACCTATGACACCTGCCACAAAAGGCGATAATATAGTTGACAATGTGGAACAGGTTGTAATTGAAACACCTACGGCCGGAAGAACTTACAAGATTGAAATTTCCAATAAAGGAAATTTAGTAGATAATACAGGTATGAGTGCCCCTCAAAATTATGCAATAATGGTAACAGGTTATACTCAGGAAATTTTAGGAACTGCAAATACGGTGAAGAATGATTTTATAATAGCTCCTACTATAACCAAAGATTTTGTAAAAATATTAAAGGCTCCAAAGAAAAGTACATTTAACATTTATGAATTATCTGGTAAAAAATTACAAGATGGTATAATTAATTCTGATGAAACATCACTAGATTTATCATCTTATGTGAAAGGAATCTACATCATTGAAGTGAGAACTGGCAAAGATATTATTAGTAAAAAAGTAATCAAAGAATAATAGATATTTCAAATAAAAATTACAAAATGCTAACAGTTGTTAGCATTTTATTTTTTGTTTATCTTTGCTTTCTATGGAAAATACACTTCACGAGAAAGTTTCTCAGGATATTTTGCTTAAGGCTTACCACCACATGATGCTTGCAAAAGCAATGGCAGACATTTACGAAGAAAACAGAAATATTTGTAAATATGTTCATAGTACTTCAAGGGGCCACGAAGCAATTCAGCTGGCAACAGCTTATCAGCTAAAAAACGAAGACTGGATTTCTCCATATTATAGGGACGAAAGCATTCTTTTGGGAATTGGTTTTGAACCCTACCAACTAATGCTACAGCTATTAGCAAAAGCTGACGATCCTTTTTCGGGAGGAAGATCTTATTATTCTCATCCTTCAAGCAGAGATAAGGATAAACCAAAAATCATTCATCAGAGTTCAGCAACCGGAATGCAGACTATTCCTACTACAGGTGTTGCGCAGGGGATCAAATATATCCAGGAGTTTAATCTTCAACAATTTGAAAATAATCCGGTTGTTGTCTGCAGCCTTGGGGACAATTCTGTAACAGAAGGTGAAGTGAGTGAAGCGCTTCAATTTGCAGCATTACATCAATTACCAATTATTTTCCTTGTTCAGGACAATGAATGGGGAATTTCGGTAACGAGAGAAGAAGCGAGAACCTGTGATGCTTATGATTTTGTAGCCGGATTTACCGGTTTAAGCAGAATGAGAGTTGACGGAACAGATTTCATCGAAAGTTTCGAAGTAATGAAAAAAGCAGTTAATTTTGTAAGAAACGAAAGAAAACCTTTGGTAGTCTGTGCAAAAACAGTACTTATTGGGCATCACACCTCTGGAGTTAGAAGAGAATTTTATAGAGATGAAGAAGATTTAACGAAACATAGAGCAAAAGATCCGGGAGAAACTCTTAGGAAGCATTTAGTGGATTCAGGAGCTAATGACGAATTATTAAAACAAATCACTAAAAAGGCCCGTATAGAAGCAGAAGAAGCATTCGAAAGAGCTAAAAATGCAGAAGATCCAAAACCTGAAACGGTTTTAAACCACATTTTTGCACCAACTCCGATCACAGAAGAAGTCGGAACTCGTGAACCTGCAGGTGAAGAAAAAATAGTAATGGTCGACGCCGCCATTCATGCAATCCAGGAAATCATGTGGAAACATCCGGAAGCTTTGTTGTACGGACAGGATGTTGGAGAAAGAATTGGAGGTGTTTTCCGTGAAACTGTTACTTTAGGAAAAAAATTCGGGAGCAAAAGAGTTTTTAATACAGCAATTCAGGAGGCATATATTATTGGCTCTACAGCAGGTATGAGCGCGGTTGGTTTAAAACCGATCGTTGAAGTACAGTTTGCTGATTATATCTATCCGGGAATCAACCAGCTGATTACAGAAATTTCAAAATCAAGTTATTTAAGCCAGGGTAAATTCCCTGTAAGCAATATCATCCGTGTTCCGATCGGGGCTTACGGAGGTGGTGGGCCTTACCACAGTGGTAGTGTTGAAAGTATTTTAGCGAATATTAAAGGAATAAAAATTGCCTACCCAAGTAACGCTGCAGATTTTAAAGGTTTATTAAAAGCGGCTTATTATGATCCGAATCCGGTAATCATGCTGGAGCATAAAGGTCTTTACTGGAGCAAAGTTCCGGGGACTGAAGATGCAAAAACAATTGAACCTGCTGAAGATTATATTTTACCTTTCGGAAAAGGAAAAGTGATCATTGAAGCTGATAAGGAAGAAACTGAAAAAGGTAAAACTTTACTAGTAGTAACTTACGGAATGGGTATTTATTGGGCAAAAGAAGCTGTGAAAAGCTTTAATGGCAGAGTTGAGGTAATCGATCTGAGAACTCTAATTCCTCTTGATGAAGAATTGGTTTTTGAAAGAGTGAAAGCTCACGGAAAATGTATTGTTTTGACAGAAGAGCAGCTAAACAATTCATTTGCAGAAGCCTTTGCTCACAGGATATCTAAAAACTGCTTCAAATACCTTGATGCTCCGGTTGAAACGATGGGATCATTGGATACTCCGGCAGTTCCAATTAATTTAATATTGGAAAAAGAGATGCTTCCAAATGCGGAAAAACTTTCTAAGAAAATAGAAGAAATGCTGAGATTTTAATTCAGACAAAAAAATTATCCTCTAAAATTTTTTAGAGGTTTTTTGTATACTTTTTGTTACTTTGAACAAACTTTTAGAAAGCCATACAATTTATGATCACAACTAAATATGTCAACTACAGACAAGTTTTCAATTTATCCGGATTTCATGTTATTCTGATTTCTATTTGGTGTACATTGATTGCAGTACTTTTTCATTTTTTTCACTGGGACTGGATGATTATTCCATGGGTTCCGGTGGCTCTTATCGGTACCGCTGAAGCTTTTTTGGTGGGTTTTAAAAATAATCAAGCTTATGATAGATTATGGGAGGCAAGAAAAATCTGGGGCGGAATTGTAAACTCCAGCCGAATGTTTGGTTCAATGGTCTATGCATTTGATACGACAAATGAGAAAATAAGAAAATTCGACCTTGAAGACCGAAGAAAAAAAATCGTTTTTAGGCACATCGCATGGCTGTATGCTTTTCGCGAACAACTTTTGGTTCCGACTGAATGGGAGCACATAAAAGTTGAAGAAGACCATTTTAAAAATGTTGACCAAAAGCGTAACCGACTAATCAAAGCAGGCTTTCCTGATTATGGGAGAACACCTATTTTCCTCAACAAATATTTGTCCGAAGAAGAAAAAGAACTGCAATCTCATTATAAGAATTTTGCAACGTATCTTATTTCCCAGCAGGCGAAAGATGTGAATGAACTTAAAAATATGGAAGCTATTTCAGATTTCAATCAAAAGCAGCTGCAGGATTGTCTGAATGAATTTTACACTTTACAGGGACAGGCAGAAAGGATTAAGAAATTTCCTTTGCCTAGACAGTTTGCGAGTACAGCATTCATTTTCAATGTTATTTTTATCATGCTGCTTCCATTAGGTTTGGTGAGTGAATTTGCAAAACTGGGAGATTGGGGAATTTGGGCGTCTATTCCGTTCTGTATTATGATCGGATGGATTTATATCATTATGGAACTCGTAGGCGATTATTCAGAAAACCCTTTTGAAGGGCTGATGTTTGATATTCCAATGCTTTCGATCTGCCGAACCATTGAAATCGATCTTTTACAAATGACAGGAGAAATCGATCTTCCGGATCCTATTGCTTCTAAAAACGGAGTTTTAGTTTAGAAATTTAAAAACTATACGATTTATATCGAATTTATTTTTATTTTTTTAGGAGCATTTTTGCTTTCCATTTCGAAAACGCTATTAGAAATGAAGTTCTTATTCATTCTTTAACGAAATTTATTAATGAATGCAGTAGGAAAATTTGGATATTTGGCAATGAATTTAGGATTTTATAAAACAATTGTCAACTTGAAAGATATATAAGTTTCTAAATAAAGCAATGAAATTCTTTCAGAAAGGGAAACTGAGAATTATTTTTTGTAAGCTTATATCAATTTTTATGAAAATGTTTTGGGAAAGCTTCTTCCGGTTTCATCCTGAAAACATTCAACAGAATCCAGGATTTTAAAAAGCCATATCCATACGAAAACATTTGAATGTAAGTAGAAATCACGGCCATCCCAGCAATACTGATATTTTTGGTTATAAATAAGGCATGAAATAAAACCATAAAGGTATACAGCCCATAGAAAGCCAGAATAATACCTCTTCCAAGAATAAAATACTCCAAAAAACCCATGATATAGCCTAACAAAAACAACGTAGGGAAAGCAAACGAAATTTTCACATAATTTGGATGTCTTTGATTAAGAATAGGCCTTGCGCATCCAAACTGATAGACCTGCTTCGAAAACTTTCCAAAGTCTACCCTGCGTTTGTGATAAACAGCAATGTTGTCAAAAAAAACTGTTGTAAATCCATTTTCCCAGAGCGTCATAGAAAGGTCAGGATCTTCACCGATTCTCATTTCTGAAAAACCTCCTACTTTTTCAAAAACCTCTTTTTTCACACCCATATTGAAGCTTCTCGGCTGGAATTTTGAAACTGATTTTTTACTTCCCCTGATCCCTCCTGTCGTAAAAACAGAAGTCATTGAATATGAGATTGCTTTCTGCATCAGATTAAAGCCTTTGTGAGCCTTATCCGCTCCACCAAAGGCATCGCAGGGAATTTCAAGAATACTTTTTTTAATATTTTCAATATAATCCTTTTCTACAATCACATCGCTGTCTACGAAAACCAACCACTCGTTTTCTGCCCTTCTTGCCCCATAATTCCTCGACAGCCCCGGGCCGGAATTATCTTTCTTATAATATTTTATGGTTAAAATCTGTTCAAAATTATTAACCGTAGGCTTTAAATCAATCAGAGAACCATCATCCACAATAATAATTTCAAACTCTTTATCTATCTGCTGAGTAAGAGAATTTAATAACTCGAAAAGCTCATCTCTTCGATTAAAAATGGCAATGATAATGGAAATTGTAGACTTCAAATTGAAAATTTTTCAAAATTACTTATTCACGGAAAAATGCGCAAACAAGTTTTATAATAATTAAACGGAAAGCACAGCAAAATAATATCTCAGTTCTTATAAAATCACAAAATATGGCATTTCAAACAAAGTAAATTGGTATTTTAAACAAAATGATCAGTTTTACATCCACCTAACTTTGTCTGAAGAAAATTTTAAAACAATTTAAAAATGAAACTTAATAATTTACAACACCCTATCAACTCGGGTTTCAATGCAGCATCCACAGCAAATGAAGTTATTAGCGGAATTGATCTTTCAGAAAAAATCGTAGTTATAACCGGAGGCTATGCAGGAATCGGATTAGAAACCACAAAAACTTTAGCTTCAGCAGGAGCCACGGTAATAGTTCCTGCGAGAGATCTTGAAAAAGCAAAAAAAAATCTACAAGGCATTGAAAATGTAGAAATTGAAAAACTGGATTTGATTGATCCCCAGTCTATCGAAGCTTTTGCAGAAAAATTTATTTCTACAGGAAGAAAATTAGACTTATTAATCAACAACGCAGGCATTATGTGGGTTCCTTTAAGAAAGGACAGCAGAGGAATAGAATCCCAGCTGGCAACCAATTATTTAGGACCGTTTCATCTTACAGCAAAATTGTGGCAGGCTTTAAAAAACGCTAACGGAGCAAGGGTTATCAATGTTTCGTCATACGGGCATCAGATGTCTCCTTTTGATTTTGAAGATCCGAATTTTGAGAATAAAGAATATCATACTTTAGCCGGCTATGGACAATCTAAAACTGCAAGTAATTTATTCGCTGTGGCATTGGACGAAAGGGCAAAAAAATTTAATGTGAGAGCCTATTCTTTACATCCTGGATCTGTCTACGGAACTGATCTGGGAAGAGAAGAACCTATGGATTTATTTATACAAATGGGGACACATGACAAAAACGGAAAAATCAAGCCTGAAGTCGAAGCCAAACTAAAAACCATTCCTCAAGGCTCTGCTACAACAGTTTGGTGTGCAACAAGTCCGCTCCTTGAAAATATGGGGGGCATTTACTGTGAAAATTGTAATATTGCAGAAATCGATAATGGGCAAATCGAGCACAGATTTGATGACCCCTTGACTATCAGAGGAGTTCAGCCCTACTCTATTGATCCCGAAAATGCAGAACGGCTTTGGAAACTGAGTGAGGAAATGATCGGGTTAAAGTTTGACATTATTTAATTTGGATGGAAGTGAGAAGCTGGAGCATGGAAGTTATTAAGAACATAAAATTAACTCTATCAAATCTTTCAGCAGCCAACTCCCAGCTTACAGCCAAAAATTTATTTAAATTTATCCTTGAAATTAAAGACAATGGATTTTCATATTCAATATATTACACCGGATATTAAACTTTCCACCTACGACGATAAACTTTTCAAAACAGAAACGGTTTTTGAATTTCATATGCTGGTCTGGTTTATTTCCGGTGAAACAAAAATTATTCAGACCGATAAATCTTATCTTTTCAAGGCAGGAGATATTTTCCTGATTCCCAGAAATCAACTAGCAACGATCATTAACTATCCTAAGGACGGACTTCCGCATAAGGCAGTGGTAATACATTTAACAAAAAAACGTTTGAAAGATTTTTATACTACATTAGAAATTACAGAGAAAAATATCCGCAAAAATTCTAAAATTTATAGTTTTGAAAAACATCCGTTGCTGGAAAGCTTCATGGCCTCACTCATTCCTTATTTTGAAATGAAAGATTGTTTTCCTGAACATATTGCTTCGTTAAAAATCATAGAAGCGATAAGTATTTTAAGAGAAATTGATCCTAATATAGACTCTGTTCTTACCGATTTTGAAGAACCCGGAAAGATTGATCTGATCAATTTTATGGAAAAAAATTATATGTTTAATATGCCTTTGGAAAAATTTGGGTATTTAACTGGAAGAAGTTTATCCACTTTTAATCGGGATTTCAGGAAAATTTTTCACACAACTCCTCAACGATGGCTTACCCAGAAACGGCTCGAACTGGCATTTTATCATTTGTCTGAAAAAAATAAAAAGCCTTCAGATGTTTTTATGGAAGTTGGTTTTGAAGACTTTTCGCATTTTTCTTACGCTTTTAAAAAGCAGTATGGCTTTGCGCCGTCGATGGTAAGATGAAAATGGCATCATAAACTTGTTCTTGGAAAAATCCCGGATTATTATGATCAGTTTTCTGTGTCTCTCTAAACTGCTCTCTGGAAACGTGTAATAAAAGCTTTGTTGTAGAGTTGTGCATATGAATGATACATTTTTTAATGTATAGTTTTTATTCATCTTCGTGTTATTCTGCTGTTTATAATCTAAAATTTTTTAAATTCATTGCAATATGATTTTAATATCTTTTATAATCTATTGGTTTTTAGTTATAATGTAAATATCGTCCCTTAAAGCAACAGAGCACGTTGTATTATAATAAGCATGAAATTGAAAATACCTCCACAAAAGTATGGTATAGATTCCTACGGAATGACAAACTTTGCACTCCTTAAGCTGAGAATACCTTGTTTAACTAAAAAAACACACATTCAAATTTTTTGTCTCGCTTGCTTTCATAAAAACGATTTCAAAACCTTCTCAGACTCCAAATTTTTAATCAGTAAATGCAGAAACGCCTCTCCCATTTCATCAGATGCCCTGCTAATTGCATTTTCAAGCATACTCCTGATTTGTTTTTCCGTTACTTTTGCTTCCGTCCAGCTTTTTCCTGAAGTATGGGAATTTAAAATAAAGGGCATAATCCTGTCAATAGCACAGGCAAAAATAGCATCAGATGTTTCTTCCTCTTCAAATTCAAGCCAAAGATTGAAAAACTCAGATTGCAATGGTTCATCGAGAATTCCAAATATCTTTTGGGCAGAAACTTTTTCCCTTTCAAACTTACCTATCATTGCGACTTCATCAAAAAGAAAAGTATCTCCAGCTTCAATTTCGACTAAATCGTGAATGGAAAGCATTCTGATTACTCTTAATAAATCAATATCTGCTTTGTTTTTCGCATAAGGATAAAGAATTTGAGCCAAGATAATGATCTGCCATGAATGTTCAGCCATATTTTCTCTTCTGGAATCATCTGCATTGTAATTTCTTCGCTGTACATTTTTCAATGCGTCAATAGCAAGAATAAAATCAATTTCTTTTTGTATTTTCATCATTAATTTTCTTTATAATATTCGTTGATTGGATATATTTTAGTATTAGTGATCCATTTATCATCAATGAATTCTTTTCTTGTTACAATTACCTTTTCTCCTCCCCTTGCATCCTCTTCCAACTCATACACTTTAAACAAACCTCTTTGCGGAAGTACCGTATATTCTGTAGTGAGATGCCAGCAGCAGCCTGATTGGGAATATGTAATTAATCTTTTTCTTTCGGAATCTGTATTAAACATTCCTAAATTCCCGTGGGCCAGAGCAGTCAGCTCATCATTGAGAACAAATTGTTTTTTCGCACTATTAAATACATAAACATCATAAGATGGTCCACTATGTCCACTTACATTACCATTTCTCATGGCTACATCTTCTGTTCCGTCAAAATTAAAATCATCAAAAATTAATGGGCTTTGTTCGTTATAGATCTGAATAATATTAGCAGTTGGTTTTTGGTCTTTATCCAAATAAAAATTTAAATTATCAGAAACTAGGGTTTGAAGATTTTTGGAGGTACTTTTCTTGAATAGTTCAACAGTTGCCTTACCCTTACATTCACTGTCATCACAGTTCTCAACATTAATTTTTACATCATAATTTTTTGAAGCATTTTTCAGTTCAAACTGATGTTGTGCGTAACAGAAGTTCCATGAAATAAATATCGACAATAATAATGTATACTTCATCTTTAGTAAATTAAAATTCTTATTGTTTTTGAATCAAAATCCAAGACCAAAAGTACAAAAAATTAAATTTTTATAATGAATCTTTATTCGGTTTAAAGGCAGAGAAAATTTCATTAAAATTTTATTTATATGATTATCAATTAGTTAATAAAGTTAATTAACATTTTTTACTACTTTGTATTGCATAATACCATTTTAATTATATATCTTTGTAATGTAAAATCAGAATAGGTTCATCTAGCTAGGAACTTAAACTGAATTTAGAATATAACTAATTAACAAAACTTATTAAAGATGAATACTGAAAATACCAAAGCGCAAATGCGAAAAGGAATTCTGGAATTCTGTATTTTAAGTCTCATCAATCATCGCGAAATGTATGTTTCCGACCTTATAGATGAACTAAAAAAAGGAAAGCTGGACGTAGTGGAAGGTACACTCTACCCTCTTTTGACAAGACTGAAAAACGGAGAATTCCTCTCCTACAGATGGGAAGAATCCACTGGAGGACCACCAAGAAAATATTACCAGATCACCGAGAAAGGTAAATTATTTTTAGATGAACTTCAAAATACCTGGAACGAATTAACAGATTCTGTCAACCAAATCACTCAAAAAAATTAAAAACAAAGCTATGAACAAGACACTCTCAATAGGACTCGCAGGTTTTTCTTTTACCATAGAAGAACACGCATATATAAAGCTTAGCGATTACCTGAACGCGCTGAGAAGCTCACTGGACGCTTCGGAAGTAGATGAGGTAATGCATGACATAGAAATCAGAATGGTGGAAATCTTCAAAGATTCCCTAGGAAAACGTGAAGTGATCAACGATACAGACGTAGAAAGAGTAATTGCACAAATCGGAACTCCTGAAAAAATCGAAGAGCAGGAAGAAGCTTATTATTCTGAGAAAAACAATTCCAGAAAAGGCCATTCGGGAACAGAATATACTGATAAAAAACAGTTATTCCGTGATCCTGAAAGACAAAAAATCGCAGGGGTGTGCGCGGGCCTTGCCCACTACGTAGGAATGGACATTACCGCAATGAGAGCTATCTGGCTGGGAATTTTCGTATTAGGAATTTTCACAGCAGCCATCTCTTCATCTCTTGTAGTATTGCTTTACATCATTCTTTGGATCGTTTTACCAAAAGCTGAAACTGCGGCAGATTTCCTGAAAATGAAGGGAAAGCCTATGAACTTCGACAATCTTAAGAATGAGTCTAATAAATTGGTACAATTTGCCAACGAATCTACTCAGAGGGTCGGAGAAATCTATATTGAAAGCAAGCCTTACATCAACAACGCCGGAAGCGGAGTATGGAATGTAATACGATATATTTTAGGTGGTATTTTCGCACTGATGTCATTCTCCTGTTTAATCGGAGTATTTGTAATCTTCGGGTTCATGGGAAATAATGATTTCCCGCCGATCAGCCAGATGGACTTCTATTTCGATAACGACGGAATGAAATACGTAATCATGGCAATGATTGTTTTAGGAAGCTTAATTCCTGCAATGATCTTCGGATTATTAAGCATTAAATTAATTTCTCCAAAAACAAAATTGAGAAATACAGGCTGGGTAATCGGAGCTTTATTCCTTGGATTGATCGCGGTATCCACTTATTTCGGAGTAAGCATGGCGAAGAAAGAAATGTTCCTGAAAGGTCATAAAGAAGATACGGAAGAGGTTGCGATCAATACAAAATCAGACAGCATCTATGTAGACTTCAAGCAGGTAACGATTCCTCAAAACTTCACAGGATACGACAATGATCTTTATTCTGACAAAGTATCAGTATTTGAAAAAGACTGGATCCATGTAGAAGTAACGAGAAAAGCTGATATTAAAACGCCTTATTTAATCATTAAAAAAGAAGCAAAAGGATATAATCTTCCTCTAAATGTAAATGTACCGGTAGAAGTTGTAGACAACAAAGTGATTCTTCCAAACTACATCAAATATCCTTACGAACACCGTTTCAGAGATTACAATATCAATTATGAATTGGTAATTCCTACAAAATCAGTTGTAATCCCCGTAAAAAGAGACGGAATCGATTTCGACGGAGATTTGAATGGAGACGGAATCAACGATGATGATCAGGATAAAGATGAGCACGGAAACATTAAAATTGAAAAGAATAAAATCACCGTAAACGGCTCTACCATTGAATATAGCTCTGACAATAAAGACAGCGACAGCATTATAATCAACGGAAAAAAAGTTCCGAGCAACCAGGCAGATAAGGTAATTGATTCTATGAAAAGTAATATCAAAAATATAAAAGGCGGCAAACTGGATATTAAAGTAAACGAGGACAAAAACGAAATTTCTATACAAACTAAATAATTAACTGCAGAGAGTGACAGAAGGTGTGAATGGACAACCACAACCGTTTGAAATTCACACTCTTCTTCTCTCAGAAACAACAAAAAAATATTGATTTTTAGTTCCGTATGTCAATAAAAAATTTTACATTTGTCTAGAAAAAAATGATAACCAAAAACACTCAAAAAAATATTAAATAATCATGATACAATTAGCATTAGAAATAGTAATAAAAATTGTTGATTTAATCAGCAGTTTATTTTAAGAGCGATAATATTTCAATATATTTGTAAAGTATAACCACTTTGGTTATACTTTTTTGTTATTAATTCAAAGTATATGAGAAAACTGATTGGCAGACTGATGTTAAAAATAATGGGTTGGAAAGTCGTTCTTCAAGGCGATGTAAACAACCTGAACCGATGTATTCTCGTTGTAGCCCCGCATACACACAACATGGAATACCTTTTGGGGAATCTTGCCTATTGGACATTGAAGAAACCGTTGAAAATCATTATTAAAGACGCTCATACCAAAGCCTGGTACGGTGGAATTGTAAAAGGCCTTGGTGGAATCGGGATTGACCGAAGTCAGAAAAACGACCTTGTCAATTTCGTTGCAAAACAGTTTGAAAAAGATGATTTTAGTCTAGTAATCACCCCAGAAGGTACAAGAAGCTGGGTTCCAAAATGGAGAAAAGGTTTTTATCATATGGCCTTGGCAGCGAAGGTTCCTATTGTTTTAGCAGCCGGAGATTTCAAAAGAAAAATCATATATCTGGGTTATACTATTCCTTATGAAAGAATAGCATCAGTCCCTTTTGCAGAAATCATGCAGGAAATACAGGAATATTATGTAAAAAACGATATCGTCCCAAAAGTCCCGGAAAACTGGAACCCGAATATTATGGGGAATGATTCTGAAGCAAATGGCTAAAAGGCAGATGCTAGAAGTTTTGAAATTAAGTTTTCAATCTTAGTCTTAACCTTAGTTTTAATTATCTATTACCAATTACTCATATTTAAAACATGTACTACACTAAAGATAAATCAAAAGAAGAAATATTAGCCTTTTTAAACAGCTGGGGCGATGAGGTGACTTTAGCAAAAACCTTAGAAATAAAGTTCATCGATATTGATATAGAAAACGAAACTATGATCGCAACCATGCCTGTTCAGCCAAAAGTACACCAGCCCTTCGGGATATTACACGGCGGGGCAAGCTGTGTATTGGCAGAAACTATGGGCTCAAGCCTGTCTAATATCTTCATTGACGGCGAAAAATACTACGGTGTGGGAACCAACATTAATTCTAATCATTTAAGAAGCAAAAAAGATGGAATGCTAACAGCCTTTGCAAGATTCATCAGAAAAGGAAAAACGATGCACGTTTCAGAGATTGAAATCCGTGATGAAAAAGGCCAACTCATCAACCATACCACGATGACGAATAATATTATTAATAAATAAATTTAATTTAAAAAAAAGGGATCAAAAAATTGAGCTTTTTGTTTATAAATACAGCTATTTTACTAAAAAACAACTCATTAGATTTTGATATCTTTAAAACCAGTAATACCTTTGCAAAAAGAAAAGTCAATCTTTAAATTTCGGATATCATTTCAAAGCCTTGATTTTCTAAAAGCATTACAAAATGATTTATTTCAAATTTCCATTCGACGAAAAACTGTATTCCACGGACGAAAATCCAACAGAAAATCACATTAGTTTTTATTCTTTTGACAGTTTAAACCCAATTGATTTTAAAGGAAAACTCATTGAATTACAGCCAGAAATATTTGACCAGACAGTTATTTCCAGTAAATCTTTATCAAAAGACAACAACAATTTTATTGCCGAAACAAAAGATGAATATTTAAAAAACCTTGAAAAAGTTATTAAGATTATAAAAGAAAATAATCTTCCCAAGTTAGTTTATTCAAGAAGAAAAATTTTCACAGATTTTAATGAGATCGATTTAAAAGAGAGTTTTAAAAAACTTTGCCAGTTTTATCCAAATGCTTTCCGCTACATCTTTATCGGTGAAGAAAATTCCTGGATGGGAGCCTTTTCAGAAGTGTTGGGAAAATTCAATAAGAAAACCCATGAATTTAAAACAATGAGCCTTGCCGGCACCATGCCTGTGTCAGAAAACTGGTCAGAAAAAGAGATAGAAGAGCAAAAGCCCGTTACAGAGTATATCAGGAATATTTTAAATAATTATTCGGAAAATGTGGAAGAATCTAAAACATATGATCACATTTCCGGAAATATAAAACATTTAAGAACCGATTTTAAAGCAAAAATACACCCTGAAAAATTAGATCAAATCATTAAAGACCTGCACCCGACACCCGCCGTCTGCGGAATCCCAAAAGACTTTTGTAAGGAAAATATTCAGAAGATTGAAAAGGTTTCGAGAGAATTGTATGCAGGCTATATTAAAATTGAAACAGAAGAAACCGTTCAATATTTTGTTAACCTGAGGTGCTCAAAACTGTACAGAGATTCTGTACATTCATTTGTAGGAGGCGGAATTACGGCCCAAAGCAACCCAGAAAAAGAATGGACGGAAACGGAACTGAAATCAGAAGTAGTTTTAAAAAATCTGGTTACTTTATAAGCTTCAAATAACTATCATCAACAAAAATCTCCTTCAAAACTGAAAGAGATTTTTTTATATTCTAAAAGCCAATTACTTTTTTACTCCTATTTTACTCCAGGTATTCATTACAAGAAGTAAAATAAGCCCAATTACAGCTGAGGCAATTGAAAATACAAACTTCAGATTATCTTCAGATAAAATTTCTGACTGCCAGTCCAGAGCGTACAGGTTTATTGCAATAAATACAACAAACAAAACTAAAAATACTTTATAAAACTTCTGCATAATTCTTAAAAATTAATATAAGTCTGCACCAATTGTGCAAAGTTTGCGGTGAATAATTTAATAGAGATCGCCAACAGGATGATTCCGAAAACTTTCTGTAAGATCGCCAATGTGGCATCCCCCATTTTCTTCTCCAACCAAGTCGCGGATTTCAGCACCAAATATACAAAAATTGTATTGAGAATTATACCAAAAATAATATTAATATCGTGAAATTCAGCTTTCAATGACAATGTTGTCGTAAGTGTTCCTGCTCCGGCTACCAATGGAAAAGCAATAGGAACAATAGAGGCAGATCTTGCTTCTGAAGTTTTATTTATTTCGATACCTAAAATCATCTCCAGGGCAATGATAAAAATTACGAATGCCCCGGCAATCGCAAAAGAATTTACATCAACTCCGATAAATTTTAGAATTTTATTCCCTACAAAAAGGAAAATAAGCATAATAAGACCTGCAGTAACAGATGCCCTTTCGGCTTCTATCTGCCCAAATTTTTGCTTAAGACTTACAATAATCGGGATAGAACCAATAATGTCAATCACCGCAAAAAGAACCATAAAACAGGTAACGATCTCTTTTATAGAAAAATCATTAAATATTTCCATCTCTTTGTAATTAATAATTTCGCAAAAATATGAAAATAAAATGATTATTTGCTAATCCGTGAGTATAAATTAACGATATCTTTCAAAAGCTCCTCAAATCCTTCAACAGATTTTACCGGCGCATATTTCTCGATTTGAATTCTTCGGGTAAGGTTTCTGTATTCCTCTGCAACAGCAGATCCTTTATAGCTTTCAAGGAAATTCCCGAAATCCTCTGCAGAGTTTTGGAAATACTGATTTCTCACTTCAGAATCAAATTCATCAACTACCTGGAAAAACTTCTGATAATCTTTATTGTCTTTAAGGTTTTCCAAATAACTGAAATAATCATTAACATCAGTTTTTAATCTTTCACGGATTTCGTTTTCCGTTTCGGCAACAGAACCTAAAGGTCTCTCTAGTGTGATTTTTTTAATTAATTTACGTTTTTTTTGCCAAGTTTTAAATAAAAGATAAACTATAAATAATCCTAGCAAAATAGCAATATTAATTAAAAATATATTCCAATGAAATTTGTTTTTTTCTTTTACTTTAAATGAGGTTGTTTTCAGAACAGGCGTATTTACTGTTTCTAAAAAATTATTTGTGTATTCATTCACACGTTCCACCGTCGTTCTGGACTCCAGGATCTGCTCATGGGAAAATGTATTCACAGCCAGCGTCTGTTGACCAATATCTACATATTCTTTACTCGAAGGATCAAAATATGCAAACTGTTCTGTTTTTATTGAAATCTCACCAGCTTTTTTAGGAATTACGATATAATTCGCTAAAATTTCTCCTTCCATTCCATTCATCCCCACATTTACTTTTGAAGTAATTTTCGGAGTAAAAACTTCGTAGTCACGAGATGCAGCGATTTTCGGAAGCTCCATATTTTTAAGGTTTCCTTTACCGCTTACTTTTACAATAATGTTAATTGGTTTTTTAATTTCCGCTTTCTCCTTAGAAGCGTTGTAAATATTTACATTAAAATTTCCAACAGCATTCTTGAAGTATTCCGGAGAACCTTCAGGTAGCTTTTTTACATTGATCTTTACCTTATTGGAAACAATTTTACTTTTATTGGAATAGGAATGTAAAGAAGCTGAAACTCCAGGAACTTCAACAAATCCCGCTTCATTAGGAAACAGCATGAACACCGCCAGAATCTGTGAAGCCATATTTCCGTAATCTGAAGGATCAATCTCTGATTTCGCAAAGCTTACGGGGTAAACATTCAGGTTATCTTTCTCGGGAAGGTGTATATTTTTAACCTTTCTGAAGTTATCCATATTTTTGGAATACACCTTCAGAACCGCTATGGTCGGCTCATCCTGGTAAACCTCCCGGTCTTCAATTTCCATGTTCAGATAAACATCTCTTGAAATATTATTGCTTGCTACAGATTTTTTATCTATATCCTTTACGATGATGTCAAAGGGTTCTGTTTTATAGATCTTATTATTGATTGTTACCAGAAATGATCCTACCCTCACCTTTCCTTTCTGCTTTGGCTCAAGGGCTAATCTTGTAACTGATTGAGAAATGACGGTATTGGTTTCCGGATCTACAAATGCATTATTCACAGATCCGCTCCCGATAAGATTGAACTTTGAAAAATCCGGCAGACGTAATTTGGTCTGCTGATTATATTCGCTGCCTTCGATTTCAAGAACAATATTTAGATTGATAACTTCGTTTCCGTTGTATGTTGTTTTATCCTGAACTACAGAAAGATTGACCTGTCCGTAAGAAATTACGGAAGTAAAAAAGAATAATATGTAAAAAAATCTATTCTGCATCACCAATCTTTCTCGTTGCTCTCAGGCATCGAATAAGAATTTTTATTCAAAATTCTTCTGGCAGTTTCTTTTTCTTTGTCGCTTACTTTATCGAGTATTTGATTTTCCAGACCTTTTGGAATTTTGCCTTCATTGTTTTGGCTTTGGTTAGGATCATTTCCCTGTCCTTTGCCTTGATTTTGCTGGCCCTGCCCCTGATTTTGTTTTTGATCTTTAGGATTACCTTTTTGATCATTATTTTGCTGTTGGTCTTTTCCACCACCTCCTTTACCAGAGTTATTTTGCTGTTGCTTTTTTTGTTGATTTTCTTTTTCCTTCAGCTTTGCAATTTCATAATTTTTTCTTGTTGGTTCGCTGTAGGGGTTTTGTTTCAGGGATTGCTTATAAAAATCCGCAGCCTTTTCCGGCTGGTTCATCTGCATATAAGTATTTCCCAGGTTATGAAGAACTGCTGCTTTATCGGGAAGTGTCTGGGAAAGCTTTTGAGCTTTTTCGTATTCCGTTTTTGCTTCTTCGTATTTTTTATTTTTGTATAAAGCATTTCCTAAATTGTAGTGTGCTGCAAAGTCTTTTCCATTGGCTTTTATTGCTTCCATGTATTTAGAAGATGCCCCATCATAGTCTTTACCGTTGAATTTTTCGTTGCCTTCATATACTAGAGTCCTATAGTTTTTCTGCCCATACAGAAATCCCGAGAACGTGAAAGCAATAATAAACGATAAAAAAATGATTTTAGTATTCATTAAATGCAAAATTATTCCTTTATATGTTAATAAACAGGTCTTTAATTGTTAAAATTGGGTTAAAGTAATGACTCAAAACTCCTACCAAGAATCTGAATATTAAAGATTAAAATCTCTTTTAGGATTAAAAATATAAATTAAAAAGAAGAAAAATATAGAAACAGCCAAAAAATATTGATAATAATGATTGGCATTTTGAGACTTTACAAGTGTTTCGGACGTTCCTTGTTTTTTACTTAAAGCATCGATAATCCTGTCGGGGGCTTCATTGATGTTATTCCCATCAATATATGATCCACCGGTAGACTGGGCCATTTTTTTCAAAGCTTCCGTCTGCCTTTTTGAGATAACGGTTTGTCCATTTATATCACTTTTATACCCCATTAATTGCCCGAAAACATATTCCGGAACCGGAGCTCCTTCATCTGTTCCGACGCCTACGGAAGTGATCATAATCCCCTCACGGTTGGCTAGTTTAATAGTCGCCGCATCATTTCCTTCATTATCTTCCCCATCACTTAGAAGAACAACTTTTCGAGCGTCTTTGCTTATATTTTTAAACTTTTGAACAGCCGTTTTTATTCCATTTAAAAAATCTGTTCCCTGAATCTGCATCGAGTTGGTTTCTATCCCGCTGATGTAAGTTTCCGCAGAGTTATAATCTGTTGTTAAAGGCATAATAGAAGTAGCCTGACCTGCAAAAATAACGATTCCCACTTTATCATTCTTCATCTTCTGCATGGTCTGGATCATAAGGTTTTTTGCTTCCGTAAGACGACTGGGATTGATATCTTCCGCATTCATAGAATTAGAAACATCCAGCATAAAAATCACATTATTTAACCTTTGATTGGATTTAATTTCTTCGGAACCGCTTAATAAATCGATGATTGAAAAGATTAAAAATAATGTACCTAGTAGATATAAAGCTGGGAAAAATTTCGTAAAACCAGATCTTTTTTCAAATAAATTTTCATGAAACTGGCTATCTGCAAAAATTTCTCTCTTATTTTTTTTCCACTTTAAATAACGGATCAAAAAGAAAGCTAAAAGTGGCAAAAGCAACAGCAAAAACAAATACCAATAATTACCTAAATACCAATTCATTAACTTAAAATTTTATAAAAAACCCATCTCAATAAAGCATCTAGAAACAGCATTCCTAATGCAATCCAAAGGAAAATTTTAAAATATTCCTCATAATTATATAATTTGGAAACTTTTACATCAGATTTCTCCAATTGATTAATTTCATCATAGACCTCTCCCAAACTGCTGTTTGATGTCGCTCTGAAATATTTTCCGCCCGTCATCTGGGCAATTTCCTTTAAGACCGGCTCATCAATTTTCACTTCCGTTTCCGTAAAAACCAAATCCCCAAAAATATCCGTCTGAGTCGGCATTAAGGCATACCCATTCGTTCCGATCCCGATAGAATATACTTTGATCCCGTTATTTTTTGCCAGTTCCGCTGCAATAGCTGGAGGCATAGCATTTTCAATAGTGTTGACACCATCCGTCATAAGGATGATGATCTTACTTTTTGCCTTGCTGTTTTTTAAATGATTCACCGCTACCGAAAGCCCTTCCCCAATAGCAGTTCCTGGCTGCAGCTCCAAAGGATTTAAATTCTGCAGCTCGTCGATTACCACCTGATGATCAGAAGTTACAGGAACTTTGGTGAATGCTTCCCCCGAATAGGTCACTAAACCCAATCTGTCATTCGGTCTTTTTTCAACAAATTTTATGGCAATATCTTTCAGGGCTGTTAAACGATCCGGTGTTAAATCTTTCGCCAGCATGCTTAACGAGACATCGACGGACAGCATGATATCAATCCCTTTGGTATCATCCCTGTCTTGAGAAACGGTAAAAGTTCGCGGCCTAGCCATCGCTATAATCAGGGCGGAAAGAATAATGTATTTTGAAATTTTAAGAAAAAACATTACCCTCTGGATTCCTCCGCTGCCAGCCATATTGTTGACTGTAGGTACTTTGATCCCATTTTTTTTCTGCTTGCTTACATCCCTAAAAAAAAGAGGAATGAACAGCAGAAAAAGCGCTAAAAACCACGGACTATAAAATTCAAAATTAAACATCCTTTCTCAATTTTTCGAATTCCAGATCTTTTGAAGACCTTTTTACAAAATCTCTAATGTCTGTCAAATCTTTCTCCATAGTCACCTGATCCGGAAAAGTTTTCGCAAATTTTACCAGGTCACCTCTTAAAAATACATCTTCTACCACGCGCTCATTTTCCTGAGAAATCGTATTATTTTTTTTCATTAAATCAATCAAATCATCTGTCAGCAGAACATCGGCAGGCAAATGGTATTGTTTAGCGATAAATTTTCGTGAAATATCGATCAGTTCAACATAAAATGAACGATAATCTCCATTTTCCACATATTTTTTCTTTTTAAGCGAATCCAGCTCTTTCAGAGTCTGATTCGTTGCGACGACAGGCGAATCTTTAGACTTCCTGCCATACCTTACAAACATGACAATGGCAATAATCAAACAGATAATAGCAATCGCTGCCAAAATATAAAACTTGTACAGCTGCCAGTAATCAGTCACTTCAAGCTTTACGTCTTTATTATTTATAATGTCATTGATCTGATCAGCTTTCTGAGCTGTATTGATCACATCAATTTCGTAAGGAATTGTTTTTAAAACCCTTTGCCCAACCTTGAATTCAAGCTCGGGAATAGTAAATTTCCCTTCCTCAAAAACGGCAAATTCAATTCTTCGGTAATAAATATCAGGAGTCTGCGAAATACTGTCTTTCACCTCCTCAAAATGAAAAGGCAGCAATTCATTTTCAGGAGCCGCGGAAACTTTTTCATTCTTAAGATTATTGATGGTCACAACAATATGATTCACCTCTCCCAAAGCGATAGTCTTTTTTTCCACGCTGGAAGAAAGAATCTGTGAAAAGGCATTCGCACAGATTACAAAGCAAAATATAAATAATAGTTTTCTCAATTTAAATAATAAGTTTTGGCTAAAGCCTAATGTTTATCTCTTAATTATGAAATGGGCTAAAGCCCATTCCTATTGATATTATTTCTTCTGAAAATAATTATACAATAATTTCGAATAATCCGAACCCGTATTAATATTCATAAAACTCGCAGAACTATTGTTAAAATCATCCTCCAAAGCCCTTAATTTTTTCTTTTGAGCCTCTGCAAAAGTATATCTCCATCTTGCACTGGAAGTATTTGCCCAGACCTGTTTTCCTGTTTCGGCATCATATAATAAAGTATAGCCCACATCCGGAATCTCATTGTCTTTTTCGTCAAAAATCCTCATTCCCAGCAACTGATGCTTTTTGGATACCACTCTCAGCATTTTAGAATCATATTCATCTTCAAAATCCGAGAACAGGAAAACTAAGGATTTTCTTTTAAAAATTCCCATCATATATTCCATCGCTTTATCAATTTTTGATACGGCGGGTACATAATCTGCCGTCAGAATAGTGCTGATAATCGAAAGAATATGCTTTCTTCCTTTTTGTGGAGGAATCACTTTATATACCTTCTCAGCGAATAAAATCAGCCCTACTTTATCATTATTTCCTGCTGCCGAAAAGCCTAAGCTTGCCGCAATTTCCGCTACATATTCCCTTTTCAGCTGAGTTTTTGTCCCGTAATCCATCGAAGCGGAAATATCTACCAGCAACATCATCGTCAGCTCCCTTTCCTCCTCCATTACTTTTACAAAGGGTTCACGGAATCGCGCCGTCTTATTCCAGTCAATTCTTCGGATTTCATCCCCGAATTGATATGGACGAACCTCCGAGAAGGTCATTCCCAGTCCTTTAAAAGCACTATGATATTGCCCCATCAAAGTAGCTTCCGTTTTCTTTCGGGTACGGATTTCTATCTGCTTGACTTTTTTTACAATATCTTTTATTTTCATTTAGGTAATAGATTTTAGATTACAGCTTGCAGGTCATAACTCATAACTAATTTAAAACTCCACAGACACATTAAACCATTCATCATCAAATTTCGGGTTATATTTTTTATAGAAATTAATGGCCGGCTCGTTCCAGTTCAATACCTGCAAAACCATGCCGCTGTATTGATTGGATTTTCCGTATTCCAGCGTTGCATCAAATAACTTCTTACCGATCTGCTTTCCTCTTAGCTTTTCCGTCACCACCAGGTCTTCCAGATACAATCTTCTTCCCTTCCATGTTGAATATCTGTTGTAATACAAGGAAATCCCAACAATTTCTTCATTAAATTCCGCAACGAAAGCTCCCCAAACGGGCGATTTTCCGAATCCATCTTCAATAAATTGTTCTAAAGTTAAAGTAACTTCGTGCAAAGCCTTTTCATAATCAGCCAATTCTTTGATTAACTCCAGCATTGAAGCGCAATCCTCCCGAACCGCTTTTCTAATCACCACTTCACTCATTACGGAGCCTGGATTTTCGCTAAAATTCTGTTGATAATTTCTTCTGATGAAACTTCTTCTGCCTCAGCTTCGAAAGTTAGACCAATTCTGTGTCTCAACACATCTTTCGCCAATTCTTTTACATCCTCAGGAATCACAAAAGCCCTTCCCTTTAAGAAGGCGTACGCCCTTGAAGCTATAGCCAGGTTAATCGATGCCCTTGGAGAAGCACCAAAACCAATATAATTTTTAAGCTCAGAAAGACCGTAATTTTCCGGGAAACGGGTTGCAAAAACCATATCCAGGATATATTTTTCAATTTTTTCGTCAAGATAGATCTGATTGATCAATTTCTTTGCTTCGACGATATGTTCAAGAGAGATTACCGGCTTTACTGCTGGCTGATGGGAAGTAGAAACCATTCTCATTACCGTTCTTTCATCTTCAAATTTAGGATAATCAACGGTGCATTTTAGCATAAAACGGTCGCTTTGTGCTTCCGGTAAAAGATATGTACCTTCCTGGTCGATCGGGTTTTGTGTTGCCAGCACCAGAAACGGTTTTGGAAGCTGCATGGTTTCATCGCCGATGGTCACCTGCTTTTCCTGCATCACCTCCAATAAGGCAGACTGTACTTTTGCAGGAGCACGGTTGATCTCATCTGCCAGCACAAAATTGGCAAAAACAGGACCTCTTTTGATGGAAAAATCATTGTCCTTCACATTATAAATCATGGTTCCCACGACATCTGCAGGAAGCAAGTCCGGGGTAAACTGAATTCTTGAGAACTCACCATGAACGGCATTTGCAAGTGTTTTTATTGCCAGTGTTTTGGCTAATCCCGGAACCCCTTCCAAAAGAATGTGGCCATTCCCCAAAAGACCTATGAGAAGTCGGTCTATCATATATTCCTGCCCGATAATGACTTTATTGATTTCCTGTCTCAGAAGAGAAAAAAAGTAATTTGCTTCTTTTACCTGCTCCGTCAATTGACGAATGTCTTCAGCTTGATTTATCTCTGACATAGCTTAAATTAAAATAATGGGTAAATTTCCAATAAATACTTGCATTAATCAACATAAAAAATGCCATATTTGAGTTAAAGTTTGTTAAATATTCCAGCATTAATGCAAGATTCAGAATAGAATAAACCTTAAAACTCAATATGATTATAAATATTTTTCATAAAAATATATAAATTTTGCTTTAATCCGGCGTTTAAAAATTGTCATTTACAGTTTATTAAACTATTTTTGGTGATTAAAATTTCTGCAAAATGAATTATCATTTTCAAGCTCACAGGCAAGTACGGAAGAATCTCTTAGAAATCTTGCAAAACACTTCTCATGAAGACCTTTTGCTGATTCCGGATGGTTTCAATAATAATCTTTACTGGAATATTGCGCATACCGTTGCTACCCAGCAGCTTTTGCATTATTACCTTAGTGGAAATCCTTTCAGAATTGATAAATACTGGGTTGAAACCTATAAAAAAGGCACGCTTCCCAACTTGGATGTGCAAAAATCAGAAGTAGAAGATCTCGAATTTTTATTAGTGGAGACATCGAAAATTTTAATGAAAGATTATGACAGCGATTTCTTTTCAGACTACACGCCCTACACTACAAGCTTTGGGATGGATCTGAAAAGTATTCAGGATGCAATTATTTTCAATAATATGCACGAGAGCTTGCATTATGGCTATGCACTGGCACAGAAAAGAGCAATTTTAGGAGAAAAAGGAAGATAGTTAAAAGGTGAATTTTGCTTCGCAAGTCAATGAAGAAAAAATGAATTTCAACATAATCAATTGACTTACAAAGTAAAATTGACATTTGACAATTTACTATTTAAATTATTAAAATGACAGATAAAAAAGACGATTTTATTTTCGGGCTGCGTCCCGTGATTGAAGCTATTGAAGCGGGAAAAACAATTGACAAGGTGTTTGTGCAGAATGCGCTGCAAGGCCCTATTTATGCTGAACTAAAGGCAATTTTAGCTAAAAATAAAATCCGTCCCAATTATGTTCCGGTTGAAAAGCTCAATCGTTTTACAAGAAAAAACCATCAGGGTGTGGTGGCTTTCATATCTGATGTTCCGTTTCATAAGGTGGAAGATATTGTGCCTCAATTATTTGAAGAGGGAAAAACTCCATTTTTATTGATTTTGGACCGATTGACAGACGTTCGAAATTTCGGGGCGATCTGCAGAACTGCTGAATGTGTAGGAGTTGACGCCGTGATCATCCCTGAAAAAGGCGCTGCACCGATTAATTCTGATGCGATAAAAACTTCTGCCGGAGCGCTTTACAATGTGAAAATCTGTAAAGAAAACAACTTGGCTCATGTTGTAGATTTCCTTCAGCAAAGCGGGATTTCTGTATATGCAGCGAGCGAAAAAGCAGAAAAAATGATCTATGATGTAGATTTTACAGAACCTTGCGCCATCGTTATGGGAAATGAGGAAACCGGTATTTCTAAAGAAGTTCTGCATCATTCAGACGAAAAAATAAAACTTCCTATTGAAGGAAAAACACAATCTTTAAATGTTTCTGTAGCCTGTGGCGCCATTCTGTATGAAGCTGTAAGACAGAAAATTATGAAAAATAATTAATTCGATAACATTAAAATTTTAAACAATGAAAAACATAGCAGCATTAGCGCTGATCTCAACGATAGTATTAGTTTCATGTAATAAAAAAGAAACCGCAAAAATTACAAAAGTAGATCCGAAAACAGGAAAAACAATCACTGTCGAAGTTCCGGCGGATTCTGTGGCAAAAGTTGCTGAAAATCCTGCAATTAAAGATTCTGCGGGGATTTATACACAGAATTTTAAATTAGAAAAAGGAAAAACTTATCCTTTGACAACGTATCAGAGAGACACCAAAACAATGACGGATCCTCAGGGAAAAACAATGAACGGAACAAGCGAATCTACGGATGAAATGTCTTTCACAGTGAATGATATCAAAGGAAATGTATATGACATCACTTTGAACCTTATTGCAAAAAGAAACTCCCAAACCTCACAGGGAAAAACAATTGTTGTAGATACAAAACAGTCTATACCAAAGGAAAATGACTTGAAAATGATCTGGAACATCAATAAAGCTTTGACCGGAAACAAGTTAAATATGAAAATGGATACAAAAGGAAACGTAATCTCCATTACAGGTTTTGACGCAGTTTATAATAAGGTTTTAAGTTCTATCGGAACCATTCTTAAGGATAAAAACGAAAAAGAAAGTGTATTGGCCAGCCTTAAGGAATCGTTTAATGAAAAGGTTTTGAAAGATCAGTTCAATAAAAATTTAACGATTATTCCTAAAAAAGGAGTAAAAATCGGTGAAAAATGGACAAACACGGAAAATGCCGACGCTGGCGGAAAAATTAAAGTAACTTCAAATTATATTTTAAAAAGTGTAGGAAACGGTGTTGCGGAAATTGGCGTAACAGGCGGAATTCCTAAAAAAACGGATAAGCAAAAGCAAGGTGAAATCACACACAGCCTTAGCAGCGAGCTTGCACAGAACGGAACAATAAAGTTCGACCAAAATACAGGATGGATCACCAATCAGAACATTAAAGTGGTAACCACTCAGATCGAAACTATTTCAGACGGAAAGCAATCCCAGTCTATGAAAAGTGTTTCCAATTCTTCTGTAATGGTAAATCCTTCGGCGAAGTAAGGAGTAAAAGGGTTGAGTGTTGGAGTGTTTGGAGTTCATAAGTTTAAATAATTAACAATAAACCCTAAACATAAAACCTTAAACTTTAAACATTTATAAATTATGAAGTATATTTTTGAGTTCGTACTCGCAACGATTATCATCTATTTTGTATGGAATATTTTGAAGAGGATTTTCTTTAAAACGTTCTACAGTTATATGTTTAACAACAGACAGGAAAATAGACAGCAGCAGGATCTTAAAAACTCAAATAATACGAAGAAAAAAATCAATTGGGATGCAGAAACCATTGATTATGAAGAGGTAAAAGAAACTAACGACAAAAGATAAAATAAAGATAATAACCATCAGCATGGCGAAAAATAAAAACTTAATTTATATTGCAATTTCACTAGTTGTATTTATAGTTTTAGCATTTTTATATTCTACTCCTGTTTTTACAGGCAAACAGCTTTTCCAGCATGACATCGTGCAGTATCGAGGCGGCGCAAAAGAACTTCTCGACTACAGAGCCGATACCGGAAAAGAAACCTATTGGAGTGATTCCATGTTCGGTGGGATGCCTACTTATCAGATGGGAAGCCAGTTTAAGGGGGATATCATCAAGAAAATCGATTCTAATCTTAATTTCCTTCCAAGGCCGGTCAATTATTTTTTCCTGCTTTTCTCAGGCTTTTTCCTTTTGGGAATGGTTGCCGTAAGAAACTGGAAGTACGCTTTATTAGGAGCAACTTTCTTCGGGCTTTCAACGTATTTTTATATTGCCCTCGCTGCCGGACACAACGGTAAAATCAATACTATTGAATATTTTGCCCCTCTGTTAGCAGGAATTTTATTGGTTTATATCAGAAAACAATACATTTGGGGGTTCATTGTCACTACCCTGTTTATGGGGCTTCAGATTGCCGCGAACCACCCGCAGATGACCTATTATCTTTTCCTTGCTTTAGGATTTTTGTTCTTGTCTGAATTAATCAGAGCAATCCAGAAAAAGACACCGATGAAGCATTTCCTGATTTCTTCAGGAATTATTGCTACATCTTGTCTGATCGGAGTTGGAATGAATTCCCAAAGAATCATGGCCAATTCTGAATACATTAAAGAAACCGTTCGTGGAAAACAAATTTTGACTAACGACAGCCACACCGGCGGAACTTCAGGAATGGATAAGGAAAGCATGCTGATGTGGAGCTACGGAAAACTGGAAACCTTAAACCTCTTCATCCCAAGATTAATGGGCGGCGGAAGCCAGGAACCGGAAGGTAAGGAAATGATGGGTAAAATCCAGGAGATGGTTCAGGAAAATGTAAGCTCTCAGGCTGAATATGACAGAATTTCCAAAGGATTCGGAAGCTTAACCTACTGGGGAGACCAGCCCGGAACTTCAGGACCGGCTTATCAGGGTGCAATCGTCTGTTTCCTTGCTATTTTAGGATTCTTTTTTGCATGGAAAAAATACCGTTACTGGATCTTAGGAGCTTCTATTTTAACTATTTTACTGGCTTGGGGAAGCAATTTCATGTCGCTTTCAGATTTCTTTATTGATTTTGTACCTTTTTATAATAAATTCAGAGCTCCTTCTTCGATACTCGTTGTCGTGGAACTATTATTCCCTTTAATAGCTATCATAGGGCTTTACAGATTCTTTACCGATGAAAAACTTACACAGGAGTACAAACAGAAAATTCTTCTATATGTAGGCGGTGGAACTTTAGGATTAATATTAATTCTTTTATTATTCGGAAAATCATTATTAGGTTTTCATACAGATAACGAAAAAACTTATCTTCCTCCTTTCCTCTTAGATTACCTGGTGGATGAAAGGTTTAAAATGTTCAGGACTGATGCCATTAAAGCGTTCATTTACGTTGCCATTACAGCCGGTGTTTTATTCTTAAGTTTAAAGCAAAAATTAAATCAGAATATTGCTTTAATCATAATCGGAGCGGTAAGCTTATTTGATCTTTGGACCGTAAACAAACGTTATCTAAATGATGATAATTATGTTGATAAAATATTTGCAGAAAACCCTTTTCAGACCGAAAGTTCTGATCTTCTTGCTGAAAAAACACAGGGAAACCCAAGCCTGGAATCTGTCTTAGCCAATGTCAACGTTAATAAAACATTAGAAACGATCGCTGAAAAAGACAAAACGCACTATCGTATTTTCAACAATATTCTGGGGACATTCAGTGAGACGAATACTTCTTACTTCAAATCTTCCATCGGAGGTTATCACGCGGTAAAACTAAGAAGATATGATGATATTATCAATGAATATTTCCAGGTAATGGATTCCGTAAAAGTTCCGAATATCTTGAATTTACTGAATGCAAAATACTGGGTTGTAGACGGCCCGGAACAGCCTCAGGCAATTCCGAACCCGAAAGCAAACGGAAACGCATGGTTTATAAGCGATCTGAAATTTGTAGACTCTCCTAATCAGGAAATTAAAGCAATTGGTATGATTAACAGTAAAAAAACAGCTGTAATTGCCTCTTCTGATAAAAAATATTTTGACGGAAAGCCCGTTCAGGCAGATTCTATGGCATTTATTAATCTAACAAAATACCAACCTAACGAACTTGAATTCAGATCACAATCAAAAACTCCACAATTGGCCGTTTTCTCTGAAATTTATTATCCTCACGGCTGGAAAGTGTTTGTAGACGAAAAAGAAGTTCCTTATATCAAGGCAGATTATCTCCTGCGTGCCGTGCATGTTCCTGCGGGAAGCCATCACGTAAGAATGATATTCGAGCCGGAAGTCATTGAGAAAGGAAAATGGATTTCTCTTATTTCGTTCGGATTTTTTATTTTGTTAAGTGCTTTTGGTATTTTTTGGATGAATAAAAATAAGAAGAAAGAAATTTTAGTAGAAAAAACTTAACGCAGCTTGCCATTCCGTAGAATCAAAATTATAATAAAAAATATTAAAAAACTTTGCTTAGATTCCTACGGAATGACAAAAAGAACACATCGTTTACATTATAATTAATGGAACAAAAAAAAATATTAATCATCACCTACTACTGGCCTCCCGCGGGAGGTCCTGGTGTTCAAAGATGGCTGAAATTCTCAAAATATCTGCCGGAATTCGGATGGAAACCGGTAATTTACACCCCGGAAAACCCAAGCTATCCTTTATTGGATGAAAGCTTAATGAAGGATGTTCCAAAAGATATTGAAATTGTAAAAACTAAAATCTGGGAACCTTATCAATTAGCAGAAAAATTAAATAATAGCAATAAGAAATTCAAAGCCGGGCAGTTTGACCTAGGAAAAAATCAGAGCTGGAAATCAAAGCTTTCTATTTGGGTAAGAGGAAATTTTTTCATACCCGATGCAAGAGTTTTTTGGGTAAAGCCTTCCGCAAAATTTCTTAAGCAATATTTAAAAGAAAATAAAATTGATTTAGTCGTAACTTCCGGACCGCCGCATTCTCTGCATTTAATTGGTTTACGATTAAAAAAGATACTTCCCACTCTGAAATGGGTTGCCGATTTTCGCGATCCCTGGACGGAAATTTCTTACTATAAACATTTAAAACTTACCAAAAGCTCCGACAAAAAACACCGCCATCTGGAAAGCGAGGTCTTCAAAAATGCGGATGTAACATTGGCGACAAGCTATACAGACGCAGAAAATTTCCGTAAAAACGGAGCCAACGCTGTTTGCATCACAAACGGCTTTGATGAAAGCGACTCAAACACTGATACGCTCAAACCCTCCTCAAACCCTTCTCAAAGTTTCACACTTAGCTACATCGGTGTTTTAGAGCAGTTGAGAAATCCTGAAAATCTCTGGAAGGCATTAGATGAACTATTAAAAACAAACTCTGATTTTGCAGATCATTTCAGGTTAAAATTTGCCGGAAGAATTGACGATAAAATTTTAAATCAAATCGAGAATTCTGCTTTAAAAAATCACATTCTGAATTTGGGCTACCTTTCTCATAATAAAGCCGTGGAAGAAATGTGGAAATCTTCGCTTTTATTAATCACTAACTTCCCAAATGAATCTTCAAAAGGAATTATCCCGGGAAAAATATTCGAATATCTGGCTACAGGAAAGCAAATTATTTCGTTTGGGCCGCACAAGGCCGATGTTGCTAAAATTCTTGATGAAACTAAAGCAGGAAAACATTTTAGCTACAATGATTCTGAAACGATTAAAAGTTTTATCCTTGAAAAATTTGAACTTTGGAAAAACGGGAATCTTCTTGAAAATACACAAAATATTGAGCAGTTCTCAAGAAGAAACCTTACTAAAAAATTGGTTGAGATCTTATCTTCACTATAAAAAGCTATAAAATTTTAAATACAAAACAGGTATTTAATGAAGTTGTTTAAACTTATTTAGACAAAAAAGTTCCAAGAAAATTAGCAATTTTGGATTGCAATTTAAAAAACTAATAATCTGGAACTCATCAGTA
>NZ_FTMM01000020.1 GCF_900156075.1 Chryseobacterium sp. RU37D | reverse complement strand
TACTGATGAGTTCCAGATTATTAGTTTTTTAAATTGCAATCCAAAATTGCTAATTTTCTTGGAACTTTTTTGTCTAAATAAGTTTAAACAACTTCATTATCAGAATATAAAACCCAATGGTATATCCAAGGTTCTGAGCAGTCTCACTTCTGATCTTTCTGATCAGGGTTATGAAATCGACATACTTTATTTAATGGCTCCGCATGAGGATTTTTATCCTATCAACCCTAAAATAAAGAAGCACTACAGTGATTCTTTCGCTGACAGATATTCAAAACTTGCAACCTATCTATTTAAAAACTTTAAATCTATCCCCAAGATCTATAACATACATTCTTATTTGTATGACCTGGGATCTTACCGAGTCTTAAAAAAATGGATTAAAAAAAACCATCGTCATTACGATACCATCGTCCCATGCTGGTATAAGCTTTCATCCATGCTTGCTCTTGACAGCGAGGTAAGCAAGAAAACAATCGCCTGGGAACATATCAGCTACAAAACCGGCGGAAAGCTCTGGTATGGTACATTAAGGAAATATTACAAAAACCTTAAAGGAATCGTTTGTATCAATAAGGGCGGCTTCGATCACTATAACAGCCTGAATAAAAACACCCATTTTATTTATAACATTATTGATGATCACCTAGATTCTCTTTCCTATATCCCTCCTCTAAAAAAAGAAAATCTTATTTCTATGATTTGTCGCCTTGATCCTGAAAAAAATGTCATGGCATTTTTAGAAATATTCTTAAAAAGCAATATACCTACTGATTGGAAGGCGGAAATAATGGGACAGGGACGGGAAAAAGAAACTCTACAGAAGTTTCTGGAAGCAAATAATTTACAGAACAGAATAAAATTTTTAGGGCACGGTAATAGTGATGATGTATACCGCCTCATGGCAAGATCCAAAATATCATGCCTTACCTCTACCAATGAAGCTTTCGGAATGGTGCTTTTGGAAGCGATGTTCTCCAGCAATGCCCTGATTGCATATGATTGTGACTACGGTCCTTCCGACATTATCAACGAAAAAAATGGTTTTTTAATTCCCCTTCATGATCCAGAGCCTTTTATTAAAAGTTTGGAAAAACTTACTCATGATGAAAACCTGCTTAATACCCTGATGAAATCTTCATTTGAAGAGACAGCTCATTGGAAAAAAGAAAAAATAACACAACAATGGAAAAAGATACTTTAAAACTTTCTATAATAATACCCGTATACAATACCCCACTACCCTATGTCAAAGAATGCCTGGAAAGCATCGAACAGTCGCAAATCAAATATCCTTATGAGATCATAATCATTAATGACGGGTCTACAGACGTAGAGCTATTACACTTTCTACAAGAATATAAAAATCCCAATGCAGTAATGATCCACAAGGAAAACTCAGGGGTTTCTGCAAGCAGAAATGTAGGATTGAAAAGAGCAAAAGGTAAATATATTTTATGCTTGGATTCAGACGACAAGCTTTTACCGACTATTAATAATGCCATCGCCTATTTGGATTATAACAGCACCTATGATGTTTTATACTGTGATCTTCAGGCTTTTGGGGATACCGAATTTCTTCATAAAAAATGTGAGTTTTCAATGTTTCAGCTGATATATATTAGTAATATGCTTACTCCATCTTCCACTTTATTTAAAAAGGAGCTGAGCTCTAAGGTTTTTTTTAATGAAAATCTGTCCTTTTCGGAGGACAGGGATTTTTTTGCCAGAGCTGCAGTCTTGGGATTCAGCTTTAAGTGTTTCAAATTACCATTCTGCCTGTATAGGAGAATCTATAACAGCCAATCTCTCTCGCAGAAATATCTCAATACGAAAGACGAAGTGGAATCTTTTATTAAATCACAGTTTAATCCTCATAAAGTAATAACCCAGGAAGAGGTTAATCAATATGTAATCAATAATTTTACGACACACAAAAAGCATATTATAAAATTATTATTAATCATATTTTTTCCATCTTTATTTACCTATTTCAAGTATAAAAAATTATATAAAAACAATATCGTCATTGACTAAACTTCAGACTTTTTTAAAATAGAAATTTTATCTCTTAAATTTATTTATAATTATGGTATAGCAAAAAATAGTTCGTAATTTTATCCGCTTATGAAATAGGAACAATCCTAAAAATGGAAAATGACTGAAAAAAAGAAAATCCTCATCCGTATCGGTTCCCTGCGTCATGGAGGCGCCGAAAAAGTTCTGGTTACATTCCTGAAAAACCTTCGTAAAGATAAGTATGAAATAGATTTGCTGCTAAACCTTTATTCGGGTAAATATTTACCCGAAGTTCCTGATTGGATTAATATTTTACACCTCCACAAAGGAGAAATGATCACCACAAATCGCCCTCACGAAATTCCCAGAAAGGCGGCAAGGGTGCTTCATGAAAAGATATTAAAAAAACTTCCTAATCTGCTGTACAAAGGAAAGCTTAAAAATAAAAAATACGACATCGAGTTTGCAGCCATCCACGGCATGCGCGATGAAATCCTAGGTTCTCCGATACAGTCTTCAAAAAAAGTAGTCTGGATCCACAATGACCTTTCTCAGGTGAAAGGATATACCGATCATGAAATCAGAAAATTTTTCGGGTTTGATAAAATCATGGTGATCTCAGAAAAGATCGAACAGTTTTTCCACAGTCTGGCAAAAAATGAAACAGAAAAACAGAAAATCGTAAAAATTTATAATCCTTTAGACACAGAAGAATTCA
Organism: Chryseobacterium sp. RU37D; assembly: GCF_900156075.1. GTDB lineage: Bacteria > Bacteroidota > Bacteroidia > Flavobacteriales > Weeksellaceae > Chryseobacterium. Next base: position 53,397 of record NZ_FTMM01000020.1, on the reverse strand, counting down.
TTGCAAAGGCAGACCAGCCGGTCATCAATTATGAGTTTGATAAAAATATTCCGACTTTTATTTCCGTAGGAACCGTTTTTCCACAAAAAGGCTTTGACAGATTGTTGAAAGTTCATAAAAGACTCCTGAAAGAAGGTTTTCAGCATAAAGTTTTGATCGTAGGTGATGGCTATGATTTTGAAAACATTAAAAAATTAAAATCAGACCTTGGAGTAGACAATACAGCAACAATGCTGGGCTTTACAGATAATCCTTATCCATATTTCAAAAATGCAGACTTCTATATTTTAAGCTCAAGATATGAAGGTTTTCCGACGGTATTATTTGAAGCAATTACCTTAAAAAAGAAAATTATTTCTACTCAGGTTTCCGGATCAGCCGAAATGCTGAACAACGGCGAATTAGGTTTAATTGTAGAAAATTCAGAAGAAGGAATTTATGACGGAATGAAAAAAGCTTTGTCTGATCCCGAATCATTCGAAAAATATTCTGAAAAACTAATGAATTACGAAATGCCGTTTAATCTGGAAAATTCGGTTAATAAAATTACATCTATCTTAGACGAATTATAACTAAATTAATCTTTAAAAACAATAGATTCCTTACATTTGTTTTATGGCAGATCAATATTCTACTCTTCAAAAAGATTTTTACCGGGAAAGTGGAAAATGGCTTTCCTCCTTTGAAATTTGGGCAAAATGCGTCAACCCGAATCTTCATTTTATTTATATACTAAGGCAGGCTCAAAAGTTTAAGAAAAAATCTATCCTTGGACTTTTCTGGAGATTCATTTTACGACACCATCAAATTAAATATGGTTTTCAGATTTATCCGGAAACAGAAATTGGGGAAGGTTTCTACCTTGGGCATTGGGGAAGTTTGGTGATTAACCCCAATACTAAAATCGGGAAAAATTGCAATATTGCACAGGGGGTCACAATCGGGCAGCAAAACAGAGGAAAGAATGCCGGATTTCCCATTATTGGTGATGAAGTCTGGATTGGCACAAATGCCGTACTGGTAGGAGGAATAACGATTGGAAATAATGTTTTGGTGGGTCCAAACTCTTATGTAAATTTTGATGTCCCGGAAAATTCTGTCGTAATAGGAAATCCTGCAAAGGTTTATCCCCATACTAATGCAACAGAAGGTTATATCAATAATAAAATTTAAGATATTTCAAAAAGATTAGTTAATAAAACTTCAATATGGCAATTGTTATTTTTGATCAAGTTTGTAACTTTATCATAATTTAATCAAAACCCTAGAAATAGTCAATTTACAAAGTTTAATTTATGATTTTAAGCACATTTTAATATTAAACTTTGTTAAAACTAATTGCTATTTCGGGAAAAATTATATTTTTGTATAATTATTGATTTGGTCTATTGAATTTAAAAATAATTTAATCGAAATTAAATAATTATAAAAATTTACAAATTTTAGATTATGTCACAATCGTACGAGGTTATTTTTGAAAACAATAGAAAATGGGTAGAATCTAAGATAGCTGACAACCCTAATTTCTTTGAAGAGCTTGCTAAAACTCAGCATCCTGATTATTTATATATAGGGTGTTCAGACAGCAGGGCTACAGCAGAAGAATTGATGGGAGCAAAGCCAGGTGAAGTTTTTGTTCACAGAAATATCGCCAATGTGGTCAATACTTTAGACATGAGCTCTACAGCAGTCATTCAATACGCCGTAGAACATCTGAAAGTAAAGCACATTATTGTCTGCGGCCACTATAATTGCGGCGGTGTAAAGGCAGCAATGACTCCTCAGGACCTGGGCCTTCTGAATCCTTGGCTGAGAAACATCAGGGATGTCTACAGGCTACACCAGGCCGAATTGGATAATATTGAGGATGAAGGAAAGCGTTATGACAGGCTTGTTGAGCTAAACGTTCAGGAACAGTGCATCAACGTGATCAAAATGGCATGTGTGCAAGAAAGATATATTTTAGAAGAGCATCCTATTGTCCATGGTTGGGTATTTGATCTTAGAACTGGTAAGATTATTGATCTTGAAATTGACTTTGAAAAAATATTAAAAGACATCCAAAAAATCTACAACCTTACAAGTTCTGACTGGATAATGAGCCGAAAGAAAAAATAAAAGTTTTTATTAAAAAGAGAATCAAAATGAAATTCTGGAGTATTATTACATTATTGCTTTTCATGAATTTTACAGCATTACCTGGTATTGCTTCGTTTTTGGGCTGGGATCTTACAAGAACCAATGTAGTGATCAATGAAGAAGAGCCACATTCTCATCCTTCCACTTTTATCGTATATGAAAAAACCCTCCCAAAAACGTTGGATGTATTTGATTATCTGAAGTTTTTTGAGCCTTCTAAAGAAGGCAAGTCTTTTATTCTTATAGATGATTCCTTTCATCTGTCACCTTTGCTTACTGTATTTTCTCCGCCTCCGGAAGCATAATTCTCTCAGTCGGCTTTTATTATTCGCATCATTTTTTGATAGGATAACACGTGCTTTAAATTAAAATTCCAATCTTTTTTAATCAGTTTATTTAGAGATATTTAAGCGATTATATCACACATCTTCACATCATGAAAAAGACATCATTAATAGGAGGAATAAAGGATAATTTCCCCTCAGGACTCGTAGTATTTTTAGTTGCATTACCTTTGTGTTTAGGTATCGCTTTAGCATCAGGTGCACCTCCCTTATCTGGTATTATTGCGGGGATTGTTGGTGGTCTGGTGGTAGGATTAATCAGCAATTCAAATATATCTGTTTCAGGTCCGGCTGCCGGTCTTACCGCAATTGTTTTAACGGCCATTACAGATCTTGGCGTATTTGAGCTTTTTCTTTGCGCAGGAATTATTGCGGGACTCATTCAATTGGTCTTAGGATTTATAAGAGCAGGAAGTATTTCCAATTATTTTCCAAACAATGTTATTGAAGGAATGCTCGCTGCCATTGGTATTATTATTATTTTAAAACAAATTCCTCATGCTCTGGGGTTTGATAAAGATTATGAAGGTCATGAATCTATTTTTGATAACGGCTTAAACTTCGGATACTTTACAGAATTATTCGGGGCGGTTCATCCGGGGGCTATTATTGTAACCTTAGTATCTATTACTATTTTGACCACCTGGGACAGAGTGCAGGCTTTAAAAAGAATAAAAATGCTTCCGGGAGCTTTGGTAGCCGTAGTTGCAGGAATTGTACTTAACGAAGTTTTCAAAATGACAGGAAGTTCATTAGCAATTCAGACACAGCATTTGGTTTCACTGCCGGTTCCCCAGTCTTTTGATGATTTTAAGAATCTGGTGACAATGCCGGATTTCACAGGATTTACCAACCCTAAAGTTTGGATCGTGGGTGCTACTATTGCTATTGTGGCTTCCATAGAGACACTGCTTTGTATTGAAGCATCCGACAGATTAGACAAGCAACGAAGAATCACGGACACCAACTTGGAATTAAAAGCACAGGGAATTGGCAATCTGATAAGCTCATTTATCGGCGGGCTTCCGATGACTTCCGTAGTAGTGAGAAGTTCTGCAAATGCGAATGCTGGAGCGACTTCGAAGGCATCTACCATTATTCATGGGACATTATTATTGATCTGTGTATTATCCATTCCGGTTATTTTGAATCTTATTCCGCTGGCAACCTTAGCGGCCGTGCTTATTATGGTAGGGTATAAACTGGCAAAACCGACAACATTCAAACATTTCTGGCGTTTGGGTAAATTCCAGTTTATCCCGTTTGTAGCAACTGTCGTAGCCGTTGTGGCAACCGATTTATTAAAAGGTGTGGGAATAGGCCTTGCAATTTCCGTTTTCTATATTCTCCAGGGAAACATGAAAAGAGCGTATTATTTAAGTCGTGAAAAGCTGGATGATGCAGATGGAATCAACATTAAGCTTGCCGAGGAAGTCTCTTTCCTGAATAAAGCCGCGATCAAAAAAACCTTAAAAAACATAAAACCAGATTCTTCCGTTACCATCGATGCCAGAGGCACCTCATATATTGCAACGGATGTTCTAGAGATGATTCAGGATTTTGCCAATATCCGGGCAAAGGAAGAAGATATTACAGTGGAACTTCTAGGTTTTAAAACTTCCTACAGAGATTATGAAAGAGATGAAGATTCTCATATTCTTGTTACACACAGAAGAGCAATGTAAGCTCATTACATTTTTTTTAACTTAATAAAATAATAATTAACATTATAAATAATTATATGAAAGCACATACATACGAAACTCAGTCGACGATCACTCCTGAAAAAGCGCTTAACTTTTTAAAGGAAGGAAACCAAAGATTCGTAAACAACCTTAAAGCCAACAGAGACCTTCTGGGGCAGGTAAATGCTACACGGGAAGGGCAATGGCCTTTTGCTGTGGTTTTGAGCTGTATAGACAGCCGTACTTCTGCAGAGCTTATTTTCGACCAGGGGCTTGGGGATATTTTCAGCATCAGAATTGCAGGTAATTTCGTAAACCAGGACATTCTTGGATCCATGGAGTTCGGCTGTAATGTCGCAGGCTCCAGATTAATTGTCGTGTTAGGACATACTAAATGTGGCGCATTGAAAGGCGGACTGGACGCTGCCCAAATCGAAGGAATGGGAATGGAAAACCTAAACCACCTGATCAATCATTTTGGCCCAATTATTAATGGCGTAATTGAAGAAGGCGAAGAACGCTCATCTAAAAACAGCTCTCTTCTGGAAAGGCTGAATCATCAAAATGTAAAAAGCGCCATTGAAGATATCCGCAAACAAAGTTCAACGCTTAGAAAGCTTGAAGAAGAAGGTAAAATAAAAATAGTGGGAGCCAACTATGATGTTGAGACAGGAGCTGTAGCCTGGTTGTAAGCCCTTTATAGCATTTTATTTTCAGGATGCTGATTAAAGAAATATGTCATAGTTAGATAGATTGGAAATTATTTTTTTAAAGTACAAACTTTAAGGTCATGGGTTTCGGTGGTGGCTGAGGCTCTCGAAGCCACCTGTCCTACTACCCTAGCCCCGATTGCAATGAAAATCCTTTTTTGAAAAAAAAGATTGTAATGAAAAGCGGGAAAAAGCTCCAAAAAACTTACTTTTGGTATTTAAATATTTAAAATTATGAAAATACGGTTCAGCCTGTTTTTATTCATTCTGCTAATTTGCAATCAGGCCTTAAAATCGCAAAAGACAGTAAGTGATACGCTGGCTTACGTGAAGAAATTTGAAATAAATAAAGAAAAATACATCGGAAAACCTTTTTCATTATTGTTAAAAGATATGACCTTGCTGCAGCCGAAAAATGCAAAATCCGACATCAGCGAAGATCCAGAAAGCCCACTGCAAAGCACCATGTTTATGTTTTCGGATAAGAACATCAGCTCAGCCAACGGAACTTTCCTGATCATTAAATGGAAGGCCGATGCAATTCCCAATACTCCGATTGAGTTTTTTGAACAGGAGCATAATTACCGTTTTACGCTGAGCGAAAGAAATTTCTTTGAGAAAAAAGTAGTGAAAGACATCGTCGTTTACAAAAAATAAGAAAACCTCCATTTCAGGAGGTTTTTTTATGTATTATTTGCCGTTAAAAGCAGACATTGTGTTGTTGATTCCTGCAAAAACGAATGACAGACTGGCCTTGGAAAATTTTTCAATTCTTTCGGGGAGCTTTTCTGTCTCTTCAGCATTCCAGGTTCCTAGAACATAATCTACCTGCCGACCTTCTGAGAAATCTGCCGAGATGCCGAATCGAAGACGCGCATAATTTTGTGTCTGAAGAACTTCATTGATATTTTTTAATCCGTTGTGTCCGGCATCAGAGCCTTTCCCTTTCATTCTCAATGTTCCGAAAGGTAGAGCCAGGTCATCCGTCACAATCAGGACATTCTCCAGCGGGATATTTTCTTTCTGCATCCAATATCTTACTGCATTTCCGGAAAGATTCATATAGGTGTCCGGTTTTAAGATCAGGACTCTTCGCCCTTTATATTTTCCGTCGGCCATCCACCCGAAATTAGTAGTATTAAAGAGGGCTTCCAATGTTTCTGCAATTTTTTCCGCTATTTTGAAACCTATATTGTGACGTGTATTTTCGTATTCCGCGCCTTTGTTTCCAAGGCCTACTATTAAATATTTCATTGAGAAATTTTTTGCAAAATTAAAGCATTTTTGTGATTAAGAATAATTAAACAAAGGCTAAATAAAAAACTCAACCTTCGGAAAGATTGAGCCTAAAAATATTTTAAAAAATTCTTACAATGGTTTGTAAATATAGTTTATATCGAATCCTTTTACCATATAGGTCTGCGGATCGTAGTTGTAGTCTGTAGAGAAGACGACAGGAACAGGAACCGGCTGAGTAAGATCTGTAACGGAAACTCTTTTAGGGCAGTTCGGTGATAAAATCCAGCTGTAACTATCATTGATTTCTGTAGACAATATTCTTGAGATTTTATATGCAAAAGGAATTAAAGTAAACGGATTGATCTTCGCATCGTAATTGGAATATCCATAACTATATTTACTTACTGCCGGAGCGAAAACTCCACCGCTCATTGGCCCGTAATGTCTCGTTACCGTAGAGACATTATCACCGGAATAAGTATATTTTGTTCTTGAATAGTTTTTGTATTCAAAAGAGGTACCTGTAACATCTTCACCGGTTCTCATGATGATAGAATCTAGCTTGCTTGTAGATGCAGCATACTTTAAGATATAAAGCGTTTTTGTTTTTCTCAAAGTAAATGAAGGCGGCGGACCAACGTTGATGATGAATGTCTGGCGGTTTTCAGAAATTGATTCCAGCCTTCCTGTAGGTCCATAAGCGAAGAATTGAGTGTATGAAACACTATCAATATCAATATTTCCGTCGCTATCAAGATCCAAATGTCCGTTGAAAGTGACTTTACTTACCTTATCTCCGCTGTACATTATATCTGTAATGGATTTTTTTCCATCATCAAATCCGGGAGTAATCACCTTTGTCAGCTGTAGTCCGTTATAATGATATTCGGCTAAAGTATCTGTATCTGTAATTTCTCTGTATAAAGCTCTGGGACCATTCAGCCCTGTGTTTGAATTAATATCGTTCAACGGGTTTCCATCTTCATCCAATAAATCTTTACAAGAATGGATTGTAGAAATACCAACTAACAATAAAATAAAATAAAAAAGTCGTTTCATTCCAAGTGGATTATTTATTTTTTCACAAATATAATTTTTTTTTGAATAAAAATTATAAATTTATTCATATTACATCAAAACTATTAAAAGACAGCTGCTAGACTATAACGGTTTATAGATATATTTAATTGCCTGGCTTTGATCAGAAACCGGATAATTCTGCGAGTCGTACAAGTATCCTTTCGGAATAGGCACTGCGGGAGATCCTGGACTGTGGAGTGTAATCTGCCCTACGTTATTAGTGGAAAGCATATAAAAATTGATTGGGAATAATGTTCCTGTAATCATGAAATATTCTTTCGGTAAGGTGGTATACGGATTGATCTTGCTGTCAAAATTAGCATAAGCATAGGTCATTTTAGTAGATGTAGTAGGGTCCGGATTTCCACCGCTCATGAGCATTGAAGTCTGATCCATATTTACGACATTACTTGCAGAAAAGGTGAATTTATATTCTACATAATGCGTGTAAGATGTGCTTCCACCCATTTTTTTCTTTTCCACAATTCTGTACAGCTGTCCGTTTGCATCATAAAAAACGGTAAAGTCACTATGATTCGTTGTAGACATTACCATCTGGTTCATAGAAATTTCGGACAATTTTTCATTGGTATAGGTGATGGTGTACACATTGTCTATGACGTGAGGATTTACATTATCCTGATATTTTATCTGGGAGATCTTATCACCAGTATAGGTAACCGACGCTGTAATGATATTGGTAGATCCGGCATCTCTGATATAAGCCTCAGAAAGCTTTCCGCCTATGTTTGTAACATATTCCTCAATATCTTTGGTTCCGTTTGTTACTTTACTTAGAATTCTCGGGCCTGTAATGGTAGATCCTCCGGAATTATTGTTATTCTGGTTGGGTGGATCATCCGTTGTACTATCACAAGACATTACAAATCCGAGGGCTAATGCAGCAAAAGCTGAAAGAAAGTAATTTTTTGTCATATGTCATATATTAAATTTAGCACTGTCAAATATAGATGATTTTCTTTTACGAAAAAAAAATAAAAATCTTAAATAAGTCCAGCAAATATGTAAAAATTTTGAAAAATTTCGCTTTTAGATTTTATAATTATCATTTATTTTTGAAAAATTAGTATAGCTGCAAAACCGATGTGGTTAAGACAGATTGCGACATAGTCGAAGTAATGCCTATTCTAAGTTCTTTTCTTAAAGTGGTTTTCTTTTTTATACCAAGAACAGAATTGGGGCACTTGCACCAACTTTCACCTGTGCACGGATCTAGATTTTCATGAACAATTCAGGGATTATAAATCATTCGGTATTAATCAATTACATAGATTTTGATTTTATGAAAAGTAAAATTATTTCTGCTAATAAACGCTAGCCTTCTTCATTTTTTAGTATTGATTTTAATAGGTAATTCACCTCATCGACATTTATTATCTTATCTTTTCTCATCATGAGGTGGTTGCCATCCTTGCTTACTTTCTCCTTCAGCTGGGCTTCTGCAGGATTTTTTGTTAAATAATTAATAACGTTTTTAAATTTATCTGTCTGATAAAACTTATCCTGTGGGTTGCTTGGGAAGTATCCCAGAAAGACTCCGTTTTTCATTACAATTTTTTCGAAGCCGATATCCGACGCGAGCCATTTTAAGTTGACACTTTTTAATAAATTTTTTGCTTCTTTTGGTAAATTTCCGAATCGATCTATTAATTCAGACTCAAATTTTAACAATTTTTCTTCGTTTTCCACCTCAGCAAGTTTCTGGTAAAGCAGTAATCTTTCCTCAGTATTGGAGATGTACCAATCCGGAAGCATCAGCTCCAGATCTGTATCAATATTTACATCTTTAGTTGTTTTAAACAATTTGTTTCTTTCTTCTTCATTTTCGAAAAGATTTTCAAACTCCTGATCATCTTTTAATTCTTCCAAAGCTTCTTGCATTAATTTTTGATAGGTCTCAAAACCCATTTCATTAATAAATCCGCTCTGCTCTGCTCCCAGCAGGTCTCCGGCCCCACGAATCTCTAAATCTTTCATCGCTATCTGGAAACCACTTCCCAAATCGGAAAATTGCTCAATAGCCTCCAAACGCTTTCTTGCATCAGAAGTCATCATATCGTAAGGAGGTGTTATCAGATAACAAAAAGCTTTTCTGTTGCTTCGCCCGACCCTTCCTCTCATCTGGTGAAGGTCTGCCATCCCGAATCTGTGAGCATCATTGATGAAAATAGTATTGGCATTCGGAACATCCACTCCACTTTCCACAATGGTAGTGGAAACCAGCACATCATACTTTCCTTCCATGAAATCAAGGACATTTTTTTCCAGTTGCTTACCTTCCATCTGCCCGTGGCCGGTAATAACTTTGGCATCCGGAACCAGTCTTTGGATCAATCCTGAAATATCTTTAAGATTTTCTATTCTGTTATTAATAAAGTAAACCTGCCCGTCACGTTGAAGTTCATAGGAAATTGCATCCCGAATAGTTTCTTCATTAAAGCCTATCAATTGAGTATCAACTGGCTGCCTGTTCGGCGGAGGTGTTTTAATGACTGATAAATCCCTTGCAGCCATCAAGGAAAACTGTAGTGTCCTGGGAATTGGTGTTGCAGTAAGCGTCAGTGTATCTACATTGCTTTTTAACGTCTTTAATTTATCTTTTACAGAAACCCCGAATTTATGTTCTTCATCAATAATCAACAAGCCTAAATCTTTAAACTTCACCGAACCACCCGCTAATTGATGAGTTCCTATAATAATATCAACTTTACCATTTTTCAGGGCCTCCAGCGTTTCAGTTTTTTGCTTTGCTGTCCTGAATCGGTTTATATAAGCAACATTCACCGGAAAATCTTTTAGCCTTTCCTTAAAACTTCGGTAATGCTGGAAAGCCAAAATTGTTGTAGGAACCAAAACAGCAACCTGCTTCCCATCCGTCGCCGCTTTGAACGCCGCACGAATAGCCACTTCTGTTTTCCCGAAACCTACATCCCCGCAAACCAGACGATCCATTACTGTATCGGCTTCCATATCTTTTTTTACATCTATGGTTGCTTTTTCCTGATCCGGGGTATCTTCATAAAGGAAGCTGGCTTCCAATTCATTCTGCAAATAAGAATCTGGGGTATAGCCAAAACCTTTCGCCGTTTTTCTCTGGGCGTATAATTTTATTAAATCAAATGCAAGCTGCTTTACTCTTGCTTTTGTTTTTTGCTTTAAAGATTTCCAGGTGGGTGATCCAAGTTTGCTCAAAACAATTTCGCGGCCTTCTGGCCCATTGTACTTGGATATTTTATGAAGAGAATGAATACTTACATATAATAAATCGCCATTTTTATAAGTTAATTTAAAGCATTCCTGGATTTTACCATCATTATTGACTTTCACCAAGCCCATGAATTTTCCTATCCCATGATCTATGTGGGCAATATAATCCCCGATTTTAAGAGACATTAAATCTTTCAGTGTCAATTGCTCCGATTTTGCAAAGGTATTTTTAGCTTTATATCTCTGATAACGGTCAAAAATCTGATGATCTGTATACACCAATAACTTATGGTCATTGTCTACAAATCCTTCATGAAGCTCAGATTTAAAGCTTTTAAAAGGAACCTCATGCTCCAGCTCTTCAAAAATAGATTCCAGCCTTTCTTTCTGTTTTTCGGATGAAAAAGAAATCCAGGTATTGAAGCCTTCATTTTGTCTGTCTTCAAGATTTTCTATCAGTAATTCGAAATTCTTGTGGAAGGAAGGCTGTGCAGTCTGATCAATTTTTATTTCCGAGATTTCTATTACACCCTCAATAGGAATGCTCCCAAAATCAACTGTTTTGAATTTTTTATAATCAAATAAAAACTCCTGATCAGAAATAAATAATTCCTGTGGCGGTCTGTGGGCAATATCTTTGCTTAAAGTCTCAAATTTGGTAAGTGATTTTTCGTAAAAGGTTTTGAGCTTTTGCATCCCGATAAGCCCATTTCTAGAAATTATAAAACTTTCTTTAGGTAATAGCTGCAGTAATGATACTCGGCTTCCCGTAACCGTAAAATTCATATTGGAAACCAATTGAAAATCGGTCACTTTATCCTCTGAAAGCTGTGTTTCAATATCAAAAGTTTTAATGTTTTCCACTTCATTTCCGAAGAAAGTAATACGGTAGGGCTTTTCATTGGAAAATGAGAAAACATCCACAATTCCTCCTCTCACGGAAAATTCTCCCGGCTCGGAAACAAAATCTGCCTGATGGAAATTATAATGATTTAATAATTCATCCACGAAATCAAAGTCAAGCTGGTCACCGACTTTGATATGATGTGAAATAGCTTTAAAATCTTCCTTTTTCAAAACTTTTTCAGACAAGGCGCCCGCGTAGGCAACAATGACTTTGGGTGTTTTACTTGAGATAATTTTATTAATAACCTCAGTTCTCAGGACAAGGTTGGCATTCTGTGTTTTCTCTACCTGATACGGCTCCAGGTGAGTAGCCGGAAAGTACAAAACCTTGTCTTTTCCCAGCAGATCTTCCATTTCCGTATTTGCATAGAGCGCATCTTCTTTATCGTCAACAAGATATAGAATGTGTTTTTCCTGCGTGAGAAAAAGTTCAGCTGTAAAGATAGAAGCCGAAGAGCCGGCATTTCCTTTTACAAAAATATGCTGATGAGTTCTTAACTGAATAAAAATCTCCTTTCCAAACTCTTTCTGAAGAAGATCTGGAAGGAATTTTTCATTAATGTTTTTTAATTGCATAAATAATTTGGTATAACGACAAAAGCGATTTCGGGAGTTTCCGAAATCGTTTGATTCATACATTCATACAAATGTACGGATATTTTTTTCTTTTAAAGAAAAACTGTGCGCGTGGATAACAGCTGTACTCGTTGACTAGTTTTTGATACATATATTAGGGTTTACTTTTCTTATTAGGGAAAGCAGGTTTTTATTATTTAAAAAGTGAAAAGTTGGGTTTATTTTTGAAATCAAGCCTGGTCAGGTTTAGAACCTTGACAAACTTAAAGCGAAATCGTCTTTAATCCTGTTTAATCTTTTTTTAATCTGTAATAAACTTTAGTTAAGTTTCTAAAACTGAGATTTTAAGTCTGTTTTTTGTATAACTTTGAATCAAGAAAACAAGCAAATTAATTCTTATGAAAAAATTATTATCCGCAATGTCAATAGTATTAGGACTAGGGCTTGCAACCGCTCAGCAAACAGCACCTGTTGCTACAAAAGCAGCACCTCACCCAACTACGAAAGCAGCACAGACTGTAAAGCCTACAACAGCTTCACCCACTGCTTCTAAACCTACAGCTGTAAAAATGAAGAAAGACGGAACTCCGGATAAAAGATATAAGGAAAATAAAAAATTAAAAAAAGACGGTACACCAGATAAAAGGTACAAAGAAAACAAATAAAACTCAACAATAGTTGTTATTTTCATAATCAAATTTCGTAGAACCGATGATACTCATCATCGGTTTTTTGCTGCTTATTTATTGAAAATGATCTAAGATTCTCAAGTTATTTATAAATTTGAAGCATGTTAAACTTCCTAAAGAAAAATGCGGCATTGATTTGGGCCAAAAAGCATGTCCGAAAAGCTGAAGGCTTCAAAAAAAATGCAGAGAAAAATCAAGAAGAGCTGCTACTGTCCCTTGTAACTGCAGCAAAAAAAACTCTTTTTGGAAGAGAACATGATTTTGAAAATATCAAAAACATAAAAGATTTTCAGGAAAGGGTAAAAGTTTCAGATTATGAAGATCTTAAACCTTATATTGAAAAAGTAAAACGAGGTCAAGCCAATATTCTCTGGACAGAAACGCCTGAATATTTTGCAAAAACTTCTGGAACGACTTCCGGTTCCAAATATATCCCCATTTCCAAAGAAGGAATGCCTTTCCAGATCAAAGGAGCTCAAAGCGCTCTTTTCCACTATATTGCTAAAAAAAACAATGCCGATTTTGTAAAAGGAAAAATGATCTTTTTACAAGGCAGCCCGGAACTGCAGGAAGATTTCGGAATAAAAACAGGCCGTCTTTCGGGAATTGTAGCCCATCACATTCCCAATTATTTACAAAAAAATAGACTTCCAAGCTTAGAAACAAACATGATAGAAGACTGGGAAGCAAAAGTGGATAAAATCATAGAAGAAACAGAAAAAGAAAACATGACGCTTATCTCGGGAATTCCCCCCTGGCTGATCATGTATTTTGAGAAACTTATAGAAAAAAACGGTAAAAAAATCAAGCAGATTTTCCCTAATCTTCAGTTAATCGTTACAGGCGGCGTAAATTATGAGCCCTACCGCGATAAAATGGAAGAACTCCTGGGAGGAAAAGTAGACATCGTCCAGACATTTCCGGCTTCGGAAGGTTTTTTTGCCTTTCAGGATGATTACACCAGGGAAGGATTATTGCTTTTAACCAATCATGGAATTTTCTATGAATTTATTCCGCTGGAAGAATACGGAAAACCTGATGCGAAAAGGCTAACCTTAAAAGAAATTGAGCTTAATAAAGATTATGCATTGATTTTAACTACAAATTCAGGGCTTTGGGCTTACTCAATTGGTGATGTGGTAAGGTTTATTGATAAAAATCCGCACAGGATTCTGGTGAGCGGAAGAACAAAGCATTTCACCTCAGCCTTTGGGGAACATGTAATTGCCTTTGAGGTCGAAGAAGCTATGAAGGCTGCACTGGAAAAACATCCGGCACAGATCACAGAATTTCATCTCGCCCCACAAGTTAACCCCGATGATGGACTTCCGTATCATGAATGGTTTATTGAATTCGAAAAAGAACCTGAAAATTTTAATGCATTTAAAAATGAGCTTGATGATCAGCTAAAAAAGCGTAATACCTACTACGATGACCTTATTTCAGGGAATATTCTGCAAAAGCTTCACATCACAAGTTTGAAGAAAAATGCGTTTCAGGAATACGCAAAGTCTCAGGGGAAGCTCGGCGGACAAAATAAAATCCCAAGACTTGCCAATGACAGAAAAATAGCAGATTTATTGGAAATTTATAAACTTTAATCACATTTTTTCAATTCCGGAAACGTATATTCGAAAAAAATTATAAATTTGGAAAACTAAAAAATAATAATGAGAGCATCTGTACTTTTAAAATCATCTTTACTGACGTCGTTATTAGTAATTTCATCCTGCGCAACTACAAAATATTCTGAAGACATTTCAAAAAATGATTATTCTAATTTACAAGCCGGAAGAATGTATGTAGTTACAATGAAGGACGGTTCTAAAAATCAGAAAATGTTATTCCGAAATATAGATGGCAACAATCTGATCGGTACAGCCGGGAAAAAAGACAGTACAGTTGTTACAATTCCTAAAGCTAATGTGGCTGCAGTAAGAGACAGTAGAAAAGCAAAAACGACCGCAGGAGCAGTAGTGATTGGCGCCGCTGGTGTTGCGGCATTGGTTTTAAGCTCTTCACGAGCGGATAACTAAAATAGATTTTATCTTTTAGCCGTCATTTAATATATCATTCAAAAAAATACGATATATATAGCCTTAAATGAATATTTGAGGCTATTTTTGTCGGATGATTTCGTTTACCCCGCTACAAACATTGAAAAATGTCGAATTCAGGAATCTCCTTACAGGAAGGTTTTTCATTGTTTTAGCTTTCAGAATGCTCGCTACATTACTCGGATGGTGGGTGTATCAGTTAACAAAAGATCCTTTTTCTATCGGACTGATCGGGCTTTCCGAAGTAATTCCGGCGGTAAGCTGTGCCTTGTATGCGGGCCACGTCATTGATATGAACGAAAAGAAAAGACTTCTTCTTATCTGTAATTATGCTTATATTTTTTTAATCGGTTTATTGCTGATTCCCGCATTTTTTAATACGAAGATCCATTTTTCGGGACACCAGATTGCCTATTATATATATGGCGTAATTTTTTTCACGGGAATCGCAAGAGCATTCATCGGGCCTATTGTTCCGTCTATGATTCCTAAAATTGTAAAAAAAGACAACCTCCCGAATGCAATTACCCTGAATCAGGCAACTTTTCTTATCTCTTCCGTATGTGGACATGCCATCGGTGGATTTTTAATCGGTTATTTTGGTGTAAAATGGACTTTGAGTGTAATTATTTCATTAATATTTTTAGCCTCTTTATTTTTTTTTAAATTAAAAAAACAACATTCCGAATACAAAAAAGAAAATATTAACGTTATAGAAAGTATGCGCGAAGGAATTTCCTACATCTTTAAGACTAAAGAAATTCTAGGAGCGCTTTGTCTGGATATGTTTGCAGTTCTTTTTGGAGGTGCAGTTGCTATGATTCCTGTGTATGCGACAGATATTTTAAAAGTCGGAGCAGAAGGTTTCGGACTATTAAATGCAGCATCAGATATTGGTTCAATGTGTATTATTACCATTTTATCCCTTATCCCGTTAAGAAAAAACCAAGGCAAAATTTTGCTTGGTGTAGTAACAGGGTTTGGTCTTTGTATTATCGCTTTCGGCTTATCAAACTGGTATTGGCTTTCGTTCATGTCCCTTGTTTTAAGTGGAATGCTGGATGGGATTTCTGTAGTGATAAGAGGAACAATTGTTCAACTGAAAACCCCAGACAACATCAGAGGGCGGGTTTTGAGCGTGAATTCCATTTTCATTATGTCAAGTAACGAAATGGGACAGTTCGAGAGCGGATTAATGGCAAAACTATTAGGTGTAGTACGCTCTGTGGTTTTCGGCGGAACAATGACAGTGTTCGTTGCTCTGATTGTGGGAAGCATTAATCCCAAATTGAGAAAAATGCAATATTAAAACAATAAATACGTTTTTATTAAATTAATCTTAAAAACTTTAATTTAAGATTAATAATTTTTTATATTTGTGATAAAAATTTCCCTTACATGAAAAAAACTTTACTCATTTTTTTTGGTCTTTTTGCCCAAATATTTTATGCACAGTCTGACTGTACTTCAGCACTCGCTGTTTGCGGAAATTCTAATATTTCCTATACTCCGAGCGGATTTGGAGCTGTTCAGGAAAACCCGCTTGGAGGAGGATGTCTCTCTTTAGAGCACTTTTCCGTATGGTATACCTTTACAGTTTCTACAAGTGGAACACTTACATTCTTAATCACCCCGAACGTTAATCCAACAAACCCTACCAGTACCGATTACGACTGGGCGGTTTTCGGACCGAATAAGCAATGCGGAAGCCTTGGTACCCCTTTAAGATGTTCTTACGCTTCTACTGCAGCAGGTGTGCTTACAGGATTAAATATGACAGCTACTGACCTTACAGAAGGTGCAGGAGGTGACGGTTTTTGCAGATATCTTGATGTAGTGGCTGGAGAAACATATTACTTGATTGTGGATAACTTCTCTTCAAATACTAATGGATTTGTATTAAGCTGGGGCGGTACCGCTACACTTTCTTCTCCGTTTACATCAGCTATCCAGCCAAACCCATTTATCCCGCCAGGCGTACCTAATGCTACTCCGGGAGGACCAAACGAGGTAGTCATTTGTTCTAATCCTGCTGTTTTCGACTTTTCATCATTATCAGCAGGCATTATTAACGGAAACCCGAATTTCCAGGTAAGCTACCATACAAGTTCTAATGATGCACTTACAGGTAACAACCCTATCACCGTTCCTCAGACAGTTAATACAACGACTGTATACTATTATAGCATCAGCTATGTAGATGTTACTAACCCGAATAGCCCGATCAGTAAGTGTAAGCAGACGGGGCAGTTTAAGTTTAAGCAGGGAAATATTACCGCACTGGATGTTACATTAACAACCTGTAACAATAATAATAATGGCACAGGAGTTTATGACCTGACCTCAGCGAATGTTTTGCCTACAGATCCTACTGCAATTAAAAAGTATTATCCTACAATGGCAGACCTTCTTGCCGGAACTAATGAAATTCTGAATCCTGCCAACTTTACATCTTCTACAGGTACTATTTATGTAAATGTAACCACATTACAAGGATGTTCAGATACAGCTCAGCTTACATTAAACTTCTATCCTGAAGTAGTTGTAACAGAAGCTACGTTGAGATCGTGCTTTATTGAAAGTAATCCTTCAACAGCATTATTTAATCTTACAACAGCTGCAGTAACCTCGCAAACAGGAGTTACAAAAACTTATTTTCCTTCTTTAGCGGATGCGATTGCAGGAACCAATGAAATCCTGAATCCTACAAATTATATCTCTCCAAATGGAGTGGTCTTCATCAAAGTAACGAACGGAAACGGATGTTATGGTATAGCTAAAGTGACCCTGATCGTTCTGCCTCCGGTACATTCTAATGTATTAAAAGATAAGATCATCTGTATGGAAGGCGCAACCACTCTGGATGCAGGACCTGGTTTCACAGCTTACAAATGGAGCACCGGAGCAACTACCCAGTCGATTAACAATGTAACCGTTGGGACATATTGGGTTGACCTGACAACCGGAACATGTATTACAAGACAAACTGTAAAAGTGTATCCTTCTGAACAACCAGTTATTTCACTAATCGATATTGCAAACAATACTGTAACAGTGAATGTAGTAGGAGGAACAGCTCCATACAAATATTCAATGGATGGTATCAACTGGCAAGACTCAAACGTCTTTACAAACGTACCAAGAGGTGACAATATGGTCTATGTAAAAGATGGCTACGATTGTGATCCTATTACGGTAACGATCGTGGTTCCAAATCTGGTGAATGTTATTACGCCTAATGGTGACGGTATAAACGATGTGATCGATTATTCTGCGTTATCAGGTAAACAAGGCTTAGTATTGAGCATCTACGACAGATACGGAACTAAGGTAGGCCAGGCTGATAAGACTAATGGATACAAATGGGATGGTACCATTGGAGGTAAAAAAGTACCTACAGGAACATACTGGTATTCTGTAACCTGGAATGAAAATGACAAGAAGAACACACCATTTAAATTCTCAGGATGGGTAATCGTGAAGAATAGAGAATAATCTACAACAAGATAAAGGAAAACCGCTTTTTCAGGCGGTTTTTCCACTTAAAAATTCAAAACCAATAATTCAAAAAATCAATCAATGAAGAGATTATTACTACTGATTATTTTATGCCTATCACAGATGTATTTCTCACAATCAGACTGTATTACTGCAATCCCGGTATGTGGAAATTCCAATATTTCCTATGATCCTTCCGGTCCCGGAACCGTGGTGGATTTCCCAGGCCCCCCAAACAGTGTCCCGGACAATCTTTGCCTTAAAGGAGGTGAGCATTTTTCAGTTTGGTATACTTTCACCGTAGCCACATCGGGTACTTTGACTTTTGAAATTACTCCGAATGTAAACATTAATTTACCGCCAACTGCTCCCGGAAACTCTGCCGATTACGATTGGGCAGTTTGGGGACCAAGCCCTACCTGCGGAAACTTAGGTGCTCCGGTGACCTGTAATTTTGCAGGGATGACGGGGCAATGGCCAAACCCCACAGGATTATCAGATAACCCTCCAAATGCTCCAAACGCAGGATATAATCCGCCAATGAACGTGACAGCAGGGCAGACATATGTTTTAATTGTTGATAATTACAGCCACAATGCATTAGGATTCTCTTTAACGTGGGGAGGTACCGCTACTTTAACATCTGCATTTACCGATCCCGCATTAACACCACATCCTTTCGTTCCGCCGGGCGCACCTGCAGCCAACCCTACTGACCCGAACGAGATCTTAAAATGTTCTTTACCGACAATGTTTGATTTCAGTACATTATCAACCGGAATCATCAACGGAAACCCGAACTTTACAGTTACTTATCACCTGAACAGTAATGATGCCATTACAGGAAATGCTCCCATTACCACTCCAATAATGGTTAATGGAACAGACATCTATTATTACAGATTAAAATATACCGATCCTACGAATCCCACGAACCCTATCAACGGATGCTTCCAAGTCGGAAAATTCAAGTTTAAAACAGGAAATATCGTTGCCAATGATGCTACTCTGTTTGCATGTAACAACAACGGAGCCGGAACTTCAACATACAACCTGAATCTTGCCAATGTATATGCCGGAACCAATGTTACAAAGAAATACTATCCAACCATGGCTGATTTAACAGCCGGAACAAACGAAATCACCAATCCAACAGCTTATGTTTCAGGAGAGAAAAAAGTCTATGTAAAAGTAACAACAACAGACGGATGCTCTGATGATGCGGAAATTACATTAAAATTCCATCCTGTGGTAGTGGTAAATGAAGCAACTCTTGAATCTTGCTATATAGAAACAGCTATCAATACGGCATCATTCGACCTTACACTTGCCAATGTGAATTCCCAAGCCGGAATGACCAAAAAATATTACAAAACCTTGGCAGACGCTATTTCAGGAGCCAACCCTATCCTGAATGCGAATGCATATGTTTCAACAACAAGCGTAGCTTATATAAAAGTAACAAGCGGGAACGATTGTTATACGATTGCCAAAGTGAACCTTATTGTTTTACCTCCTGTAAAATCTAATGTCCTTAAAGATAAGATCATATGTATCGAAGACAGAACAACCTTAGACGCAGGCCCTGGATTTGACGGATACGAATGGAGCAC
Source organism: Chryseobacterium sp. RU37D (assembly GCF_900156075.1). GTDB lineage: Bacteria > Bacteroidota > Bacteroidia > Flavobacteriales > Weeksellaceae > Chryseobacterium. Next base: position 33,633 of record NZ_FTMM01000020.1, on the reverse strand, counting down.
AGGAGCAACCACACAGTCTATTACAGGTGTAGGAGCAGGAACATATTGGGTAAAATTAAAAACAGGAAAATGCTGGACTTTACAGGAAGTACACGTGAACGCTTCTGCTCAGCCGGTGATTACAAGCATTGATATCACAAACGATTCTTTTACGATAAACGTTTCAGGAGGAAAAGCACCTTACAAATACTCTATTGATGGTATCAACTGGCAGGACTCCAATGTATTCACAGGACTTCCGAGAGGTGAAAACAAAGTATACGTAAAAGATGCTTACGACTGTAACCCTATCGATGTTCAAGTAACCGTTCCGAATCTTTTGAATGCTATCACACCAAACGGAGACAACAAAAATGATTATATCGATTATTCCGCATTAGCATATAAGAAAAACCTGATTTTCAAGGTTTATGACAGATACGGAAATATGCTTTACCAAGCAGATAAGACCAGAAACTATACATGGGATGGTACATCCGGAGGGAAGAAAATCGTTACAGGAACATACTGGTACACGATCACATGGACAGAAAATGATAAAAATCATACTGAAACGAAATACAGCGGATGGGTATTAGTAAAAAATATCGAATAAATAATTTAATTTTCAAATACTTAAATCATCTCACAATGTTGAGGTGATTTTTTTATGCACGCAGAAAAAGCCTTTTAATCCTAATATTTTAAACTTATCAACACCAAAATCTTAGTTACTATTTTTTATTTGCTTCGCAAAAAAACTATCTTTGTAGAACTATGGCGCAGAAAGAAACTTTATCTTCTTTGACGAACGGAAACTTTGCAAAAGAGCTCTCTATTGCCGACGGGAAAATGCCTCCCAACGCATTGGAATTCGAAAGACTGGTTATCGGTACTTTTTTAATTGACAAAAAAGGGCTTGACCACTCTATCGATTTGCTTACCCCTGAAGTTTTCTATGATCCGAGACATCAGGTAATTTTTTCCACCATTTTAAAATTATATGAAAGTAACCAGCCGGTTGACTTAATGACCATCATTCAGGATCTGAAAAAAGAAGGAAAACTAAGCTCAGCAGGCGGAGACAGCTATATCATTGATCTTACCATGGGGGTAAGCTCATCTGCCCATATAGAATATCATGTACGTGTGATTCTTGAAAAATATATCTTAAGAAGCTTAATTAATGTTTCAGCGAACGTGATTGATGCTTCCTACAAAGAATCTACCGACGTTTTTGAGCTCTTGGATAAAGCAGAACAATCCTTTTTTGAAATAACCAACGGAACCATCAAAAAAGGATTTGACACCGCCAACTCATTAGTAAAGCAGGCCATTGATACCATCAAATCTTTAAAAGATAAAGAAGGTCTTTCCGGAGTACCTTCCGGCTTCAGAGATGTGGATAAAGAAACAGGAGGCTGGCAGAATTCTGACCTTATCATTATCGCGGCACGTCCGGCGATGGGAAAAACCGCGTTTCTGCTTTCGATGGCAAGAAATATTGCTGTGGGTCACAAAATCCCCATGGCACTGTTCTCCCTGGAGATGGCCTCGGTACAGCTTATCACCAGGATGATCGCATCCGAAACAAGAATTTCATCAGAAAAATTAAGAAAAGGAACCCTGGACGATGAAGAATGGCAACGACTGTTCTCCAACGTATCAGAACTTGAAAATGCACCTTTATATATAGACGAAACCCCTTCCCTATCCATCTTTGACTTCCGTGCGAAGTGCCGAAGACTGGTAATGCAGCACGGTGTACGGCTGATCATGGTCGACTACCTTCAGCTGATGACAGCCGGAGGAGGAGGAAAAGGAGTCGGAAACCGTGAACAGGAAATTTCCATGATTTCCCGATCATTAAAGGCTATTGCAAAAGAATTGAATGTTCCGGTAATTGCACTTTCCCAGCTTTCCCGTAGTGTGGAAACACGTCCAGGAAAAAGACCTCAGCTTTCAGATTTGAGGGAATCCGGAGCCATCGAACAGGATGCAGATATCGTATCTTTCATATTCAGACCGGAATATTATAAGATCACTGTTTGGGATAATGATGAAGAAGGCCAGGAAACCTCAACAGAAAATCAGGCTGAACTGATCATTGCAAAACACAGAAACGGTGCTACAGCCGATGTAAGATTATCTTTCCTAAAGCATTTTGCAAAATTTGGAGATATTGAAGCTGCTTTTGATGGCGGAATGGGCAGCGGATACCCTTCCAGCTTCGGATCGAATGAACCAAGTGGTTTTGATAAAATTAAAACAACCATTCAGCCAGGTGCAGCATTTGATCTTCCGGACAACTCACAGCTTTCAGGATCTTCAATGAATGATTTCGACGACGATGATGATTTTCCTTTTTAAATATTTTTAAAGTTAAGACAAGGTTAGGATTAAAATTTAACCTGAATAATTATTAACTTTAAACTAAATCTCAGCTTCAGCCTAAAAATGAAAATTGAAATATACACCGACGGAGCTTGCAGCGGAAATCCCGGAAAAGGCGGATATGGAATTCTCATGCGTGTACCTGAGAAAGGCTACCAAAAAACATTTTCCAAAGGATTTAGAAAAACTACCAACAACAGAATGGAACTTCTGGCTGTAATTACAGCTCTTGAAAAACTGAAATCCCCGGATAATGACATCCATATCTATACCGACAGCAAGTATGTTGCTGATGCCATTAATCAAAACTGGCTGGCCGGATGGATCAAACGAGGCTGGAAAAATGTGAAAAACCCTGATTTGTGGCAGAGATTTGCTGTTCTCTACAATCTGCATAAACCAAAAATGCATTGGATCAAAGGTCACGCCGGTCATTTTGAAAATGAACTGTGTGACAGGCTTGCTGTAGCTGCCTCAAATTCGACGAGTTTGGAAGTTGATATTTATTTTGAAAATCTTGAAAGCAATTCTCTGTTTTAATTTATACTGAAATTAAAATTAGCTTAAAAATTTTCTGTATTTTATCTTTTATGCCCTTTTTTATTATAAAGTATCTATCAATTCAACCAAAATTAACATTAAATATGTATTTATTGGTTGGGATTTAATATCTTTGGTGCGTCTAATTTAAGTGTACCAAATAAATGAATAAAAAATACTTCTTCCTTTTATTCCTAAGCCTTTTGCTGTGCTTTCCACAACATTTTGCTTCACAGACATATCAACTTTTAGGAAATCCCGTTAATACCACAGGATGGACAATGGTTTCGCCTACCGTGGTTAATACCGATTTTGTGCAGCTTACTCCTGACCTTAACACTCAATCCGGATCAATAAGGCTGGATGAACCTATCAACCTGAAATATTGTGACAAATGGAAGGTGGAATTTGATTTTAGAATGGATTCTAACCAAACTCTCAATGGAGATGGTATTGCTTTCTGGTATGTTCAAAATCCGCCGGTGGCAAGTATATTAGGTTCCGGGCTTGGTGTTTCTCAGAATGCAATCGGTTTAGTGGTAGGATTTGACACTTACAACAATACGACAACCGCTGTGATGAGTAAAGTGCATGTCGGGTATGGAGTGATCCAGAATACTACAGACACAAACAATGTAGAGTTTTTCAATACGCCGGGAAGTTCTTTCCATTCCCCAGATATGAATACTACACTGCCATTTCAGGGAGCAACCTACAAACATGTTGAAGTAACATCCCAGGTAGATCCTGCTACTCCTGCAAACTGGATCTTAAAAATCATGATCGACGGAAACGTTATCTGCAACCAGTCTTTTGCACCTTCTGGAGCTGCTGCGGCAATGACTGTGGGATATTTCGGATTCTCGGCTTCTACCGGGGGTAACAGATCAAGACATTCTATTAAAAATGTAAAAGTGTATGTAGATAAAGTGGCTATTAACCAGGCAACGGTAACGGATACTTTCTGCCCTAATCCTTCTACAGGACAAGGAACAGCTAATTTAACATCCTATCAAAACCAGTTTGTAACAAACCCTGCAAACTATACTTTCTCATACAGTGTCTCCGGAACGCCAATTACGAATCCTACTAATTATCAGTTTAGTGGGAACACCACGGTTTCCGTTTTAATAAAAGATAATTCCGGTGTACTTTGTGATAATCCCGATGGAAAAATCCAATTAAACCTTTCACCATTTACAGCAACCCCTGCCACACTTACTGAATGTAATAACAATAACGCAGGAACAGCGACATTCAACCTTACTCTTGCCAATGTGAACGCTCCGGCTGGTTCCACAAAGAAATATTATAAAACACAGGCAGACCTTAACGCAGGAACAAACGAAATAATCAATCCTACAGCTTACTTTTCAACTGCAGGAACAGTGTATGTAAAAGTTACAACTCCTCTGGGATGTGCTGGATCTGCTCCTATAACATTAGCTTTCTTCCCGCAGATTCAGTCTAATGATGCGACAATGGAATCTTGTTTCATTGACAGTGCTCCTACCACTGGTTCATTTGACCTGACACAGGCTAACGTTACCACAGCGCCGGGAGTTACGAAAAAGTATTATAGGACTCAGGCTGACGCTTTAGCCAACACTAACGAAATATTAAATCCTACAGCATATGTTACAACATCTTCTACGGCATATGTGAGAATTACGAATGTGGCAAACTGCTTTATTATTGTTAAAATCAATCTTAAAGTTTTTGAACCTGTTTATTCTTCTGTATTAAAAGATAAAATTATTTGTATTGATGAAAGAACCACCCTTGATGCAGGACCCGGCTTCGACAGCTATTTATGGAGCACAGGTGCTACAACACAGGCTATCACCGGAGTTCCACCAGGTCTTTATTGGGTACAGCTGAAAACAGGAAAATGCACCGCTATGCAGACTGTAAAAGTAAATCCTGCGCCACAACCGGTTATTTCAAGCATTGATATTACCAACAATACAATCACTGTAAACGTAAATGGAGGAAAAACGCCTTATAAATACTCTCTTGATGGCATCAACTGGCAAGACTCTAATATATTTACGGGCCTTCAGAGAGGTGAAGTAGTAGTATATGTAAAAGATTCTTTCAACTGCGACCCTATTCATGTACAGATCACTGTTCCGAATTTGATCAATGCCATCACACCAAACGGAGATAATATCAATGACGTGATCGATTATACAGCTTTGGCTTATAAGAAAAACCTTGTTTTCACAATCTATGACAGATATGGTAATAAATTGTATGAGGCCAATAAACTAAGAAACTACAAATGGGACGGAACAGCCGGCAACAAAAAAGTAGTGACAGGAACATACTGGTATACTATAACATGGAACGAAAATGATAAAAATAATACACAAACAGTTTACACCGGTTGGGTATTAGTAAAAAATAGAGAATAAAATTTTACCCGCTTCTGCACTGGAGCGGGTTTTAATTGATACTAAACGGAATTAGGAAAAGAAATCACTTCAACTTTGAGGTGATTTTTTGTTTATTTATCAATTTCGTGAACAATTTACATGAAATTATTTTTTTTATAACCTTATTTTAATTAAACACAATTATTACCATAAAACAACCAATAATATTATCAATAAGCCAATAAATCACCTTATAAATAATTATATTTGCGATTGTAAAACAGCACACTTTCAAATGATGAGAAAATACTATTTTTTATTTTTAATTTTTTTGCTATTCCTTCCGGGGCACTTTGTATCGCAAACTTATCAGCTTACTGGAAATCCGATTAATACTACTGGATGGACCATGGTTTCTGCTACAGCACCTAGTGATTATGTATTACTTACAGAAAATATTGGTAACAAATCCGGCTCAATACGGCTTAACTCGCCAATTAATCTGAAATATTGTGACAAATGGAGAGTAGAGTTTGATTTTAGAATGGAAACCCCAAGTGGCGCCGCAGCAGACGGAATTGCCTTTTGGTATCTCGCCAACCCGCCCACGACAAGCGTTCTGGGAGCAGGTCTTGGTATTTCCAAAAATGCTGTGGGTTTCATGGTAGCCCTTGACAATTATAATAATATGAATCCTTCAGCCGGATATATGAGCAAAGTGCATGTAGCTTATGGCGAGGTGGCTAATACCACAGACAACAACAATATAGAATTTTATAACGTTCCCGGAAGCTCATTTCACTCTCCAAACTATTATCCTGCTCATTCATTTTTAAGCTCAACATTTAAGCATGTTATTATAGACGGAAAAGTAGACCCCGCAAATCCAATAGCATGGATTGTGAAAATAAGCATTGATGGAATGCCGGTGGTAGACCAGTCTTTTGCGCCTTCCGGCGCTGCAGCGACAATGACTCAGGGATATTTTGGGTTTTCGGCTTCTACCGGCATGATGCGGGCGGCTCAATCAATTAAAAACGTAAAAGTTTTTGTAGATAAGATTCCTTTATTGCAAACATCTATTACAAAAAGCTTATGCCCTGATTCGCAGGGGAAGGCAACAGTTGATCTTACATCCTTTAATTCTCAGCTTACCGCTACCCCAAACCTATATAACTTCACCTATTATATTACCGGAAGCGGAACACCGATTGCCAATCCTACTAATTTTGAATATAGCTCAAATACCAGCATTACTGTTCTGATCAAAGATCCTACCTCTGTTCTTTGTGATAACAACGATACTGTCATTACTTTAAATATCAATCCTACACCTACGGTAACTGATGCTACATTGAGATCATGCACGATCGAAAATAGCAATCCGCCTACAGGAATTTTCAACCTGACCACGGCACCGGTAACAACTACAACAGGTATTACCAAAAAGTACTACCCTACAATGTCAGATGCTCAAAACGGGACCAATGAAATTATGAATCCTGCCAGCTATACCTCACAAGCCGGAACTGTTTATATAAAAGTGGCAAACTCATCAGACTGTTATGGCATTGCCAAGGTTACCCTGGAAACCATTCCGCCGGTTTACTCAAACACCCTTAAGGATCAGATCATATGTATTGAAGATAAAATAACACTGGATGCAGGTCCCGGATTTACAAGCTATCTGTGGAATACCGGAGCAGTTACTCAAACCATTAATGTAGGAGTAGGCAGCTACTGGGTAAAATTAAAATCAGGAACCTGTGAGGTAACTCAGACTGTAAAAATCCTTCCGTCGGAACAACCGGTAATTAAAAATATTGAAATTTCAAATTCTACAGTAATTGTACATGTAAAAGGCGGAACACCTCCCTATAAATATTCATTGGATGGAATCTACTGGCAGGACTCTAATGAATTTAAAAATGTTGTGAGAGGTGATGCTAAAGTTTATGTAAAAGATGCCTATGATTGTGAGCCTATTGATGTACATATTGTCGTTCCTAATCTAGTCAATGTAATCACCCCGAATGGAGACGGTATCAATGACATGATTGATTATTCGGCATTAGCAGGCAAACAAAACTTAGTATTCAATGTGTTTGACCGATACGGAGCAAAAATTTTCCAGGCAGACAAATCAAACGGTTACAAATGGAACGGAACCATAGGAGGGCGTAAAGTACCTACAGGAAACTACTGGTACTCTGTCTCATGGAACGAAAACGACAAAAAGAACACCGAAATGAAATATTCCGGCTGGGTTCTGGTAAAAAACAGAGATTAAACGAATAGTTAAAACTTGTTTAAACTTTTTAGGAGCAATTTCCCGCTTTTCACTATATCTTTTGTTTCACTTCGCTACACAAAAGGATGTCGTTACAATCGGGGCTATGGTTGTTGTCGCCTATTTAAGCAATAGTAAAGATCTGAAAATAAAAGTTTAAACAGGTTTTTAAAGATAATTTCAGCATTGGAATCATCTTTTTGATTTTATAGAAATCTTAATCCAATATAAAACCATTAATATTGATCTATACCATATGATTAAATATTTAAGCCGCATTTCAAATAAAGATTAACAAATCCATAGCAAAAACATAAAAATAATTAAACAAAAATCAATGAAAATTAACTATATTTGGATATCGTAAACTAATAAACGTTAAAATATGAAAAAAAACTACCCCTTTTTATTTTTCATCATTCTACTTTCGTTTTATCAAGAGCTTTCCTCACAAACCTACCAGCTTATAGGGAACCCCGTCAACACAACAGGTTGGACGTTAGTATCCCCTGCTGTAGTAAGTGGTGATTTTGTACAGCTTACCCCGGATGTCAACAACAATTCCGGATCCATTAAGCTCAATGAGCCTATCAACCTAAAGTATTGTGATAAATGGAAGATAGAATTCGATTTCAGAATGGATTCCAGTCAAACCTATAACGGTGACGGGATTGCATTCTGGTACCTGGCCAATCCTCCTGTGACCAGCGTTCTGGGTTCCGGAATCGGGATTCCGCAGAATGCCATTGGTTTTATGGTGGGGTTTGACTCTTTCAACAATGCCACAGGAAGCTCAGGAATGAGCAAAGTGCATGTTGCCTATGGACAGGTAGCCAATACCACAGATACCAACAATGTAGAATTCTTCAATGTTCCGGGAAGTTCTTTCCACTCTCCGGATCTTAATGCAACCCATCCTTTCCAGGGCACTACTTACAAACACGTGGTGGTAACCGCAGAAGTAGACCCGGCAGCTCCTGCCAACTGGATCGTAAACATTACCCTGGACGGAGCAGTGATCTGCAACAATGTATCCTTCGCCCCTTCAGGTGCCGCAGCAGGAATGACTGTGGGGTATTTCGGGTTTTCCGCATCTACTGGAGGTGCAAGATCAAGACATTCCATTAAAAATGTAAAAATCTTTGTAGATAAAGTTCCGTTATTGACAAATGCAATTAGTAAGGATATTTGCCCGGATTTAACAGGAATGTCAACTGTAGATTTAACTTCATTTAATTCTCAATTAACCGTTAACCCTAGTCTTTACAACTTCTCATATTATATAACAGGAAGTGGTACCCCTATTGCGAATCCTACAAATTTCCAGTATAATGCAACAACAAATATTTCTGTAGTTATCAAAGACCCATCATCAGTTTTATGTGACAACAATGATGCAAGTATAGTTCTGAAAGTGGCACCAACCGTCACCACCACGGATGCTACTTTAAGATCTTGTTTTATTGAAACTAAGCCATCAACAGGATTATTTGACTTAACAACAGCTCCGGTAATCGGGTCATCAACAGGAATTACAAAAACGTATTTCCCTTCATTAACCGATGCTCAAAACGGAACCAATGAAATTTTAAATCCAAACAATTATATTGCACCATCTGGAGTGGTTTACATTAAGGTGACCAATTCCTTCGGATGTTATGATATTGCGAAAGTAACTTTAATCATAACCCCGCCGGTTTATTCTAGCGTACTAAAAGACAAGATCATTTGTATAGAAGACAAAACAACGCTGGATGCAGGCCCGGGATTCACCGGTTACGAATGGAGTACGGGGGCAGTCACACCAAGCATCAACAATGTAGGAGTGGGAACATATTGGGTAAAGCTAAAAACAGGTAACTGTATAGCTACACAAACTGTAAAAGTATACGCTTCCGAACAACCCGTAATCTCAAGTGTTGACATCTCTAATAACACAGTGACGGTATATGCCGTAGGAGGAACAGCTCCTTATAAATATTCTATGGACGGGATCAACTGGCAGGATTCCAACGAATTTAAAAACGTTCCGAGAGGTGACGGCAAGATCTACGTAAAAGACGCTTACGACTGTGATCCGATCGATATTACGATTATCGTTCCTAATTTAATTAATGTAATCACTCCAAACGGAGACGGCATCAATGATGCAATTGATTATTCAGCACTGGCAGGAAAACAGAACCTTGTCTTCAATGTGTTTGACAGATATGGAGCCCAGATCCACCACGCAGATAAATCAAACAGATACAGATGGGACGGCACCGTAGCAGGAAGAAAAGTACCTACAGGAAACTACTGGTACTCCGTTTCATGGAACGAAAACGATAAGAAAAATACGCCTGTCAAATATTCTGGCTGGATTCTTGTAAAAAACAGAGATTAACTAAAAAACATCATTCTATATTAAAAGATCGCCTCAAATACTGGAGCGGTCTTTTTTTTAACTCTAATTTTGAATAAGATATTTTGTTTTAATTTTTATTTAATTCATATTCAATTCTTACATTTGTCTTATGAATTATTTGGAAGCTTTAAGCAGAAGATATTCTGTGAAAAAATTTAATAAAAAAATCATTCCTCAGGAAAAGTTACACAACATTCTGGAATCGGGAAAGTTATCTGCAAGCTCCCAAGGTCTTCAGCCTTATAAAGTTTTTATCGTTCAGACTGAAGAAATGAAGCAAAAATTAATTCCTGCCTTCTACAATCCTTCTCAGATTTCCACATGCTCTCACCTTATTGTTATTATTTCAAAAAAAACATTAGACGAGAATTATATCAACGGATATTTCAGGCATATTTCCGAAGTGCGGGAAACCACATTGGAAAATTTAGAACTGTTCAGAAAAAGCATCAATCAGCATATTAATCAAAAAACTCAGGATGAAATCCTTAACTGGGCAGAAAAACAGTCATACATAGTCCTGGCCAACCTTATGTATGCCGCGGCTATTGAAGATATAGACACCTGTCCGATGGAAGGCTTCCGGCAGGATATTATAGAAGACATTTTAAATATCAATCCTGAAACCGAAAAAGTAACCGTTACTCTGGCTCTGGGCTACCGATCGGAAGAAGATCACTTCCAGCATATGAAAAAAGTAAGAAAACCAAACGAAAAATTGTTTAAATTTATTTAATTATTTAGACGATTCGTTCCTAAAGCAAGCATAATGATAAAAGCGGATGTATTAGTAATAGGTTCCGGGATCTCGGGACTTTCCTATGCCATTAAAGTTTCTGAGCAGCTTCCTGATGCCAAAATAATCATTGTAACAAAATCAGACGAAGACGAAAGCAACACCAAATACGCACAGGGCGGCCTTGCCGTAGTCACAGATTTTAAAAAAGATAATTTTGATAAGCATATCGAAGATACCATGCGAGCTGGAGATGGCGAAAACAAACGCGATGTGGTAGAAATGGTAGTAAAAGAAGCCCCAAAAAGATTCAACGAAATTGTGGAATGGGGAGCCAATTTTGATATGAAAAACGGAAAGTTTGCTCTAGGAAGAGAAGGCGGCCATACAGAAAACAGAATTGTACATCATAAAGACATTACAGGTTTCGAGATCGAAAGAGCCCTTTTGGAAACAGCCAACAAAAGTAAAAATATAGAAATCCTTGATCATCATTATGTAATCGATATCATCACCCAGCACCATGTTCCGGGAAAGGAGCTTAATGAAGGCGACATCCACTGCTATGGAGCTTATATTTTGGATGAAAAGAATAAAAAAATCAAAAAGATCACCTCAAAAATTACATTAGTAGCAACCGGAGGAGCAGGTCATGTTTATAAAAATACGACCAACCCAACCATCGCAACCGGAGACGGAATCGCCTTTGTAGCAAGAGCAAAAGGTAAGGTTTCCAATATGCAGTACTACCAGTTCCATCCCACAGCTTTGTATAGTAAGATCGACGGAATGCTATTCTTAATCTCTGAAGCCGTACGCGGTGACGGGGCAAAATTAAGAACCAAAAAAGGTGAAAAATTTATGCATAAATATGATGAGCGTGAAGAATTAGCTTCCAGGGATATCGTTGCCAGAGCTATTGACGCAGAAATGAAGGTCACCGGAGATGAATATGTAGGGCTGGACTGCAAGGAAATGGATCATAAAAAATTCCTCGAACACTTCCCGAATATCTATAAAAAATGCAAGGATGAAGGGATTGATCCTTTTACACAGCTCATTCCCGTAGTTCCAGCATGCCATTATTTGATGGGCGGAATCGAGGTAGATAAAGACGGGCAGTCTTCCATCCACAATTTATTTGCTGTGGGAGAATGCACAAATTCCGGGCTTCACGGAGCAAACAGGTTGGCTTCAAATTCATTATTGGAAGGATTGGTTTACGGTCATAACGCAGCCATGAAAACCGTTGATCTTTTAAATGAAAATAATTTTAATTTTGAAGATCTAAAAGCTGTTCCGGAATGGAATGAAGAAGGAATGAAAATCATGGACGAAATGGTGATTATTTCTTATCTGAGGAAGCAGCTACAGGAAATGATGAGCGATCTTGTAGGCATTGTAAGAAGCAACCACCGTCTTAATATGGCTCTGCAGAAACATCAGGAAATTGCTGCTGCCGTGGATGAAATTTACCACTACTCCATTCTATCGCCGCAGTTGTCAGAATTGAGAAATTTAACAACCGTTGCCCTCCTCATCATTACCCAATCTATGGAAATGACTGAAAACAAAGGGGCATTTTACAATAAAGATTTAGCTTAAACTAAAGCAAAAAATATGAAAAGACCAGCATACGTTACAGATAAAGTTTTAAAACAATTCATCAAAAATGCTTTGGAGGAAGATATTCAGGACGGAGATCATTCCACGCTTTCTACCATTCCGAAAGACCTTGAGCAGAGCGCAAAATTGTTGGTAAAGCAGAACTGCATTCTGGCCGGAGTTGAGTTGGCCGAAATTATTTTTAAAACTTTTGATAAAAACTTAAAAGTAGAAACTTTTGTAAAAGACGGTGATTCTGTAAAAGTCGGAGACGTCGCGTTCATCGTTACAGGAAGTGCAAGATCAATTCTATCCACAGAAAGGCTCGTCCTAAATTGTATGCAAAGAATGAGCGGGATCGCAACCCTTACTCATGATTGGGATTCAAGATTAATCGGAACTAAAACGAAACTTTTAGATACGAGAAAAACCACTCCCAACTTTCGGGTTTGTGAAAAATGGGCTGTTGCTATCGGCGGTGGAACAAATCACAGATATGGTCTTTATGATATGATTATGTTAAAAGATAATCACATCGATTATAATGGGAGCATTACTAATGCCGTGAAAATGGCCAAAGATTATATCAAGAAAAATAAAAAGAAACTAAAAATTGAGGTTGAAACCCGAAACATTGAAGAAGTTCAGGAAGCCATCAATGCAAAAGTTGATAGAATTATGCTCGACAATATGGACGTTAAGACAATGAAGCAAGCTGTCAAATTAATTAATGGTTCATGCGAAACCGAAGCATCAGGCGGAATTACCCGCGACCAATTAAAAGAAATTTCTTCTGCTGGTGTTACTTACATCTCTGCTGGTGCTCTTACGCATTCTGCAGAAAATATAGACCTGAGTCTCAAAGCAGTGAAATAGCATTAAAAATTTAACAAAAATACCCTTGATTTGTTAAAAAGTCAATAACATGATTTTTTTCATATAAAATGTCAATTGTTATTCAATACATTGCAAATCAAACCATTAACACTTATTAAGACTAGTTAAAAATTAACACAAAGTTAATATTAGTTAAATTATATTTCCCGATTTTTGCAGAAAATTTAAATCTAACTATTACTAACGATTATGAAATTAATCAACAAAACAATGCTGACTGCGATAATTACATTATCTACAGCCAGTGTTTATTATGCCCAACAGGTTCAGGACTCGGTTAAAACCACTAAGTCTAAGGACATTGATGAGGTAGTATTAATTGGTGTTGCCGATATTGCTAAAGACAGAAAGACACCGGTTGCAGTTTCAACAATCAAAGAAGCACAAATTGTTGAAAAATTAGGAAACCAGGAATTTCCTGAGATCTTAAACTCAACTCCATCAGTGTATGCTACAAAAGGGGGTGGTGGTTTCGGAGACTCTAAAATAATTATCAGAGGATTCGGACAAGAAAATATTGCAGTGATGGTAAACGGTATGCCAGTAAACGACATGGAAAACGGACGTGTTTTCTGGTCAAACTGGGCAGGACTTTCTGATGTTACATCTTCAATGCAGGTACAAAGAGGTTTAGGTTCTTCAAAATTAGCAATTGCTTCTGTTGGGGGGACCATTAATATCTTAACAAGAGCTGCTGACAAAAAACAGGGTGGTATCGTTTCTTTAACTGTTGGTAATGATGATTATCTTAAAACTTTATTTGCTTACAATACAGGTAAATCTGCAAAAGGATGGTCTTCTTCATTCTTAATGAGCAGAACTTCAGGTTCTACTTTTGCAAGAGGAACTGAATTTGAAGGATATAACTATTATTTTGCTTTAGGATATAATAAACCCGGCAGCAAGCATGATTTCCAATTCACAATTACTGGTGCTCCACAAGCCCACAATCAAAGAAGTACTTACGCTCCAATTTCAAATTATATTTATTATAATACTGATAAAAATGGTAATCCAGATACAAGATATAATCCAGACTATGGTTATTTGAACGGTCAGGAATATAGCTTAAGAAGAAATTATTACCACAAACCAGTAATGTCTTTAAACTGGGATTGGAATATTTCAAGCAAATCTAAATTAAACACTGTTGCTTACGCTTCATTTGGTAGAGGAGCAGGAACAGGAAATATAGGAACAGCAAATGGAAAATCCATCAATTATAATCCTACATCAAGATCTTTTGTAACGGATGAAGGGATTTTGGATATGGATGCAATCTATGCAGCTAATGCAGCCTCTACTCCAGACAAAGGGATTCTAATCAGAAACGCATCGATCAACTCACACAACTGGTTCGGACTTATCTCAAGTTTCAATCATAAAATTAATGATCATTTAAACTTTTCAGTAGGTATTGATACTAGATATTATTATGGTTACCATTATCAGGTTGTAAGTGATCTTTTAGGAGGTTCCGCATACAGAGACTCAGCTAATAAAAATCTTTGGGTTCCAAATAATAACAACTTTTTACAAGCTGGCTATAACTATGTATCAAATTCATCAAAAGCAGAACCAAACTGGAATCCATTTGGAGGAAAAATTGATCCGATTGAAAATAGAATCGGTTATAACAATGACGGAGAAGTACTTTGGTATGGCGGATTCGGACAGTTAGAATATTCTAATGATAAAATATCTGCTTTCGTTTCAGGAGCTATTTCAAATCAGGCCTTCCAAAGAATTGATAACTTTATTGTAGACGGAAGATCTCTTCTCAACGGAAATGTAGCCGGATATGCGGCCACAAACTCTCCAACTTCACCAGTTAACCAGCCAACAGCTCTTAATCCAGCTCTTAATACTAAAACAGGATTTAAAAACCTAATCGGATTTAACGTAAAAGGTGGTGCCAACTATAATATTAATGAAAACCACAACGTTTTTGCCAATATCGGATACTACGAAAAACAACCTTTCTTAAATTCTGTTTATCCTAACAACAAAAACTATCTTAACCCTAATTTAACAAACGAGAAAATCTTCGGAATTGAATTAGGATATGGTTTCCGTTCAGGGATTTTCAATGCAAATGTGAATATCTACAGAACTTCATGGAAAGATAGATTTCTTAGAAGAACAAACCTTTCCGGGACTTACATAGACCCTACATCGGGTGCTCCTGTTACAACAACTACTGCATATGCTAATATTTCAGGTATTTCTGAAGTACACCAGGGAATTGAAATTGATGTGACAGCAAATGTTCACAAGATGTTATCTTTCAACGGTATGCTATCAATGGGTGACTACTATTACAAAGGAAATGCAGATAGTGATCTGTTCTCGGAAACGAACGATCCTATTAGCTTCACAAATAGTTCTTCATCACATAGTACAGTTTATCTAGACAAAGTAAAGGTAGGAAATGCAGCACAGTTCACAGCTGGTGCAGGATTTACGTTCAAACCAACAGATTGGGTAAGCTTAGATGGTATGTACAGGGGGGTTAAACATTTATATGCAAACGTAAACCCGCTTAACTTCTCAACGGAAGCTGCAGGCCAGAAAGGTGCATTAGAATTGCCTAGCTTTGGCTTAGTAGATTTAGGAATTACTTTCAAAATTAAACTTAGAAATCCAAAACAGTACTTTACAGTAAGAGGTAATGTATATAACTTATTGAATAAAGTCTACATCGCTGAATCAAACACTAACGTTCATGCAAATCTTACTGCACAAGAGTACACAGATATTAATGGAGGAACACTAGCAGGAAATGCTACGAACTACGGAATATACCAAGCAGCAGGTAACTATAACGGTCTTAGCCAAACAAACCAGGTTTATTTCGGATTCGGAAGAACATGGTCTGGAACATTATCATTCAACTTCTAATAAATTAAAACATTAGATTTATACATATCAATCCCGGCGAAAAGCCGGGATTTTTGCTATATTTGTGTCCAAGAAAAAAGAAAAAATAGATTATGGATTTTTACAAAGTATTTCTTAGTGCTCATAAAGGGTTTGGGTATTTAGAATTAGTTTTAGTAGCACTATTTATTATTGCTCTTTTAGCTACCATGTTTGGTTTTAGCGGCAAAGTGAATAAGTTTTTAAAGAAAACTACACTTTTCACGATGGTTTTCTTTCATGTGCAGTTTTTAGTAGGAATACCTTTGTTACTTATATTCTCTCCAGGCTTTAAAGCAGCATTGGATTCAGGAACTTTAATGAGCGATTCCTATTCAAGATTCCAATATGTGGAACACCCATTTTCAATGCTGATCGCTGCGGTATTAATGACCATTATCAACAAAAAAGTAAAAACCAATCCTACCATTTCTTTAGGAATTGTAATTATGGGATTAATTGCAGCCGGTTTATTCGCTTTCGCGTTCCCGTGGACAAAAGTTTTCGGATAGCACTTTGTCAAAGTTTTAGATCTTTGACAAAGTTTAAAATATATTAATTTAAATTTTTTAATCAAAACAATGAAAGTAGCAGTAGTAGGTTCAACAGGAATGGTTGGACAAGTTATGCTGAAAGTTCTTGAAGAAAGGAACTTCCCTGTCACAGAATTAATTCCTGTAGCATCGGAAAAATCGATTGGCAAAAAGGTGAAGTATAAGCAGGAAGAATTTACAATTGTAAGCATGAAAGACGCTATAGCTGCCAAACCGGATATTGCTATTTTCTCTGCCGGAGGCGGTACTTCACTTGAATTTGCCCCACTTTTTGCTGAAGCAGGAACCACTGTGATCGACAATTCTTCGGCATGGAGAATGGATCCTGACAAAAAATTGGTCGTTCCGGAAATCAATGCAGATGTTTTGACGAAAAAAGATAAGATCATTGCCAACCCAAACTGCTCTACCATTCAGTTAGTAATGGTTTTAGGGCCTTTAAACAAAAAATATGACCTGAAAAGAGTCGTTGTTTCCACTTATCAATCCGTAACAGGAACCGGTAAGGCAGCCGTTGACCAATTGAATGCTGAAATCAGCGGCAACGATTCTACCGCAAAGGTGTATCCTTATCAAATCTTTAAAAATGCGCTTCCACATTGTGATGTTTTTGGTGAAGATGATTATACGAAAGAAGAAATTAAATTAATGAAAGAACCTAAGAAAATTCTAGGTGACGATACATTTAATTTAACGGCAACTGCCGTGAGAGTTCCTGTACAGGGAGGTCACTCTGAAAGCGTAAATATCGAATTTGAAAACGAATTCAATCTTGATGAAGTAAGAAAAATCTTATCTGAAACTCCGGGAGTTGTGGTAATGGATGATGTGAAAAACAACCAATATCCAATGCCGCTTTATTCCGAAGGAAAAGACGAAGTTTTTGTCGGAAGGATAAGACGCGATCTCTCCCAGCCGAAGACTCTGAATCTTTGGATTGTGGCAGATAACCTGCGAAAAGGAGCGGCAACCAACGCTGTACAGATCGCAGAATACATTGTAGCAAATAACTTAGTGTAAACTAACAAAATAAAAAAGAGTCTCAGAATTGAGATTCTTTTTTTATCAAACCTATGAATGCTCAGAAGAATAAAAATAAAGATAAATTAGCCTTTCAAAAGCTTATTGCAGTTTGTGGAGTCATTCTTTTTATCGGAAAAATTATTGCCTGGAGGCTCACCAGCTCGGATGCTGTTTTTTCCGATGCCATGGAAAGCATTGTGAATGTTGTAAGTGCATTTATGGGGCTTTATTCATTATATCTAGCGGCAAAACCAAAAGATGAAGACCATCCCTACGGCCATGGAAAAGTAGAATTTGTCACTTCCGGAATAGAGGGCGCTTTGATTGCCATTGCAGGAATCCTGATCATTTATGAAGGAATTAACAGTTTAATTACGGGCAAAGTCTTAAACAAACTTGATATCGGAATATGGATTATTGCTGCAACAGCAGTGATCAACTACTTATTAGGCTATATTTCCATTAAAAAAGGGGAAAATGAAAACTCCCTCGTCCTGATCTCATCTGGAAAGCATCTGCAGTCGGATACAATTACCACGCTGGGTGTTGTTGTCAGTTTAGTTGTAGTTTATTTCACCAAAGTTTATTGGCTGGATTCTGTAGTAGCAATTATTTTTGGAGTGTACATCATCTTTGTCGGTTATAAAATTATCCGCAGATCATTAAGCGGAATTATGGATGAGCAGGATCCTGAATTACTAAACCTGATCACTAAAGTATTAGAAGAAAACCGCTGCACAGAATGGATCGATGTTCATAATATGAAAATCCAACAATTCGGATCTTCCCTGCATATTGACGCCCACATCACCCTTCCCTGGTATTACAGCCTCCGGGATGCGCATAATGAAATGGAAAAAATGATCGTCCTTTTAGCCAAAAATATAAAAAGAAATATTGAATTTAATTTTCATATGGATGACTGCAAACCGACCTCATGCCCAATCTGTCAGATTGCAGACTGCCCCGTCCGTGAAAAGGATTTTGTAAAAAAAGTAAAGTGGACGCCAGAAAATGTGATTTGTGTAGATAAACACACTATTGATTAAATTTAAATATTTTAAGTTTCGGCTAATTGAACACATTTTATTAAAACCAGTCTAAAGCTTTTTTCTATTGATAAACTATGTCCTCGCGAAAATTTTTGCTTTAAAATAAAACCCTTATCAATCGTAAAAAATCTCAGCTCTATCAGCCTACATGCTTTCTTTACTCTTTTCCAACAACTGCTTACGATAATAAAACATCGGAATAATCAACAGCAAAATCAAAGGCTGAATAACAAACCTACGCATATAAAACGAAAATAAATATCCAATTTCAAACCTATCATAAATACAATACAGATAAATCGGGAAAGTAATAAAGAAAATTATAATAACTAAAACCACTCCCTGAATAGTCCATTCCTTATTTTTAAACCAGAAATGAATGATCAGACAGGAAAAAATTAAGTTTAAAATAAATCTGAAAAGATGCCCGATAATCAATTTACCCCATTCAAATGAAGGGAAAACAATATTTTTATTGGCTTCATGAAAGTAATCAAGAAAGGGATCATAGAAGATTTTATCTTCAAGAGCTCTCACCCCTATTAAGCCCAATATCCCGGCTACTACTAAAAACCAATTAAGAATTTTCATTTTTTAAAGCAAAAAATTTAATCCAGACCAGCCAAAGAACAACCACTGTTCCATATATAACTGCTGGAAAAATATAATCGTGCGAGATGATCCCGTATTGTTTGTGGTCCATCATTACAATATTAAGTCCGATAATTCTCAATACATTCATGACGTAAAGTAAAACCAAGCCCATTAAAGCGAAAACAAATGTTTTCTTCCCTTTATAAAAGGCAAAAACAAAAGCAAGAAAAAGAATCATAACAGAGATTGCATTACAGCCTTCCACCATTCTGGTTGGATATTCGTTTTTTACGTAAAAGTAAACCTGCTCATTTTTCACATCATCATAAAGTTGTGTCGGATATCCTATCCGATTCTGAAGGTGCCGCACATGCTCAGCAATTAGCCTTGAAAAAGGATCCAGCCCTTCCTTCTGAAAACTATTCAGATAATACTGGTACGTAAAAAGCAACACCAGATAAATGATGATAAAGCGCAACAAGATGCTTAAGACTGGTTTGAAATCTTTTAACATAATGCAAATATAGAAATTAGAGCTTAAATTACTATATTTGTTTTATCTATGAATTCTGAAAACGTTAAATTTTTTTTTGAAAAATATACTGGCAAAAAATCGTCTGAATTTATTATTTTAGCTCAAAGCGGTTCTTCGAGAGTGAATTTTTCAGCCAAAAATGAAAACAAAAAATATATTATTACTTTCAATGAAAATATTCTGGAAAACGAAAGCTTTTTGTATTATTCTAAAGTTTTTTCCAGTTTAAACCTTAATACCCCAACAATTTATAAAATTTCTGATGACAGAAAAATGTACATTCAGGAGTTTTTGGGAGAAAATACGCTATCGGAGATCATTGCTAAAGAAGGCTTATCAGAACAGGTAAAAGCCCTGGTGAAGCAAGCTCTACAAAAATTATATCAGCTTCAGACGGCAACCCGGGAAAAAATAGATTTCAGCAAAACCTTTGAATATGAAAGCTATGACGAGCTGCCCGTAACCCATGATCTGTATTATTTTAAAAACTTCGTGGCAGATGTCCTTGAACTGGAATACTACAAATCTACATTGCTTAAAGAATTCAAACAGATCGTCAACCTCATTGAAAATCTTGAACCAAAAGGTTTAATGATCCGTGATTTTCAAGCCAGGAATATTATGGTGAACGAAAAAAATGAAGTTTCATTTATCGACTATCAGTCGGCAATGAAAGGTCCTTTGATATATGATGTAATATCTTTTTTATTCCAAGCGAAAGCTAATTTCCCAGAAGATTTTAAAAATGAAATGCTCGATTTTTATATCAATCAATTTGAAAATAATGAAACTCAACATCAACTTAAAAATTCGGTAAAGCCAATTCAGCTCATGAGATTTCTACAGGTTCTGGGTGCATATGGCTTCAGAGGACTGATTCAGAGAAAACAACATTTTATTGCAAGCATAGAAAAGGGAATAGAAAATATCATAGAATTTGCTCAAAATTGGGAAAATATGAAAGATTATCCTGAGCTGGAAAAGGTGATTTCGCAATTAGGTTTGGAAAAAACAAAGTTGAAAATTGAGGAGATTTTAAATAAATAAAGTCTTCAACAAACTCAGGCTGCCAATGGCTGAATTGCGTTTTAATAATAAGAATATTCAGTATTAGCGAGATCATCCTGAGTGCGAATCAGTCGAAGAATCTCGTTACATAAGCAAACAATGTCGAGATTCCTACGGAATAACAAACACAACTGAAAAAAATAAATATTAAAAACCCCAATGGTACAAATAAAAAAGAAAATGCTACACATCGACATACACAGTTTTTCGTACAAAAAAGGAGGAATCCCGAAAGATGAAACAGGAAACGGAGGAGGTTTTACCTTCGACTGCCGCGGAATTTTGAACCCCGGAAGAGTGGAAGAATATAAGGCACTGACAGGAAAAGATGTCGGTGTTCAGGAATATCTGGAAACAAAAACCGAAATGCCGGAGTTTTTAGAGCTGGTAAAAAGTATGATTTCAATCAGTATCGATAATTATCTTGGAAGAGATTTTGAGAACCTTCAGATCAATTTCGGGTGTACCGGAGGCCAGCACAGATCAGTATATTCTGCAATAAAAATCGCTCATTTTATTGAAGAAAAATACGGAAATAAAGTTGAGATCAGCCTTCACCACGATGAACAACACCAGCTTAATATAAATAATGAGTAATGGGTGATAAGTAATGTTTTTAGCTTCGTTAATTATATTATCATTATTATCTACTACTTATAATTTTATATATTATCATCTTACTTACTGATAAATTATGAAGGCACTTATTTTCGCGGCAGGAAAAGGCACAAGACTGAAACCCTTTACTGACCATCATCCGAAAGCACTAGTAAAAGTGAATGATGCTACACTTTTGGAAAGAAATATCACATATTTAAAAAATTTCGGAATAACGGATTTTGTCATTAATATTCATCATTTCGGAAAGCAAATTGTAGATTTTCTAAAGCAAAACAACAATTTTGGCTGTAATATTGAGATTTCTGATGAATCTGAAGAGCTTCTAGAAACAGGAGGCGGCTTGGTTTTTGCTAGAAAGTTTCTTGATCATGGAGAAGATTTTTTGATCATGAATGCCGATATTCTTACAAACCTGAATATCACAGAGCTCGTAAATTATCATAAAAAGATAAAAGATTTTGCTACATTAGCTGTTTCGGATAGAGAAAGCTCAAGAAAACTGCTTTTTAATGATGAGAGGGTCTTAAGAGGCTGGCTGAATGTGCAGACCGGAGAACAACGGCTTGCAGAATTCAATAAAGGGTTTAAAGCCTTGGCTTTCAGTGGCATTCACTGTATCAACCCTTCTATCTTTGACAAAATAAAAAGAACGGGCAAATTCTCTGTTATGGAAGAATACCTGGATTTGATGCAAACCGAACATATTCACGGTTTTGTACACGATAGTATTCTTATAGACGTTGGAAGACCAGAATCTGTAACAGAAGCTGAAAAACATTTTAAATAATTTTGCAATGGGAATTGACGGAATAAGGGATGAAAGTTTAATAAATCCTGAGTTTGATATTAACGAAACTAAATTACAAAACAGCCTTAGGCAAAAAACTTGGGACGAAACTATTACCAAAGACAGCTGGATGGTTTTCAAGGTGATGGCGGAGTTTGTAGATGGATATGAAAAGTTGGCCAAAATAGGACCTTGTGTTTCAATTTTTGGCTCTGCCAGACTGAAGCCTCAAAGTAAATATTACAAAATGGCTGTAGAAATTGCGGAAAAAATTACAAAAATCGGTTTTGGGATCATTACCGGTGGTGGCCCTGGAATTATGGAGGCTGGTAATAAAGGTGCCTTTAATGTACAGGGAAAATCCATCGGATTGAATATTGATCTACCATTCGAACAACATTTTAATCCTTACATTAACAAATCTTACTCAATGAATTTTGATTACTTTTTCGTGAGAAAAGTGATGTTTGTAAAATACTCTCAGGGGTTTGTGGTCATGCCCGGCGGTTTCGGGACTTTGGATGAACTTACTGAAGCATTAACTTTAATTCAAACTAACAAAATCGGAAGATTTCCAATAGTACTAGTAGGCTCAGAATTCTGGAGCGGATTGCTGGATTGGTTCAAAGCAACTTTGCTCAAAGAAAAAATGATTCATGAGGAAGATCTTGATCTTTACCGTGTAGTAGACACCGCTGACGAGGCAGTGGCACATATTAAGGCATTTTATGACAAGTACTCTGTAAATGTTAATTTTTAATTGGCATATTATTTGACACTTTATAACAGATCAAGCATGATTATAAATCTATTAATTAAGATGAAAAAATTTTTATATATATCAGGGATTTTAACATTTTTTATGTTAATGAGCTTCGCGCATTCAGACTTTTTCTCTTCAATGACAAAAGTGGATTATATAGAAGGAAGCAAGACATTGAAGTTTACTACAAAAATGAATACTAGCCATATTTCAGATGCCATTAAAATAAATCCCAATACAGCAGGGTTTGAAGCAGAAGTAAAAAAATATGTAAATAACAATTTTGATTTGTACGTCGATGGTTTACCTAAAACATTAACTTTTACGGGAAGCCAGGTAAGCGGAGAAACTGTATGGGTGTATTTTGAAGCCGGAGGGGTTTCGGATATTAATACCCTAAAGATAAAAAATACGATCCTTCTAAGCACTTTTCCGAAGCAGATAAACATCGTTACTGTTGCTTATAAAGGAAGCCAGAAAGTAATGAACTTCCAACGAGGAAAGGAAGTGAATGAAGTTTCTTTTTAAAAATAAATTTATGTAAATATTGACCATCGCGACTGCGGTGGTTTTTTGTGGGAGTATATTTATTCTTCTCAATAAATCAGATAGTTCAAAACATTAATCTAATATAAATAATCAATCTTTGAATTTTTTATTCTGAGCCTTTCCGCATGGTCAGGTTTGAAAACAAAAAAGACTGCCCAAAGACAGTCTTTCTATTTTTAAATATTCAAATTTCTTATTGAACCTGAATATTATCTAATTGAATCGTTGTTGTAACACCACTTCCGTTTCCTGCGTATTCAAATAATATAAATCCGTTACCAGTGACTGAAGCCGGAATGTTATAGGTTCCTGCAGAAGCTAAAACTCCATAATTAGTTGTTGGCGTTTGTGGAATAGTAAATGCAGATGTAATATCTGTTTTAGTTGCTTGTGTAATGTCTCCAAGAGGGGTATAGTTTGTTGTATAATAAACTTTCAAAGCATTTCCGTTCCAAAATCCTACATTCACATCAAATTTTAAGGTATTTGCAGCCGTAAAGTCAACCGGTACAGCGAAATAAGTAACATACGGACCAGTTCCAGAGTTTGCACCTAGCTGGATATATTTGTTACCGCTAAATGTTTTCAGCTGCCAGTATCTGTTTCCTAAAAGCGGGTCGTTTACATATTTAGGGAATACTTCAAGATTTGAAGGACTCGTTGGATAACTTTCAAAATTTTCAAGGAAAGAACCTGAATAAGTGATCGAAGTGCCTCCTTTTGGCGGTGTAGCGTCCACTCTTGTTCCTTTAAAGTTGACATCTTTAGTATTTCTGATCAGCATCTGCCATGTTGTATTGTAACGGCTCACTACAAAAGTAATATCTCCGTTTCCTGTAGGCAATAAGGTCGATCCTTCATTAAAGAAACCTGAATTTCTAAGAGTAACTGTATTTCCAGATGCGTCTTCCAATGTTCTATCTGTATCAACACCTGCACCTCCTACGTAATCAATATATGTTTTATTCATAGGATAAATATCACTGATTGAGAACTGTGCATTAGGCACTTTTACCAATGTATTGATGTATTGATCACTTTTTGCAGCAGTAAGATTCGGTAACTCTACAGGCTTAAGGCTTACCACTTCAAGACCGTTTCCGTTACAAACTCCTGAAATGTATCTGCTTAATAAAGAAGCCGGAATTCTTCCGATGTTATAAGTAGGGTCTACTGAGCCTAATTTTACCGTTCCTCTGTCTAATCCTAATCTTAAACCTTTGGCATTAATCCTGATGTGGGCTCCCACAGGAAAATCTGCATAATTGCTTGCTCTGTCAACTTCAATCTGCATCCCGGCAGTTGGATTTTCAGGCTTATCCTGGAAAGAGATTGTTTTGTAGAAGTTTCCACTTTCATCGGAAGAAACCACGTATCCGTCAATAATCTGGTCTGTAGTGATTAAAAGATATCCTGTAGCCGGAGCCTGAGCTTTAAAATCAGCCAGAGACATCGTAGGAGAAGGGAATTTGTTTTCACACTTGATAGGCGGAGTATCCCATTCATCTTTTTGCACACAAGAAGTAATAGAAATCGTTGCAAGTGCAGCTCCTGCTACTAAACTTAAATATTTTTTTATTGTCATTTTAATAATTTTAATTAAAGTAGTTAGTGTTTTTATTAGAATCTGAATTGTAAATTTACAAAATACGACCTTCCCTGAGTGTACCAGTATTTTGGCCCGAATAAGGTATACTCTCTATCAAAATCCTGAGAGAAAGTATCATATTTGGCATTTCTTGTTTGCTCGAATCCTCCTGTAATATATTTTTTGTTGTTTAAAATATTATTAATCGTTGCAGAGATCAATACATAATATTTACCTATTACCCAAGATTTTCCTGCATTGGCATTAAGGAAGAAAGAAGAAGGCAGCATATTTGGCTGAAGAACCCTTCTTAGCTCAGATTCGGTCAAACCGTAGAAAGGTGATGAAGATGTTGCATTTTGTGTAAATCCTTCAGTTCTGATCAATGTTGCCGGGTCAAGGTAATTCTGGTCAAAATAATTCCAGTTGGCTCCTACCCACCAGTATTTAGGGTTATTGTATCGGAAACCTAAAGAAAATGCCTGCTGAGGAGTTCCTCCCTGGCGATAATTATTGATATATGCTTTACCAAGGCTTGTATATGGCTGCCCGTTTGCAAAAACCCCCACTGCATCTGATGCGAAATATGTCATAGGATCATTTTTATAGATGTATTGACCAATACTTGCTAACCCCTGTAATGATAAAGTAGGAAGCACTTTCACATCAACACCTAATTCTAATCCCATATTTCTTCTCTTCACATTTGTCATGATCTGAGATACAAAAGCACTCTGAACATTCGTTGCATTACCATCAGAATCCAAACCGTCCAGAGGTAATCCGTCTGCAAAATATCTTTGTACCGTAGTTTCATTATCGGTATCTACTAAATATCCCGTTAACCTTAGTTTTAAGAAAGGAGAAGAAATAACGTAGCTAAGATCATTCGCATTTACCGTCATGCTCTTTACGTTTGGCGCTACAGAACCATTTACTCTCGGATTCACGAATAAATCTTCAAGATAAGGAGCCTGGTTATAGAATGCTCCGTTATAGACCAAGAAATTCCTACCGTTGATTCTGTAGATGGCCTGTCCTTTAAGCCCGAAATTCCAATAGTTGTAATCTTGTCCTTTTCCGTAAGAATCGTTGTATAGATAATGTTTGAATAAACCTTCTCTGTTTGATGAAGAATATCCTGCCATCGCAGAAACAAAAATATCAAATGAACCGGTTGTGAATTTCAATCCCGGATTTACTTTTACTTCCTGTCTTCTGAAAATGTAGTCGTAAGTCATTTTATCGCCTACCTTTTTCGTTACATTTTCTTCACCCTGATTGTATAATCCGGATTTTCCTGGCTGGTTAGTCGCTGCAAAAGGATCTTTATTTAATACAAAATCAGCTCCCAGAAGGTCATTCACCTCTCTGTATTGCTCGGAACGGTAATTCTGGTAAGAAACGTTTAATAAAAATTTTGTATTATCATTAAAATTATGCACAAAATGCGTTGCTGCATTCCAGATTTTATCGTCGCTTACATCATTTACTAAATAATATAAAGCCCTTCTACCGCTTTGCCCGAAATAATTTTGCGGAGCCTGCTGCATATTTCTTTGGTACAATCTGTCCCAATTGATCTGCGTAATATTAGGATCTCCTGTCTGCCATGCTTTTAATGATGTCTGAAAAGCATCCTGAGCCGTTGTCATCGCTCCCGTAGGATCTACTACTGAAGCATTAGGATCTAAAGAATCGTAATAGCTTGGTAAGTTTCTGTAATAGGTTGGAGATGGGTTTTGTACGTTCTGCCAGTCAAGACGGGAACCTTTATCTTTACCAAACTGATAGGAAACGGAGGTCCAAAGGCTATTGTTTTTATTAATTTTCCAGAAATCCTGAACCTGGAAGATCGGCTGGAAACCTTTTCTTACCCTTTCGCTTCTCTGCTCTCCATCTTGGTAGCCCCAATATGAATTATAATGTACTCCTCTATAGTTATAAACTTCCTGAGTACTCGGGCTGGATGTAGATCTTCTGTAAGGCGCACCAATAAAGTTGAATGTCATTGAATGCTTGTCATTAAACCTCTTTTCAATACCAAGATACGCGCCGTAAGCGTCATAGAAAGTTCCTTCCTGGATACCCTCCTCTGCCCATCTTCTAGCACCCATTGCAGTAAATGCCCATCCGCTTTTGCTCATTCCCGAGCTGTATCGCAGAGAAGTTCTGTTTCTGTAGTTTCTGTTGGTTAAAGATTGAGTAAATTGAAATCCTTTTCTGTATTCGCTCGCCTTTGTGTTTTTATATACTACTGAGCTGTTTCCGCCGAATGCATATTCAGAAGGTGCATGATTCTGGGAAATTTCGGGATATCTTGTAATTTCATTAAGGCCTCCCCAATTTCCGAAATCTACATTACCATTGTCAGATTTGATCATAGAAACACCATTCAGCATGGTCTCCCCGAACCTTCCATCAATTCCTCTGGGGCGGAACCAATAGAATCCTAAATCAAACGCCGCGATTCTGCTGAAAATATCCTGAGACGATTGCAGCAAGCCTACCGTGGAGGCCTGTCCACTGTTGCTGTCTTCATCATCACCATCACTGTCAATAATTGCCAACCCTTGATCCGCGCTTGTAAGTGCAGAATAAAGAGTAATTACCCCTAAATCCTTTCTCTTCTCACTGTTCGTTACATCAAACTCCATTACTTTTGTCTCGTAATTCGGCTTTGTAATCACAATTTGGTAATGCCCCGGCATCAAATCTACAAACTGGAAGTATCCGATTTTGTCAGCCGTTACATCATTGTCATTCCCTTTAAGATCTACTTCTGCCCTTTCGACAGGCTTCCCGTCTGCACCTTTCAGATACGCAAACACAGTGGTCTGCGCAAAGTAATATGAAGCCGGAAGTAAAGTAAATAAAGAGACTAATGATAGTTTTTTAATCATGAGTATGTTTATTTTTTTTAATACTTTTCTTGTTAATTTTCAACAGTTTAAAAGTTAGGGACGCAAATTTAGTCAAATTTTATAATTTCCGGTCTTTTTCACATTATTTTTTCTTAACATTGCAAGCTTTTAAGATTCATTATATAAAAAAACAGCGATACCATCTTTTAAATTTATAAATATTAAAATAGCTACAATTAAAAAAGTAAATTTGCAGATTAAAATAATTTTAAAATAACTCTAAGAGGATGAAAAAATTTTCGAGTTTATTGGCTATTATATTTTCCATAATAGCATTTTCACAACAGCAGGGAAAACTAAGAAAAGTTGCCACCGTTGGTTTTCTGAATGTAGAAAATCTTTGGGATACAATTCGTTCAGCAGATTATATTGACGGAACAAAAGACATTAAAAATCCAGCTTTCCATAGAAGCATCCCAATTGACTCCATCAAATTTTTGGAAGCAGAAAAATATGAAGGAACATGGAGCGATGAAGCTTTAAAAGGTAAAAAAGCGATAAGATACCAAAGCGGTTCTGAAGAATTTACTCCCAACAGCCCTAAAAATTATAATACAAAGATTTACAAGGCCAAATTAGCGAATGAAGCCAAAGTAATCTCCGAACTAGGTGCACAGTATACAAAAACAGCTCCTGCAGTAGTAGGATTGATTGAGGTGGAAAACAGACAGGTGATCGAAGACCTCATCAAAGAACCGGCATTAAAAAAATATGATTACGGGATTATTCATTATAATTCTTATGATTACAGAGGGATTGATGTCGCTTTAATTTATCAGAAAAGAAGATTTACTCCAACAAATTCATTGAAAAAAGAGTTAAAAATCTTCGGTGATGAAGGGAAAAGAGAATATACAAGGGATATTCTGGTAGTAACAGGCTTTCTTGATAACGAAAAAGTAGCGTTCTTCATGAATCACTGGCCTTCCAGAAGAGGAGGTGAAGCAATTTCTTTACCAAAAAGAAATGCTGCTGCTGCTCTGCTGAAACAGCAGATGGACAGTGTAAAGGCTGCAGATCCTTCTACAAAACTTTTTGCAATGGGTGATTTCAATGATGATCCGGTAAGCTCAAGCTTAAAAAATTATCTGAAAGCTCAGCCAAGCCCAAAAGATTTAAGTGAAACAGCTCCTTATCTTAATTTAATGTATCCTTTATACAAAAAAGGGGTCGCTTCATTGGCATATCAGGATGCTCCCAACTTATTTGACCAGATTATTGTCTCTAAAAATGTCATTTCTGATCAGGTAACAAAAGAATATTCGGTTTATAAAACGGAAATTTTTGCCCCTTCTTATTTAGTCAATAAAGAAGGAAATTACAAAGGCTATCCTTTTCGATCCTGGAACGGGGACCAGTTCACCGGTGGATACAGCGACCACTTTCCCGCATTTGTTGTCCTTCAGAAAGAACCATAAAACAAAAAAAGGCACTTATTTTGAGTGTCTTTTTTTATGTACCTTTAAGAGTATGAAAAATATAATCTTATTATTAATTTTTTCTCTTTTGCCATTCAGCTGTTCGGCACAGACTGATTCTAAGAATGATAAAGAAAAATCAGTGATGGAACCTTCAAAGAATGAAGACGGAGAATGGGATCTCACGGTAATCGATACGCAGTTTAATTATTTTCTGAGTGCTATTGCAAAACCCATCAGCCAATATTCGGAATCATATTTAAAAACAAAAAATACGCTTTTGGTAAGTGAATGGAATTCTTATTATTTTTCCGGAAAATACAAGAATATAGTTGAATCATCCATCGATTACGACCCAAAAGAGAATTATGGAATAAAATTCGAGTATAAACTTTATCAAGTTTTTGCGTATGTTAACTGGAAATATGGTTTGAGAATGAATGGGCTTTCAGGAAGTGATGTTTATAGAAGATAAGAAAAAGGCTCAGAAAATTTCTGAACCTTTTTTATTTTATAATAATTAAAAATTATTTTTTGAATAATTCCTCAACTTTATCCCAGTTTACTACATCGAAGAATGCAGCAATGTAGTCAGGTCTTCTATTTTGGTAATTTAAATAATAAGCATGCTCCCAAACATCAAGCCCTAAAACCGGAGTTCCTTTTACTTCTGCAACCGGCATTAACGGATTATCCTGGTTTGGAGTTGAAGAAACTGAAACTGAACCATTAGAATTCTTAACCAGCCATGCCCAACCTGAGCCAAATCTGGTTTTAGCAGCATCAGAAAAATCAGTTTTGAATTTTTCAAATCCGCCGTAAGCTTCAATAGCAGCTTTTACGTTTCCTATAGGCTCTTTGCTCCCCCCAGGTGTTAAAATTTCCCAGAATAAAGTATGGTTAAAATGTCCTCCTCCATTATTTCTTACTGCAGGCTTATCTGTTCCTGTCTGGCAAATTTCCTCGATCGTTTTTCCTTCCAGATCAGTTCCTTTGATAGCATTATTTAGATTGTCAATATATGCTTGATGATGCTTTGTATGGTGGATTTCCATAGTTCTTGCATCGATTATCGGTTCCAATGCATTATAAGCATATCCTAATTTTGGTAATTCAAATGGCATAAGTATTATTTTTAATGTTATTTAGTCAAATTTAGCCATAAATAAACCTATATTCAAAGAATGGGGATTACTTTAATAAATCTTTAACATTGATGTATTGATTTAGAATAAATTAAATTTTGAAGTAATGAAGATTGAGGCTGAGAGATGGAGGTTGAAGCCTTGAAAATATTCATTTCCAATTCTCAAAAAGATAATTTTTAGGATTAATTTCTAATAATTAAAAAAATAAACGTTATTAAGAGCTTAAAGCTACCATCATCCTTTTTCTAAACTAAAAAGCCCGAACCAATAAGTTCGCGCTTTCTATTTAACAAAATTAAATTAAGAGTTATTTATTCATAGACATGAGGAATTCTTCATTATTAAGGGTTCCTTTGATATTTTTGTCTACAAATTCCATGGCTTCCACCGGATTCATTTCAGAAAGATACTTTCTTAAAATCCACATTCTCTGAGAAGTTACCTCATCAAGAAGTAAATCATCTCTACGAGTGCTTGAAGCCACTAAATCAATAGCAGGATAAATTCTCTTATTAGCAATCTTTCTATCCAGTTGAAGTTCCATGTTACCCGTACCTTTGAATTCTTCAAAGATTACTTCGTCCATTTTAGAACCTGTATCGATAAGCGCTGTTGCAATAATAGTTAAAGACCCTCCTCCTTCAATTTTTCTCGCTGCTCCGAAAAATCTTTTAGGCCTGTGAAGCGCGTTGGCATCCACCCCTCCGGAAAGAACCTTCCCGGATGCAGGAGTTACCGTATTATAAGCTCTCGCCAGCCTTGTAATGGAATCCAATAGTATCACAACATCATGACCGCATTCTACCATTCTCTGAGCTTTTGCTAAAACAAGATTGGCAACTTTTACATGCTTTTCTGCCGCTTCATCAAAGGTAGATGCTATCACTTCCGCATTTACACTTCTTTCCATATCAGTAACCTCTTCCGGACGTTCGTCTATCAGAAGAACCATCATATAGACTTCAGGATGATTCGCTGCAATAGAATTGGCAATATCTTTAAGAAGCATGGTTTTACCTGTTTTTGGCTGGGCAACGATCATAGCTCTTTGTCCTTTCCCTATAGGGGCAAATAAATCAACTACCCTTGTGGAAATGGTAGACCCTTTTCCAGCAAGATTGAATTTCTCCTCAGGAAAAAGTGGAGTTAAATATTCAAAGGCAACACGATCTTTAATGAAAGCCAGATCGCGTCCATTAACTTCAGTAGGTCTTAATAAAGAAAAATATTTTTCGCCTTCTTTAGGTAATCTTACAATACCCTTAACAGTATCTCCAGTTTTTAAGCCAAAATTTCTGATCTGGGCCGTAGAAACATATACATCATCAGGCGAAGAGATATAGCTGAAATCTGACGAACGTAAGAATCCGTAATTATCCGGCAAAATTTCCAAAACTCCTTCAATGCTAACCATTCCGTCAAAACTGAACTCTTTTTTCTGTTCCTGATGCTCATCATTCCTTTCAGAATGTTGCTGTTGCTGCTTATTCTGATTTTGGTTTTGATTAGGGTTTTGATTTTGATTTCTATGCTGGTTTCCGTTGGTGTTCGGATTATTGCTTTGTCCTTTTTGAGGTCTGGCCTGAGATTGAGTGTTATTTGGCCTTTCTTCTGCTGAAGCAGATTCTGGAAATTCTGTATTTTTAGGAGCGTCTGTTTTTTCCTGCTGGATTTCTACATTACTTGCATTTGTAGAAGAAACTCTTTTCCTTTTTTTCTTTACCTGTGTGGGTTCTTCTTCGGTCGTCGTTGTTGATTCAGCTTTTATTTCTCCCGGCTTTGGTATTTCAGTGACTGGCTGTTTTACTTCTGATTCAGTATCTTCTTCAACCATTGTCTTTATTTCTGCAGTACCTTGGGTCTCTGCTTTCTGTTTAGCTGCAGTTTTCTTTGGTGCAGCTTTTTTGGCAGGAGCCTTCGCGGATTTTTCTGCCTGAGCCTGATCAGCATTCATACTAGATTCTGTGGCGTTGAAATAATCTTTCGCCACTTTGGGATTTGAAGCCTGAAAGTCAAGAATTGCAAAGATTTTGTCATTTTCAGTGCTGTTTCTTGCCACTTTAACGCCCAAATCCTTTAAGATTTTAGCCAATTCCGTCACGGATTTTGACCTTAACGTTTCAATGTTAAACATATTTAATGTAAAAATGTAATTAATTGTGAATAAGAAAAGTAAGTCGGGTGACTTTTATTTTCAAGTACATTCGTATAATGCAAATCTACACTTATTTTTGAATTGTGCAAAATTTATATTATTTTTGCTGGGAATTTAATATTCAATGTTACAAAGAATACAAACTATATGGGCTTTTTTAGCAGTTTTGGCTGCAGTTTTTCTGTTCGTCACAGGGCAGGATGTTATCATTTCCGATAGTATTCCCGTGCTAAATATTGTCTGTTTTGTGCTTGTTTTGGTTGGATTACTGAGCATATTCAGTTTTAAAAACAGAAAAAGACAAATTTTGCTGAATACTATCAGCATCATTATAAACGCTTTGTTGATTGGTGTATTGATGTACTGGTTACTAAAACTATCCGGAGGAATAAATTTTCCTGAGAAGGGTATTGAGCCAATTTTTTCATTGATTGCGATTATCTGTTTGTTCATTGCAAACATTTATATCAAGAAAGATGAAAGGCTCGTAAAATCTGTAGACAGACTTCGATAGCCTTACAACGATTTTTTGAGTGAGAACAGCTTCTTTTTAGGAGCTGTTTTTTGTTTTTAATTTATTTTATTACAAGGCTATATGAAGATCTTTTTATAGCGAAGTTGTTTAAACTTTTAATTTTTTGATTAATCTTAAAGAAAATGCTAAAAAATGCAGATTCTTCCAAGTAATATCCAACGTTTCAAATCTTAT
>NZ_FTMM01000053.1 GCF_900156075.1 Chryseobacterium sp. RU37D | reverse complement strand
ATAAGATTTGAAACGTTGGATATTACTTGGAAGAATCTGCATTTTTTAGCATTTTCTTTAAGATTAATCAAAAAATTAAAAGTTTAAACAACTTCATAAAGAAGTATTTAGACTCATTATAAATTTCCAAAATAAAGCCTAATATATTTCATGATTCAAAATTCATAAGATATATTTAATTTTGCATAATGAAATCCCATTTGGAACTTCATGTTAAAATTTTAAATAAATAATGAATTCTTTAATAGATAAATATAATATTCCCGGTCCACGCTACACCTCTTATCCTACAGTTCCTTATTGGGATGAAAATTCTTTCTCACCAGAACTTTGGAAGCAAAGTGTGATCAAGACTTTTAAGGAGACGAATGCAGAGGAAGGAATTTCTATTTATATTCACCTGCCATTTTGTGAGGCTTTATGTACATTTTGTGCTTGTCATAAGCGTATTACGAAGCAGCACAGTGTGGAAATTCCATATTTGGAAAGTGTATTGAAAGAGTGGCAGTTGTACCTTCAGCTATTCGATGAAAAACCCAAATTGAAGGAACTTCACTTAGGGGGAGGAACCCCAACTTTCTTCTCTCCTGAGAATTTAAGAAAATTATTAACCGGAATTTTCGGAACGGTTGAAATTGCAGATCATCAGGAATTTTCTTTTGAAGGGCACCCGAATAATACGACAAGAGAACATTTGGAAACTTTGTATGAATTAGGTTTCAGAAGGGTAAGTTTTGGAGTTCAGGACTACGATCCGAAAGTTCAGAAGGCAATTAATAGAATTCAGCCTTTTGAAAAGGTTAAAAAAGTTACAGAATGGGCAAGGGAAATAGGATACAGAGGTGTCAGCCATGACCTGGTTTTCGGGCTTCCGCATCAGACCTGGGAAGCGATAGAACACACAATCAGCAAAACAATGGAATTGAAGCCTGATCGTTTGGCATTTTATTCTTACGCACACGTTCCGTGGGTAAAAGGTGTTGGACAAAGAGGTTTCGATGAAAATGACCTGCCGAGCGGTGAAGAAAAACGTCGTTTGTATGAAGATGGCAAAAAATTATTAGAAGAATTAGGCTATATCGAGGTTGGAATGGATCATTTTTCTTTGGAACATGATGATTTATATCAGTCTTTAATTCAAAAAAAATTGCATAGAAATTTCATGGGCTACACTTCTAGTAAGACTCAGTTAATGGTTGGTTTGGGAATGTCTGCAATTTCGGATTCTTGGTATGCTTTTGCTCAAAATGTAAAAACGGTGGAAGAATATCAGAATATGGTGGAAGAAGGTAAAGTTCCTGTAGTGAAAGGTCATATTCTGAATGAAGAAGATCTTATTGTCAGAAAACATATTTTAAATTTAATGTGTCAGCTGGAAACTACTTTTGACGTTAATAATTCTTTTCCAGAGCTTGAAAATGCATTCGAAATGTTGAAGGAAATGGAAAAAGATGAATTGGTGGAAATTCATGAAAATCAGATAAAAATTACGAAAAAAGGAAGAGCATTTACAAGAAATGTAGCAATGGTTTTTGATCTTAGAATGATGAGAAACAAACCCGAAACGAGAATTTTTTCCATGACGATCTAGTCTATGAATAGGAAAGTTCTTTTGGTAATATTGTATTTGTATGCACTGATTTTTAGTGTTTTAAAAACAATAAGATTTCCGAATGACTGGGCAGAAGCACATTGGATGCTCGATTACAGATTTGGATTTATCAAAAGAGGTCTGGCTGGTGAAATTTTTGGCTGGTTTTTTGAGAAAAATGAATTTAATATTTTAATTTTTTCAGCAGGAATTTTGTTTTTGCTATATGTTTTGATATTTATAATTACTAGTAAAGAGATTTTTAAAAAGGAAAATAGTTTTTATAGAATATTATTTTTATTGAACTTTTTTCTGTCTCAATATATCATATTTTCAGTACACTTAATTGGATATCTGGATCATGTTGTCTTTTTGTTGACGATTTTAATTGTTTATTTAATTCAACGGAAAAAAATCCTCTTATCATCTTTGATTGCGACATTTTGTATTTTGATTCATGAGATTTCTTTTTTCTTGATGATTCCAATAAGTTGTTTCGCTTTGATTATTAATGAGATTTCAATTGAAAATTTTTCATTTAAAAATATCTTTTCGAAGAATATTGTAAAGAAGCTGACTTTGTTTTTAGTGTTACCTTTTGTAACGACAATTTCGGTTTCAATATATCAGGAAATAATTGACGAAAATTACTTTTCTTTGATTTTTAATTATTTAAAACAAATTCCATTTATAGCGGAAAAACCGGCAGATTCCGTAAGTTCAGCGTACACAAAAAGTTTTTCTTATTACTTTAAAGAAGAGAGTGTAAGTTTTATTCAAAGATTATTTATTTCAAAAGGAACAGTTTTTTATGGAATCCCGATTCTTTTTTCTCTTTGGATGATCTTTAATGAATTTAAATTAAAACAAAACATTCAACTATTCATTTTGCTTGCTGTAATTGCTTTTATTCCTCTGGTGCTTCACTCCATTGCGTATGATACGTATAGAATCTGGTCTTTTCCTTTTATGATTTTATTTTTAGTCTTTTGGATTTTAAGTTCAAAATTTAAATCAGACAAAAAAGAAGTGAGAAATTTATTAACTATTGAAATCGTATTTTTCTTATTGGCGTTTTTGCTGGTAACATTGGTTCCCAACGTTTTATTTGATGAGCAAACAGAAAGATTTTCATTAATAAGTAGAATTGTGATAATTATTCCGATGTTTATAATGTTATATTTTATAAAAAAGCCCCAATCGAAAAGAATTGAGGCTTCAAAAAATGTTTAAGAATATTTTTACTTAATGAAGTTGTTTAAACTTTTAATTTTTTGATTAATCTTAAAGAAAATGCTAAAAAATGCAGATTCTTCCAAGTAATATCCAACGTTTCAAATCTTAT
>NZ_FTMM01000059.1 GCF_900156075.1 Chryseobacterium sp. RU37D | reverse complement strand
TCTTCGTCACGGTTCCGCCATGGTTTTTCGCCATCGTCCTTTAAAAAATCAGTCCATCTTGAAAGCATATTTCCGGCAATGTGCTTTACAATAATTGCATGTAAATCGTCAGCAAAAAGTGGACATTTGATATTAGAAATTTAAGGAGTGTTTTCATAAAAAGAGTAATTTTAATTATGGCAACACCGAAAAAGAAACCGACCGAAAAATTTGTAAAAGATATTCGGCAAAACACCCTCAGAATAGCTTAAAAACAGCTCCTGCACCATAGATTCTAATACAGGAAACCAACTTTGTGTCGTACAGAAAGAATCATGTATCGTCCAAAGTGGCATATCTGGATTTGTTTTTGCAATCTGTTTTGTAATCGTATCAATCACGCAATCAGATTCAACCTGTTGCAATAGTATAGGAAACAGCTTGAATGAATCTTTTTCATCAGAGGTAGTTTTAAAAACTTCGATACATTCACACAGCAAAGGAAAATGCTTTTTGAATATCAGATATTCTTTTGACGGTCGTTTGAGCGGAGTATACAAAATCTGTAATGTGAGTTTTTTCATCATATCTCGTTTAGTCGGGAATGCTTTTATTTCTGCTTTATCAGTGTCCGAATCATAAAAAGACTTCCTAAACACTCCATCATAATCAGGTTGAATATCTGGAAAGAGCGGCATTAAAAATTCATAAAACTGACCTGTCAACACAGCTTTTTTGAGCGGAGTAAATTCCTCCTGAAACACCTTACTAGACGTGGTTTGTTGTAATTTCTGCAAGATAGTACCAATATTACCACTTCCAAACACTCTACTCATTATCTCTAAAATCCTACTATTACCCATACTTTCCAATACCAAAACCATAAAATAGGGTTGTGAGTTCTTAATATCCAGACTTTGAATGTTTTCACCGTAATACGTCAGATACGGGCGGAATTTAGACGGCATATTGGTTAGGTTTGTATGCAGTCTGTTATCTGAATCAGGATTACGGGAAATACGGTAACATTGCTCTCTAAACATTAACGCAGTGTACCAATAACTATACGCTTTTGCCATTATTGGGTTTAATCTGGTGTAGCTCAAACCGTACTTATTGTAACAGAACTCAGACGACAATTCATCATTCAGGCGGTCAACATCAAGGAACAAACCATCATCAAACCATTTGGAAAGATGTGGACAGTCTTCATTTCCTATACTTTCTTTTAGTAGATTTTTAGTCAAAAATTTATCTGTCATTTCAAATATCGAAAAATCCAGACATTCTACACCTTCCAGATTGATGTTTTCATAGTTGTATCGGTAACGTTTGCAGGTACGACCCTTTGAGTGACCTTTACCCTGCAAAATACCAATCTGTAAAAAATACTCAAAATATTTACTGTAATTGGAATCTTTTTTCTTTAATCGTTGGGAATCCATAGGTATATATCCCCAGAGATACGTTTTATCTTTTTGATAAGCAGGAATACTGATAACTAAACTCAGGAAGTAAAGGGCATTATCCATTTTGAACCCTTTGAACGGTTGTTTTTCCTGAACTTTTTCCTGAAGGTAGTTTACAATGATTGTAGGTAATATTACTTTCCATTGATAGTCCTTATGATAAAAGGCTAATACGTTGATTTTACGGTTTGATTTTTTGCTTTTGTATTGTTGCATATTTGTGTGTTTTTGTTAAAAAAAGCATAGCAATAGCTCTCCATAGTTTCCTTACTACAGCTACACCTTGAATTGTTAAAATTTTTGGAGATTTGTGTACAGTGGTTTTTTATACGTAATCAAACCGCACCTGCACGATAGGAAAAGATTGTTTGCTAAGAAGCCAATCTTAATTTTGCTTGAATTTCATCACGGGTATAGTACACTCTGCCACCGAAATTGATAGGAACTAATACCCCGCTTTTTGACCAATTGTTTAATGTACCGAGCGAAACCCCGAAATACTCTGCTGTTTCGTCTCTTGTCATTAACTCTTTACCCTCTGGCTTATACATTTCTGCCTGGATATGCAAATAAAATTTCCAGTTAGAGTTAAGCTACATTTTTGTAAATTTTGTTTTGATTGTTAAATTCTTCTATTGTTTGATAATTCAGG
>NZ_FTMM01000015.1 GCF_900156075.1 Chryseobacterium sp. RU37D | reverse complement strand
CTGAATTATCAAACAATAGAAGAATTTAACAATCAAAACAAAATTTACAAAAATGTAGCTTAACTCTAACTGGAAATTTTATTTGCATATCCAGTCATCGATATAACGTAAGTTTTCACTATAATGTAAATGCATTGATAAATATAATCCCTTATCGTTAAGTCCTAACTTATAACCACAATTTGTTTTGATTGACGTAATGATTAATTCGGGACCATAAAGAAACTCATAGAATTTATCATAATCCCATTCGTCTTTAAAATTCCCATAAGATAAACATTCTTCAAAAATTTGGGCAAGAGCATTAACACAATCCAATGTTTTTGAATAATGCGCCTCTGTATTCGTAATCCTTTGTTCAGCGTGATATGATTCCAAATAGTTGTTGATTGGTTCGATCAATGAATCAAAATTCTTCTTTTGTTTCTTCATTTGCTATAATCTCTATGATTTTATCGTTTTTTGAGACTTATTCTCCATACAATTCTTTTATACATAAAACTGATAGTAAAACATTTGCCTTTCGAAGTCTTTTAAAACAATGTTCTAAAATATCATCAAAAATGCGAAGAACATAAATAGTTATAAATAGAAGTGTCCTTCATCCAAGTATAATTACACATTATAAAGACGGTAGCTCAATTACAGAATATTATCGCTTTGCGGAAGAAGGAATGGAGCCTTTCGTTTTTCCAAAATGGTTTAGTCACAATCGCGAACGTTATGTCGATGTTTCACAGGAGTTCGTGAATTATTTTAATTTGTATGAAAAATCATCTTCCAAACAAATACGTAGTTACTTTTATATAGATGATTTGGGAGATGAAGAAGAAGCGATCAGCGTTAAGGAGCGTGAAGTTAAGATTAAACTAAAGTTTGTTGCAGAGTACCTTGCAGTTCGTAAAATTCATCTTTCATTGTGTTTTGATTTTATGATGATTACGGACAAGGATGGAACTGGAAGATCTCTTGTATACAAAGATCAGGATTTTATTGGAGAAACTTTTAACTACAACCATTTGATTAGGTTTGTACTGGGACTTGATAATCGCAGTTACCAAAGTTGGATTATAGGAAAAACATTGTTGAAATATGATCCGGCTAAAAGCCAAACTTTTCATTTTGAAGTGAATGAAGATGCTCACGAAACTTTCATTATTGGATATAACGAAGATGGAAGTGAAAAGCTGATACCTTGCAATTCGGAAGAATATAAATTTTTTACACCAGTGTTTTTTAAAAAGACTGTACTAAATAAGTATTATGATAATCCCCAAAAGTATACTGTGAATGGTTTCCATATCAGTTCGAGTTTTATTACTTTAAAAATAGATAATAATCACGATGATTATGTAATGGTGTTTTTAAATGATTTAAGAACGCTTCCCCAAAAAGAGCAATTACATTGGAAACATCATAATATTGCGCCTGAACCAGGAATGGGACTCAGCGGTTCCTATTATGACACAATGATTATGGGTAAATGGGCACGAGATTCAGATGCTGTTGATGTAAGATTAAAAGAAAAATATAAACGGTTTAATGAACAATGGTTTAATAAATACGGGTGGTATTTTTATAAAATGCAGATAGGTACTGATCAACAACATTTTGACGCCTTGCATGTTCCTTCAGAAAATACTGTTACCTCATTTTCAGATCAATTATTAACTTTGGTAAAGCTCACCATTGATAGCCTGAAC
Organism: Chryseobacterium sp. RU37D; assembly: GCF_900156075.1. GTDB lineage: Bacteria > Bacteroidota > Bacteroidia > Flavobacteriales > Weeksellaceae > Chryseobacterium. Next base: position 78,554 of record NZ_FTMM01000015.1, on the reverse strand, counting down.
GAAGAAATGTTGATAAAAGGATTATCAAAAGTAGAAAATGAAAAAGGTATTGCTAAGCTTGAGCGCTTTCTGGAAAGTAAAGATATAGAGATTCCTGATATGATTAAATTTTTACGAAATCTACAAGATCTTCGTTCGGGAATGATAGCACATAGGTTTAGTAATTCTAATAAAAATGTCAAGAGAGCTGTAGATTATTTTGGACTGAATAATGAGAATTACAGGGAAGTAGCTTTGGATATTTTTGTTAAATCATTGCATACTCTCAATACACTAACTAAACTGTTTCTAGATGAAGAAGAATTTGAAAATTAAGAATTGTCTCAGTTATTTATATTTATTAACCTAATTTAATTAATGTAATGTATTTGGCGTTCTTTTTTCTTCCAAGAATTGGAGGAAAATTATTTACAGCAGATTTCTTTTCCCCTACGAAGAGCTTAAGAGTTCTAAACTTAAATCACAAAAAAAGACATATATGTTGAATTTATTTGTGAAAAAAAGTATAAATTAGCATTAGTTAAAACAAACGCTCTTACAAACTTATTCAAAAAGTGACCTATTCGGTGACCTATAAAATAAGAGAACAGCATAAAGCCGATGGTGAGGACTTTTTCTGAAAAGATACAAGTCCCTCACTCTCCGCAAGTATTAAATATAAGCCTACTGATAATCAGTAGGTTTTGTTTTTTAGTAATGTTTTATTTTCCGCCGTTTCCCCACATTTCTTATTTAACAAAGATAATGAGTTCTTACTTCAATCCCATTTGATAAATTTCAAAAAATCTTCAAACTAAAAATATTTAATCTTTTTCGGATAAACAGAGAGAGAGATAAGTCCGATTTCAAAAAGAGGGGTACAATCAAAACTGAAATAACAAGAGGGACTAACAATTTTTTTAAATACTCATTGATCTTTTGATTGGTATGCATGGGTAGCAGTTTCTCCAAATTTGCAATTAAAGGATAGTTTTCATATTTTCTAAGTATTTCCTCAGCTATGCAAAGTAAAAATATCCCTGATAATAAAGTCTTTATCTTGGATAGTTTTTATTTGGAAGTGTATGATTAATCATTATGTTACATTACAGATTAGTTTTACTATGATAATACAAATTATAATAAGTATTGCACCAAACACCAAAAAAAATAAAAATAATGTTCTAAAATTTTGATTATTTATTTAGCGCTCTTTATTTTTTATTCCAATCATTTTTAATGCCCATGGGCTAAGGCAAATTTCCAAGTCTGTAAGAGATTCAATGTCTTTAAAAGTCTGGCAAAGCATATCATTTTTATTAAATGACAGTTCGATTTCCTTATTATAGCCGGCAACAATTCTTACCACAGAATATCCGTTGTATGCTACTTCAAATCCCTTAAAAAGACATTTTTTTTCTGCATTTTTATATTGTCTATATTCTTCAAAGACAGTCAATTGATCGTCATTATTCTCATCATTATTATGCTTTAGGGATTTCCAGCTTGAATAATTTTTGGGCTCTTTCAATACAGCGTAATCCGGACCAATTGGTACGAACATTTCCAAAGATAAATCTTTCTTCAGAAACTGAGCATAATTAATCATTAAATTTAACGTCTGCAAATCAGCATATCCTTCATTAGAATAATAATCAATAATAAAAGTAGTCATGGGTATAAGCCTGTAATAAGCATTATTCGGCATAGATGAAATTCTTATTCTAAAAGCAAATATACACGTTTACCACTTTGGAATTTTTCTAAATAAAGAATGTATTAATACAAAATGTTTTTTACTTTGATGTTTTAATATAATTATAAAATTAAACAAACTCTAAATATAGTTATAAAAATAAAAATTCTGAATATCATTTCTAATTACAACAACCTCATAGAAATCAAGAATATGGTAGATATAGATACTGTAAGTATTATTAATATTTAATATCATCATTGTAAATTGTTTAAAAATGAATAAGTTTGTACAAGATTTCCAAAAATCACATTATGAACGGAAACATTCTCATCATCGATGATGAAATCAAGCTCCTGAAATTGTTAGGAATGATCCTTTCTCAAGAAAATTTTAACGTAAAAGAAGCTTCCACGGCACGTTCTGCAATGACTATGCTCGAACAGTACGAATTTGATGTTGTGTTAAGTGATATCCGACTTCCCGATGCCTTCGGAATCGACTTGGTAAAATCCATCAAAGCTAAATATCCTCATTTGGAAATTATTCTCATGACCGCTTTTGGGAATATTACTGATGCAGTTCAGGCTATGAAAAACGGAGCTTACGATTATTTAGTGAAAGGTGATGATAATGAGAAAATTATTCCGTTGGTGTATAAAGCGTTGGAAAAAGTAAAGGATAATAAATCTAAAATCATTCAAAAAAGTACCAACCAAAAGGGATTTGAAACAATTATCGGAAATTCACCATTAATTCTTCAGGCTAAAAAATTAGCAGAAAAAGTAGCTTTGACCGATGCAACTGTCCTCTTAACAGGCGAAACAGGAACCGGAAAAGAAGTTTTTGCGAACGCCATTCATGAAGGAAGCGAAAGAAAAAGAAATAATTTTGTGGCGATCAACTGTTCTGCATTCAGTAAAGAAATTCTGGAAAGCGAGCTTTTCGGACATAAAGCAGGATCTTTTACGGGAGCTATTAAAGACAAAAAAGGTCTGGTAGAAGAGGCCAATGGCGGAACTTTATTCTTAGACGAAATTGGGGAAATGCCCATCGAACTTCAGGCAAAGTTGCTTCGCGTTCTGGAAACAAAGGAATTCATCAAAATGGGTGAAACCAAGGTTTCAAGATCGGATTTTAGGCTGATTGCCGCGACCAACCGTGATCTGGAAGAAGAAATTAAGCAGGGCCATTTCCGTGAGGACTTGTATTTCAGATTAAATATTTTTGAAATCCGACTTCCTGAGCTTCGTGAAAGAAAAGAGGATTTAAAAGCTCTAGCGAAAAATTTTGTTGATGTTTTCTCACAAAAGCTACATATTTCAAACGTTCAAGTTACTCCGGACTATTACAAAACCTTAGAAAAAAACGATTGGAAAGGAAATATCCGCGAACTTCGGAATACAGTAGAAAGAAGTTTAATTTTAATGAATAATAATACTCTGGATGCAGATAATCTTCCTCATTATTCTAAAAAAAATTCTACAGAAAAAGATTTTTTTAGTATGAAATCTTTAGAAAAAGAACATATTATGAAAGTTTTACAATACACAAAAGGTAATAAAGCAGAAGCTTCAAGATTGCTGGAAATCGGGATTGCAACGCTTTACCGTAAACTCGAAGAATATAATTTGAGGTAAAATTTTAATTAAACCATTAAGTTTTTATTTAAAAATTAAGTTTTATTAAGTTTTGGTTAAAGCCAATAAAAATCATGTTTATAGAAAAACAGACTAAAGTCAGTTCCTATTGATTTTTGTCGGTATCTTTTAATTTAAAACTATTCTCATCTTAAAAAATCTACACTCCTTAAATAAAACTTAATTGTAAAAACCTATCATTTTAATAAAAAGCCTATCATTTTGATAGGCTTTCTTGTTTTTCAATACCATTAAAAAATAGCATAACTAATTATTATTAAATAACTTAAATCAAGAATCAACAAAACGGAACTTCTTTTGGTAATATCGATTTAGAATAAAATATTTTTAAAATGACAATTTCAAGAAAAACGTTCAAAAAACGGAAGCACTCAAAACTGAGCCTGCTGATGATATCATATGTAATCTTCACTGTAATAACCTTAATCATTGCTTTATGATATTGGTAAGTTTAATCCTCTTATGTGTCATATTATTTTGGATGTTATACAAATCCGTTGAATTTTTTGATAAAATGTAAAAAACTATGTGGAGTTTATTTTTCCTTTCAATACTCGCTTTTGTGTACATCTGCTATGTTTTAATGAAACCTGAAAAATTTTAACCAAAAATCATGAATGCAGAAATTTTAGGTATTATAACAATGTTCGTCATTACATTAGTTATTGGTGTTTTCTTAGGAAAGTATATTGCTAATGTTTATGGTTATAAAAAGACTTTTATAGATAAAATTTTTCAACCGATTGAAAATTTCATTTATAAAATTTCAGGCATCAATCCAAATAAACAAATGACCTGGAAACAGAATATGTTTGCCATGTTAACCATCAACATTGTTTGGTTTATCATTGGATTCTTTATTTTGTTGAATCAATCCTGGCTTCCTTTAAATCCCGATGGAAACCCAAATATGTCACCAGATTTAGCTTTCAACACAGCTATTTCTTTCTTAGTAAATTGCAATTTACAGCATTATTCGGGAGAAACAGGCGTTTCTTACTTAAGCCAATTATACTTAATGTTTTTGCAGTTTGTAACTGCTGCTACAGGAATGGCTGCAATGGCGGTACTTTTCAAAGCTTTTAAAGATAAAACAACGACAGAATTAGGTAATTTCTATGATTTTTTCACCAAATCGATGATCAGAATTTTAGTGCCGATCAGTATTGTTGTCGCTTTTATTCTTTCTGCCAACGGAAGTCCGATGACTTTCGAAGGAAAAGACCATATCACAACTTTGGAAGGTCAGAAAGTTGATGTTTCCAGAGGTCCGGCGGCGGCTTTTATTGCGATTAAGCATTTAGGAACAAACGGTGGCGGATTCTTCGGGGCAAACTCTGCGCATCCGCTTGAAAACCCAAATTATCTGACGAATATGACCGAAATGATAACACAGATGATTATTCCGTTTGCCATGGTTTTTGCCCTTGGATTTTATCTTAAAAAAAGAAAACTGTCCTGGACGATTTTCACGGTAATGACGATTGGTTTTTTAGCCTTAACGATTCCAAATATTATTAATGAAACCCACGGAAATACGTTAATTACCCAAATGGGAACTGATCCACATCTCGGCGCGATGGAAGGAAAAGAAATCCGTTTCGGAAGTGCAGCTTCAGCCTATTGGAGTATCGCAACGACAGTGATTTCAACAGGTTCTATCAATGCAATGCACGACAGCACGATGCCGCTTTCAGGAATGAATCAGTTATTAGCTATGATGATCAACTGTTTTTATGGCGGTTGCGGAGTCGGAATTTTAAACTATTTCATTTTCATCATTTTGGCTGTATTTATCAGTGGTTTGATGGTTGGAAGAACGCCGGAATTCTTAGGCAAAAAAATTGAAGCCAAAGAAATGAAAATTGCCATGATCGTAGCATTATTTCATCCATTCTTAATTCTTGTCGGAACTGCTTTAACAGCCTATTTTCCCGAATTTGGAACAAAGACATTGAATAATCCCGGTTTTCATGGTTTCAGTGAAATGTTATATGAATTTACCTCATCCTCAGCCAACAACGGTTCCGGATTTGAAGGTTTGGGCGACAATACACCTTGGTGGAATATCTCGACAGGAATTGTTTTGCTTCTGTCAAGATTTATCCCAATCATTGGCCCAATCGCGATTGCAGGATTATTAGCACAGAAAAAATACATCCCAGAAAGTTCAGGAACCTTAAAAACAGATACGGCAACCTTTGGATTTATGACCTTAGCCGTGATTCTTCTGATTGCTGCATTGTCATTCTTCCCAGCGTTGACTTTGGGACCGATTGCGGAACAGTTACAGTATTTTTCTAAATAATTAAAAATCAATAGTAAACCATTAAGCGAATTAGATTAAGAAACGAAATTACTTTTCATACTCTAATAATATTATCCATTTTAATACTTCAAAATTTAATTTGTCTTAATGGTCATATTGATTTCCAATGATATAACTCTTTCAAAAAAAATGAAAAATCAATCCCAAACATTGTTTCAAAAAGATTTGGTAAACGAAGCGATCAAACAATCTTTCGTAAAACTAAATCCGAAAATTATGTTTAAAAATCCTGTCATGTTTCTGGTAGAAATCGGAACAGTGGTGATGTTCATCGTAAGTTTATTTAGCTTAACGGGTGACAAATCACAAGGCAGCTTTAGTTATAATTTTTTAGTATTTATCATCTTATTTTTCACCGTTTTATTTGCCAATTTTGCTGAAGCCATCGCCGAAGCTAGAGGAAAAGCTCAGGCGGATACATTGAGAAAAACCCGCGAAGAAACGCCCGCAAAAGTTGTTACTGACAACAAACAGGGATTTCAGGTAGAAACTATTTTAAAAAAATCTGCAGACATGAAATTGGGCGACATTTTCCTTTGCGAAGCAGGTGATCAAATCCCGATGGATGGGGAAATTATTGAAGGTTTAGCAACGATTGACGAATCTGCCATCACAGGAGAAAGCGCACCCGTAATCCGTGAAGCGGGAGGTGATAAAAGTTCGGTAACGGGCGGTACAAAAGTACTTTCTGATAGAATAAAAGTGAAAGTGACCACCAAACCCGGAGAATCTTTTCTCGATAAAATGATTGCCCTTGTAGAAGGTGCTTCAAGACAAAAAACACCCAACGAAATTGCATTAACCATACTTTTAGCGGGGTTTACCCTTACATTCATAATAGTTACGGTTACTTTAAAACCTTTTGCAGATTATGCACAGACGCCAATTACCATTGCGGCATTTATATCACTTTTCGTTTGTTTGATTCCCACAACGATTGGCGGTCTGCTTTCTGCAATCGGAATCGCGGGGATGGACAGAGCATTGAGAGCCAACGTGATTACAAAAAGCGGTAAAGCTGTTGAAACTGCTGGAGACATCGATGTTTTGCTTCTTGATAAAACAGGAACCATTACCATCGGAAACCGTAAAGCAACCCAATTTCATCCTTCCAACGGAATTCAGCTTGATGAATTTATAAAAGCTTCAGCCCTAAGTTCTGTTGCCGATGAAACACCGGAAGGAAAATCCATTATAGAACTTAGCCAATTACAATCTAAAGATTTACTCGTTCCCAATCCTGTTTATATAGATTTTACGGCTGAAACCAGAACTTCAGGTATTGATTTTGAAAACACAAGAATCCGAAAAGGAGCGTATGACACGATTAAAAAGCTAACAGAAAAAGCGGGAAATATTTTCCCTCCCGAAACGCAGGAAGCCACTACGAAAATTTCTGAAAACGGCGGAACACCCTTAGTTGTTTCCGTGAATGAAAAAGTCTGGGGCGTAATTGAACTTCAGGACATCATTAAAACAGGAATTCAGGAGCGTTTCCAAAGATTGAGAAAAATGGGAGTAAAAACTGTAATGGTAACAGGCGACAATCCTTTAACTGCAAAATTTATCGCAGAAAAAGCCGGTGTTGATGATTTTATCGCAGAAGCCAAACCTGAAGATAAAATGAACTACATCAAAAAAGAACAACAGGAAGGAAAATTAGTTGCGATGATGGGAGACGGAACAAATGACGCTCCCGCTCTCGCTCAAGCCGATGTCGGTGTTGCAATGAACAGCGGAACTCAGGCTGCCAAAGAAGCCGGAAATATGGTGGATCTGGATAATGACCCGACAAAATTGATTGAAATCGTAGAAATCGGGAAACAATTATTAATGACCCGCGGAACATTGACAACTTTCAGTATTGCGAATGACGTTGCTAAATATTTTGCTATCATTCCGGCACTGTTTATCACCTTTATTCCAGCGCTTCAAAAGTTGAATATCATGAATCTTCACAGTCCGGAATCTGCAATTTTATCGGCCATTATTTTCAATGCGATCATCATTCCATTTCTGATTCCATTAGCTTTGAAAGGAGTTGCTTACAAACCAATCGGAGCCAGTGCATTATTAAGAAGAAACCTTTTGATCTATGGTTTAGGTGGAATTATCGTTCCGTTTATCGGAATTAAATTGATCGATTTATTTATCAGTTTATTCTTTTAAATTTTAATTCAAAATGAAAAATCATATTCTATCCGCATTAAGATTGACATTTGTCATGCTCGTTATTGTCGGAATTTATTTAGGCATTGTTTACGCAGGTTCTAAAGTTTTACCAACCCAGGGAAATGCTGAAATAATCAATTATAAAGGTCAGAAATTTTATGCTAATATCGGACAGAATTTTACTTCTCCGAAATATTTTCATGGTCGCCCTTCCGCAGTGGATTACAATGCTGCAGGTAGCGCAGGAAGCAACAAAGGACCAAGTAACGAAGAATATTTACAAACCGTTCAAAAGAGAATTGACACGTTGAGAATGCAAAATCCGGACATGGGAAATGTAAAAGTTCCTGTTGAATTGGTTACCGCTAGCGGAAGCGGTCTTGATCCAGACATTTCTCCGGAAGGCGCTTTATATCAGGTAAAAAGAATTGAAAAAGTGAGAAATATTTCTATCGGAAAACTGGAAAATTTAGTTAAAGATCAAACGGAAACTTCTGTTTTTGGTCCTTCTAAAGTGAATGTTTTGAAATTAAATATTGCTTTGGATCAAGTAAAATAAGTCAGCAGTTATCAAAAAACAGAAGCATTCACCATTAGAGTATTTTATAGAATTTTTTTTAAGAGAAAGATTATTTTCTTATCTTTTAATTCTAGATGGTCGTTTTTTGATGATGGAGATTATTTTAAATAAATAAAACATTGTTATCAATATATGAAATCAACAACTATTCAGGCTATTTTTTTATTGGGATTATTCGCTTTAAATCCCATCAGTGCGCAGGAAGTAAAAAAAGATTCTACTTCTTTACAATCCAAAGATTCTTTAAAAACAAATGATTCTAAAATTCCTTTTGACGGCTACGATCTTACGTGGATCAACGGGCAGAATCGCCAGACAGATTTTCCTTTAACTTTAAAAGATAAAGACGGAGAAACGATTTTAACAGGTGTAGCTTACGTCGATGCCTATTACAACTACGATTTTCGAAATCCGAATGATAATACACACACAATTTCCTCAGCTATTGGGCGTTCCAACGAATTCACCATCAATATGGCAAGTATTGGTTTGGAAACCAATTACAAAAATATGATTGGCCGCTTATGGCTTCAGTTCGGACAAATGGGTTCTATCGTTCAGGATTTGGACGGAACTGTAAATCACGGTAAAAATACGAACGGAAGCAATTTAAAATATATCAGAGAAGCTGCTGCAGGTTACCATTTCAACGTAATGCATGGTTTGAATGTTGAAGCCGGAATTTTTATGAGCTACATTGGTTTGGAAAGCTATGTTTTAGGAGAAAACTGGAATTATCAGAGAAGTTTGCCCTGCGATTTTACCCCTTTCTATTTTCAGGGAGCGCGAGTTCAGGCTTATCCTTCAAAAAAATATAAGGTTGAACTTTGGGTTTTAAATGGATGGCAAACTTACAATTCATGGAATAAAGGTCTTGGATTGGGTGTTTCCAATTATTATCGTCCGAATGAAAATTTACAATTAGTTGCCAATTTTTATTTAAACGGAAAAGACACGAGAAATAATCCCGATGTTCGTCGTTTTCACCATGATCATAGTATTGTTGCAAGATATTTTCATAATAAAGAAAGCAAAGGTCTGTCACAGGCTGCATTCAGCATCAACAATCATTATGGATTCCAGAGCGGTGGTGGCTTGAAGGCAAAAGACAATTATATGATCGGAACTTCGATTGCTAACAGACTTTGGTTTCATCAAAATAAAGTTGCGTTAACACTTAGAGCTGATGCTGTTTCAAATCCCGGGGCTTATCTGGCGTTTTCCCCTTCTCCGGTTGCCAATAATGATTTCAATGATGCTTTGGCAAGAGGGGAGAAGTTGAAAATGTTCCAAGGGACGGCAACAGTTGATTTTATGCCGAATCAATTCGTAACTTTCAGATTAGAATACGGATTCAGAAAAAGCAACATCCCTTATTTTGCTGGTCCGGGAGGAACCACAAGTCCCGATGGATGGATCGATACACCAGTTGATTCCTGGAGGCCTGATTTGAGAAAATCGGACAGCAGATTGACTTTGGCTGTGATGTTTAGATTATAGTAAATTAGATTAAAAATTGATAATTTTCTTTTGTCTTAAAATAAAAAAAACAAAAATTCAAGACTGGGAAACGAAAGGCTAAAAATAAATGATTCTCTCTAAAAATTCTAAAACTCGTGCGGGTTCAACATTGATTAATAAATTTTTGTCCCGCGCTCAAACAGTAGAATTTTCTTAACGTTCGAATCATTTATTTTCTTAACGCTTTTGTTTCCTATATCGTTTTAAATGACGTTTAAGCTTAGCTGAGTGAAACGCCTTTGCCTCATTTATATAATTGATTTTATTTGAATCGGCGAAACTTCGTTTTGCGAAACTTATAACAGCACATTTGTCAAAAAAAATCTTTGCGCTCTTTGCGTTTAAAATAAAAATGACCCAAGAAAAAAAAGAAGCAGAACATTTTTTAGAACTCATTCAAAAATCCCGGAAGGGAAAGTTTAAAATTTACATCGGAATGAGTGCAGGTGTAGGAAAAACTTTCCGTATGCTTCAGGAAGCTCATGCCTTACTTCGAAACGGAATTGACGTAAAAATCGGCTATATCGAAACTCATAAAAGAGAAGAAACCGAAGCTTTGGTTGAAGGAATTCCCGAAATTCCCCGAAGATCTTCTTTCTATAAAGGAAAAAACCTTGAAGAAATGGATCTTCAGGCTATTATTAATATTCATCCCGAAGTTGTTCTCGTGGATGAATTGGCGCATTCCAATATTGAAGGTTCAAAAAATAAAAAACGTTGGCAGGATGTTCTGGAAATTCTTGATAACGGAATCAATGTCATCAGTGCAATGAATATTCAGCATATCGAAAGTTTAAACGAAGAAGTCAAAAAAATAACAGGAGTCGAAGTTTCTGAACGGGTTCCAGATAAAATTTTAGGTTTAGCTGATGAAGTGGTGAATATTGATTTGACCACCGATGAACTCTTAACCAGACTGAAGGAAGGGAAAATCTATAAAAAAGAAAAAATTCAAACGGCTTTAAACAATTTCTTCCAAAGCGGACATATTCTGCAGCTTCGTGAACTTGCTTTAAAAGAAGTCGCAACCCACGTTGAAAGAAAAGTGGAGAAAGAAATCAAAACGGAAAATTTTAAACCTATAAAATTTCTCGCCTGTATAAGCAGTAATGAAAAAATAGCGAAAAATATTATTCGGAAAACGGCAAGATTAGCAAGCTATTATAACAGTCCGTGGACGGTTTTATATATTCAGAAGCCATCTGAAAATCCTGAAAAAATTGCATTGAATAAACAGCGTTTCTTGATTAATAATTTTAATTTAGCACAAGAATTGGGAGCAAAAGTGATCCGATTAAAGGAAAACAGCATCCACAAAGGAATTTTAGATTATGTCATTGAGCATAATATCACAACCGTTTGTATCGGAAAACCTAATGCTCATATTTTGCAGAGAATTTTTGGATATAGCTGGATTTACACCTTAATGAACCGATTGAATGAAAGACAAATCGACATTATTATTTTATCTTAAAACACAATGAAATTAAAAACAAAACTCACCCTTGGAGTAGGTCTTTTATTTGTGCTGATCGTTTTACTGTCGGTAATTGGCTCTGTTTACATTAATAAATTAAAATCTGATACCGAGAAAATTCTTACCGCCAATTACAACAGTCTGGAATTCTCTCAAAATATGCTTTTAGCGTTGGATAAAATAAGGACCGACAGCGCAATTGCTGTTAAAGATTTTAAGGAAAATAACGCTTTACAGGAAAAAAATTTAACAGAATTCGGTGAAAAAGAAGCCACACAAAATTTAAATTTACATTTCAATAGTTATCTTCAAAAATTTTCGCCTGAAAAAGAAAAACTTATTCGTGAGGATTTGGTTAAAATTATGTCGTTAAATATGAAAGGGATTGAACGAAAAAGTAATATCGCCATCATTACCGCCGAAAATGCAACTTTTTGGATCGCTTGTTTGGGGACGGTTTGCTTTTTAATTGCTGTGACTTTGTTATTCAATCTTCCTCAAACCATTGCAGAACCCATCAATCAACTGACTTTCAGTATCCGGCAGATAGCCAATAAAAATTATAATGAAAGGGTTCATTTTAAGGGAAGTGAAGAGTTTAATGACCTTGCAAATTCATTCAATGTGATGGCGGAAAAGCTTCAGGAATACGAAAGCAGTACACTTTCGAAGCAATTAATGGATAAAAAACGTATTGAAACTTTGGTAAACAATATGCATGATGCCGTGATTGGCTTAGACGAAAATCATTTCATTTATATGATTAATGATGAAGCTCTGAAAATCACTAACTTAAACAAAGAAGAAATCATCGGGAAAACGGTTCATGAAGTAGCTGTAAATAATGATTTAGTGAGAGAATTGCTCAAAAATATAGATCATCCACAAAAGGAACCCATTAAGATTGTTTCTGATAATAAAGAAAATTATTTTGAACAGGATATTATTCCTATTAATATTGTAAATACAGGAGAAAAAGAAAAAAAATACATCGGAAAAGTAATTTTACTTAGAAATATTACTCCATTCAAAGAGCTTGATTTTGCGAAAACCAATTTTATCGCTACCATTTCCCATGAATTAAAAACTCCAATTTCATCAATGAAAATGGGCGTACAATTATTGGGAAATCAAAAATTCGGGACATTGAACGAGCAGCAACTGGAATTATTGAACAGCATCAATGAAGACGGGCAGCGTTTGTTGGATATTACAGGAGAATTGCTGAATTTGTCCCAAGTTGAAACCGGAAACATCCGTCTGAATATTGAAAATTGTTCACCAAAAGAGATTGTTCAGTCCGCAGTAAAAAATGTAAAAAAACTTGCAGAACGGAAAAATATTTCAATTAACACTCAATTTTTATTGGATAATAATGATTTTGTTTCAGCTGATTTCGACAAAACCGTTTGGGTGATGAATAATTTCCTGAGCAATGCTATCAAACATTCTTTTCAGGATGAAAAAATTGAAATTTCAGTTGAAAAATTGAATTCAAAAATTAAATTCAGCATTACAGATACAGGAAAAGGTATTGATGAAAAATATCACCGTCAGATTTTCGACCGTTATTTTCAGGTTCCCGGAGAACATCAAAATGGAACGGGGCTTGGTCTGGCCATTTCAAAAAACTTTATTGAAAAGCAGCATGGCGAAATTGGAGTAAAAAGCTCTTTAAATCGGGGTAGTACGTTTTATTTTTCCCTGCCTGTGATTTTATTTTAACATGCAATCTTTATCGAATTATTTTTACCTCTACGTTGAAACGTTTGAGGAATTTGTGTTTTTATTTTGAAACTTTTTGATTATTAAAATAAAGTTGAAATGTAGATTCAATATGTGGTGATTTTTTATTATAGATGTGTTATTTTAAATGAAAATATTTATTTATTGGAAATGCCTTAATTGATAATTGGATTGATAACTGAATTTTGATGAAAAGTATTAATTGTAAAGACAAAAATTAATTTAACTTTGTATTTCAATTTATATATACTTCAATACTTAATTTTATATGAATATTTTATTATTTAAATTGTGCAGTATAATATCAAACTATAAAAGACTAATTTCCTGATACATAGATATGAAGAAACAGAAATTCTTAAATTTTAGATTGAGAAAAATTGTTCATTATTCTTTAATACTTTGTATTCTATTAATACAGGTTATTATTGCAATATTTTTTTATAACGAATTTATCAATGGCAAAAAGTTGGATTTTATTAAGAATCAGCTAGAGGAAAGTAAGGCTTTAGGCGGATTGACAGACAATTCGCGAAAAGATTTTTTAGATGCCCAGAATCACTTGCAGCAATATATTGTCAGCCAAGACTCTAAAGAACTTAAGGCTTATTTTGAGTCACTCAAAAAACTTAAAAATAATTTTGACAAAATAGGACAGTATGGAAATATAGATTCCAGATTCAAGAAAAGCCTTCCGAAACAGAAAAAAGATACGTTAGAGGTAACACAATTTAAAACATTAATTGATTCTGCCTACCAGTATTCTCTAAAGCCGCCCGTGAAAGTTCAGGATAGCCCATATCAGTTGAAAAAGTTTAAAAATAATTTCGAAAACCTGAGTATAGAAACCCATACCTATTCCGATACAGTTAAACGGAAGGGATTGATGGGGCGTTTGAAAGATGCTATCTCCGGAAAAGTAGATGTAAAAAAGGAAAGTACGGTGATTACCCTGACCAACAATAAAACCATAGATCCTTCCAATTTAAAGTCTGAGATGGACAACACCATCAAGTCTATGGACAAACATTATCTTTCTGAAATAAAAAAAGTAAGGCTACAAGCTATAAATGCAGCACAAAATGAACGCGATAATTTACAATTTTATAGTAATTTTAATAAACTGCTAATCTACAGCAGAAGCCTTATTGATGTCTACGAAACCGCTATTAAGGATTTTAAATCAGAGCTTGAAACAGAATATAATAAGCAAATCTCTATTAATAACAAAATCAGAACTTATCTTGTGCTTGGGCTGATGGTTTTAATGTTTATTGTATCGATCCTGATCATGTATTTCACAAGGATTGCTTTTGTTTATGAATTCAAGCTTAATGAAGCCAATAAGCAGATCAGAAATAATCTTAACTTTAAAAATAGGATACTGGGAATGCTGAGTCATGAGCTGAGATCTCCGCTGAAAATTATTAACATTTTTATCGATAAAATCAACCGGACTACAAAGGATGAAACGACAAAGGAATATCTTAAATCTATTAAATTCACCAATAATACCTTGCTAATACAATCTAACCAGATTTTAGAATATACCAAAAATCAAGATGCGGATCAGAAGCTTACCCACACGGTTTTTAATCTTAAAGATGAAATTAATTCAATTGTTACAGCTATAAAACCATATATTGAAACAAGAAATAATAAGTTTGTAGTAACTGAAAATATACCTGAAGATTTAATCGTTAATTCTGATAATATCAAGATCAACCAGCTTCTGATGAATATTTTGAGTAACGCCAACAAATTTACGGAAAACGGACAGGTCAGCCTCACCATGACGGTAAACCAGGTAGGGGATAATAAAGTTGCACTTACTACAGAGATTGCAGATACGGGTGCAGGAATTTCTGAGTCTGACCTTAGTAAAATTTTTGAGCCGTATTATCAAGGTGCAATATCACATGAGGTTGATAATCTTGGAGCAGGCCTTGGGCTCAATTTATGTAAAGAAATTGTAGGTCTTTTCAATGGTGAAATATCAGCCTCCAGCGAATTGTTTAAAGGTACTAAAATAGCGTTCAAGATTAATCTAAATAAAAAGTAACATGGAAGAACCAATTGAAGATAAAGGGATAATATTTCTTCTGGCGGATGACCACAGCATTATACGACAGGGAATTGAGATTGTTATCAGTGATATTGTTCCAAATGCTAAAGTTTATCATACTACATCTTTAAAACAAATTGTAGAAATGGTGAGATCGAAAGAAGTAGAAATCGCAATTATAGATGCCTATTTCCCAGACGGAAACAGTCTTCATATTTTATCAGAAATGAGATCTGCAAATCCTGAGATTAAAATCTTGATTTTTTCCGGCCTTGAGGAACATCTACATGCACTTAAGTATATTAATGGAGGCGCCAACGGCTTTCTTAGTAAACTAAGCGAAGAAGAAGAAGTAAAACAGGCTATTTCAGATATTGTTCACAAAGGAAAATATATTTCATCTATTTCTCAGAATTTATTGACTCAATCGGTGAGTAATCCTATTTTGATTAATCCTCTTAAGGGGTTGACAAACAGAGAACTTCAAATTGCAGAAATGTATGCAGAAGGATACGGAAATCTCGAAATTGCTAATCATCTCGATATTAAACAAAATACGGTAAGCACTATTAAAAAAAATATATTTAATAAGTTAAAAATAGAAAATATAGTTGAGCTTATCGATCTTATCAAAACTCATCATAAAATGTAATCTCATTCAGGGAAGTTTCAGGTGTTGTATGCCCACTTTATAACCACAGTATAGATAAATATCTACCAATAAATCGATTTATATCTATGTTTGTTGTACGGAATTTTATTTCGTAATGTTGTTACTTTGTAATATAAAATTAAGCAAAATAAAAGAGCAAATTAAAAATTGCTTTTTTTAATTATTAATTTTTTACAAAAATAATAAACTATAAAGCATAGTTCATATTATAAGTGATTTGGTGGTATGTATAAACTTAATTTAACTTCTCGAACTCTAAAAAAACACAAAATATAGAGAAGTTAAAATTAAGCCAATACAAAAAAAGGAGACAATTTGTCTCCTTTTTCTTTTGTAAGAATTACATAAAAACAAAGAATTTTTTTCATAAAAACGAACTATTATTAAAATAAAAAAACAGCTATACATTGTAAAGCTGTTCTCCCTAAGATTATTTAATAAGTAAAACTTTTAAATTATTTTAAACTGAAATATTTTTAGTTTAAAAAATGAGACCACTCCATAATCAGAGTGATCTCAGTGTAAAATATTCCCTTTTATTTTTTATTTATTTTGTAATTCTTTCAAAGAATTATCATATGTTCTGATTGATGTAAAAATAGAGATTGAGAATAAAATATTAATTATTTTGTAAAAATTCAGTGAATAAAACTTTAAAGTAGTTATTTTTAAGAATATAATTCTGTATATTTGATAAAATATTAATATATTAAAGAATAATATTCTATGGAACATCTTGATAATAAAGATTTACAATTACTGAGATTGCTTCAAAAGGATGCAAAACTGACTGTAAAAGAACTTGCCAAAGAAGTTAACCTCTCCCCATCGCCCGTTTTTGAAAGGATAAAACGCCTTGAGCAGCAAGGATATGTGAAGCGGTATGCAGCTATTCTTGATGCGGAAAAGCTTAATTTAGGATTTACGGTTTATTGTCAGCTAAAATTAAAAAGCAATGACAGTTATCTTGCCATGGAATTCGAACGTGAAATTTTAGAAATTGAAGAAGTAGCTGAGTGTTACAGTATTTCAGGTGATTTTGATTTTCTTCTGAAAGTTCATGTCCGTGATATGAAACAGTATCAAAATTTTGTCTTCAATATATTGGGTGCAGTTCCATCAATAGGAAGTACGCATAGTACCTTTGTTATGGCTCAGATGAAAAATATTTATGGATTGACAATTTAAGGAGCAATTTTTAAAATATAAATCGGTAATGATTATATGTTTACCGGGTTTTTATGTAAATAAAACAGGTACTTAAAAGTCAAAATCCTCAGATTTTTCCGAGGATAAAAAACTAATAACCATGAAAACTCAAATTAAACATGAGTTATTCATCATATTAAAATATTGTGCCAGGAAATTCTAAACTTAAAATAATTAAGGTTATTTAAGATTTTTTATGAAAAAATAATATTTTTTCATATTGACACAGTTTTTTCTCTTCATTGTATTAATTTACAAAATAATATCATGGACATAGAAATTTTGGAAAAGAGGATTTTGTGAAAGATTCTTCAGGAGAATATAGGTAGAGTTCCGTAAAAGAAATGTAGATGAGATAATAAGTTGATTATCGAAAATAAAATAAAGGATGATGAATATAAGCAGGTATTAGAAAGATATGGCGATAGTATTTATTTATTGGAGTGTGTCTTTTGATGGGAGAATGATGTTCCATAATTAGGAATTTTCAGTTTTTAAAGATAGAAATTATTTACCTTAAAGTTAAAAAAAATTAATACTCAAAAATTCGTAACTTCCCTTTTTAAAATTATTAAAAAATGACTTCAAAGGAAAAAGTAGCTGCGCTTCGTGAAGAAATGCAGAAAAATAATGTTGATGCCTTTATAGTATATTCTGCAGATCCTCACATGAGTGAATATTTGCCGCAAGAATGGCAGGAAAGAGCCTGGTTGTCTGGTTTTTTAGGTTCTGCAGGTTTTGTGGTAATTACAAAAAATAAAGCCGGACTTTGGACAGACGGAAGATATTTTACTCAAGCCGCAATAGAACTGGAAGGTTCCGGAATTGATCTTTTTAAAGAAGGAATGGAAGGAACTCCGAACTATATCGACTGGATTATCTCCGAAATCCCGACAGAAGGACAGGTAGCCGTCAACGCTCTGGCAACTTCCAATGCTAATTGGGAGCTTCTCACACAAAAATTAAACTCTAAGAATATTACGCTAATAGACCTCCCTCTTTTAAAGGAAATCTGGAAAGACCGTGGTACGCCTTCAAAAAATCCAATATTTGTGCAGCCTGTTGAAAGAGCTGGGAAGCCTGTGGCAGAGAAAATAGCTGCTATCCGACAGAAGATGGAAGAAATGGAAGCGACTGTTCATGTAATCTCAAGTCTTGATGATGTGGCATGGACTTTAAATCTCAGGGGAAGTGATGTAGAAAGCAATCCTGTGTTTTTAGGATATATTGTTATCACTAAAAATGATGCTATTCTTTTCACAGATCTGGAGAAGCTGGATGTGGAGTCCAGAAAACAAATGGATGATGCATGGGTAAAAATGAAACCTTATGAAGAGTTTTATAATTGCCTGAAAGCATTTAAAAGTGAAACAGCGTTGGTTTCACCTAACAGCAACCAGTCTATTTTTGAAGCTTTAAAATCTGAAAACCGTTTCATCAAAGCTCCGGTACCAGGAAATTTAATGAAAGCACAAAAAAACGAAACCGAGCTGGAAGGATTCAGAAAAGTAATGATAAGGGACGGTGTTGCTATGGTAAAGTTCCTGTACTGGCTTACCCATAATGCAGGTAAGGAAGTGATGAATGAATATTCTATTGGTATCAAGCTAAAAGGTTTCCGCGCAGAGGGTGAGAATTTTGTAGGTGAAAGTTTTGGAAGCATTGTAGGATATAAGGATAATGGCGCGATTATGCATTATTCTGCGAAGAAGGAAGGAAGCAAAGATGTTACCAATGATTCGAGTATTTTAGTGGATTCTGGTGGGCAATATCTTGAGGGGACGACAGATATTACCAGAACCTTAGCTTTGGGAGCTGTTTCTGATGAATTTAAAAGAAATTCTACTTTGGTTTTACAAGGGATGATTCGTCTTTCGAGGGTGAAATTCCCGAAAGCAACAAAAGGTGTGCATCTTGATGCCATCGCAAGGCTTCCGTTATGGATGGAAGGTAAGGATTTCAATCACGGAACGGGACATGGTGTTGGAAGTTTTATGAATGTTCACGAAGGCCCACAGAATATAAGAAAAGATATGAATCCGCAGGAGCTTCTTCCAGGAATGGTTTGCTCAAACGAGCCTGGATATTATCTTGAGGGAGACTACGGAATCCGTCATGAGAATTTAATTGCAGTAAGAGAGGTTGAAAAAACGATCCATGGGACCTTCTATGATTTCGAAACGCTGACTTTATGCCCTTTCTTTAAAGATACTATTGTAAAAGATATTCTTTCTGATGAAGAAATTGCATGGCTTAATGCTTATCACAAAAAATGTGAGGAAAAATTAGGCCCCCATTTGGAAGGAGAGGTAAAAGAGTGGTTTTTGAAATTGGTAAGCCCGCTTTAAATAGATGATGGATTGTTTAAGCAGCATTAAAATTAAAGTCTTGTAATGAAAGTTACAAGGCTTTTCTTTTTTCTACAACCGTATTTTTACGGAAAAAGTTCAGGGTTTATCCTGATGGCACAGTAGGGTGATACAGGTATCTTTGTACCAACAAAACACCATCTTGTATCTTCATATACATTTAGTAATTCAAAAGCAGTCAAATCATCTCAAGTTTTTGGGGTGATTTTTTATTAAATGGAAGATGCTTATTATTTCATTTTTAATAAATTAAATGATAATTGCTTGAAAAGACTGTCATCCCAATGGTGACACCCTAGCCTATAACCCGGAAACTGAGTTGTAGAGTTGTCATGAGGAGTATAAGTGGATAGCGGGAAGCTTCTTTAAATAAGTAATGGTAATATATATTTATGTGTGGGCTTTCGGATATATTTGAATTGAGGTGATAGATAATGCTATGGTTCTGTGCGGTTAAAAAGTGTAAATTTGCATCATGAATAATGATACCATTTGTGCGCTGGCTACGGCCAATGGAGTGGGGGCTTTGGGAATAATCAGGGTTTCCGGAAATGATGCTTTAGATATTGTACAGCAGAGTTTTTCGTCCAAAAAACTGTCAAAACAGAAATCTCATACAATTCATTATGGGTATTTTACAGACGGAGAAGAGCTGATAGATGAAGTCATGATCTCTATTTTTCTTGCTCCGAAAAGCTTTACTACTGAAAACTCTGTGGAAATTGCTTTCCACGGTTCACCACATATAGGGAAACGTATTCTTGAAACATTAATTAAAAACGGGGCGCGGATAGCGAAGGCAGGCGAGTTTACCCTTCGGGCTTTCATCAATGGAAGGATTGATCTTTCCCAGGCTGAAGCGATTGCAGATGTGATTGCATCAGAAAACGAGGCATCCCGAAAAGTAGCTATTAATCAGCTAAAGGGCGGAATTACTAATGAAATATCGCTTTTGAGAACAGATTTATTAAATTTTGTTTCTCTAATTGAGCTTGAGCTTGATTTTGCAGAAGAAGATGTAGAATTTGCAGATAGAAGCGCATTAAATCTGCTCCTTGATAAAATTGAGCTAAAATTAAAATCTCTTATTGAGAGCTTCCAATATGGAAATGCGATTAAAAACGGAACAGCGGTTGCCATTATTGGAAAACCTAATGCAGGGAAATCAACGCTTCTTAATGCCTTATTAAAGGAAGAAAGAGCTATTGTAAGTAATATTGCGGGAACTACAAGAGATACAATCGAAGAAATTTTACATATAAAAGGCCATGCTTTCAGGTTGATTGATACTGCCGGATTACGCGAAACGATGGACGAAATTGAAGCCATTGGGGTGAAAAAAGCCATAGAGAAAGTTGAAAACGCAAATATTCTTGTGTATTTGTCCGATGCAGGCACTGAAGATTTTTCTGAGGATATTGAAATGATTAAATCTTTGTTGAGAGATGATTTAAAATTAATTATCTGTGCTACAAAAATTGACGAGGTTTCTCCAGCAGTTTATGAAAAGGTGGAAGATGTTTTCAGAAATGAGATTAGCCATGAATTTGATTTTATTACAATTTCTGCCGTAGAAAACCAGAATATTCAGGATCTAAAAAATGAGCTTTCTTCCTATGTAGAGCGCCTTAAGTCGGAAGAAAATAATGTGGTGATCACAAATCAGCGTCATTTTGAAGCGCTTCGAAAGTCTTTGGATGCTGTACAAAAAGTGAAAGAGTCAATTTCTTTCCAGATTTCTACAGAGCTATTGGCCTACGAATTGAGAAATGCTCTGGAACATCTTGGGGAAATTTCAGGGGAAGTGACAAATGATGAAGTGCTGGGGAATATTTTTTCTAAGTTTTGTATCGGAAAATAGATGACGTTTTAGATTGTATATAGATTGCAATTACAATAATACAAAAACCCTTTAAATGTAATGCTTAAAGGGTTTTTTATTTGCATTCTGTTTTGTTTCAAAATTTAATATTGCAGAACATATACATTTTATTTGTTTCTATTTCGTTTCTATGAATTTGATTTGGAATAAAATTTGTAATTTTATCGTTAAAAAAAGTTACATTTTGAAACAGTGTGAAACATGGAGAAACAATGTGAAACATTTTTAGGGAGAATTTAGTTGTTATGGAAGTCAATAAAATTTGTCAATTCTGCGGAAATAGATTTATAGCCAAAAGAACAACTACTCAATGTTGCTCTGATGACTGCGCTAAGAAATTCTATAAAAAGAGAAAGCGTGATGAAAAGATTCAAGCGAGTGATAAGGATTTGGAAGTGCAAATTAAAGGTTACAATATTGAAGAAATTCAAAAGAAAGATTACTTATCAATCAAAGAAGTTATGCTTTTACTTAATATTAGTAGAACATCAATTTATCGAATGTTAAAAGATGGTAGATTAATCAAATTAGAAGGCTTTAAGTTGGTTAGAATTAGGAAGGTTGACTTAGACATACTCTTTAGGCAAAAAGCCGAAAATAACGAAAGAAAACAATACAATTTGCCATACTTCTGTGATGATAATTATTATACGATTAATGAAGTCTTAGACTCATTTAAAGTGAGTTCAGGTTCATTTTATCATTTATGCAAAAAACATAATATTCCAAAAATTCCCAAAGGTAAAAATGTTTATGTTCCCAAAAACTTAGTAAATACAATCTTCAATAATGAGTAAAAAAGTAACTGTACTGAAAAAACTTGTAAAAGGTAATAAGAGTAATCTATCATTAAATTTTTATCCTCCTGTTTTCAATAGGAAAACTGGCAAATATACCCGATATCGTATCTGTTTTGCTTTGTTGTCATTGCATTTCCTAAGTTTGAAATGCTTAATTGTTGTGGGTCACGGTATTTTGTGGGTTGCCTAGTATTGCTTGAAACGTTTGAACCGTCAACATTGTACATTTCCCATTGCTTAGCTAAGCTGTTATACTTTTCATAGCTAATCATATTTCCATTTGGGTCAAAATACTCATATCTGTCATAAAATGAATTGTACTTTTTAGTAACTGATTGAGAAAAGCAAAAAGTTCCGATTAATAAAGATGCGGAAAGGATAAACTTTTTCATAGTGAATGTTTTTATTCACTCGCCCTCCTAAAGTGAGTATTAATAATACAGAAAGCGTGAAGGACTAAACTTAATTTGCAAATAGGAGGTTCTCGCGAAACCGTGTTACACAAACAAGAATAGCCTCCACGCCATAGGTGGAGGCATCAACTGTCTATCCTGTGTAACTTTAGTTAATTTGCGAGATTTCCTATTAACAGAATAAAAGCTAACGCTTTATATTTTTTCGATAAAAATTCAGTTACAAAAATATGAAATTTTACGAATCTTTAAAGTTGATTTATGAGTGTATGAAAATATTTTTTTGTTTATCATGATTCGGAGTGGTAAGGAATCTTTTGGTTTTTTGAGGTGTTGAAAAATTATATTTGAAGTAAATGATATTTGTGAAGGTATATCTAGAATTTATTGTGATAAAAAAGAAATGTTTAACTTTTTGTTTTTTTTTATTGCTAAAAGTTTGTCTAATGTTTAAGTTTTACTTAAATTTGATTAAATTATTTGACTATGGAATATCTAAGAAGTAGTGATTTGCTACGTCAGGCTATAGAGATTTTAGCAAATGCTGTTAGTGTTCGTATAATAAAAAGTGAATCTAATCTTAATAAATTTTTAGAAATAAAAGGTTGGGCGGTAAATAGTGATAAAATAAATTCAGATTTAAAGAAAAATTTAATTAAAGATTTATCATCTTTTGATGATTCGTATCATAAATTATTTTCTATTGGAGAACGTACTGTTATTCTAAAAAGGTCTAAATACTTTAAACAGAGTAGTTCTGCAAAAGAAATGGCTGAAAAAATATTAGCAGAGATTAATGAGTTTTTCATATTAAGCCAATTACAGGAAAAAATTGAATTTCTTAAATCTTTTATTCTTCACTTAATCAAAAATAATAGATTTGATAAAATACAGGATAAAAGGAATAAAATTAAAAACATCAAATCTAATTTGAGGTATATTGATGATGAAGAAGAATCTATGTTAAAAGTAAGATGTAACAATTTTATAACTAACATTAATTCTTATTCATTATGGAAATCCAACAAATTAAAAATACAATTGATGACATATTATTAGCTAATCCTGAATTATCAATTGAGGATAAAGCTAAGCTATTACAAATAAAAGATAGTATTCAAGAAAATACAACTGAAAAAACAGCCGTAGAAATAGCGGTATTGTGGCTCTCTTTATTAAAGGATGCAGCAGCTATTGCGGTAGTAATTGAAAATTTATATAAATGAAAATAGGAGAAGTAATAAAAGGCTTATTAAAAAGTAGAAATATTACACAGTTAGAATTGGCTGATAAAATAGGCAAAAGCAAAACTGCAATATCTCAAATGATTAATGGTGCATATAGCCCAAGTCCTGATACTTTAGAAAAAATTTCTGAGGTATTAAATGTTCCAATTGCTATTATGTATTTATTAACAATATCTCCTGATGATGTTCCCGATGATAAGAAGGAGATATATAGAGTTCTTTCTCCGTTATTAGAAAAATATCTGCTAGAAATTTTTGGTATAAATAAATTAGATGGTCATTTTTAAATGACCATCTTTGTTTTTGTACTTCTTTTGACTAATAAAGACTGAAAGAGTACTTTTTATATGTATAAAATAACGAGGATTAAGGGGTACAGAAAATGTATAATACTTGGGTTACTATTTACACCAACCCTCTTAAATTTTCAATGTAAAAATGTCCCCTATACGTAGTTCCAAAATTTTATATAGTTATCGACTGTCTCGGTACTAATCTCTTTGATGGGGAGGGTTCAGTGTTTTTTTCGGAACGTCCCCTGTACTCGATTTTTGTTTTTTTCAGACTGTTTTTTATTTTGTTTCGCTTGGAGTGGTTAAAAAGTTTTTAACTAACATGAAAAAGCATTGATTTTTTGAGTGAAAAGTACCTGATACACTTGTGTTTACGGGGTTTTTGTTGTATATTTATACATCTTTACAAGCTACTTTAGCCTTGTGTATTTGTGTACAAGGTTCAATATAAAAATAAAAATGCCTAGAAGTATTGGCGTACTTGCTAGGCGTATCAATAAATTTTAAATGCAACTTAAAACTTATCAACATGATAAATTTACGAAATTGTCTTGATACTGCTAGTATCTATGTAGGGACTTACGCAAAGTACAACAATGGAAGCCTTTACGGTAAATGGTTAAATCTTTCTGATTATTCAGACTATGACGAATTACTTACGGCAATGTATGAACTGCATTCTGATGAATCCGACCCCGAATTTATGTTTCAGGACTATGAATGTCCAATTTTGGAAAAACTAGGATTATTGAGCGAGTGCAACATATCAAAAGATATATACGATGTACTGGAACAAATCAATGATTCAGAGCATGATTTAGAGGTTTACGAAGCCTGTTTAGATTGTTTAGAAAACAGAGATTTCCAAAGTCTATATGAATATGTAAACAATTTCTATTACGGGGAGTTCGAAAGTGATGAAGATTTTGTACAATGGCTGTATGAAGATGACACGTTTAATATCCCTAATTGGGTTGCCATTGATTGGAGCGCAACTGCACGGAGTATAATGTTTGATTATTTTGAATCAAATGGACATTATTTCAGGTCTTAGTTATCTTGTTATCAGCGGGCTACAATTTGGGTGAAAATAATGTTATTCTATTTATTTGCTACTATAATGTTTCTATTTTTTGTAACTTATTGGTAATTAATATTAACTATTTTTGTATCGGAAAGTAACCATTTGCTATTTTTTTGAGACAAGAGTTTAATCTTACTTTACTCTGTATCAGATTGTTTCAAGGCAAAAAAAATCTGACTTTTCTTGAATTTGCTCTTTTTCATAAGATTTTCTTTTTTTAAAGTAATAATTTTTGTTGAAAATCTCTAGTTTTATTAAGTGATATAGATTTTTGGGAGAAGGTCAAGTATCGAAAAAGGGAGATCGACGTTTAATATTTTTTTCAAAATCGAATTTTAAAGAAAAAATTTTCAAACACCGCTAATGTGAACATCGCCTATCAGTGTATCTATTAGTATTACAATGGATTAGGAAATAAAAAACCGGCATCGAAGAATGAGAACTTCGAATGTCGGTTTTTGTGAGCTCGACAGGATTCAAACCTGTAACCTTCTGAGCCGTAATCAGATGCGCTATTCAGTTGCGCCACGAGCCCATTGCTTAATGGTTTGCAAATATAATACTTTTTTACTTTCTTTGAAAGATGGAACCAAAATTTTTACTATTAATCGCATTTTTAATGCTAATCTCCTGTAAAAGAGAACAAAAAAAATCAACTCCGGAATCTGTTTCCATATCAAATCTTGTTCAGTATAATGAGAAAGATGGTACCATCCATATAAAATCAGGAAGTTTTACTTATGATTTTAAACAAAATCGGCTTCCGTTTAAGAAAATTATTTTGCTTAATGCAAGTATGGTGGGATATATTTCAGAGCTGCAGGCTGAAAATCTGATGATAGGTGTTTCAAGCCCGGAATATATTTATTCTGAGAAAATTCAAGATCTTCTAAAGCAGGGAAAAATTCAAAATGTGGGAAATGAACAACAGTATGACATAGAGAAGATTATTTCCTTAAAGCCGGACGCTATTTTTACAAACCATATTGTAAGCTTTGAAAATACATACCAGCTATTGAAAAATAATAGAATTCAGGTGATTTTCCTGGATGAATACATGGAGCAGAAGCCTTTAGAAAAAACTGCATATATTAAACTTTTCGGGAAGCTTTTCGGGAAGGATGCAGAGGCAGAAAGAAAATATCAGGAAATTGAGAAAAATTATAATGATTTAAAACAATTAGCTTTAAAAGCAAAGCAAAAACCTACCGTTTTAACGAATGAAATGTATGGAGATGTCTGGTATCTTCCTGGCGGTAAAACTTCTACGGCCAATTATATTAATGATGCAAACGCGAATTATATTTTGAAAAATAATGCTGATGAAAAAGCTGCGACAATGAGCTTTGAAGAGATTTTTGTAAAATCGGGGAATGTTCAATACTGGATCAATGCAGGAAATCATATGTCAAAAAAAGAAATGCTGAGCATGAATCCTTTTTATGCTGATTTAAACGTTTTCAATAAAGGAAAAATCTACGTCATAACAGGAAAAGAAAAAGCAAAAGCCAATGATTTTTTTGAAAGCGGGGCAGTACGATCAGATTTGGTTTTAAAGGATTATATTAAAATTTTTCACCCTGAGCTTTTGCCAGATTACCAGTTAACTTATATGAAAGAACTGCAATAACTCAGACTATTTACTTATTTTTGTTATTCCTTTTAACAGACTTATGTGGAAAAAATTTAAACAAATTATATTCATTGTTCTGATTCTGAACGTTATATTCATTATATGGGGAAGATTTTTCAATCCGCCGATCACAATTACACAAATAGGTGGCCTTTTCGAGTACGGAAGGCTTCAGAGAGACTATATTTCTTATGACCAAATGGGAAATAATGTGAAAAAGGCTATTATTGCATCTGAAGATCAAAAGTTTTTCATTCATAATGGTTTTGATTATATCGCTATTGAAAAAGCAATGAAAAATAATGAAAAAGGAAAAAAACTAAGGGGGGGAAGTACAATTTCTCAGCAGACAGCAAAAAATATTTTCCTTTGGCAGGGCAGAAGCTGGATTAGAAAAGGGTTGGAAGTGATCTATACTTTTATCATTGAAAAAGTCTGGAACAAAGATATTATCCTTGAAAGATATCTTAATTCTATTGAAATGGGGCAGGGAGTTTTTGGTGTAGAAGCTGCTTCACAGTACTATTTTGGGAAGTCTTCTAAAAATCTTACCATTTCCGAAGCTGCATGGATCGCCGCGGTTTTACCCAATCCTAAAAAATATGATCCTAAAAATCCTTCATCATATCTTAGGAAGAAACATAGCTGGATTATGAGGCAAATGGGGAATGTAAGTTTGAAATAGTATATTTGTACTGATGAAACTCTTTAATTCCAGTATAAACTTTGAATTGATTCTTAAAAAATATTTTTCTTTTAAGAATGAAACTCTTGCTTTAGAGCCGTTTGCAGAATTTCTGGATAGTGTAAAAAAAACAGATTTTGTTACTGTATTGGATTTTTTTAAAAATAATCCTTCGCTTGCTGAAAATTTTAAATATTACATACATAACATTTTCAAAGAAAGATCATTCAACCTGTCTTTGACAGAGGCCAATATTTTGTCTGAAAATGCTTTTATTCCTGAGCTTAAAAAAAGAATTCTTAATAAAGTTCTCCCCCCAGTTGTCAATGAAAAAACCATTTGGTATATGATTGACAATGTAAGCCTGCGGCCAAAGGCTGACCTGAAGTATTTTCATAATCTCCCTGAAAATGAGATTAATGAGCTGTTTATTATTCTTGGGATTTCTGATTTTAGTATACTTCCAAAAGTAAAAAAGGAATTGCTTTTTGCAATGAATATTCTTTCGTGGCGGGTAACGGGCGCCGCAATGGAGGTGGAAGTGGTAAGAATGGCTCCTGAATATCGTAATTTTGACAATCCTTTTCTTGCCCTGCAGAATGAGCTGGAAGATCTTGCCGATGAGCTGGAAAATGATCCTGAGCTTCAATTAAATTCAAAAGACAGCAGGTATAAGCAGATTAAGATTTATGTAGAACAATGTTTAGAGTTTGTAAATATTGCTTTTAAAAATTCTTATAAATATGGCATTTCGGGAAAAATTAATCAATCGCTTTTAAGGATTCGCCAACAGGTTCAGAGAATTTATGAAATAGTTCAGCTGTTGGTTATTGATAATGAGCAGGATGTTTCGATTAATTCCAAAGAGTTGGTTTTTAATATTTTAAGATATAAATCTCATAAAAATAATATCTCGGATCTTATTAACGACAGTACAAGAATGATTTCACATCTAATCACTAATCATACTGCCGAAACCGGGGCGCATTATATTACTTCTAACCGTAGAGAATACATGACAATGTTCTACAAGGCCAGTGGTGGAGGCATTATCGTTGGAGCATTATGTGTCCTGAAGCTGTTATACGGATATGTTCCGGGAAGTGATTTTTCTCATGCATTTTTATATTCCATGAACTATGCAATGGGGTTTGTAATGATTTACCTGATGGGCTTTACGCTGGCCACAAAACAGCCCGCAATGACTGCAGCCACGATGACAAAAGTCTTAGCAGAGGATGGAAATAATAAAGGTAATCACACAGAATTTGCCCATTTAGTCTCGAAATTATTCAGGAGTCAGTTTATTGCTTTTGTTGGGAATGTCTTACTATCTTTTCCTATTGCATTATTAATAATTTATGGATTAGATGTTTTTTTCTCACAAAATTTGGCAATTGACAGATCTGATAAGTTGCTTAAAGATTTAGATCCTTTTAGATCAAAAGCGATTCTTCATGCAAGTATTGCTGGGTTTTATCTTTTTATATCAGGGATTATTTCGGGGAATATTGGGAATAATTCTGTTTTTTACCAGATTCCGGAAAGAATAGCGAAAAATATTTCTATCAGGAACTTTTTTGGAAAAAAATTTGCAAAAGGATTATCCAAATATTATGCGAAGAATTGGCCCGGAATTGTATCTAATTTTTGGTTTGGTGTTTTTCTCGGGGCAACCGCTCCGGTAGGATTATTTTTCGGGTTAGACCTTGATATAAGACATATTACATTTGCAGCAGGTAATTTTGCCATAGGGCTATACGGTAAAGATTTCTCTGTAGATTCTTATACTTTTTGGATTTCTTTTTTCACCGTTTTCCTGATAGGATTCTTTAATTTTTTAGTGAGTTTCAGCTTGTCTATGTTTTTGGCTTTTAGATCCCGGAAGCTTAACTTCGGGCAGGTAAGTGAGATTTATAAAGAAATTTTCAGGTATTTTGTAAAACATCCGTTTAAATTTTTCTTACCGTTACGTTCTGGCTTAGACAAAAAAGCGCACGATTTGATGAACAGCACAATTTCTACAAAATCTGAAGATCATTAAATTTTTCAGCCCCGAATTTATCCTGGAATTTTTTAAGATAAAAGCTTTTACGCATTTGGAAATCGTGTTTTAACAGGGGGGAATTGATTGTAATGATCACACGATGATCTTCAATATTCACGCTTTTAATCTCACGGAAAAGGCTCTTGTCCATATATTCTTCAAGGAAATCTTTAATTTCAAATGCTATGAGCTTATCTTCAAATCCATGAATCCTTGCAAAAGATTTTACAAGCTCGGAAGATTGAAATTCTCGTTTTTTTTTCTTTTTCATGAGGTATGCGTTTCTTGGTTTGGGATTCGTGTTTTTGAACTGTATAAAAAATTAAATTTGATCATCATTCCAATTTTCTTTTACTCATTTTTATAGTTTTACTTTCCGCCTAAAAAATTATATTGCTGTCTTAAAGTATCAAATTCCAGCAAAAACTTAGGATATAGAGCTATAATTTTCTCTAAATGGTTTATTGTTTCATCATTACTTGCATGACTAAATACAAGTAATCTAATATAATCATTCTTATAAAAGGATCTTCCATAAATACCGTATTCCGTATCCATATCTTGAGCTATACCTCAAAAATTATGCTTTCCTCATTAATTTTTTTTACAACGTTTTCTGTGCGTTCTCTGTGGGTATCTGTAATAAAAATCTGTCCGAAGTTTTCCTGGTTCACCAGCTCAATCAGCTGTGATACCCGGCTGTCATCCAATTTATCAAAAATATCGTCCAGTAAAAGGATGGGTGTTTTCTTTGTTAATTCTTTGATAAGGCTCATCTGAGCTAGTTTAAGCGATATTAAAAATGATTTTTGTTGGCCTTGTGACCCTGTTTTTTTTATAAGAGCAGAATCCATTTCAAAAAGCAAATCGTCTTTATGGATTCCTTTTGAAGTATAGGTAAGCATTCTGTCTTTGTCGAGATTATTCTTTAAAAGCTCATCAAATTTTTTATAAGGTTCAGATGCGTCGAAACCGTCCGTTAAATGGGAGTCGTATATTACGGAAACCGTTTCTTTTCCTCCCGAAATAATCTGGTAAAAATTCTGTACAATTGGGTTTAGCTTTTTGACAAATTCTTTTCTTTTAATGAAAATTTTAGTCCCGAATTTGATAATTGGTTCATTATAGATTTCCAAAGAATCTTTATCCCAAACTCTGTTTTTAACGAAATATTTTAACAAAGCATTTCTCTGCTGAATAGTTTTCTGGTACTGAATCAGATCAAAAAGATATTCAGAATCTGTTTGGGAAATCATGGAATCAAGGAACTTTCTCCTGCTCTCTCCGGAATCGGAAATCAGATTAGAATCATATGGCGAGATCATTACGCTCGGCAGATAGCCTATATGATCAGCCAGCCGGTCGTAGCTTTTATCATTTTTTTTTATCATTTTTTTTGCTTCTTTCGACTGTAAAATTTTAATGATATCCTGACTGTTATCACTCTGAATTTCAGCATCAATAGTGAAAAATAACTCATCATTTTTGATGTTATTGAGGTCAGTATTTCCTAAAAAGCTTTTCCCGACCGATAAATAGTGCAGCGCATCCAGAATATTGGTTTTTCCCACACCGTTGTTTCCCACAAAGCAATTGATTTGAGGAGAAAATTCGAATTTTTTTTCAGAATGGTTTTTGAAATTATATAGGGAAAGTTTTTTAATAATCATTCGTCAAAAATACTTTATTATTAGTAAACATAAAAAGGGAAGAGCGGAACATGTTTCCACTCCAAATGAAAAATATGCATCTTTTCTTTCGTTTTCAGAAAAATAAATTAAAATATAAGCAATAATGGCTGATAGGAAGAATGAAATGGAATAATTTAAATCTAAATAAAAAATTGAAAGAATATTACTCACAAAAATCAACAGATAAGCAATATATTTTGTATTCTGAATTCCAATTAAATTCGGAAAAGTTTCCACAGTATCGCTCTTCATGTCACGAATATCGAAAGGTAAGACCAAAGCTGTAATAAAGAAAGAACTAATAGAAAATATTGGAAGATTAAACTCGGAAAGGGTAAGCCAGCAATTGACCAGCGCCCACACCATCCCTACATAAAACACCTTTAATAAGGGGATTTTCCGGATATAGACATTGAGGAAAAAGCTGTTGTAAAGTAGACCCAAAATCACAATAATAAACCATTTTACTAACCGGATTTCATTATGGTTATGAATAATTAATAAAGCACAAATTACACCCGCAGCTATATTTAAGATTAAAATTTTAAAAAAATGCGGGGTATGTTGATACTTGGTATACAGATAACCGCTGAAGTATGTAATAAAAATTAATAAAACAGTGGGGAAACGGAACGTATTTTGCTCCTCCATGAAAAATACTGCAAAGAGGGTGCCTGTTAACGATACATAAATTTGGCTGTCGATAACGGTTTTTTTCAGTATTTTTAAAGAATTCATTTATCAAAAATAACACTTATGAAAAGATTTTCCAATGTTTTTGTTCTTTTGCTTCTATTTCTTAATTTTTCAGAAGTCTTTGCCCAGAAATATTATGATGAGCAATGGAAGAAAGTAGCAGAAAATTCTCAAAAAGGAACTTTTAAATCTAATCTCCCCATCATTTTAGACATACAGAAACAGGCGATGAAAGAAAATAATACCTTACAGCTGATCCAGTCTTTAAAAGCAGAATTCAGTATAGTGAATCAGACGAGAGATGATGATCAGAATAATTCCGTCTCTAAGTTTTTCAATAAGTTACAAGATGCTGATAAACAATTAAAAAGTGATGAAAAGGTAGTGTTTCATGTATTAATGAACAGCTTTTTGATCGATTATTATGAGCAAAATTCATGGAAGATCAATGACAGGACCGATCTGAATTCTCAGGATATTTCCCAAATTGAAACTTGGAGTAAGCTTGACTTTAAAAATTATCTATCAAAAAAATTCCAGGAGCTGGACGGGCAGAAAAATACGATGCAAAAAATCTCTTTAGATAAGTATCAGTTACTTTTTTCCAATGTGAAGAATATTAATTATTTTCCTACCCTGGCAGACTGGTATGCCCTTAAAAAAATTGATTTTTTATCGAATAACGGGCTTTTTACCAAAAATGAAGTAAGTGAAAACAGAAAAACAATTAATGGTATTTTTGATGAGTTGATCGCACAAAACAACGGTAATTCCAAATTATATTTCCAGCATCAGAAGCTGCAGCAGAATTGTAATTTCAATCAATGCAAAGATAGGCCTGAACAGCTTAAAAATCTTTTGAAATCTAATACTGAAGGCGATTATAAAGTTTTGATCATGGATGAGATCATGACTGACCTTATCGGCAAAAAGAAAGAAAAAGAAGCACTGGAAATTGCAGGCCAGGCAGAAAGCCAGTATCCGAAATCACCTTTCCTTGAAAATATCAAAAATAGAGTAGAGCAGATTAAAGCGTCCTCTATGAATATCAGTTATGAACAGCAGACTCAAAATAATCGTCCGATTCATTTTGTAGCTCAATATAAAAATATTTCAGGCTTTTCTTTAAATATTTATGAGGTAAAAGAAGATTTTAAATCATTTTTACAATATGTACGAAATTCTCACGGAGATACTTTTGGTAAAATAAAGAAAAATTTGGTAAAAAAAGAAACTTATGAAGTTCCCAATCCAGTTGATTATCAGCTTCATAAAACATCTTTCGAAATAAAGCCACTTCCTGCAGGAATTTATGTAGCGGAATACATTGTAAATGAAGGAAATGATGATAACAAACAGCAAAATTTCTATTTCTTTGTTTCAAATAACAAAATCATTTACAAAAACAGGTTTAACAACAATTCCTTAAACAATGAATTAAAGCTGGTTAATAATGAAAACGGAAAGCCCGCCAATAATGAAAATCTTACATTTTATGAATTTTTAGATAATCAAACGCTTAACCAGGCGCAGGGTAAAACCGATGAAAAAGGAATTTTCAAGCTTCCTTCTACCAAAAATAAAGAATATTACAGAACTTTTCTGATTCATCAGCCTAAGACCAGTGACTTCCAGCTCATGCAGGTCTATGGTGATGATGATTACAATGTAGAGTATGATCCGAATAAAGGTGCCCGAACTGCCGTTCAGATCTTTACGGACAGGGCTATTTACAGGCCTGGTCAGACGGTTTATTTTAAAGTAATTAATACAAAAATCAATAAAAAAATTGAGTCTGTAGATGCCGGATTAAAGCAAAAAATTACTCTCATGGATGCCAATGGGCAGGAAGTATCTTCGCAAAGCTTTACCACTAATGAGTTCGGCTCCTACCACGGAAGCTTTATCCTTCCGAAGGGAAAGCTGAATGGCGTTTTTTCGTTTAAAACCGATGGAAATCCGCAGGGGTATAAAGATTTCAGAGTAGAAGAATACAAAAGGCCAAAATTTGAGGTGACTTTTGATCCCGTAAAGGAAGAATACAAATACGGCCAGGTCATAGAGCTGAAAGGTAAAGCAATGATGTTTTCAGGAGTTGCACTGAGCAATACCAAAGTAAACTATGAGATCAAAAAGCATAATATCAGATGGAAATATTTTTGGTGGTACCCACACGACAATGATAATGAGAATTCAATTGTAGGAGAAGCCCAAACCAATGATAAAGGTGAATTTACCATCAGTTTAGACCTTAAAAAAGATGAAAAGCTGGAAGGTATCCAGATTGATAATTATGAAATCAATGCTTCGGTGACTGACATCAACGGTGAAACGCAGTCTGCGGAAACTCAGCTTAAAGTGGCTTCTGTAAGCCATTATATCAAGGCAGATGAAATTAAAAATATTTTCTCCGACGAAAATGTAAAACTTAAGGTGGAAATCAAAAATTATAATGAGCAGAATCTTAAAAAACCTTATCAGGTAATGCTTTTAAAATTAGAAGCCCCGAACAGGATTTTCAGAAATAATTTCAAATCTACGGTTCAGGATCTTCCGAAGCTTTCAAAAGAGGAATTTATCAATAAGTTCCCACATGATTTCTATGATAAAAATGATGAAATTAAAAACTGGAAATCTAGAGTAATTTCCACAAAAACAGAGCAGTTGGAAAGCCTTGACCTGGGAAAACTGGAAGCCGGAGATTATCAGTTGGAATTATATAATATTGAAGGAAAAGACACCATAAAAACTTCACAGAATTTCAGTGTCTGGAATAAAAATTCTTTAAAACCGGAACAAAAAACTTTCCTTACGGTTTTAGAGCCTAAAAATGAATTTTCCAGAGGCGAAAAAGCAAAAATATATGCCTATTCTGCAATTCCGGATGCATTGGTCAATGTTTTCGTGCAGGATGGATCGGGAAAAACAATTTCAGAAGTTAATCAATTTAAAAATGGAGTTTTGGAATTTACAGCCGTTATCCCAAAAGAAAAAGCAGTGACCAGTTTAAATATTCAGTTCCAGCTGGTTGCATATAATGATATCCAGACACAAACCGTGAATTTAAAGATAAAGAATACGGAACAGCCGCTAAAAATCGAGACGATTACTTTCAGGGATAAGCTAGAGCCTAATTCTAAAGAAAAATGGACTGTGAAAGTTTTAGGTGCTGAAAAAGAAAAGATAAATGCGGAGGTTTTAGCAAATATGTATGATATGTCTCTAGATCAGTTTGCAAAAAATACATTTGACTGGCAGAATTTATACATTCCATATTCAATGTTCACCTCTTATGATATCAGGCAAAATCTTTCTTCTAAATATTATCAGAAAAGAGTAAAATATTTTAATGGAAATTATGTAGAGGTTCCGAATTTTAACTGGTTTGACAGAAGATTTGGATTGACTAATATTGATACTGATAGAGATGGGGTTTTGGATATGGATGATGCATGTCCAACAGTTCCCGGATTACCTGAGTATAATGGCTGCCCAAAACCTAAGAAGATGACTGCTATTGAGGTTGAATCTTCTCCAATTATGGAAGTAAGTGCTATGGCTGCACCAATGGCAAAAAAGAGTGCTTACCGAGTTGCTGACGCTGATGGAATTTCAAACGATGAAACATCACCAGAATCATTAGAAAAAATCCCTGTTCGTCAGAATCTCAACGAAACTGCATTCTTCTATCCTGATCTCAAGACAGATTCAGAAGGAAATGTAAGCTTTGAATTTACCTCACCGGAAGCTTTAACAAAATGGAAGCTAATGTTCCTTGCCCATACAAAAGATGCAAGAGTGGCAACATTGGAAAAAGAAGTTGTGACTCAAAAAGAATTTTCTGTAAGCCCGAATTATCCAAGATTTTTAAGAGAAGGTGATGAGCTGAATCTTCAATCGAAATTATCTAACCTGACAAATAAAAAATTAAACGGTTCAGCTGTTTTACAGGTCTTAGATGCTTTCACCAATGAAGATATTTCATCTCAGTTTGGTTTAACTGCAGCTGCTCAGAATTTTAACTTAAATGAAAACGGAAACTCCGCAGTAACTTGGAAATTAAAAGTTCCAAACAATGTTTCATCGATCATTTTAAAAGTTGTTGCTAAAGCAGGAAACTATTCTGATGGTGAGCAGCAAGCCATCGCAGTACTTCCAAACAGGATGCTGGTGACGGATGCCGTTCCGGTTTTCGTGAAAGAAGGCGAGACAAAAACGTTCGTTCTGGATAACCTTAAAAATGAGAATTCAACAACAATTTCTAATGTTTCCAACACATTGGAAGTGACAACAAACCCGATATGGGAAATTATGTTTGTGCTTCCAAGCCTTAAAAATGATCAGAACAATTCTGCCGATGTAATTTTTAATAAATGGTTTGCAGATGTTTTAGCATCAGAAATTTTCAAAGCCAACCCGAAAATGAAAACCATTTTTGAAGAATATCAGAATAAAGGATTATTAAATTCAAATCTTGAAAAAAATCAGGAGTTGAAACAACTATTATTGGAAGAAACGCCTTGGGTTCTGGAAAGTAAAAACGAGCAGGAACAAATTCAGAAATTAGCATTGTTAT
The DNA here is from genome assembly GCF_900156075.1 of Chryseobacterium sp. RU37D. GTDB lineage: Bacteria > Bacteroidota > Bacteroidia > Flavobacteriales > Weeksellaceae > Chryseobacterium. The sequence continues at coordinate 42,030 of NZ_FTMM01000015.1, read as the reverse complement.
TTGATGTTAATACCATGAAAAATTCCATCAATCAGGATTGGGATGATTTCAGTAAACTGCAGAATCCGGATGGTGGATTCTCCTGGTATGCAGGCTATCCGAGCTCTTATTCCACATCATTGTATATTCTTAAAAATTTAGGAAAAATCAATCTGTGGCTGAAAGATAATGTGAAAGATTATCAGTCTACAGCACAAAAAGAATTGGTTAAAAACCTTATTCAGTATGTTGATAATGAGGTTGATAAGTATTATGATGTAAAAAAAGAAAACGTCTGGACCAACTGGGCACTGGATTATCTTGACACCAGAAATTACTGGGAAAAAGAATACCCACTGAAAGGCAAAGGTGCTACCCTGAAAGCTCTTGTGAAGCAAAAGGCGAAAACGGCAAAACTTACAGATTTTACCTTCTTCGGATTGCATCGTGCGGCTTTATTGATGGGCAATTACGGCGTAAAAGATATTTCAGATAAATTAATGAATTATCTTAAAGAAACTTCCACAGATACAAAAACGCAGGGCGTTTACTGGAAGCAGAACCTTGATGACTGGGGTTGGTTCAGTTCAAAAGTGGTCAACCAGGCCGGTGCTTTAGAAGCATTCAATACTCTAAAACCGAATGATCAGAAATTCATTGAAGAGATGAAAATCTGGCTGATTACACAAAAAGAAGTTAATTCGTGGGGAAGCTCTAGAGGGACCTCGGAAGTGATTTTTACAATTCTCAATTCAGGCAAATCCTGGACAACTGCAGAGTCTGACAAGGCAACCATTATCTGGGGCGGAAAAGATTTGCAGCCGCAAACGCAAGCTACAGGATATGTAAAATCTACTGTTAAAACCGATGTAGTGGATAAAAATCTGGCAACAGTAACTATTACAAAACCAGGTGCAGGAATTGTACAGGGCGGATTATTCTGGCAGTATTACGAAGATCTGGATAAAATAAAATCTTCTGAAAACTACATTTCTGTTACCAAAGAATTGTATCGAAAAATAAAGACGGTAAATGGTGAAGAGTTGCAAAAAATCTCTTCAGAAACCCCACTGAAAGTAGGTGATAAGGTAACCGTAAGAATGATCCTGAATACAGACCGTCCTATGGAGTTTATCCACCTTAAAGACATGAGGGCAGCCGGATTTGAGCCGGTAAACATATTATCGGGTTATCAATGGAAAAATAATCTGGGATATTATCAATCAACTAAAGATGCATCTACTAATTTTTATATTGAATATATGCCTAAAGGAAAATATGTATTTGAATATGATTACGTAGCCAATGCATCCGGTACGTTCTCTAATGGGATCACTACAATTCAAAATTATTATGCACCGCAGATGAATTCTCACACGAAAGGGAATAATGTTCGAATTTTGGAATAGTTTTTGAATAAACAGAAAAGTAATAAAAAATTACAAATGAAGATTTCAAGTAAATTAATTGCAGGATTAGCAATTTTCGTAGGAGTAAATACTTTTGCACAACAAAAAACAGAGAAATTTGAAAAGCTGGAGATTGATATGTTTCCAAAGGCTAAAGATGGTTACAGACAGGTGTACATTCAGCTTCCTGTAGAAAAAAATGAAGATAACCTCAAAGTGGAATTCTTCGTAGGAATGGAAAAAATGCTGGACTGTAATAAATATTCTTTATCCGGGACCATGAAGCAGCAGGATTTGCAGGGATGGGGATATACCTATTATGAAGTAGAATCCAATGGACAGACTCCGGGTACTATGATGGGATGCGGAAATCAGAAGCCAACCAAAAAATTTGTTTCTATACTTCCAGAAATTGTAAGATATAACAGCAAATTGCCTTTGGTATTTTATATTCCTAAAGACACAGAGGTTCGATACAGGATTCTGCGTGCTGATAATGGAATGAAAAAAGCAGTTCAGAAATAATTACTTATTTAAATTGATATAGAAAAAACTCTTCGCTTCGGTGAGGAGTTTTATTTTTATTTGAATTTAAAATCTTGTTTAATAGAAGGAATCAATTAAATTGGTATTTTAATTATATTTTAAATGAATTGCGAAAATGATAATTTATATTTACTTAAAAATATATTATGTTAATAACGATTTGGTTTTAAGAGGATTAAATTCTTTTCTAATAAATTATAAGAAATCATAAAAAACTAATATATTTGTTTTTAACAATTAATTGAACTATGGAAAACGTTTTTGATGCAAAAGATGCTCAGAATTACATTGATAGGATAAATAATCTTACACCGGAAACTACAGGATTATGGGGGAAGATGACGGTAGATCAAATGTTGGCACATTGCAACGTCTCTTATGAAATGGTTTACGAGCCGGAAAAACATAAAAAACCGGGCGCCATCGCAAAATTTATCCTGAAAAACTTTGTAAAGTCTAAAGTAGTGGGTGATAAGGCATATACGCAAAACGGCCCTACAGCACCACAGTTTATCGTAGCAGACAGGAAAAACTTCGATGAAGAAAAGAAAAGGCTGATCGGCTTTATTCAGAAGACACAGCAATTGGGAACTTCAGCCTTTGACGGTAAAGAATCTTTCTCCTTCGGAAAATTGAAGGCTCAGGAGTGGAATAATATGTTTGCCAAACATTTGAATCACCATCTTGCACAATTTGGAGTTTAATTTTTATTAAATAAAACATATATGAAAAAAATTTTATTGTTCCTTGTTCTCATTTCCAATTTTGCTTTTGCACAAATGCCAGATATTTCAAATGTATGGCTGAATAACAGCAAACCGTACACCGGAACCATTGGCAGCAAAGGAGAAGAAATTAAATTAAAGATCAATATTTCCGAACAAAACAAAAAAAATGACCAGGAATATTTCGTTTCCGGATACACCCTGGTAGATAAAACGTATAGCAAATTTGAAGGTAAATTGACTATTGCCAAATACAGAGATTCTAAAAAGAAAGGTACTGTTTTCGGCGAATACGAACTAGCCGAAGAAAACAAAGGAAAACATTCAGGAATTCTTAAAGGAAGGTTTATTTATACTTTTAAATGGAATAAAAATACGGAAAAAATTGAAGGTCAGTACATTGAGTTTATCGGCAATTGGAAAAGCTATGACGGGACTTTAGATTTTAAAACACGTATAAAAAACCAATAATCATGATTAGAAAAATTCTGGCTGTAGTCGGAGGTATAGTCTCAGGCTCGCTCTGTATCTGGATTATAGAAAGTCTTGGGCACTATTTGTATCCACTTCCAGCAGGTATTAAAACCACAGATGTTGAAGGTTTTAAAAATTATGTTTCCACACTCCCATTTTCTGCTTTGTTGCTTGTATTAATAGGATATGCTTTAGGAGCGGTAGTTTCAGGATTTATCTCAACGAAAATTGCAGACGATGATAAAAACAGATCCGCTCTTATTTGCGGAATTTTCTTTTTACTTGCAACAGTTTATAATATGATCATGCTGCCAACACCTGTCTGGTTTTGGATCCTCGGCATTGCAGTTTGGGGATTGGTTTTAGTAGGATACAGATTGGCATTAAATAATAAGAGAATATGAAATTAGGAGCATTTTCTATCAGTTTGAGCGTAAAAGACCTCCAAAAATCAAAAGATTTCTACGAAAAATTAGGATTCAGTACAATGGGAGGAAGCATAGAGCATAATTATCTCATTATGAAAAACAATGAGAACATCATCGGCCTTTTTCAGGCAATGTTTGACGGGAATATGCTTACCTTTAATCCGGGATGGGATCAGAATGCACAAAATCTTGAATCTTTTAACGATGTCCGTGATATTCAGAAACATTTGAAACAGCAGGGCGTGATATTAGAAAAGGAAGCTGATGAAAGTACCTCAGGACCTGAACATATTTATCTGAAAGATCCGGATGGAAATATGATCCTGATCGATCAGCATAGATAATTTTTAAAGGAAAATCGTATGAAAATTTTAAAGTGGATCATTATTATTTTAGCTTCAATTTTAATTTTTTGGCTTGTTGCTGCATTTTTTGTTTCGGGAGATTGTAAATATGAAAAGTCAATTTCAATCAATGCTCCAGTAGAAAAAGTATGGCAGAATACCAATACTTTAAAGGCAATAGATCAATGGAGCCCGTGGAATGACCTTGATCCGAATATGAAGAAAAACTGGACAGGAACTACCGGGCAGACCGGAGAAAAAATGTGCTGGGAAAGTAAAAAAGAAGAAGCAGGAAAAGGCTGCCAGGAAGTAAAAAAAATAGATCAGGCCAATAAAAGGATTGATACAAAAATCGTTTTTTTGACACCTTATGAAAGTGAAGCAAATGCCTATGTATCTGTAGTTCCGGAAGGTAACGGAAGTAAGACAACATGGGGCTTTACATCTACCATACCATATCCTTTTACGATAATGAAATTTTTCATGAATATGGAAGAAGCCATAGGAAAAGATTATCAGGAAGGCTTAACAAGGTTAAAAAACTTATCGGAAAAAGAATAAAGCTGCACACAATACGCAACTAAAAGTGATAGCCTCTAAACTCTAAACTTAAAACTAAAAATACAATTATGGCATCAGTAAACGTTTATTTAACATTCAACGGAAATTGCAGAGAAGCATTTGATTTTTATAAATCCGTCTTCGGCGGAGAGTATCCTTACATCGGAACTTTTGGTGAAATGCCTCCAATGGAAGGACAGGAAGCTAAAGAAGAGGATAAAGACAAAATTATGCATGTTTCGCTTCCGATTTCTAAAGAAACAATCTTGATGGGTAGTGATGCGGGCTGCGACTATGCATCTCAATTCAAGGCAGGAAACAATTTTTCTATTTCGATCAATGTAGAATCTAAAGAAGAGGCTGATAAATTATTCAGCGGTCTTTCAGCAGGAGGAATGGTAACAATGCCAATGGCAGATACATTTTGGGGAGCTTATTTCGGAATGTTTACCGATAAATTCGGCATCAATTGGATGGTAAATTACGATGACCCTGCGAAAATGCAGCAACATTCATAAAATAATCTAACTTAATATCAAGCCGGCAGATTTTGTCGGTTTTATTTTAAAGGATTTAGAGCTTTTGAGTATTTCTGTCTTGAATAACCAATTATTTAATATTCATAATTTATATACAAAATATTTCTGAAAAATATTAGCTAAATTCAAAAAAAATAAAAACAATATATGATCATTCCAATCATAGTAGAAGACAAAGTAAATGTCCCAGCAGAAAAGGTCTGGAAGGCATTAACCGATAAGAACGAAATGAAAGCATGGTATTTTGATATACCAGATTTTGAATTAAAAGTTGGAAAAGTATTTAATTTTTATGAACCAGGTGAAGAAAAAAAAATTTCATCATCAGGCTGAGATTTTAGAAATTATTCCGAATCGAAAATTAGAGCATACATGGGCTTACCCCGAGTTTTCATATGAAAAAACGACAGTGACTTGGAAAATTCAATCAGAAGGTGATCAGTCTTTAATTAAGCTTACTCATGATGACATTGATCGTTTTAGTGATCTGGGCGAAAATTTTTCTATGGATGCTTTTACTGAAGGATGGAACAGGATTATAAGGAAAAGCCTGAAGCCGTATTTGGAAAATTAATTAATATTACAGAACAATAAATGATGATAAAATTTACCGCTCTCCACCCTATTTTATGGACAGAAAAGCTTGAAGAAAGTATTGGTTTCTACACTCATATTCTTGATTTTAATTTAAATGAAAGAAATGATAACTGGCAATGGGCATCGCTTGAAAAAGATGATGTGCAAATTATGCTGACTAAACCAAATTCACATGAAAACTTTAAGGGAATTGGTTTTACAGGTTCATTTTATTTTAATGTAGATGATGTAGATCAGCTTTGGGAAGATTTGAAAACAAAGGCTGAAATATGCTATGAAATCGAAACTTTCGAATGGGAAATGAGAGAGTTTGCAATCTATGACAACAACGGTTATATATTACAATTTGGTCAACATATCGATGAAATTAGCAAAACGGAATAAATTTTGCTAATTTTGGGGAAATTTAGAAATTCAATGAAAAAAAATATTATAGCAGGTTTCGCTGCAATTTTGCTCCTGGCATCTTGTAAAGATGATAAAAAAGTTCTTGATTCTTTGGCGGATTATAACAATTCGATGGAGCAAAAAGGGTATCATTTCGGAGACAAGCTTACCTTGCCGAAAGAAGTTACAGACGATGCAGCAAGCATTTCGATCAGTTTCGGAGATAAAGAAACCTCAAACCTCACAATTGATCCTAAATTCTTTACATTAGGTGACAATGCCGTCACGTTTAATATAAAAACAAAAAACGGTGAAACGCTCACTCAGGATGCAACCATCAATGTTTTTGCAAAGAATCCAGAACAAAAACTCAACTACGAAATCGTTGCAGAGTATCCTCATAACCCTAAAAACTTCGTACAGGGCTTCCAGATGGAAGGAAACACGATTTATGAAAGTGACGGTCAGAACGGCTCTTCCCAGATTTTAAAATATACTTTAGGAACTACAACCCCTTTGGCTTCTACAAAACAGGCTCAGGAAGATTTTTCTGAAGGAAGCACCATTGTGGGGGATAAAGTTTATCAGCTGACATGGCAGAGCAAAAAAGGATATATTTACGATAAAAATTCATTGAAATTATTAAAGGAATTTCCATATCCGAATGTGTTGGGAGAAGGTTGGGGGCTTACCTATGACGGGAAAAACCTGATTGCCTCAGACGGAAGCAAGTTGCTGTATTTCCTGGACGTGAATGATCCTTCAAAAATGGTAAAATATATAGCTGTTGCAGGAAGTTCCCAAACTTATGATCAGCTGAACGAGCTTGAATATCATAACGGTTTCATTTATGCCAACGTTTGGCAAAAACCTGTTATTTTAAAGATAAACCCTGCTACGGGAGAGGTCGTAGGAACGTTTGATTTCACTGAAATATCTAAGCAAAATACGAAAGGGAGTGATGATGTTCTGAACGGCATAGCTTTCAAAGGCGATAATATGCTTGTGACGGGGAAAAACTGGTCAAAAATTTATGAAGTTGCGATTAAATAAATTAAAATGAATTGCAGTTTCTGATAGAATAAATAAAAATAGTAAATTGGTAGCGTTCCTTTTTGGGGCGCTATCTTAGTAAAATAATTTGAAAATATTTCATATCATATTTGTATTGATTTTCTGTTCGTTATCGGCTCAGAAAACCATTCCTTTGGATACTTTGAAGCTGAAAGAAGCTAAGGATATGCTGGCAGACGACTACGGAAATTTATACATCTATAAAAACAAAGACTTCAGTTTTACAAAATACGATTCCCTGGGAAAGCAGATCGGGAAAATGATGCTTACGGTGCCTTATAAAGTTCAGACTGTTCAAAATCCGCTCAGTGTGCCTTTGTTTTCGGAAAATGCACAGGAAATGAAGTTTGTAGACCAAAATCTGAACGAAATTCAAAGGGTTGATTTTAAACAAAAATTTGGGTTTATAAAAATGGCGTATGCGGAAGACCTGCAGCAGCTGTGGCTTCTGGATGAAAGTTCAAAACGGTTGATTCAGTATAATTTCAGGAATGAAAATACCATTAATTCTTATCCTTTTGATGCCTGTTTTGATGATCTTACAGACCTGTTGGTGTATGAAAATAAAGTTTATATTCTTACAAAAAAACATATCCGGGTTTATACTTTAAAATTCGAGAAAATCTTTGAAGCCGAGATTGAAAACGGTAAGCGTTTCAGAAGGGAGAATGAATTTATTTTGATGATTACCAATAATTCCATATTTAAATATGTTCCGGAAAAAGAAATGGTGAAAATTTTTGAAGATCCAGAGGCTCAGATTGTGGATAAAAATACCCTTTCTTATTTTGAAATCAAAGTCAACAACCTTTATCTTTACAATCTCGAAAAAAATAAAGAAACGAAACAGCCTGCAGAGCCTGATCCCAAGATAAAAGATACGGAGCAGGATGTAGAAAGATCAACGGGAAAAGCTATAGAGCCAGACAGCCCGGAAGGAAAACTGGAAAAGAAAACCCAGGAGATTGAAAGTGAAAATCCTTCGGGAAGCTCTTTGCAGAAGCTGATTAACTATAGTACTGAGGTTCAGGCTGCCGAAGTTTAGTTCTATCTATCAAATAATACATTAAGGGAAAATATGCACATTGCGGTTACAGGAAATATCGGAGCAGGGAAAACAACATTGACGACGATGCTTGCAAAATACTATAATTGGGATGCCCAGTTTGAAGATGTAGACCACAATCCTTATCTGGAGGACTTTTATGCTGATATGAGCAAATGGAGCTTTGCTTTGCAGATTTATTTTCTTGGGAGCAGATTCCGTCAGGTGAAAGAGATTAGAGAAAGTGGAAAAAATATTATCCAGGATCGTACGATTTATGAAGATGCCCATATTTTTGCGGAAAACCTTAATGATATGGGGCTGCTTTCCGACAGGGATTTCAGTAATTATGATGCTGTTTTCAATCTGATGAAATCTTTTGTTTCTGCACCTGATTTGTTAATTTATCTTAAATCTGATGTTCCGAATCTTGTGAAAAAAATTTACAAAAGAGGCCGTGAATATGAAGCGTCTATAAGTATTGAATATTTATCGAAATTGAACCAGAAATATGAAAAGTGGATTTCCAATTATACTGAAGGAAAGCTGTTAATTATCAATGTGGATGATCTTGATTTTGTAGAAAAACCTGAAGACTTCGGGTTTATTTTGGAAAAAATCGAAGTGGAGCTGAATGGTCTGTTTTAACAAAGTTTTATTATAAATTAAGGCGTTTGTGATTTGATTTTTTTCTAAATTTGTTAGGATAAGTTTAAATTATATTTAATTTTTTTAATTTAAATAAACTAAGTTTATTCTTTATTTCAGTATTGAGAATTTAAGAAATTACTAAATGCAATTCTTTGAAACCTTAATTTCTTAATGTTAAAATATTTATGCAAATAAACTACAAGAATTTTTTAATTCCAATTAAAGATGTTAGTTAAAGTTTTACATAACGGAAATTGCTCAAAATCAAATGCGGTTTTGGAGTATCTGGATGAAAATGGAGTACCGTTTGAAATCATTAATATTGTAGAAGATCCGTTGAGTATTTTAGAAATAAAAACTGTTTTAAAAAAGTTGAATCAAAGTGTTTTTCATATTATCCGGAAAACAGAAAAATTATATCTCGAAAATTTTGCTAATAACAATTTATCCGAAGAAGAATGGATAAAGGTCTTGTCTGAAAATCCGTCATTGATCCAAAGGCCCATTCTCATCAAAGGTTCTGTGGCAATGTTAGGAAGACCGGTCGAGAACGTCAAGTATTTTATTGAAAAATAATAAACGGCAAAGAAATTAAACTAGAAAAGTCAGCGGTAAAGCTGACTTTTTTTGATTTATAATAAGATGATACCTTCTATTTTAGCAACCTCTTTGTAAATATTTATCACCTGATGGGCATCCAAAACAAATGCATTGATATTGCAGGCTGTATATTTTCCGTTTTTGCTTTCGCGGTTTCCCAATGTGAATTTTATACCGTCAAAAACTCTATATATTTCCGTTAACTTCGATTGATCCGTCGGAATGATAAATTTGAATAAATAATCTTCCGGAAAATCATGATGATCTTCCAGTTTTTCCCTTAAAGAATTGTAAAAATCTTCAGGGCTTGCATGCTGATTTCCTTGTAATATATCCATCTACAAATATTAAATTAATATATAAATTTAACGAAAATTTTTCTATTTTCCAAGTGGCCCAAGAAGTGATTTGGAATTTTGGATTTCGTAATCTTCGATAATATTAAACATCCCGTTTACCAGTTGTTCGGACGCCAGCTGGCTCAGCCCTCCGGAATTCACGGTAGTTTTGCCTCCGCCCAAAAGATTTCCCAGAAAATTGCTTCCTGATAAAGCTGTGTTAATGCTTTTTACAATTCCGTACTGATTTAGCTGCTCATCTACTTTCGGAGTAATGGCTGCGACTAGCTGCTGGGCTGTTTTCTCTTTAAGTATTTGTGTTGCCATTCCTTTTTCACCCTGGATGATTCTTGTGACATCCTGGGCATTAAGGCTGTTAACGGCATTTACCAGAATCGGTTTTGAAATATTTACGGTATACACTGCTGCATCTGCAATATAAGCCCTTTCCTTGGCCACAAGAGTAGGGGTTACTTTTTCCAGCATGGAATTGATGTCTCTCAATTCTTTTGGAAGCGCCTTATCTACCATATTATTCTGCAGAAATGCTTCTCTGTTGCTATAAACATTTGCGCCTTTATCAATTCCGTTTAAAAGAATTTTTTTGATAATGGATAATCCGATATCTGACGTTGCTAATGTACTACACGACTGAACAGATGTATTGATAACAGCGCCTGTTCCGATGATGAAAGCAGCTGTGATGATATATTTTTTCATTGATATTGATTAAACCTTATAGATTTCAAATAATGAACCAAATTTAGTTACAATAATTAGTTTAACAAAATATTAATGATTGTGATGTTTTTGGGAAATTTTTAAGACAAAACTAGACAAAATATCATTGTATTTTTTTATTTAAAATATAATTAACATTAGAAAAAGAACGATAAAATGAAAGGCTTATTAATTTTTTACTTAATAATACATGTTTTTATAGAATTTTTAGGAAAAATTAACTATATTACATATAATTTTATAATTTTGGCTAATGTCTTTTTTTGAGAAACATAATATGGTATAAGTTAAAGGACATACTCAAGGGTAATTATCCTATTTTAAGATTAATTGTACGAATAAAATTAAACTATATGAAACAAAGTGATTTAAAGTATTCATGTCTCGTTGCTGTTCTATACTTTGGTATGAATGTCAATGCGCAGACTACGCCCAAAGACACTGTAACTAAGGAACAGAAGATCGAAGAGGTGGTAATGATCGGATATGGATCGCAGAAGAAAGAAAATGTTACCGGAAGTATTGGGGTAATTTCTGCAAAAGACCTTGCCGATAAGCCTAATGCGAATCCTGTAAGCTCAATCCAAGGAAAAGCATCTGGTGTTCAGATTTTTAACTCTGCAACTCCGGGCGGTTCTCCAAGGGTTGATATCCGTGGTATCGGCTCCCTTACAGGAAATACTGTTTATATTGTAGACGGTTCAATCACTACAGATATCTCTTACCTGAACCCTCAGGATATAGAATCAATGAGTATATTAAAAGATCCTTCCAGTTTAGCAATTTTTGGAGCTCAAGCTGGGAATGGTGCAGTAATTATTAAAACGAAAACAGGTAGAGGAAAAAAACCTACATTTAATGTAAATTCTTATCTGGGAATAAAGACCGTTACCAATGTTCCAAAACTCGTAAACGGAGATCAATACATTGAACTATATAATGAAAAGCTTATAAATGATAATGGATCAAGCGCAGGATCCATCACAAGGGCACAATATCCTGGAAATACAGATTGGTTTAAAGAAGTTTTAAGACCAAGCACAATTAACTCAAATGATTTTTCAGCTTCCGGAGCCATCGGAAAACTTTCATACTACGGAAGCGTGGGTTATTTACAGGATGAAGGTAATTTAGATGCTAACAGAGGGATTAATTCAGGAAGTGATTTTAAAAGGTTTACCGGAAAAGCAAACTTAAGTTACAAAATTACTGACAATATTACAATTGGAGATAATTTCACGTTCTCCAAAATGCTTACTAATATATCAAACAATCCGCTTCTAAATGCTTATAATGCGCCGCCGGTATATTCTCCTATAAATCCGTCGACAGGTAACTATCAATATTTTACTTTAGTTACAGTGAACAATCCAAGAGCACAACTAGACCTGTTCAGATCTCAAAACAGACAGGAAAGATTATTGAATAACGTTTGGGCGGAAGTGAAGTTTTTAAAAGATTTTACTCTAAGAGTGAGTCTGACCAATGATAATCTAAATTCCAGCAAATATGAATATACTCCGGTAATGAGCTATGTTCCTACACCTGGAAAATCGTCTTTAATTACCAGAGATTCCCGAAACAGAGACTACGTTTGGGATAATACATTAGATTGGAAGAAAAAATTCGGAAATCATAACTTTGATATACTGGTAGGTTTTTCCAGAACCCAGAACTATTATACCCAGTCTTATTGGAATGCTACTAATGTAAATTATGATGGCACAAACGAGTCTCTTCAAATTGCCAATGGAACGGATATTTTTGGATATGAATATAGGCCAAGTTCTGATGTTACGCCATACAAAAACAGGATAGAGTCTTTCTTTGGAAGGCTTAATTATGATTATGCAGGAAAATATTTGGTAAATGCTTCTATTCGTAGAGATGCATCTTCCAATTTTTCATCTGATGACAGAGTGGAAATATTTCCTTCTGTAAGCGCAGGTTGGGTAGTATCAAAAGAGGGGTTTATGAGCAATCAAAATATTTTCAACCTTTTAAAATTAAGAGGGAGCTGGGGTAGAACCGGTAACCCAAATGTAAGAAGGTCGTATGATTTTCTTACCACTTTATTAACTTCTGGAGCTTATTATGGTAATACAGGATATCCGGCACAAACGATAGATTTACTCATTGATCCTACAATTGGGTGGGAAATTACCACAGGGAAAGATTTTGGAGTAGAAATGGCATTTCTTAACAATAAGTTGAAGTTAGAAGCTACCTATTTTGATAAAGATACAAAAGACGTAGTTTATGGAATTGTACAAGGAACTGTTTCAGGAGCAAGTAACTGGAATAATTATTATACAAATGCATTTTCTTTCAATAACAAAGGCTTGGAGTTTTCTGTAAACTATGATACAAAATTATCTGAAAAAGTTAAAATAGGATTTTATGGAAACTTTACTTCATTAAAAAATGAAATTACATCAGTTTACGGAAATTCTTATTTAAATGCTGGAGCAAGTTTATTTGGAAATCAAATTGTAAGACTTCAGACCGGACAGCCAGTGGGGTCTTATTACGGATATGAAGTTGCCGGAATATTCCAAACAAACGCAGAAGCGGCAAGCTCTGGTCAGACTGGAGCAAAAGCAGGATGGTTTAAATTTGTAGATCAGGATGGAAACGGAATCATAGACGAGAGAGATAAAACATTCTTGGGTAGCCCTGTTCCAAAAGGTACTTATGGCTTTGGTTTCAATATGAATGTATCTAATTTTGATTTTGCAATAGACTTCCAAGGCGTATTCGGAAATAAAATATACAATTACAATCGTGAGCAGAGATTCGGTAACGAAAGCTGGGATTTAGATTTCTATAACAACAGATGGCATGGTGAGGGTACATCCAATTCTTATCCTATGGTTACTAATAACCAATCTGTTATCTTACCAAACAGTTTTTATGTGGAAAATGGCAGTTATTTTAGGATTAGAAATATTCAAGTAGGATACACTTTGCCAAAAGGCTTTGCAAAACTTCCAAACTTTAGTAGGGTGAGACTTTATGTAAGCGCACAAAACCCGTGGACTAGCTTTAAATATCATGGATTTTCACCTGAAATCAATAATACCGACAGGGTTCAGATGGGTATAGACAACAATATATATCCGTTGTCAGCAATCTACACGTTTGGTACAAACATAACTTTTTAATTAGAAATCATGAAAAAAATATTTTTATCAGTCATTTTCTTTTCATTAATAGTTGGCTGTAAAGACGATTATTTAGATACTGCAATAGATGGAGCTACAGATGCTACTTCATTTTTCAAAACCCAGGAGGATGCAATGCAGGCTACTAACGCAATTTATGTTGCACTTAGAAGCTGGGAGAATTCTGCATTTCCTGCTCAATATGTTTTTGGAGTTCCTGCGGATGATGTGGAAAAAGGATCAAATCCGGGAGATGCCTCATTTATAAATGCCTACGATCAGTTTACCTATACGGCAAGCGATTCCGGAGTAGAAGGATATTGGATAGGGCAATGGCAATTTGTAAACAGATGTAATCAAGTGATTACTAATGTGCCAAACATTAATATGGATACAACTCTTAAAAACCGCCTTGTTGCTGAAGCGAAAATGCTTAGAGCATATTTCTATTTCAATTTGGTAAGGATTTATGGCGGAGTTCCTATCTTTGATGGAGTACAGCAGAACTACAACATTCCAAGAAGTTCTGTAGAAGAAGTTTATAATTTCATTATCTCAGATCTTACTGCAGCAGCGGCAGTTTTACCGCAAACTTATGATGCTGCTAATTTAGGAAGAGTCACGAAAGGTGGTGCTTTAGGATTATTATCTAAAGTTTACCTTTATAAAAAAGATTGGCAAAAAGCATATGATACTTCAAACCAAGTCATTGCAATGGGGTATTCATTAGATCCGGATTTCAATCATTTGTTTAGGCCTGCTGGTGAATTTGGATCAGAATCCGTTATCGAAGTTAATTGCCAGTGTTCTTCCCAATTTGGAGGAAGTCAATATGCCGAGGTTCAGGGAGTTAGAAATCAGTTTGGTTGGGGGTTCTTTACACCGACAACAGCCCTGGAAGCTGCTTTTGAAACAGGAGATATTCGTAAAGAACTTACTATTCTTAGGGAAGGAGAAACAACACCAGAAGGAGATTTGATCCACAAAGGAGATCCTCAGGCAGGTGATATGTGGAATCAGAAAGTCTATGTTCCGACATCCTTAAATAATAATGCTTGTGGATATGGTTCTATACAAAATATAAGAATTCTAAGATTTGCAGAAATTCTTTTGATCAATGCTGAAGCGGCAAACGAATTAGGAAATACCGCAGCAGCTGTTACTAATCTTAATAAGGTAAGAACAAGAGCACAGCTACCAAATACCACAGCTTCTACTCAGGGAGCATTAAGAAATGCTATCTGGCGCGAACGTAGAGTGGAATTGGCTTTAGAAGGAGACCGTTTTGTAGATCTTGTAAGAACAGGACAGGCGGCGACTGTTTTAGCACCTTATGGATTTACTCCAGGTAAAAATGAGGTGTTCCCAATTCCTTTAAATTCAATAAATCAAAGTAATGGTATTTTAACGCAAAATCCAGGCTACTAAAAAAATTAATCAATAAACTTTAGAGGAGAATGAAAGTTCTCCTCTTCTTTTAGGGATGAATTTTAAATTGAAACATTATGAAAAGGATTGTACTAGCAATGACAGCCGTATCAATATTCACGGCATCCTGCAAGAAATTACAGACACAAAAACCCTCAAATGCTCAAAGTCAGAAGGTAAAAAGTGATATTACTGATGAACAGCTTATGGACAGGGTTCAGAAAGATGCTTTGAAATACTTTTGGGATTATGCAGAGCCAAATTCTATGTTGGGCAGAGAACGCTACCATGAAGACAATATTTATCCCGATAATGATAAGCATGTAATCACAACTGGGGGTTCAGGTTTCGGACTGGCAACAATTTTAGTAGGCATCAAAAGAGGTTTCATTCCCAGAAAAGATGCGGTGGAACGATTGACCACCATGATGGATTTTCTCGCAAGGGCCGATCGCCACAAAGGAGCCTGGTCACATTGGATTAATGGTGAAACAGGAAAAACCGTTCCTTTTGGGAAAAAAGATAACGGAGGAGATCTTGTAGAAACAGCATTTCTTACTTCCGGGATTTTAATGGTACGTGAATATTTCAAAAACGGAAATGCAGAAGAAAAAGCATTAGCGCAAAAATGTGATGAACTTTGGAAAGGAATTCAATGGAACTGGTACACCAAAGGCGGCCAGAAAGTTTTATACTGGCACTGGTCGCCAGAATATCAATGGGAAATGAATTTTCCTTTGGAAGGCTATAATGAATGCTTGATAACCTATATTCTAGCCGCTTCCTCACCAACATATCCTATCGATGCCGAAACATATTACAAAGGCTGGACAAGAAACGGAACTTATCTTACAGACAAAGAAAAATACGGGCTTCCCATGTACGTAAAGCACAATGGAGCACAAGAATACGGCGGACCGCTTTTCTGGGCACATTATTCGTATATCGGGCTGGATCCTATTAATCTGTCGGATAAGCTTATTAAAAATTATTTTGATTTAAATAAAAATCAAGTCCTCATCGACTACAGATACTGCGTTGAAAATCCAAAGCAATGGAAAGGTTACGGCCCGAATTATTGGGGCTTGACGGCAAGTTATTCCAGAAATGAAAACGGCGGAGTAGGCTACAATGCGCATTTTCCACAAAACGACCACGGTGTAATCACTCCTACAGCCGCACTGAGCAGCTTTCCGTATTCACCCAAAGAATCTATGGATTTTCTGAGGTTTATCTATACCCAAAAGCCAGAATTTATCGGATCTGCAGGACCTTATGATGCCACTTCAATTCATTATAATAATTGGACAACACCAAGATATCTGGCAATTGACCAGGGGACTATTGCTCCGATGATTGAAAATTACAGGACAGGATTTTTATGGAAATTATTCATGAATGCTCCGGAAATTCAGCAGGGATTAAAGAAATTAAGTTTTAAATCAGAAAAATATAACATTAAATAATTTCTTAAAAGCTATTTCCCGCTTTCGCTACTCGCTTTTTCATTTTTCGAGGTTGCGGCGGCGGAGCCGCCGCAACCTCGAAAAATGAAAAGAGCTCAAACAGGCCGCTCAATCGGGGCTAGGGTAGCAGGATTAGTGGCTTCGGGAGCCTCAGCCACCATTGGTGGCAGTCCTTTTCCATCAATAGAAACGGGTTTTAGCCCGCTTGGAAAAGATTGGTCAATTTGGCTTTAACCAAAACTTATAAAATTTTGATAGTGAAATTAAAATTAAACCATTTACCCCTATTCCTTCTGCAATTATCAATGAGTTTAAACGCTCAGGAGATCAAAGCAGAATTAAACAAAGAATTTAAAAGGCAGGAAAAAATTTCCTATATTATTGATTATCCTCAGAAAGCAAAAGGAAGCATTCCTTTGATTGTATTTCTGCATGGTTCCGGAGAAAGGGGAAATAATCTGGAGATGGTAAAAGCGCACAGTCCGTTCACGTATAAAAATCTGATCAAAGAACCTGTTGCTATTTTAGCGCCCCAATGCCCTGAAAATACATGGTGGGATACGGTTACCATTTATAATTTGATTAAAGAAATCCAGAAGAAATATAAGATTGATTCCTCAAGGATCTATCTTACCGGCCTTTCCATGGGAGGTTGGGGCACCTGGAAGCTAGCGATGGAGCATCCTGAAATGTTTGCGGCTGTAGCAGCAGTTTGCGCACCTGCAGACAGAGTCATGGAAGCAAATGTTGAACGGTATAAAAATCTGCCCATTAAAATTTTTCATGGTGGAAATGACGATATCGTTTCGCCAGTAAATTCAATCAACATGTACCAGGCGGTGAAAAAAATTAACCCGACAGTAACGTTGACGATTTTTCCGGATGACAATCACAATTCTTGGGATTCCACCTATTCAAATCCAAAATTATATGAATGGATGCTTTCTCAGAGAAAAAAATAAATAATATTAGTAATTTTATAGAAAGTTGTTATCAATTGCTGAGTGAAACGCCCTTGCGATCGAAAAATATGCAGGATAATTTAAAAAAAATCTTTGCGAGCTTTGCGTTAAAATAAATTATTTAAAAAACAAAAAAATAGAAATAATAAAGAAGATAGATTTATGAGAAAGTTAATTGTAATCGCGACTTTAGCGCTTTCTCCTGTGTTTTCGGCTCAGGAAATGGTAACAAAGCCCGTTCAGTCTTATCAGACGGCTCAGTATCAATCCAAAAAGAAAGCTTTTGTAGATAATCTTTTATCGAAAATGACATTGGATGAAAAAATCGGACAGCTGAATTTACCGAGTTCAGGAGACTTTACAACCGGATTGGCACAAAGTTCAGATATCGGCAAAAAAATCGAAAAAGGATTGGTTGGCGGACTTTTCAATATAAAAGGAGCTGATAAAATCAGAGCAGTTCAGAAAGTAGCAGTAGAGAAAAGCCGTCTGAAAATCCCCTTGATTTTTGGGATGGATGTTATACACGGATACGAAACCACTTTCCCCATTCCCTTAGGCTTAGCAGCTTCATGGGATATGAATCTTGTTCAGCAGTCAGCGAGAGTAGCGGCAAAAGAAGCCTCTTCTGATGGGATCAACTGGACATTCTCGCCAATGGTAGACATCTCCCGTGAGCCAAGATGGGGAAGGGTTTCTGAAGGTTCCGGCGAAGACCCATATTTAGGAAGTGAAGTTTCCAAAAATATGGTCTACGGATATCAGGGAAAAGACCTTTCTTTAAGCAATACAATTTTAGCTTGCGTAAAACATTTTGCTTTGTATGGAGCCGGAGAAGCGGGACGAGATTACAATACGGTTGATATGAGCCACGTAAGAATGTTCAATGAATATTTCCCACCTTACAAAGCAGCAGTAGATGCAGGAGTAGCTTCTGTAATGGCCTCTTTTAATGAAGTGGACGGAGTTCCTGCTACTGGAAACAGATGGCTTCAGACCGAAGTTTTAAGAAATAAATGGAACTTTAAAGGATTCGTGGTAACCGACTATACCGGAATCAACGAAATGACAGATCACGGAATGGGTGATCTGCAGCAGGTTTCAGCCTTAGCTTTAAAAGCCGGAATTGATATGGATATGGTAGGAGAAGGATTTTTAACCACTCTTAAAAAATCCCTTGACGAAGGAAAAATCACTCAGGCTGAGATAGATATGGCAGCCAGAAGGATTCTGGAAGCGAAATACGATTTAGGATTATTTGACGATCCTTACCGATATGGTGATGCAAAATTAGCCGCCAGGGAAGTCTACAATATGGAAAACAGAAATATTGCAAGAAGCGCCGCAGCTCAGTCAATGGTTTTGATGAAAAATGAAAACCAGGTATTGCCTTTGAAAAAATCAGGGACAGTAGCAGTAATTGGCCCGTTGGTAAACAATTCTTTGAATATGGCCGGAACATGGAGTGTTGCTGCACAACATGACAAAGCGGTAAATCTGATGCAGGGTCTTCAGGCTAACTACGGAAAAGACGTGAAATTCATTTCAGCTAAAGGAGCCAATATTGATTACGATGCAAAATTGGAAGATATTTATGCTGCTCATGGTAAAAAAACAGACAGAGACAACCGTTCCAAAGAAGCTTTGTTAAAAGAAGCTGTTGATGTGGCTAATAAAGCAGACGTTATCGTTTTAGCTATCGGAGAATCTGCGGAAATGAGCGGTGAATCTTCTTCAAGAACTGAAATTACGATTCCACAGTCTCAGGTTGATTTATTAAATGAATTAAAAAAGACCGGAAAACCAATTGCAATGGTTCTTTTCACAGGCCGTCCGTTAGCTTTAACTAATGTGAAAGACACTCCTGATGCCATTCTTAATGCCTGGTTTGCAGGTTCAGAGGCTGGAAATGCCATCGCTGATGTACTTTTCGGGAAAGTAAATCCTTCAGGAAAGCTGCCAATGACCTTCCCAAGAAGTTTAGGCCAGGTTCCGATTTATTATAATGCTAAAAATACGGGACGCCCTTTAGATCAAGCTTTAGTGGATAAATGTGAATACCAGAGATTCCGTTCCAACTATATGGATGAATGTAATACACCATTGTATCCGTTTGGTTATGGTTTAAGCTATACAAAATTCAATTATTCTGATATTACGGTTTCGGATGCAAATCCTAAAGGAAATCAAACTATCCAGGCTTCGGTAACAGTAACGAATTCAGGTAACTATGATGGTGCTGAGGTTGTTCAGTTATATATCAGGGATATGGTGGGGAGCATCACAAGACCTGTAAAAGAATTGAAAGGATTTCAGAAGATAATACTGAAAAAAGGAGAATCCAAAAAAGTTACCTTCAATATCACTCCTGAAAACCTTAAATTCTACAATGGAGAACTGAAATACGATTGGGAGCCGGGAGAATTTGATATTATGATTGGTACCAATTCAGAAGACGTAAAACACACCAAAATAAACTGGACAAAATAAACTAGACAGAATAAGTCACTTTTAAACCACCTAAATCAGGTGGTTTTTAAATTTTATTTGATTAATATATCCCTACTTTGGCATAATTTTTATTAATATTGTGGTAGCTATAAATTAAATACAAAATGAAAAAAACAATTTTATTCAGCGCTATGATTTTCGGTTCTTTAGCTTTTGCACAAAAAACACCCGTGTTAGGTGGAGATAAAGATGCCCACGGCTGTAAAGGATCAGCAGGATATACATATTCTCAGATTAAAAACGATTGTGTTAGGGTTTTTGAACAAAAGATCCAGTTGAATGAAGTAAAATCAGAAAAAGGCTATACAACAGGAACTGCTGTAATTTTTAATAAAAACATGTCGAAAGCAGAAGTTTTTATTCCTGATGGAAGTGCAAAAAGCATCATTCTGGAAAGACAGGGAAAATCAAAAAGCTGGAAAAGTGGCAGCCATATTAAAAACAGCTACGTTTTGGTTCCTTACAAGAAAAGCTATCAGATTAAAAAAGATAATGTAGTGATTTACCAATAAATAAATGATACATTTAAAGCCATTCGAAAGAGTGGCTTTTTTATTACCCATTACTCATTATTCATTTTTAAAAGGGAGCTTTTCCCGCTATCCACTATATCTTTTTTGTTACGGCCTCCGCTTTGCTGCGGCCGCAACAAAAAAGGATGCCGTTTCTATCGGGGCTAGGGTGGCAGTAATTATTTCAAGGACAGCAAAAACTATAAAATTTACGAGCTTCCAGAATAATGGAAATTGGTGAAAAATTAGTGCAATTTGTGTTTAAAAAGCATTTTTATCTCTCGCCAAAAAAGCGTACTTTTACATATCAAAAAGTAAAAGAAAAGAATGAATTCCTACAAAAATCCATTGGAAGAGCGCTACTCCAGTGAAGAAATGTTATTTAACTTCTCTCATAACAATAAATTCCGTACCTGGAGAAAGCTTTGGATAGCTCTTGCTGAAATCGAAAAAGACCTTGGTCTTGAAATTACAGACGAGCAGATCGCTGAATTGAAGGCTAATGCCGAAAACATTGATTATGAAAAAGCTGCTCAATACGAGAAAAAATTCAGACACGATGTGATGGCTCACGTTCACGCTTATGGTGATGTAGCACCTTCCGCAAAAGGAATTATTCATTTGGGAGCAACTTCAGCGTTTGTAGGAGATAATACAGATTTAATTCAAATCCGTGACGGACTTTTAATTTTAAAGAAAAAGTTGGTGAACGTAATGAAAAATTTATCTGATTTTGCTATTCAGTATAAAGATTTACCGACTTTAGGATTTACACATTTCCAACCGGCTCAGTTAACAACTGTTGGAAAAAGAGCAACACTTTGGTTACAAAGTTTAGTTCTTGATATCGAGGAGCTTGATTTCTTTTTAGAAACATTGAGATTTAGAGGAGTAAAAGGTACGACAGGAACTGCTGCAAGTTTCCTTGAACTTTTCAACGGAGATTATTCTAAAGTAAAACATTTAGATAAAGAATTGTCAAAAAGATTCGGTTTCGAAAAAGTTTTCGGAGTTTCCGGACAAACTTATGACAGAAAAATCGATGCTAAAGTTGTTGCGTTATTAGGAAATATTGCACAATCTGCGCATAAATTCACAAATGATTTACGTCTTCTTCAAAATTTAAAAGAAATTGAAGAACCATTCGAGAAAAACCAAATTGGTTCATCTGCAATGGCTTACAAGCGTAATCCAATGAGAAGCGAAAGAATCGGAGCATTGGCAAAATATGTAATGTCTTTAACTACAAGTTCTGCAATGGTGGCTTCAACACAATGGTTTGAAAGAACATTAGACGATTCTGCAAACAAGAGATTAACAATTCCTCAAGCTTTCTTAGCAGTTGATGCAATTCTATTGATTTGGAACAACATCATGAACGGAATTGTCGTATATCCAAATAGAATCAACAAACATATTATGGAAGAACTTCCTTTCATGGCGACAGAATATATCATCATGGAAGAAGTAAAAGCTGGTGGCGACCGTCAGGAAATCCACGAAGTAATCAGGGTTCATTCAATGGAAGCGTCTAAAAAGGTAAAAGAAGAAGGGAAAGAAAACGACCTTATCGAAAGAATCCTGAATGACGATTCATTAAAACTAGATAAATCAAAATTAAAAGAAGTTCTTGATCCTAAAAACTTCATCGGTTTTGCACCAATTCAGACGGAGGAATTCATCGCAAATGAAGTCCAACCGATTATTGACGCAAACAAAGATTTGATAGGATTAGAGGCTGATCTTAAAGTATAATATTATATGCAGTCTTTTGGGCTGCATATTTTATTTAAAGCTTAATAAATAAATTATTCCGTAGGAATAAAATCTGTGTAGAAAATTGGCCGTCATGATGGGGCATTCCGTAGGAATGCTATCTTTGTAAAAATGATGAAAATAAAATTTATGCCTAATACATATACACAGATTTATCTTCAGGTTGTTTTTGCTACAAAGGGGCGTGATATTAAAATTAAATCTGAAGTAAGAGGAGAGATTGAACGGTACATTTGTGGAATATTTAGCAATAAAAAACAAAAAGTATTGGCTATTTATGCAAATCCTGATCATCTTCATATTTTCTTCAGTTATAAAAATTTGCAGATTACAATTCCGGAATTGATTAAAACGGTTAAAATTGAATCCTCAAATTTTATTAATGATAAAAAATTATGTTGGGGTAAATTTTCTTGGCAGGAAGGTTACGGGGCATTTTATTATGCAAAAAGTCAGAAGGAAAAAGTTGTAAATTATGTTATGAATCAGGAAAAGCATCATTCTAAGAAAAGTTTTAAAGAAGAATATCTTGAAATGCTAATTGCTTTTGAAATTGAATTTAAGAATGAATATTTGTTTGAATTCTATGATAATAAATAATTTATGGAAATATAGATAATAGCAGTCCTACGGACTGCGCCATCTTTGACAATATAATTTTCTACACAGATATGATTCCTACGGAATCACCTAAAATAAATAACATTTAGTTGCAATGTTAATTTCTGACAGAATTGCTTGCAAGAATTGTGATAAAGAGCATTTCGTAGGAATGCCATCTGTGTAGAAAGAAAAAGAAAAAAGATAATCTGCAGTCCGTAGGACTGCTACTTTTTGATAATTTATATCAAAATACGTCAATTAAATTTGACAAAAAATAAATAAAATAAATCTAAATAAAATCTGACATCTAATGTCTCAAAACAAAAGAATTTTCGTAGAAAAGAGAGGAATTTTCGATGTGGAAAGTCCAAAAATTTTTGATGAAGTAAAAGCGGTGGTTCCGTCTATCCAAAGTGTAAAGGTTTATAATGTTTACGATATTTTTGGATTAAACGATGATGAATTCGAAAAAGTGGTCAACAGCACTTTCGTAGATCCGGTTACTGATATTTTAATCGAAGAAAATCCTGCAAAAGGAACTCATTTCGCATTAGAATTTTTACCGGGACAGTACGATCAGCGTGCAGATTCTGCTCAACAGTGTATTGCTTTATTGACCGGAAATGAGAAGTCTAAAGTAAGAAGCGGAAAGCTTATTGAGTTTGAAGGAGTTTCCGAATCTGATTTAGTTAAAATCAAAGATCTTTTAATCAATAAAGTAGAATCTCAGGAAAAAGATTTATCAATTTTAGATATTCCTGCGGAAGAAACACCGTCAAAAGTAATTGTTCACGAAGGTTTTATCAGCTTCGATGATGCTCAATTGGCTGAATTCTTTAATAATCATGGTTTTGCTTTAGGTTTGGATGATTTGAAATTCATTCAGGAATATTTTAAATCTGAACAAAGAAACCCTACGGAAACGGAACTTAAAGTTTTAGACACTTATTGGAGCGACCACTGTCGTCACACGACTTTTGAAACAGAATTTTCAAATATTGAATTTGAAGGGCAGTTTAAACATACATTGGAAACTATTTTCAATGATTATATCGAAAAAAGAAAATTCTTAGGACGCGAATTGAAACCCATCTCTTTAATGGATTTGGCAACAGTTTGCGGAAGATATTTCCATAAAACAGGTAATTTAGATAATTTGGTGGTTTCAGACGAGATCAACGCTTGTACCATCCAGATCGAAGCTGAATACGACGGTAAAAAAGAACCTTGGTATTTATTATTTAAAAACGAAACACACAATCACCCGACAGAAATCGAGCCTTTTGGTGGAGCTTCAACGTGTTTAGGGGGTGCAATCAGAGATCCTTTGTCTGGACGTTCTTTTGTTTTCCAGGCAATGAGATTGACGGGTGCTGCAGATGTTTTAGAATCGGTTGATAAAACTTTGCCAGGCAAATTACCTCAAAAAACAATCACAAAACAGGCTGCAAACGGATATTCTTCTTACGGTAACCAAATCGGTTTAGCAACAACAATGGTTTCTGAAATCTACGATGAAGGCTACAAAGCAAAGAGAATGGAAGTTGGTTTCGTAGCCGGAGCGGTTCCTGTAGATTGGGTAAGACGTGAAAAGCCTGAAGCTGGTGATTCTATCATTATTTTAGGTGGTGCAACTGGTCGTGATGGCGTTGGTGGAGCGAGCGGAAGTTCAAAAGAACAGGACGAAACTTCTATCCACACGATGAGTTCTGAAGTTCAGAAAGGAAATGCGGTTGAGGAGCGTAAAATCCAGAGATTATTCAGAAATCCAGAGGTAACGAGATTGATTAAAAAATCAAACGATTTCGGAGCGGGAGGTGTTTCCGTAGCAATCGGTGAAATTGCTGACTCTTTGGAAGTTAATCTGGATGTTTTACCTTTGAAGTATGAAGGTCTGAACGGAACGGAACTTGCTATTTCTGAATCTCAGGAAAGAATGGCGGTTGTGGTTGAGCCTAAAGATAAAGAACAGTTTATTAAGTTCTGTGAAGCTGAAAATATTGTTGCTGTTGAGGTTGCAAAAGTGACAGATTCAGGGAGAATGCAGATGTTTTGGAAGGGTGATAAGATTGTTGACCTTTCAAGAGCGTTTTTAGATACGAACGGTTGTTCAAAAAGTCAGGAAGTTAAAATTACTCACCTGAATGAAGTAAAAGAAGAAACTCCATCATTCAATGAAGAGAATTTCTTGAAAATATTAAGCGATAAAAACGTTGCTTCTCAAAAAGGTTTGTTGGAAATGTTCGATTCATCGATTGGTGCGACTACGGTTGCGATGCCTTTAGGTGGAAAATATCAGCAGACTTTGATGGAAGGAAGCGTTCAGACGTTGCCAATCATCGGAGCAAAAAATATTGAAACAGTTTCTTTGGCGAGTTGGGGATTCGATGCGGAAATTTCTAAGCAGAATTCTTTGTTGGGATCTTCTTATGCTGTGGTAGAAAGTGTTGCAAAGATCGTTGCGATGGGTGGCGATTATAAAAATATCAGATTCAGTTTCCAGGAATATTTTGAGAAATTAGGTCAGAATCCTGAAAAATGGGGTAAACCTTTGGCTTCTTTGTTAGGAGCTTATGATGCTCAAATCAATTTTGGTCTGGCTGCAATCGGAGGTAAAGACTCAATGAGTGGAACGTATCAGGATCTGAATGTTCCGCCAACGTTGATTTCTTTCGCTTGTGCCAACGGAGAAAAGAAAAATATTATCTCTCCTGAATTTAAAGGTGAAGGAAATAAAGTGTATTTCTTCAATCATATCGCTCAGGAAAACGGACTTCCGAACTATGATGCTTTAAAAACTGTTTATGAATTCATTTTCGAAAATATCAAAGCCGGAAAAATCGTTTCTGTGAAAACAGTGAAAGAAGGTGGAGTTGCAGTGGCTTTGGCAAAAATGAGCTTCGGGAACAGATTAGGTGCTGAAATTACCGTTGATGATACTGCTTTATTAACTAAAAATATCGGTAGCTTAATCATCGAATCTAAAGAAGAATTAAGCTCTGTAAATCTTCAATTGATCGGAGAAGTTAAAGATTCAAATATTATTAAAATTAATGATGCTGAATTCGCGATTAAAAAATTATTAGCAGCTAATGCAAATACATTTGAAAATCTCTTCCCAACGGTTGAAAAAGAAAAAATTACGGTTGCTATTGATGAGAAATTAAATTCAATCAACCCAAGAAATATCATCATTAAAAAGCACGGAATCGCTCAGCCGAAAGTATTCGCACCGGTTTTCCCGGGGACAAACTGTGAGTATGATACGTTGAACGCTTTCGCAAAAGAAGGAGCTGTCATTAGCAGCTTACCACTAATCAATATCAATCACCAATTATTGGACGAAAGTATTGATGCGTGGGTGGAAGAAATCAAAACTTCTCAGATTTTGGCTTTTTCAGGAGGTTTCTCAGCAGGTGATGAACCAGATGGTTCTGCAAAATTCATTGTTAACGTTTTGAAAAACGAAAAAATGAGAAATGCAGTTCACGAATTGTTAGACAGAGATGGGATGATCATCGGGATCTGTAACGGTTTCCAGGCATTAGTGAAATCAGGATTGTTACCTTACGGAAGAATCAAGGATTTAGATGAAAATTCTCCGACTTTGGCTCATAATGCGATCAGAAGACATATTTCTCAGATGGTCAATGTAAGAGTTGTGAATGATGAATCGCCTTGGTTAAAAGGAATGAAAGATCAGGTTTTCACGATTCCGATTTCTCACGGTGAAGGTCGTTTTATGGCTTCGGAAGCGGAAATTCAAAAGTTGTATGAAAATGGACAGATTGCTACCCAATATTTAGACTTAGAAGGGAACATCGCTCACGGAATGCCGTTCAATCCAAATAATTCATTGTTCGGAATTGAAGGAATCACAAGTCCAGACGGAAAAATATTCGGTAGAATGGGACACCCGGAACGTTTTGCAGAAGGTTTAATGAAAAACATTCCAACCGCGAATTACCACAATATCTTCAAAAATGGAGTGGAATACTTCAAATAACAATAAAAAGAAAATGACTGTCATCAATGGCAGTCATTTTTTATCTAGGAATTTCTACAAAAACATTCCTTAACTTTTTATGAAAGATAGTGACAAACATCTGTGCAAATCCGTGAAATTTATATGAAATTATTTTTTGAGATTGTTTCATCACTTCTGAACTACTTTCGCAAACCCTCAGTCTGTTTGTAATGATAAAATCAAACAAAAACATATTTCCAGTAAACCAAAATCCCAACAACAACAGAAGCAACCGCCATCAAAATAACTGCGCCGGCAGAAATATCCTTAATAAAAGCAATTCTCTTATCAAATTCAGGTTGAATAATATCACATATCTTTTCAATGGATGTATTAAAGATTTCCGCCGTTAAAACTCCTACAGATACGATTAAAATCAAAACGGCATCTATGGAAGAAAGCTTTAAATAAAAAATGAAAACAAGATTGATGAAAAAAGCTAAAATATGTATCTGAAAATTTCTTTCATTTTTCATTATCAGAAAAATGCCTCGGAAAGCATTTAAAAAACTTTTATGGATGCGCAGTTTTCGCATGATGAAGGAGATTATTTACAAATATAAATTTTTTGCCTGAAGAAAATCCTTACCTTTAGGTTTTTATGATATTTTTTGAATGTCAAAAAAATGAAGTCAGAGAACTTATAGAATTCTTTTGATGGATGTTAATAACTCTCAGAATTATTCTTTTCCATCTGTTTTCTATTTATTATATTTGTAAAAATTTATTTTTAAATCTATGAAATTTATTATTTCAAGTGGTGAACTGCAGAAGGCTTTACAAACTGTAAGTGGTGTAATATCAAGCTCTCAGTCGAGACCGATTTTAGAAAACTATCTTTTTGAATTAGACAAAAACGAAGTTACTATTACAGCATCTGATGGTGAAACAACTTTGGTTACTTCTCTTGAAGTAAAGTCTGATGACACAGGAAAATTTGCTGTTCCTGCTAAGATTTTTCAGGATTTTATCAAGACATATGGGGAGCAGCCTTTGACATTTGTTGTGAAAGATAATGCGGAAGGCACGGGAAGCCAGCTTGAGATTTTAGATGAAAAAGATAACTTCGCCGTAGCGCTGGACAATGCAGATGATTATCCTGAATTGCCGGAATTTGACGCTTCTCAAAGTGTTGCCATGTCGGCAGGAGTTTTGTCTGAAGCATTGACGAATACACTTTTCGCAACGAGTAATGACTCTCTTCGTCCTGTTATGACGGGAGTTCTTTTCCAGTTTGGAGAAAATGAAACGAACTTCGTTTCTACCGATTCCCACAGATTGGTTGTTTATAAAAGAACAGACCTGATGAATGCCGAGCCAATGGAGTTTATCATGCCAAAAAAACCATTGAATATCTTCAAAAATATTTTAGCAAGCTCAAATGAAGATGTTACTATCGAATTCAATGAGAACATGGCTAAATTTACTTTTGGCAAGCATATCTGGATCTGTAGGCTGATCGACGGAAAATACCCGAATTATACCGCGGTAATTCCAAAAGAAAATCCTAATGTATTGACTATTAACAGAAATCTTTTGTTAGGGGCAATCAAGAGGGCTTCCATCATGTCCAACAAATCTACCAATCAGGTACGATTTAAATTATCAGCCAACATTCTTCACCTTCACGCAGAAGATACGGAATACGCGAACAAAGCAGATATGCAAATTCCTTGTGACTATAACGGAGAAGACATCAACATCGGATTTAGCTCTAAATTCTTAACAGAAATGTTGACAATTCTTGGTTCAGACGATATTACCATGAAAATGTCTCAGCCGAACAGACCGGGGATCATCGAACCACTTGACGGTCTTGAAGAAAATGAAAATATTTTAATGTTATCAATGCCGGTAATTGGCTTGTAATATTAATGTAAATAATATTTAAGAGGTTTTGATTTTCAGAACCTCTTTTATTTTTTAGGAGTTTTTGACTCCATCAATTATTGTTTATATTTCTTTTTATGAACTTTTTCCCGCTTGGTGTTTTAACATAAAGATTCAAAAATTAAAGAAGTATTACCTGTGAAAATCTGTGGTCAATTATATTTGTCCATAATTAAAAAAATAAAATATAAGCAATCAGCAAATCAGTGAGAAAAAGAAAAGTATTAAGATAAAATTAAAATCTTAAAGTTCTTCTTACATTTCTCTGTTTCTTAAAAAAACACGATATTTGTAGCTCGAAAAATTCAAGTAAAATTTTCAAAATAAAAGAATGAAAATATCAAACAACTGGCTTAAAGACTATATTAAAACGGAGTTGAAAACTGAAAGAATCAGTGAATTCCTTACGGACATAGGTCTTGAAGTTGAAGGTATAGAAAAATTTGAAAGTATAAAAGGTAGCCTGGAAGGAATTATTGTAGGTAAGGTTCTTACTTGTGAAAAACATCCTAATGCAGACAAATTAAGAAAAACAACGGTAGATGTAGGAAATGAAAAAGTTTTGAACATCGTTTGTGGAGCTCCAAATGTAGAGGTTGGGCAGACCGTTCCGATAGCCGTAGTTGGAACAAAAATCTATGATAAATCAGGAAACTTTTTTGAAATTAAAGAAGCCAAAATCAGGGGAGAAGTTTCTCAGGGAATGATCTGTGCGGAAGACGAATTAGGTTTGAGTGACGATCATGACGGAATTATGGTCCTGGATGAAGAAAAATATGAAGTTGGAAAAAATTTCGCTGATTATTTTGAATTAACGAACGACGAAGTTTTTGAAATAGGTCTTACTCCCAACAGAACAGACGCCATGTCTCATTATGGTGTTGCCAGGGACCTGCAGGCATTCCTTTCTACCAATCAGCAGAAATCCACTTTTGAGAAAGTATCATCTGTAGTTTTAAATAATGAAGGTTCTCATGATTTTACGTTGGAAGTTGAGAATACAGAACTTTGCCCAAGATATATCGGAGCCGTAATTGAAGATGTTAAAGTTACAGATTCTCCGGATTGGCTGAAAAACAGATTAAAAGCTATAGGGTTGAGTCCGATCAATAATGTTGTAGATATTACAAATTATATTCTTCATGGTTTGGGACAGCCGCTTCATGCTTTTGATGCTGATAAAATTGCAGATAAGAAAGTGAAAGTAGGAACCGTAAAAGAAGGTACAAAATTCAGAACGTTGGATGGTGTTGAAAGAACGCTGAACGGTTCTGAAATTATGATTAAAGACGGAAAAGATACTCCGATGTGTATTGCCGGAGTTTTCGGTGGCGACAATTCCGGTGTTTCAAACGAAACAAAAACGATTTTCCTGGAAAGTGCTTATTTCAACCCTGTTGCAGTAAGAAAGGCTGCGAAATTCCACGGACTGAATACAGATGCTTCTTTCAGGTTTGAAAGAGGGGTTGATCCTAATATTACAAGAACGGCAATTACTCATGCTATTAAATTAATTCAAGAATTGACTGAAGGTAAGATGATTGGCGAATTATTGGAGGAATATCCTAAAAAATTGGAGGATAATTATGTGATTGTAAGATTCTCAAAAATTGAACAGATTTTAGGTACAAAAATCCACAGAGAGAAAGTGAAGGAAATTTTAAAAACGCTTGATATTCAAGTTTTAAATGAAATTCAGAACGGTTATGAAATCTCAGTTCCTGCTTACAGAGCTGATGTGACGAGGGAAATCGATGTTATTGAAGAAATTTTAAGAATATACGGATATAATAAAATTGATGCTCCGCAAAAGATTTCGTTCACCCCGGTAAAACTTAGCGTGCAAGATCAGGATGAATTGGAAAATAGCTGGGCGAAAACTTTACAGAGCTTAGGTTTCAACGAAGTGATGAATAATTCATTAACTTTTGTAAAAGATCAAACCGATGCTGTAAAATTATTAAATCCGTTAAGCAACGATTTAGCTTTCATGAGAAAGTCTATGCTAGAAGGGCTTTTACAGAATGCGATCTACAATATCAATAGAAAAAATCAGGATATTAAGTTCTTCGAATTCGGAAAAATTTACCATAAAAAAGAAAAATACGAGGAAAGAAAACAATTGGCGATCCTTATTTCCGGAAGAGATGTTGCAGAAAACTGGCTGCAGCCAAAGTCAGCAACAAGTTTTTACAATTTAAAAGCTTATGTAAAAGTTTTATTGGAAAAATTAGCTGTTAATTATAAGGAAGTTGCTTTATCTGATGATAGATTCTCTGACGCTTTGGCTTATGAATCTGATGGTAAGGCTTTAGTAAGAATCGGGAAAGTTGATCCTCAGATGCTGAAAGATTTCGATATTGATCAGGAATGTTTCTATGCAGAAATTGAGCTGGAATTTGTCCAGGAATTACGTTCTAAAAACGAATTAAAGTTTAAAGATATTCCTAAATTCAATAAGATCAGAAGAGATTTGGCTTTATTAATTGATAAGAATGTGAATTATCAGGATCTTTATCAGACTGCCAGAAATAACAAATCTCCTTACATTAAAAATATCAATTTATTTGATGTATATGAAGGCAAAAATCTTCCTGAGGGCAAGAAATCTTACGCGATGAGTTTTGAGCTTCTGAATGAAGAAAAAACTTTGGAAGAAAAAGAAATTGCTTCTGTAATGGAGTCTTTAATTAAATCTTTCCAAAAAGAATTCAATGCGGAATTGCGAGGATAATTTTAAATAATAAAAATATTAATAGAAACGGACTTTAGTCCGTTTTTTTTATTTATGAGATGGAGGGAATATATATTTCGACAGGCTCAGCAGCTTTGTTTTAAAAAATCTATGTTTAATTAACCGTTAAAAACAATAAAATTCTTGAGAAGCCGTTTAGATAATATTATTTCCGTAAATTTGGTTAAATCAAAAAGAAAAAAATGAAAAACCTTTTTTTTAGTATATGTACCGCCGCAGTTCTGGTTTCTTGTGGAACAATGTCAAGCCCTTCTGCTTCAAAAGTCGGAAAGACCCAATCTTCTCTTGCAGGAACAAAATGGGCTCTGGCTGATAATGTAAAAGGAAAAACTCCAACATTAAACATTGAAGGTGAAAAAATAAGCGGTAACGCTGGCTGCAACAATTACTTCGGGACTGTGAAAATGGATCCATCCTCGGGTAATTTTAGTGCAGGAGCATTAGGTTCTACAAGGATGATGTGTGATAATATGAATGTTGAGAATAATTTTATGGACATGATGAAAAAAACAAATAAATATGTTGTAACAGGAAGTGTTCTGGAATTATATCAGGATAATCTTTTATTATTAAAATTCAATAAAGCTGAATAAAAACAAAAGGAACTCAACTGAGTTCCTTTTTATGTTTAAAATTATTAATTATTCTTCCTCTTCGTCGTCGTATTTAGCCAACTCTTCGTCACACCATTTGAATGCAGCTTCTACCACTTTTGTAGCTTCATCTGCCATCGTTTCTTCATCGTCTCCTTCCAGGTCATCAAGCCACTCAACTTCTTCTTCCTCAACGTTTAAGATAAATCTTGGATATTCTGTATGAACAACGAATAAATCTTCTGGAAATTCCGAATTATCTGCTAATAAAAACTTTGGTAATTTCATTTTTTTAATGTTTTAACTTTAAATCAAAGATAATAAAATTATTGATATTTGTTTCTGTCAATCCTAATTTTTTGCAAAACTTTATACCTTGTGAGTATGGTTCTCTGAAGTGTATCTTTTGGTTTAAAGGTGAGTTTAATATTAGGGTTTACAGTGCTTATCAATTCCGCAATCTGTATTTTATCAAGGTCTTCTGTAGTTTCCAGATAAAATTGCAAAGGAACTTTGTCAAGATTTTCAGATTGCAGAAAATGTTTGATCTCTCTTCTGTTTTCGAGATAATTTCCTTTTGAAAGCCATGTGAAGATAATTCCGGTTATAATGCTTAAAAGGCTTATAGCATAAATTTTAAAGCTGAATATTTGGAATAATTTTCTAAAATAAACCAGCCACATAGGAAGGCTGAAAGGTGCCAATAACCTGTAATCAATAGCATTTACCAGATAAAAATACTGCACAAAAAAAGAACAAATCACTCCCGAAATACTTATAAATATAAAGAAAAACTCAGTTTCTGTAAGTCTATATTTTATAAAAAGATAAATGATCAGAATAATATTCAAAAAGCCGGTTCCGTAGATCCAATAATTGATGAATCCGCCATTGGGATTAGCTATATGAATAAACGGATTGAAAGTGGTTGATAATCCCTGGAATAATTCAATTAACAATTTGGTGGTAGGATGCAGGCCGATAAGTAAAGCATCCTTTACATAGTTTTCATTAAAATAATCAATAAATAAAAATTTATATAAAATAACAAAAAAGAAAGATATTATTCCTGAAAATATAAAAATATATGAATATTTTCTTTTCAAGAAAACAAGCCCGAAAAGTCCTGATCCTCCAATAATAAAAAGTGAACTGTACCTGATATTATATAAAGCAATTAAGCTCAAAGAAAGATAAAAAATAGCTTTTTCTTTTTCTAATTTTCCTGTGATAATCAATGCTGCCGTATATAAAAACAAAATGATAAATGGCAAAATCAATGCCTCACTCATGGTATAGGAGTAGATGGAAAGAAAGCTGAAAAGCGTACTTAAAACAATAGATTCTCTGAAGAAAAAATCTTTTTTCCAGGTGAAAAAAATGATGAAAAGAAAGGCTGTAATCCCAATGACTTTACTGCTCCAAAATTCATCAAAACCAAAGACAGTAAAAAACTTTATCGCAGCCGGATATCCTAGCGGGGTAGTGGTATTGTCAATTTCTGGAAGATTATGGGCAAACCGCATATACCTGATAGAATCAGGGTTTGTGCGGCCTTTTTCGTTTAGTAAAAACCGGAAAATGGTCATCACTAAGGTAATGATGACCAATGATATTTGAATATTTTTTTCTTTAAATTTGATCAAGGTTGCAGTTATTAAGTTATAGATTATACAGCTTTCGTTTCCAAATTTATAATTTATAACTCACAACTCATAAGTTTAAATTTATTTTGAAAACATTTTTGCTACTTTTTCAGCTTTTTTGCTTTCGGAATAGTCATAGAAACCTTCACCCGATTTTATACCTAATTTTCCGGCCATTACCATGTTTACAAGCAAAGGATTTGGGGCATACTTTGGATTTTTGAAGCCGTCATACATTACATTTAAAATGGCTAAACATACGTCAAGCCCAATGAAATCAGCCAATTGAAGCGGCCCCATTGGGTGAGCCATACCCAGTTTCATTACGGTATCGATCTCTTCAACTCCTGCTACACCGTTATATAAAGTTTCTATCGATTCATTAATCATCGGCATCAGAATTCTGTTGGCCACAAAACCTGGATAATCATTCACTTCTACAGGAACTTTTCCTAATGTTTTGCTCATTTCGTAAATAGCATCAAAAGTTTCTTTAGAAGTAGAATATCCTTTAATAATTTCAACAAGTTTCATGATCGGAACCGGATTCATGAAGTGCATACCGATTACTTTGTCTGCTCTTTTCGTAGCCGCGGCTATTTTTGTAATAGAAATTGATGAAGTATTGCTCGCCAGAATACAGTTTTCAGGAGCAAATTCATCCATCTGACCGAAAATTTTTAACTTCAGTTCCTGGTTTTCAGTAGCGGCTTCTACAATAAGATCTGCAGAACCTACAGCATTCTGAAGAGTCGTGAAAGGGGTGATGTTTCCTAGTGTTTCAGCTTTTTGTTCTTCCGTAAGGTTTCCCTTTGCAATTATTCTGTCGAGATTGGTGGTAATGGTTTTCAACCCTCTGTCCAAAGCTTCCTGAGATACATCTACCAGGTTTACTTTGAATCCGCTTTGTGCAAAAGTATGTGCAATACCATTTCCCATGGTTCCAGCTCCGATAACTACAATGTTTTTAATCATTTTTCCTTATTTATTTGAATTTATTTTTTTATAGCTAGTTAAATTTCTTGCATTCATAAGATCAGCTTTTTTTACTATTTCTGTTTCGCTGAAGTTGACGATCCCGTCTCTGTTTTTAGCTCTTGCACTGTTCTGATTATCAATGGCTGTTTTCAAACCATTTATGAAGCTTGTTTTTTGTGTTTTTGAAAGATTATCTGTTCCGATATACAAATTATATTCACCCTCTCTTCCCAAACCGCTTTGTTTGTACACCTCAAGACCTTTTATTTTATTTTTTTTCTCAAATATAGATAGATAATCCATCACAGGACTGTCAGAAGGAGTTCCGCAACAAATGCTTGAATAGCTGATTTGCAGATAATTTTGGCTCTTCTGGGCAAATAATATCGCACAGCTGAATAATCCTATTGTTAATCCTATTTTTTTCATATTTAAATTGTTTTTAAAATTAAGCTTAAAATTTTACTTAATAAAATAATCCCAGACTGTCTTGGAAATATCCGAGATCACTTTACAGTTGACAGCATCCGACTCCATTGAATCACTGACAAATACAGCTATTGCGTAATGTTTGCCATTCGGTAAAGTAATGATGGCAATTTCGTTTTCTGCTCCTGTAAGACCGTCTTTATTTTTTCCGGAAGCTCCCGTTTTTCGGGCCACAAGTGTATTTTTGGGAAGCTGTTCCACTATTTTATTTAAACTGGTGGATGTAGAAAGCATTATTTTCATTAAATAATCTGTAGATTTTTTCGATAATAATTTTCTGTCGTAAAATTTCTTTAATACCTGAACAGCAGAATTGGTTGTACTGTAATTTTCATACTGAGCTTTCCAGTCTTTGTGCATTTCCGCTTCATTATACTTTATTTGGAAATCTGTTACTCCTTTGGAATTCATATTGCTTTGAACCGTTTGTGTACCGCCTATTAATTTTAACAAGATATCACAGCCATTATTATCACTTTTGGCAACCGTCATTTCAAGAATCTCACTTAATGGTACTTCAACACCCCCATTAGGATATTTGTCCCGAAGTGGCGACCATGTATTTTCTAGTAAATTGGATTGATTCAGTAAAATTTTCTGATCCAGTGAAAGTTTGCCTTTATCAACAAGATCAAGAACTGTTGCCGCAATATAAAATTTAAAAACACTCTGCATCGGAAGCTTTTTTTCTCCATTTTTATTGTATTTAAATCCATTTTCAAAACCTAAAACGGAAACACCTACAGTGGCTTTTTTGTTTTTAATAATGGAATTGATTTTTTGCGACAGAAGATTTTGTTGACCAAATGTAATGGCAGAAATCAAAAGAAATAATAATCCTGTTTTTTTCATAATAATTAGGTTTAAAAAAATCCTCCTGAAAACAGAAGAATTTGTATTATATTTTTTTAAATTATCTTCCTATGCCGCTAAGGCCTGTTATCATCACGCCAAAAATAGCAAGAATATAAAGACCAAAGACAATAATTGTAAGAATTCCTATGAATTTGTAATGCGACTTCAGATATTCAAATGCTTTTGTAAGCTCTGTCTGGCTATTAGAGCGTAATGCAGATTTCATATTTGAAGAAAATCTGTATAAATAATTGATAGGAATAAAATAAAGTGCTGCCACCACAAGATAAATCAGTGAAAAGACCATGCTGCCGCCCAATGGCATCATGCTGTTGTAGGAGCTTATTGATGCGCCCACTGTCATCATAAATAATGCGGCAAGCACCATAAAACCGATTCCGATATATCCTAAAATGGCTAAAAAGGTAGTCCATTTTGCAGCTTCCGTAAGGAATTGTTTTCCAGCGGTGTCGATTCTCAGTTCGTCAATTTGTTCAAAAGGGGAGTTTGTTTCCATGCATTAAAATTTTCCTGCCAAAATAATTAAAATTATTTGAACTGCTACTTTCTTTCTCAAATTCTTTTGACAAGCCTTTTTTAATTATTTTATTTCAAAAGATTTAAAATTCACGCCATCATTTTCAAAAAATATACTTATTCCTTTGGCTGAAATGGTTTTCCAATTTTTCGTTTCCATAGGTAGGATATAATTGTCTGCAATTTTCATTAAAGCTTTTACTGCATATTCTTTAGATGATTTTTCGCCTCCGTTTTTTCAATATCAAGCAGCTTCTGGTATTCCGGAGTGATTTTTACATTGGTTCATTGTTCTCTTGTAACAGGTTTTGTGGTCAGGATCCTGGTTAGTTTCAAAAATGCATCCGACAAGTACTACAGTATCAAATATGATTTTGATATTATTCTTATTTAAAAGCAGTTCAAATTCTTGATAACATCTGATGC
The DNA here is from genome assembly GCF_900156075.1 of Chryseobacterium sp. RU37D. Lineage (GTDB taxonomy): Bacteria > Bacteroidota > Bacteroidia > Flavobacteriales > Weeksellaceae > Chryseobacterium. The sequence goes on along the minus strand of NZ_FTMM01000015.1, from coordinate 4,974 downwards.
TGTCAGTATGATTTACCTCTTTAAAATAAGTAAAATTATTATTTTTAAAGTCAATTTTTGTTTTTTTCCGCTTGTTGTTCGCAAGTCAGTTTTATATCCTTATTCTTGCTGCAGGATATTGCAAATTACAATAATATGAAAGCTTAAATCTCATTAACTGATCAGCTTCATAATCTCCAAAGCCACCTTCAACGCTTCCGTTCCGTCTTGGATAGAAACCTCTACATTTTTGTTTTCAGTGATTGAATCTGCGAAAGAATTTAACTCATCTAAAATGGCATTATTAGGCTGTATGTTCGGATATTCAAATAAAATCTGGTTCTTTTCTCCCTCTGCATTCTCAATAATCATATCAAATGGAGTAGGGTTTTCCGGAGCGTCTTTCATACGGATGACTTCAGCTTTTTTCTCGAGAAAATCTACAGAAATATAAGCATCTTTCTGAAAAAAACGGCTTTTTCTCATAGCTTTCATCGAAATTCTGGAAGTGGTAAGATTGGCAACACATCCATTTTCAAATTCTATTCTCGCATTAGAAATATCCGGAGTTTTACTTACGACACAAACACCGCTTGCATGAATATTTTTAACTTTAGATTTTACTATACTTAATAAAATATCAAGATCATGAATCATTAAATCAAGAACCACAGAAACATCCGTTCCGCGAGGATTAAATTCTGCAAGCCTGTGGATCTCAATAAACATCGGGTTTTTAATAAATTCTTTTGTCGCAATGAATGCCGGGTTATATCTTTCAACATGGCCTACCTGTGCTTTAATGCCATTTTTCTGGCATTTTTGAAGGATTTCCTGAGCCTGCTCAAGGGTTTGGGTAACCGGTTTTTCAATGAAGAAATGAAGACCCTTTTCAATGGCCTTTAAGGCATAATCGTAATGATAGATTGTTGGTGTAACAATGTCCAGCATATCGATCTGGTCTAGCAGCTCATCAAAATTCTCAAAATATTTATATCCGAATTCCGCTTCCAGTTTTTTTCCGTTTTCAGCATCTTTATCATGAAACCCTACGAATTCATATTTATCAGACTGATTAAGAAGCCTCAAATGTATCTTTCCTAAATGTCCGGCACCTACCAAACCTGCTTTCAACATAGCTCTATTAAATTTTTGTAAATATAATAATTTTAGGTATTAAGAAATAGATAATAGGTTTTAGGTTGATAAATACTGAATGTTTTTTTACTTTTGTAACAAAACTGCTACCTGTAATCTAATAACTACTATCTAATGGCGCATGATTCGTTTGTACATAAAGGAAAAAGAAAAATATTAATTGATTATCTCCGAAACAGGATCGGGATTTCCGATGAAAATGTACTTTCGGCCATGAATGAGGTTCCGAGGCATCTTTTTATTGAAAGTATTTTTGAGGATTTTGCCTATGAAGACCGGGCGTTTCCTATTCTGGCGCATCAAACGATTTCCCATCCTTCTACGGTAGCAGAACAATCTGAGCTTTTACAAGTAACGGCCGGCGAAAAAATTCTTGAAATAGGTACAGGATGCGGTTATCAGACTGCTGTTTTATTAGCAATGAAAGCTCATGTCTACACGGTTGAAAGACAAAAGAATCTATTTGATTTTTCAAAGGAGAAATTCCGTGAGATGCACTTATATCCAAAGTTTCAGAGCTTTGGGGATGGTTTTGCCGGGCTTCCGACTTTTGCCCCTTTTGATAAGATCATTGTTACCTGCGGAGCATCAATATTACCTACGGAGCTCTTGAAACAACTGAAAGTGGGAGGGAAAATGGTTATTCCATTGGGCCCTACTAATGAACAGGTGCTATACAGATTTGCAAAAATTTCTCCTACCGAATTTGAAAAGGAAGAATTTGGTGCTTATAAATTCGTGCCGATGCTTGGAAATACGGATCAATAATATCACAAAGAATTCAAAGATTTCAAAAAACTTAAGTATCTTTTTATATTAAATCCTAATAAAAGCTTTTGTAACTTTTGTGTTTAATAATTTCATTTCGGAATGAAAATTGAATTAAAATAAAGACCTCAACACTTAAATTTTATTATTATTAGATACGAATAAATTCAAATTGTCCACAATTTTAGTGATATTCAGGAAAATCTGCATAATAACCGGGTTACAATGTAGAAAGTTATTCTCAGCAGGTCAAAGATTATATCAATGACATGAAAAGTCAGAAAAAAGAAGCTACAAAACAAGGTTTCAAGACACATACTAAGAAATCTGCAAAAGAAGTTTTAGAAGGAATTCAGGGGATGGCTTCCGTTGCCTGAGAAAAGAATTAATAATTTTTAATATTAAAGTTAGAAGAGTTCACTTTTTATGGAGTGAGCTCTTCTATTTGGAAAATTTTAACATATCACAAAATAAACATGAAGTATTTATGAACAGAAGAGCTCCTTAGATAGGAATCAATATGTGGGAAGAGATGTAGGGCAGAAAATTTTTGTCTCAGATCGAGTGAAACTAATCGTCTATCCTCAACAAAAATTACTCTTCTCCGGAGGATGGATTCGACGAAGGGAGAAAACGAAGGAGGTTAATAAAAGCAAACAACAGCTCCAAAATAATTACACTCATCCCCACCGTCAAAAATTCGGAAAAATTTTTGCTACTCCTATGGAGCGGGGAATTTCAAGTCATGAATTTTCAAACATTAGTTGCACGGATTTTCGAATTTGAATATCTTTAAAACTTTGAATTTTAAATTCATTTTAAACATTAAACATAGACTTGAAACTGTAATATGACATTCCAGGAACAGATACAGCAGGGCATTCCAGGCCAGTTGCCACAGCCGAAGCCATACGAAACCAATATCAATCACGCACCGAAAAGAAAGGAGATTTTAGGTGAAGAAGAGAAAAAATTAGCTTTAAAGAATGCTTTACGTTATTTCGATCCAAAATTCCATCCCGAATTAATCCGGGAGTTTAAAAAAGAGCTCGATGAATTTGGAAGAATATATATGTACCGTTTCCGTCCGGATTATGAAATGAAGGCAAGGCCAATTTCAGAATATCCCGGAAAATCAGAGCAGGCAAAAGCCATCATGCTGATGATCCAGAACAATCTGGATTATGCGGTGGCTCAGCATCCTCACGAGCTGATTACATACGGTGGAAACGGAGCCGTTTTCTCCAACTGGGCACAGTATCTTTTAACGATGAAATACCTTTCGGAAATGACGGATGAGCAGACTTTGGTCATGTATTCCGGACATCCGATGGGCTTATTCCCGTCTCATAAAGATGCGCCGAGAGTGGTGGTAACTAACGGCATGATGATCCCAAATTATTCCAAGCAGGACGATTGGGAAAAATTCAATGCGCTGGGGGTAACGCAGTACGGACAAATGACGGCGGGAAGCTATATGTATATTGGCCCACAAGGGATTGTTCACGGAACGACGATCACGGTTTTAAATGCATTCAGAAAAATAAAAAAAGAACCGAAGGGCGGACTATTCGTAACCTCAGGTCTGGGCGGAATGTCCGGAGCTCAGCCAAAAGCAGGGAATATTGCAGGATGCATTACCGTTTGTGCGGAGGTTAATCCAAAGATTACAAAAATCCGTCACGATCAGAAATGGGTGAACGAAATTCATGAAAACCTTGATGAGTTAGTAGCAAGAGTTAAAAAAGCACAGGAAAATAAAGAAACCGTTTCCTTAGCTTACCTCGGAAATGTGGTTGAAGTTTGGGAAAAATTTGACCAGGAAAACTTAAGAATTGATATCGGTTCAGACCAGACTTCGCTTCACAACCCTTGGGCAGGAGGGTATTATCCTGTCGGACAAAGCTTTGAAGAATCCAATAAAATGATGGCAGAAAACCCCGAATTATTCAAGGAAAAAGTTCAGGAAACACTGAGAAGACACGCTGCAGCCATCAATAAACATACAGAAAAAGGAACCTATTTCTTCGATTACGGAAATGCTTTCCTGTTGGAAGCTTCAAGAGCCGGAGCCGATGTCATGGCAGAAAATCCTACGTTGGGAAGAGAATTCAAATTTCCGTCGTATGTTCAGGATATTATGGGACCGATGTGTTTTGATTACGGTTTCGGACCATTCCGTTGGGTTTGTACAAGCGGAAAACAGGAAGATCTGCAGAAAACAGATAATATTGCATGTGCTGTTCTGGAAGAAATCCAGAGAAATTCTCCTGAAGAAATTCAACAGCAGATGAAAGATAATATTCAGTGGATTAAAGGGGCGCAGGAAAATAAGCTGGTAGTAGGTTCTCAGGCGAGAATTTTATACGCCGATGTGGAAGGAAGAATGAAAATCGCAGAAGCCTTCAACAAAGCCATTAAAAACGACGAAATAGGGCCTGTAGTCTTAGGAAGGGATCATCATGATGTTTCCGGGACGGATTCGCCGTACAGGGAGACTTCCAATATCTATGACGGTTCGAGGTTCACGGCAGATATGGCGATTCACAATGTGATCGGTGACAGTTTCCGTGGGGCAACGTGGGTAAGCATCCACAATGGAGGCGGTGTCGGCTGGGGCGAAGTGATCAACGGTGGTTTCGGAATGCTGTTGGACGGAAGCAATGATGCCGACAGAAGATTAAAATCAATGCTCTTCTGGGACGTGAACAACGGGATCTCCAGACGAAGCTGGGCCAGAAACGAAGGCGCTATTTTCGCCATCAAAAGAGCCATGGAAGCAGAACCGAAGCTGAAAGTAACGCTTCCGAATTTTGTGGATGAAAATTTATTGTAACCCTCTTTGTCAATCGAAGATTCGGCGTAGCCAAAGGTAAAGTTTTGTGAAATAGGAAAATCTGTTATGAAGTAGTTTTTTATGGTTTAGAATATATATGCTTATGTATTAGCTCCGTAATAAGTATCACAAGGATAATGGATATACTAATTTAGCTTCCAGTTAGAGTTAAGCATAAAACCTTAATTTTAACGTATGAAACAAGGGCGAAAAATCTATGATCCAGCTTTTAA
>NZ_FTMM01000019.1 GCF_900156075.1 Chryseobacterium sp. RU37D | reverse complement strand
TTAAAAGCTGGATCATAGATTTTTCGCCCTTGTTTCATACGTTAAAATTAAGGTTTTATGCTTAACTCTAACTGGAAGCTAAATTAGTATATCCAATTGTTTAGGTAAAATTGAGTTTCAAAGCCTTTATGAGTATGTAAACAATTTTTATTACGGCGAGTTTGGAAGTGATGAAGATTTTGTACAATGGCTTTATGAAGATGATACGTTTAATATTCCTAATTGGGTTGTGATTGATTGGGAAGCAACCGCACGGAGCATAATGTATGATTATTTTGAATCGAACGGACATTATTTCCGTAGCTAAAATACAATCAGATTCAAATAGATTCAATCAGGTTCACTTCAAACATTTTTTAGAAAAACAGTGACCAAAATCGTGACCAAGTGACTAAAAGTGACCAAAAACAAAATGCAACTTGCTGTAATTTAGCGAGTTGCATTTTTTAGGTAGTAGACCCACAGGGCGTATAACCTGTTAATTTTATGAACCTTGTATTTATTGTATTTTATTAAATATCAAGTTTATAGATTGTAAAAAATAAAATACAATTAAATATAATAACAAATAATTAAAGTATTGTGGGGAAAATATGGGGAAAATTATTATCTTTATTTTGTATTTAATTAGAATCCATTGGCAACAATTCGTTACATCCTTAAAAGCACAAAAAATCCATCCAGTCTTTACATAAGGTTTCGGGAAGGAAGAAAAATAGATTTAGTTACAGCTACAGGCTTTCAGATTGACCCAAAGCATTGGAGTCATGCCAGAGAGTCAATGAAAAATATTGTTGATCAGAATCCTATTTTAAATAGCTTTGATCCTGAGAATAAACCCCGATATGATAAGTTGAATAAAAATCTGGTTAAACTAAAAGCTTTTGTGATTGAGAGCTATAATAATGCTCAGATAGATGGAGAACTTATCGACAAGAAGTGGCTGGAAGAAATTATCATTAAATGCTTTAATCGACCAGTCAATGCAGGAGAAGATTATAAGGTGTTTTTTGTCCCATATATAAAAAAGGTTATAGAGGAAGCTCCGACAAGAATTAGAAAGAAAACTAATAAGCCAGTATCGATAGAGACCATTAAGGCATATAAGGCAACTCTGACAAAAATTTTGGATTTTGAAAAGCATGTAGGCAGAAAATTAAAGTATAAGGACCTCAACCTAATTTTTCACAGAGATTTTATGAATTTCCTTAACGTGGAGCAGGCTCTTGATTTAAAGACGGTAGGGAATTATATTAAAAATGTGAAAGCTATGGCACGTCAGGCACTTTTAGAGGGGCTTCCGGTGCATAAAGAAATTAATCATCCAGAATTTTTCAGAACTAGCAGTAAAACGAAAGCAATTTATCTTAATGAAGAAGAGATCGAGAAGATTTTCAGGCATGATTTTTCATTCAATGAAAGGTTAAACCGTGTAAGAGATTTATTAATAGTAGGTTTATGGACAGGACAAAGGATAAAGGATTTTAAGAATATCAAAGCTAAAAATGTAAAAGACGGATTTATAGAAATCACTACCAGTAAGACAGGCTCAGAAGTTGTAATTCCGATTCATCCACATATTGTAGAAGTAATGAAGAGATGGGGAGGCGATTTTCCGCCAGCATTGTCAGATCAAAAATTTAATGAGTATGTCAAGGAGGTTGGAAATCAGGTTGGATTAACCTACTTAGTACAGGGCTCAAAGATAAATTCAGAAACAAAAAGAAAAGAAGAAGGAGAGTTTCCAAAATATGAGCTTATCAGTTCACATATATGTAGGAGGAGTTTTGCAACAAATCACTATGGAAAGTTGGCAACACAAACTATCATGGCAATAACAGGACATCAGACAGAGAAAGAATTTATGGGCTATATCCAGACTACACCTAAAGAGCATGCCGAAAAGATGAGGGATTTATGGTTAAGACAAGCAGAGCAAAACGGTTATGAAGAAGTAAAATTAAAAATTGTTCCATGAAAATAGAATATTCGTCAATAACCGATTTGTTCCAACGTACAGATAGCGGTGAGATCAACCTTGTCTTAAAGAATGATTTTCAAAACAAAATTTTTGAAGAATACCTTAAGCAGATTAATTTCTATGTAGCACTGGAAATATCTAATTTAGAAAGTGAAATAAAAATTTACTCCCAAAAAGTGACAGACAATACAAATCTATTGCAGTACCTAAATGATGAATACAACAATACAATAAAAGAATATGTAAATTCAGGCAGTATAATTCCAGTAGAATTTCATAATGATTATAAAACAAGTAATAATGCACTTTTCCGAGACTTCTTACTATCAGAAATCATCTTTAGTATTGTAGAGAGCAACACCATTCCGGAGATTGAAGAAGAACTCATACTTCTGGAATGGCAACACATGGATTTGCTGTTCGCAAAAGAGTTGTTTTTAAAAGAAAAGCTTCAATACTATACGAATAGTCCTCTAAATAATGAGTTAATTGATAATCCTTATCCCAATGTTTTTCTGAAAGCAGAGAACCGACTTAAATTTAAAGAAATTTTGGAGCATCTTAATGCTTTTGATGAAGATGGTAAACATAAGAGAGGTTTTATAGCGAAAGCAAATGCTATTTTTAGGTATGAAAAATTATTGGAGACTAAATTTTTCGATAAAAAGATATTTGCTTTGAATTGTTCTGTAAAGGAGTTCGTTGAGTTCTTAAACAAAGAATATCATGTTGAAATTGAATACACATCAAAATTCAAGCTTTCTGATGGGGAGAGGTATTCAAAAGATGTAAAATACTATTATACAAATTTCCTTTAATTTCTATTATTTTACTTAGCCGTATAAAATAGAATTTTCTCCGTATAAACCATTGCCAAAATTTGCATCAATAAATGATTAATGCAATGGCAAATAATATTACACAGGTTCACAATACAACTCCGGAGGATTTTAAAAATGAAATTCTCAATGGGATTCAAAATTTATTATCAGAATTTAAGAAAGACTTTGGTGTCTATGACCAGAACACCTATCTGACCCGTAATGAGCTTGCAAAGATGCTTAAAATTTCTTTGCCAACACTCAGAAAAAATGTAGAAAGAGGACTCATTCCTGAGACTCCAGTTGCAGGAAGAGTTTTGTACAATCTTGCAGAGGTAAAAGAAGCCTTAAAAAATCCTAATTGGGAAAATTAACCTTTGAAGCATGCTAAGTGATGAGTGAAGATGCTTTGGAAGGATGTTCTCTTTATAACAAGGTGAAAACATTGCCAAAAACTGGCAACATTGTAGGAATGGATAAGTTAAGTTTTAGCTTCCCAGAAGATCAAATTCCAGATTTGCAATTGGAAGATGAGGAATCAAGGCTAAGAGATGGAAAAATAGAATTTATTAGAGGAAGAAAGGGAAAGATACAGGTGAGCAGAAAGAATGGCTATATACAATTTACTGTTAACCCTGCGGTGTATCTTTATGAAAATAATTTCTATACAGTGGGTTATGAAGATTTTCTTAGAATGATAAATGAAATAGAGAAAGAGATAGGATTCAGTATCAAACATGGTATTGTACGGATATTACACCCACAAGCTACCATAGAAGTTAATCAGAAACCTCAATATTATTTCAATACATTAAGTAATAGCCCGAGGCTTCATCGAAGTGAGGAAAAAACAACACTTTATTATAAAACGCTGGGGAAAGGGAAATATAAAATCTTATTATTTTATGATAAAAAGAAACAGGCAGGGAAGAATATTCCAGAAGACTTTAAAGATGGAGAATATTTGAGATTTGAAAATCAGTACAATAGTGCCTTTATAAAGAACATTGCTAAGAAAATTGGCAAATCTCAAATATTAATACAAGATTTAATACAACCAGATGTGTACAAACTCTTCATTAATCAGTGGTATAAAGAGCATGATAACATTTGTAAAGAAAATCAATTTATTTTCAATCCTAAGAACATCCAGTCACCAAGCGACTTTGATGCCCCTCTCATCTGTATGTGTATAGAAAGTTTAGGAGGGATAAAAGAATTTGAAAAAATGTTAGAGGCTACCAAGCCCTACATCAATCGTCCAAGTGACTTTTTTAGCAAAGTAAGGAGCCGCTACAGGGACATTTGTGCGAATGCAAAAACAACACAAGAAAGCCCTCTACTCTCAGAATTAAACTCAAAAATCGACTTCGCTTACCAGAATACTTTGGCAGAAATTGAGAATTATGCAAAAAATATCAATTAAATCTGAGTATTTTTCTCTCCCATTCCAAAAATACTATTTAAAGTAAGTAGAAAAAATCTCATCCAAAATCTCCTCAAACACTTTCCCACAGTCTCTTTGAACCTACATTTCAATAGTTTTATTGCCGAAATAACCGACCTTTACGCGCGCGCGAAGGGAATGGTCAAAGGGGCTACATGAGGAAGGGAAACAAAGAGATTTTGAGGTGGTCAGTTTGAACAGGAATATGTAAGTTGACAGAGATGGCAGAGCTTTACGTGCGTGCGAGAAATTTTTCTTAAAGATAGTGCATGCGAAAGAAATTGAACAGCAAATAAAGTAGCTTTATTTTCAGTAATTTTTTAATCAAAAAATTTGTATAAAAACAAAAATAAAAGTTTAAATATTTGAATATCAGTTAGTTAATCATTATCTTTATACAGGTAATTAAATAACAAACAATCAGATATGCAGACTCAAATTTTCAGCATAGGCTACGGAAACCGCCAGATGAGAGAGTTCATTGAACTATTACAGTATAATGAAATACAGGTAGTAGTAGATGTCCGTACAAATCCTTACTCCAGATGGAAGCCGGAATTTAACACAAAAGCATTCCAGATCACTTTAGCAGAATTTGGCTTACAATACATTCACAAACCGAAACTTGGAGGAAAACCAAAAGATGAAGAATTTTACACCAATGGAAATTTGGATCATGACAAACTTCGCAAGTCGGTGTCCTACCAGCAAGGTTTGGAATATCTGGAGAGAGGCTTGGAGTTTGATTATAAAATTGTAATCATGTGCAGTGAGCAGAATCCTTTGGAATGTCACCGTTACAATCTGATCGGAGAAGACTTACACCGCAGAGGCTGGGAAGTCATTCACATTGGTAAACAGGGGGAACTTTTACCTCATAATACAGGGCTTTTCTAAGTCCTTTTTTATTTATTCAAAATGTATCATTTATTCAACCAACATTTAACAAAAGTTACGAATGAAGTATATCAGTTATCTTAGAGTTTCGACCAAAAGACAAGGTGAAAGCGGACTCGGAATAGATGCCCAAAAATCTGCAGTAACCAAATTTCTTAAACATGATGATGAATTAGTAGCTGAATACAGGGAAACAGAATCAGGAAAGAAAAATGATCGCCCTATGCTAATGAAAGCCATTGAGGAGTGCAGGAAACAGGGAGCAACCTTACTCATCGCCAAACTTGACCGTCTTTCCCGAAATGCCTCCTTCATTTTTACCCTTCGTGATGCTAAAGTTGACTTTGTTTGTTGTGATATGGCAAATGCCAATCCGGTAACCGTTGGAATCATGGCAGTTTTAAGCCAAGACGAGAGGGAACGTATTTCCCAGAGAACCCGAAGTGCATTGGCAGAACTGAAAGCAAAGGGAATTGAATTAGGCAAACCAGAAAACTTAACAGACTATTCCAGACAAAGAAGTATAGAAATCCGTCAGAGAGATGCGAGGGAAAATGAAAACAACCGCAGGGCAACAGCACTCATTACCTCTATGCGCTCCGAGAACATCAGCTATCATAAAATCGCAGAGAGGCTTAACGATTATGGCTTTAAGACCAGACAAAGTAAATTATTTACTGCAATGGCAGTTAAGAGATTATTTGACAGACATCAGGAGAGCTTTAAAGTTCAAGGATAGCTCAAATTTAAGAATTAAGACCGTTTTTCTTGCAAAAATGACAAAGTAAGTAACAAAAATAAAAACAATGGAAATTTGAGGCTTAGAATGAGTCGTTTCTGATTTTTAGATTTGAACATCTCATAGAAAATCCTTAAGTTTACAGGCAAATTTTTAAAGAATCAAAATATAAGATTAAAACAAAGGTTGTAAATAACATATAGATATTGCGTTAGCAATTCATTTTTTCAACTCAAAATACTGGTAATATTTTTAACTAAAGAAAAATGAAATGCAGAAGACGCCCCAGATCGGGGTGTGTTTGCTTCATTTCTTTAGTGGGTTATACCAGTAGCCTGAGTTGAGAGTGATGTCATTCACACCCTTTCTCATTTCAAATAACCAAAATATTATCTATATGGCACAAGTGAATAGCACACAACCAAGCACTCAAAGAATTTTACTTAACATCTTCAAATGGATTATCGGAATGTGGATGATCTTCTCAGGAATCGGAGTGATTTTCACAAAAACCTTTTTCGGAGGCTTATTATTACTCACTGGAGGAATACTCCTGATCCCTCCCATTTCTAAATTCCTGATGCAAAAACTACCTTTCTGGCGTGAACGAATCATTAGAGTTGTTATAACTCTCGGAATTTTATTTCTTGGATTAATAATACTCGGAATGAATGTTTCTCCCAGTTTTTCGGATCTTAAAACTACTCAGCCAGAAGAAAGTACCGGAAGTAAAGAAAAATTACCCTACCAAGATTATCTCGATCAGACGGAAGAATCCGTGAAATCCCTACCTAAAAATAAGCTGGAGGACCGGAACCATGCACTAGGAGGGCTTCAAAAAAATACCACTTATCAAAAGCTGGTCGTAAACAAGGAAGTTTCCCCTGAATATTTGATTGTATTAAATGCTGTTTCAAAAGGAATCACTCATAGTAAAGATGATGAATTTGCTGTAGATGAATCTCTTTACTTCAAAATTCAGAAGTCTGAGAATGGAGAGGATAAAATTACATTTATTACAAGAGTGATTGGTTTGTCTTTACCTGTGAATGGAGGGCTTACCAAAGAATTGATTGAGGTATTTGAACGGTATAAAAAGAGATTCAGATGGTATGGAAGCAAAGGAGATACTTTCATAGATGGCAATGGTAAGGAAACAAAGATTCCGGAAAATTATGACCTGACTCCTTTTTTTGCCCTGATCCAACCCAAAGACAAAGAAGTATTAAACAAACTCTATGAAGCACGCCAGAAAGGAATAGCCAGTTGGAATCCTAAAGGAAACTACCTGCACCCTTATCTCTCAACTAAAGAAGGCTATGTAGACTATATCAAACAGGTCGATCCTGAAAGTCCACACATCCCTAAGGTTGATATCGATATAACAGCGCCAGAACTTTACAGAGCGTATGAGGCTAATGAAGTGTTCGCAGATGAAGAGTATAAAGGTAAAAAGATGGCGGTTACAGGTGTTGTTGGCAACATCGGGAAAGATATCTTGGATAATCCCTACATCTCTTTGAGAGTAGATTATTTCCAATCCGTTAATTGCTATTTCTCAGATAAGAACAATAAAATCATTTCCCAGATCAGTAAAGGTCAGAAAGTTACCATTATTGGGGAATGTGCAGGACTTACATTAACTGATGTGGTTGTTCAGGATTGTGAATTGTGGGAATGATAAATCATTAATCAAAATGAAACAACTATGGAAAAAATATCTAAAATCACACTGACAGCGAATAATGGAGTTTTTAAAGGTCTAATTCACGAGATTGCACATGTCGTAGTATATAAGAAGGAACTGGAGAAATTTAAATTTATTTTTTCAGCAAATATTTTAGAAACGAGCATTATTATTACCGAAAAAAAACATTTCAAAGTCATTCCTGAGGACTGGATAGAATTACAACAATTTTTAGAAAATAAAACAGAAAATCTCACTTTTACTCAGACTATAGATTAACTATATTAAAAAAAAAACAGAAAATCCATATTGCATATGTAATATGGATTTTTTTATTGTGTTATTTGATTGGAAAATTTCTTTTTCCAGACATTCAATATGTTACAAAATTTCTTTAAAAATCCCTGAAAATTAATTTAATACGTCAAGTTCTGTCGCTTCCTCGATGGATATTTGCATTATAGAAATAACACAGAAATGAAAAGAGACTTTAAAACTCATGGTGGACATAATTAGCCTGAAGACCACCTAAAAAAATAAGGCTAAAACCTGAAGTCACTCTACTAAAAAGAGCCTTCAAATCTTAACCTTTTATAAAATCAAAACAAATTTACACAAATGTCTACAAACAACAATGCGTCTCAGACGCTTTTCAGATTTGTGAGTTTAAGAAATCCACAACTTACAGAAACCAAAGAAAGAAACTTAGGATTTATTCACCGACCGAAAGGAGCAAAAGGAGTTTTTGACACAGCTGTTACAGGAATGTCTTCCAGATCTTCAAAATTGGGAGAAATGGTAAAAGCTGCCAGAACATTCAGCAATGCAGGATTCGAAACTGAAAAGAAAATTGAAGAGGGAGTTTTCGGGGAACTTCTTAACATCGGAAGAAAGCTTTCTAAAAAAGAAGTCCTTGATAATGGTGAATTGATTTTTGTTAAAGATTATTATAGTCATCTTATTGATACTAATAAAGAACTTACTACCGAAGGCCTTAAAATCTTCGTACAACTTTGGGACAATTACATTTATCAGATCGTAACTCAAGGAGACTTCTACGTTAAAGAAGCGATCAGTCATGTTTTGATGGCAATTCATGTTGGCTTTGCCCAAAGTTTGGATTTATCTGATCAGGAAATTGTAAAGGTAAACGGAGAAAAACCGTTAGAAAAAGCATTCGATGGGAAAATCGTATTACCAAAATATTTATTTTCTGAAGACTCAGGAACAACAGGTTCAGTTTCTTCCAAAATGTCCGTAGAAGTTACAGAACCTATTTTGACAGCAAAGACAACGCAAAGACTAGAATCTGAAGTACAGGCAGCATTAACAGCAAACAAAGCTCTCCATAAAAAAGAAGCTTTGGAAAAACTGAATACAGAACTTGAAAAACTTCAGAGAAAATATTATAAATCCCGTGAACAGGCTTATCAGGAATCGTATGCAAGATATCTGGACGAAAACAGGGAGGCTTTAGAACTGTATGAAAAAAAATTAGCTGAAGTCGACAGCAAAATTACAGAAGAAACTCCAGAAGAAGAAAAAATTCGTCTTTACGAAGAATTAAGACAATATGAAGTGAAACCTTTTGAATTTTCATATCAAAATGAAATTAATGTAGGAGAATTAATGGAAAATCTTTCTCCGGAATCTTTTGCACTTTTTGTATCACTTTTTGCAGAATTTGACGAAGCAAGAGCTTTTGAAGATGTAAATAAGGAAGGAATTAGGATTCTTTCTGATAACACATTAAGAGTAGGCTCTCAAACTATCGTTCTTGATGACGAAATTCAAACCTATTCAGACGCTTTAAATATTGTTGGAGATAGTATTTCAACATCTATGGAAACTGCTTTGGAAAACTCTCCACTTACACAGCAGCAGTATGTGAATCTCGGTGGTGCATCCGTTCCGGTTGTTAATACTACGGCAAGAACTCCAATGGCATACAGCTTTTTTGCACACAGTGTTTTAGGACTTTCGGGATCTGGTGGTTTTGTTAATTTCTCATTTGAAGTTGAAGATGTTTCATGGAGCGTTGCTAATGCAAGAATTACTGCCACTACAGATACTGCAGGAAGTTTTGAAGAAAATTACAGCAATATTCCGATGATAGATAATAAAATTACTCTTCCTGTAAACTTAATTAATAAATTCAGAGCAAGTGTAGCTTTTAAGATAGAAATTATCTTCGATAACGGAAGTGTAGCATATGCAGATCTTGGTCAGCAATATATTAAACAAGATATAAGCCTTACCGGAATGCTTACATTGAAGAGAGCTGTCATTGAAAATCCTCAGGAACCTGAAACGGTGATTATTCAGAAACGTAAAAATTTCGGGATTAAAAGATTGGGTGTCGCAGATTATCTGAAAGTGGTACAAAGTGTTCATGCATATGTTCCGGGAGAAGTTTCCAATATTGAGAACGTTATGGCGAGTGAATTGAGACACAAATCTTCCGTAGCGAGGGATTATTCCGAAATTACAGATACAACTTCCAAATCTCAGGAAACCGAAAAAATTTCCGATACTACCAAAACCTCCAGAACAGATATGCAGACGGAGGTCGCCAAAGAACTGGATAAACAACAAGGTATTACGGCATATACAAGATATAGCTACGGAACAGATGCCATGAAATTTGAAATCGGAGCTGACTATGCTAACAATACTGCACAGCACGACAGTACAAGACAGGCAATGATGAAATCTCAGGAAATTACGGAAAGAGCTATGGAAAGGGTTCTTACTAAAATTTCCGAAGAAAGGGTGCAGAAAATTATCAAGGAATATACTGAAACCAACGTACACGAATATGATAACCGTGGAAAAGTGATTAATACGGATAATCCTGATGCCGCACAACCAAAGCATATCACAGGTGTTTACAGATGGATCGATATGAAGTATAAGAACCAGATTTATAACTACGGCAAACGTACGATGTTCGAATTTATGGTTCCGGAACCTTCAAGATTACACCGCTTGGCTCTTACTGTAGCTAAAGCTCAGGTACTTACTGCTCCTGTAGATCCAAGAACTGCTCCGGAAAGAGCATGGACAATGCCGAATCCAAAATCTGCTACAGTAGAACAAATCCAGCATTGGGCACAAATCTATGGAGTATCATTAGATGCTTTCCCTGCCGCGACTAAACAGGTAATACACAATGCTGCAAGTGTACCACAAACCAATGATGATTTTGGGGTAGATTATTCTCAGATTACAATTCCGGACAACTATGCTGCAAAAAATGCAAGTTTTAGCTGTAGATCATCCAGAAACCGAGGTGGAGGATGGCAAGGGTCACGTTATTCTGAAATTGTTTGCTCTAATTTAAAAGGGGATATGAATGGTCTCTCTACTCGTGGAGATGTTAATTTTGATTATGGAGTATCCGGTCTTAATCTAACGGGAAATATCTCTTTCCAGATAAAAGGACATAATGTTAGAAATTATAACATTAAAGTAACAGTAAACTGTGAACTTAGTGATGAATTCATCAATAAATGGAAAACAGAAAGCTTCAATGCAATTATTAAGGCTTATGAAGAAGCTTATCAAAAATTCTTAGAAGAACAGGCAAGATTGGATGCTGAACAAAAGGAAAAAGAAGAGGCAGCTAAAGAAAGACAAGGGAATTACTACCGTTACATGGAGCATGATACCTTGAAACATAACTGTATTGCTTACTTATTACAGGATTATATTACTACGCTTGGACAGGTAATGACAAATGGAGCTGAGGATACTACCAGAATGGATAATTTCCAAGTGTATCTTAATGACAATCTGGATCAGTATGCAGCTTTGGCTAAGTTTATGGAACAGGCTTTTGAATGGGAAATTATGGATTATACATTCTATCCGTATTACTGGGCAAACCGTAAAAGCTGGCAGGAATTTTATCTTACTGAAAGTGTAGATCCTTTGTTCAGAAGTTTCCTTCAAGCAGGTATGGCGAGAATTATTGTTACCGTAAAACCTGGATTTGAAGCAGCGGTACAGTTCTTCCTTGAAACAGGATTGATCTGGAATGGAGGCGCGGTTCCTGTCATTGGAGATCCGATGTATATGTCTATTGTAGATGAAATGAGACAGCCAACCGGAGAACCTCAAGGGAAATACTGGATCACAAGAGTTCCTACGACACTTACTATTTTACAGGATAAATCTACCGGATTGCCTGTTGATAAGCCACTTCCGATCTTCCCTGAAGATGACCCTAAGAATTGTGAAAATCCTAAGGAACTGGAGTTTGAAACGAGTTTTGAGCAGAGAGATATTCAGTTAACTCATGGAGATAAGGAAACAAGTACTTTGGATTAAACATAACGAAATGGTGGTGTAGCTGCCACCATTTCTATTTTTTTAACGATTAAAATCTAAAAATAATGAAACAAATAAAAGCATTGGGATTACCCAATAAAATAAAACCGTTGGGATTGGGACATGCTGAAATAAAAAATAGAACAGAGTCTGAAGCCGGCGATAAATATGATTTTCTACCCGTTGTAAAAATAAATGGAAATGAAAGTCCAAAGAATGCTGTAATTTCATTAAATGATTGTACCGAAAATAAATTAGAGTACTTAAATCTAGGGAATGACTATGATAATGAATGGAGGAAATATCCCGTGGCAAATATCGTAATTGCAAAAAATTCTGTGGCAAGAATTCCATTACTTATAAAAATGGGTTATGATCCTATTGGATGGCAGGATGGAGATGGAATATTGGAATTTAAAAGCTCTAATGCATCTGCAAAATTGAAATTCATTGACAATGATGATACGGATTATGAAAGTGATGAAGATGCTTACGACTTAAAGGATGCAGAATATGGTGATGAATTAGTACTAGAAATTGATGCAAAAGCACTAGCTAGAGGTACAAAGTTTAGTGTTTCTGTGTTCGCATCAGATGATGGTGATGGCTTAGGAAAAACTTCTAAAAGAAATGCAATTTGCGGAAAGTTTAATGTTAAGATTATTGAAAATGATGTGTTTTTAAGTGAAGAATTAAAAAAGGGATTTGATGTATTATCAATTATTTCTCAGGAATATCGCAATAAACATACTGAAGGAGAATATTCTGTCAATTACTGTATACAGGCCGCAGATAGGTTTTTGGGTGCTGTTGTTGACAATAAAAAAAATTTTTATGCCTATGATGATAAAAAGAAAATCCGCTTAAATGTTCCAGATTTAAATAATGCTGTAGCTCGAGCAAAAAAATTAAAAAGTTTGGGGTATGGATATGACTACAAAGACTTCGAAGGCAGCATTTTTGGTTATCGAGAGGTTAATCAAAAAGATGAGTATGGAAACAATCCATCAAGAACTCTCTTTTCGAAAAATGACAAAGTAATAGTTGATTATTTTAAGGCAATCATTAAAAATAAGATTGGTTTTCATATTTTTTATCTATCAATTGTTGATTCATTGCATACTTTATTTATTGTAGTTGACAATACTAAACCATGTAAACCCACATATAAAATATATGATGAAGCTGGCGAATCAAGTAGTAAGGGTTCATTAAAGGATATAAATCAAGGAATATTAAGCCAGTCACAATGGGTGTATTTATGGACAAAAAAACATGTTGGATATTGGGCTAAATTAAATGTATCTTTGCTAAAATTTCAAAGAAAATGAAAATAATTATTGGATTATTCACCGTTTTTATGGTTTGTTCATGTAGCCAACAGAAAAAAATGAAAGATATTAAAGATAATATACTATATGAAGACCAACAAGGTAATATTTATTTAAAGAGAGAAATTGATATTATGAACGAGAAAAATTCACAAAATAATCAATCTCGATTTTTTGATTTGGTTTTTTATAAGGATAGTACTTATCAATTAAAGAATATTGTTGATATTAAAACTTTCCATTTTGTTAAATCTGTTACAGATACAGTTCCATTGAGTAAATTTGATGTCTTTGAGGATAAGATGCATACTTATAAATTTCAACATTTACCGCCAACTTCACCAGAAATTAAAGCGATGGATAAATAATAGTAAGTCGCCACATTTTAATATGAGGCGACTCTTTATCATTATTTTGGGGGAAATTATTTAATTAGTTGTTCAGTCCATTCGAATCTCATTTTTTTTCTTTATCAATATCATTTCATAAAGAGCAAAATTAACCAATACAATTAATTTAAAATCGTATAAGAATGTTGAGGTAGTAAAGATCCTGTAACAGCTACTTTTAAATGAGTTAACATTGCATTGCTTGACAAAAAAATTATGATTTTGCTCAATATAAAAACCATTAAAACGCTATTATTCAGTGTTTTAATGGTTTTTTAAGTTTTACTAAGACTATTTTTGTAAATTTGAAAACTTAAAAAAAACTAATATTTGTCCTATTCAGAACACGATACCAGAGCTAAATTTATAGACCCACAGTTACGATTATCTGAATGGGACGAGGCTTACATTATCCGTGAGCATTATTTTACTGACGGAAGAAAATTATCCGGGAATAAAAGAGGAGAACGATTATATGTAGATTATTTGCTTAAATATAAAAATGTTCCTCTTGCAATTATTGAGGCAAAGCGCTATGATAAAAAACCAACTGAAGGTTTACAACAGGCTATTGATTATGCTCAAAAGCTAAGAATTGATTTTGTTTATTCCAGTAACGGAAAGAAGATTTATGAGTTTTGCATTTCAGAAGGAAAGGGAGATTTCATTAAAAACTATCCGACTCCGGAAGAAATGTACAATAGAATCTTTGCTCAGGAGAATAGTATAAAAGAAAAGCTCTTAAGCATACCTTTTTATTTAACAGGAGACTTTAAACCTAGATATTATCAAGAGATTGCAGTAAACAAGGTAATTGAAGCCATAGCTGAAGATAAAAAACGTATTCTTCTTACTTTAGCAACAGGAACAGGAAAAACATTTGTTGCTTTTCAAATTGCTTACAAACTTTTCACAGCTCGTTGGAATGTAGATAAGATAGAACGAAGACCAAAAATTTTATTCTTAGCTGATCGAAATATTTTGGCTGACCAAGCCATTAATACATTTAATCCGTTGGAAAGAGATCTAGTTAAAATCAACGGTGATGAAATCCGGATCAGGAATGGTCAAGTTCCAACGAATGCAAATGTTTTTTTTGCAATTTATCAGGCAATTGCTGAAAAAGAAAATATTGGAGGTTATTACAAGCAGTATCCTTCTGATTTTTTTGATATAGTTATTATTGATGAGTGTCATCGAGGTTCAGCCAATGAAAATGGTTCTTGGAGAGATATTTTAGATTATTTTACTACGGCAGTTCACTTAGGACTTACTGCAACTCCAAAGCGTAATGACAACGTAAATACCTATAATTACTTCGGAAAACCTGTTTATGAATATTCTCTTAAGGATGGAATTAATGACGGGTTTTTGACACCTTACAAGGTTAAAAGAATCAGAACCAATATTGATGAGTATATTCCAACAAAGGATGACATTGTAGTAAGTGGAGAGCTTGAGGACAGGATTTATGGTCTTTCTGATTTTGAAAGTAAAATTATTGTTGAAGATAGAACGGATTTAATTGCCCGAGCAATTTTGGCAAATATCCGAGAAATGGATAAAACAATTATTTTCTGTGTCAATCAAGAACATGCATTAATGATGCGTGATGCGATCAATAAGCATAAATCCGTGAAAGATGCTCATTATTGTGTAAGAGTTACAAGTGATGAAGGAGAAATTGGAAAACAACTTTTAGAACGGTTTCAGGACAATGATAAAGACATCCCTGTGATTCTTACTTCATCACAGATGCTCACAACAGGCGTAGATGCTCGAAATGTTAGAAATGTAGTATTAGTTCGTGTCATCAATTCTATGGTGGAATTTAAGCAGATTGTTGGTAGAGGCACTCGTATTTTTGAGAACAAAGATTTTTTTACAATTATAGATTTTACAGGAGCTACGAATAATTTCTATGATAAAGATTGGGACGATTCTGCAGAAGAAGAGGATGAAATTATAATTGATGGCGAAGAAGATCTAAACCCAATAACAAAGCCGAAACAAAAACCGAAACCTAATTCACCAGATGGTAATGATGAAGGAATCTATACAGCACCTGAACCCCCAAAAGAAAAAATTATAGTCAAATTAAATGGAAGGAACATTAAGGTGATAGATGTGGAAATTCGTTATGTTGGTGATAACGGAAGACCACTTACGGTTTCAGAATTTTTGGAAAAATTGATCGAATTTTTACCGAATTTATTTAGTAGTGAAGAGCAACTTCGTGAATTATGGAGTAAACCTGAAACAAGAGAAGAGCTTCTTATAAAGTTAGGGCAAACTGGATTTGATGATGAACAAATAGAAACGCTCCAAAAAATGTTTGAAGCCGAAGAGAGTGATGTGTTTGATTTACTTGCCTATATAAGTTACAGCAAAGAGCTTGTTACTCGAAATCACAGAGCTGAAACGACAAAACAAAAATCTGATTTTTTTAAAAACTATGAAAATGAAAAAGCTCAACAATTCCTGTATTTTGTATTAGATAGATACAAGAAAGATGGAATTGAAGAGTTGAAAAGAGATAAACTTTCCGAACTTATTCAGTTGAATGGTTTAGGAACGACACAGGAAGCCGCCAAAGCATTTGGCAATGCGAATAATTTAATTAATGCTTTTTACAGATTACAACAAGTAATGTATCAGGCAGTGTAAGGATATGACGATAGCGAATTTACAATCAAGAATAGACAGAATTACAGATATTCTCCGCAGAGACGATGGAATTAGCGGAGCAATGCACTATACCGAACAAATCAGTTGGATTTTATTTTTAAAATATTTACATGATTATGAAGAAAACAAAGCATCTGATGCTTTAATTGATGGTAAACAATACGAATATATAATTGATCCCAAATATCGTTGGGATAAATGGGCTTATCCACTTAAAGAAGATGGAAAGTATGATTTAAAAGGTGCAATGGGAGGAGATGATCTTATTGATTTTGTTAATGATGATCTTTTCCCTTATTTGGAAAACTTTAAATCCAATCAACAGGAAGTAAAAAGTGTAAAATATAAAATTGGTGCTGTTTTCGAGTTCATCACCAATCGAATTGCGAGCGGACATACACTAAGGGAAGTTATAGAAAATATTGCAGACCTTAATTTCCAGAGCCAAGAAGATTTATTTGAGTTAAGTATTATTTATGAAAACTTGCTTAAAGGTATGGGAAGCGACGGTGGAAATTCAGGAGAATTTTACACACCTCGTCCTGTCATAAAAGCAATGGTCGAAGTCCTTGAGCCTAATGTAAACGATACTATTTATGATGGAGCAGTCGGAAGTGCTGGATTTTTAATTCAGGCGTTTGATTATGTAATGCAAAAGAAAAATGAATACAGCACCACGCAGCTAAAACACATCAAAGAAGGAATGTTTTTTGGGAACGAAAAAACACCTTTGGCGTATGTAATGGGTGTGATGAATATGATTTTGCACGGTATCGAAAGTCCTAACATCTACAAGCAAAATACACTTACCCAAAACATCCGAGATTTTCAGGAGAAAGACCGCTATTCCATTATCCTCGCCAATCCACCTTTTGGTGGTAAGGAAAAGAAGGAAGTCCAAAACAATTTTCCTGTGGAAAGTACTGCTACCGAGCTATTATTCTTGCAACATTTTATGAAAAAATTAGCTTTGAATGGAAAAGCAAGTATTGTAATTCCCGAAGGTGTTTTATTTCAAACCAATAATGCATTTACTGCTGTAAAGAAGGACTTGTTAGACAGCTTCAATTTGCACACGATACTAAGTTTGCCTGCTGGTGTTTTCTTGCCTTATAGTGGAGTAAAAACCAATGTAATCTTTTTTGAACGTAAAGGCGGAACGCATGATGTTTGGTATTACGAAATTAATTTGGAGAAGAAACTCACTAAAAATAAGCCCATTCAATACGAGCATATTGCTGAATTTGTAGAATTGTACAACAAGCGTAGTACTACTGAAAATTCTTGGCTCGTTACAGCCGATGAAATCAGAGAATGCAACTACGATTTAAGTGCTAAAAATCCAGCAAAACAAAAAGAATTAATACACCAATCTCCAAACGAAATTTTAGCAGAAATCCAAAATAATGATAAAAATATCAATTTGCTTTTGACTGAAATTGACAACTTAATTCTAAAAGGTTATGAAGGATAAGTTGCCAAAAGGCTGGAAAGAAACTACATTAAATGACGTTTGTGATACTATTACAGACGGTACACATCATACACCAAAATATGAAGATGAAGGCGTTATTTTTTTATCATCTAAAAATGTAACAAAAGGACAAATTGATTGGAGTGATGTAAAATATGTTTCTAATGATTTACATAAACAACTGCAAAAAAGAGTTTCTCCAAAAATCAACGATATACTTTTAGCCAAAAATGGTACTACTGGAGTTGCTGCAATTGTAGATAAAGACTTAATATTTGATATTTATGTAAGTTTGGCTTTACTACGTCCCAAAAACGAAATATTACCAAAATACTTGCTTAACTTCATAAATTCGCCCAATGCTAAAGAGCAATTTAATTCAAGACTAAAAGGGGTTGGAGTTCCCAATCTTCATTTAAGAGAAATCAGAGAAGTTAGTTTAAACTTACCTTCTCTCGATGAGCAAAAACAAATTGTTTCGGTATTAGATAAAATTTTTGAAAAGCTAGACCAAGCCATTGCTTTGTTAGAAGAAAATATCCAAAAGCTAAAACAACTCAATGAAAGTGTTCTAGACAATATTTATGGAAGTCTAGAGAGTGAGAAAGTAAAACTTGTAAGCATATCAGAGTTTGAGCCTAAAAAGGCTGAAGTTAAAAACCTATCTGAAATGGATTGCTCTTTTGTTCCAATGGCTGTATTAAATGAAAGAAAAATTAACTTCTATCCACAGGAAGTTAGAAAGATTTCAGAAGTATATAAAGGTTACACTTATTTTAAAGACAATGATGTTTTATTAGCCAAAGTTACTCCTTGTTTTGAAAATGGAAAATCAGGAGTTGCAGAAAACCTAGTAAATGGTATTGGCTTTGGTTCAAGTGAATATTATGTTTTTAGACCTTCTGAAAAAGTTCTTTCGAAGTTCATTTACTATTTCATTTCGAGACAGAGTTTTTTAATAGAAGGTGCTAAAAATATGAGTGGGGCTGTTGGTTTAAAAAGAGTAACAAAAGTATTTATTGAAAATACCCATATTCCATTACCTTCAATCTCTGAACAGCAATTTATAGTTGCATATTTAGACCAAACTACTGAGAAAAGCCAAAAACTAACCCAATACTACCAAAATAAATTAGAGGCTTTAAAAAGGCTTAAAAACAGCGTGTTGGATAGTGCGTTCAAAGGTGAATTGAGGAGAGCTAAAGTTATTCCTATCACTCAACCTGTAATTGACCCATATTTTGCAAGAACTAAGAGTTTCAATGCAAAGAAAAAAGCAGACAAACAGGCAATGGTTATTGCTCTTGCAATAGAAGCTCACGAAAAAGTCGGAAAATCTTTATACCGAACCAAAGGAGAAAAAACGGTTGAGGTTATTGAAAAGCATATTGACTTAGATTTCGGACGGGAAGCAAAAAAAATGGCTGCTGGTCCGGCTGCTTTTGAACATTTGGTAAAAATTGTAGAACCTTTAGCAAAAGAAAAGAGATGGTTTTCGGTTCAGGAAGTAAAAGGAGAGAATTATGATAGTCATAAATATATTAAAGCAGAGAATTTTAATGCGTTTATGATGAGGTGTGTTCTGGATCTAAAACCTTATTTACAAGAGATTAGAAGAGTAATCGACTTATTTGCTAATATGAAGACTACTCATGAAGCTGAAGTCGTGGCTACTACATATTCAGGATGGAATAATCTCATTATTCGGAAAATTCAAATTAATGATGAAGCAATTGTAACTGAGGCCAGAGAAAATTGGCATGATTCAAAATTAAAAATTGAGCGTCAGGAATTTTTTAATGCAATTGAATGGTTAAAAAAAAATAACCTTGTTCCGAAAGGGAATGGTAAAGAAGTAAATTAAGTTTGATAATTCAAGCCATTGAATAATTAAGAAAAAACTAACTAAATAACAATAAAAACATCAATTAGTGGAACAAGATTTTAAAATATGGATGGTTCGTGCTGGTAGCGGAGGGTATTTAATAGATGAGTTTTTATCAGCAGGTATTGCTGCTATAGGATGGAATGATCTTGGAGAGATTCCGACAGATATATCTTATGATTCTCTAAAGCAACTTTACGAAAGGACATATCCAGAAGATAGCACCGGAAGAATTAATCAGAATACTTCTCAGGTTTGGAGGTTTGCAAAAGATATAAATATTGGTGATAAAGTTGTCACATACGATTCGACCAGTCGAAATTATTATTTAGGTGAAATTACTTCTGATTATGATTTTGATACAACCTTAACTTTCCATCATATCCGTAGAGTAGAATGGATGCCTGAACCTACTGGTAGAGATGTTCTTTCAACGGCGAGTAAGAATACACTCGGTTCAGTCCTTACTACTTTTGAAATAGTGTCAGACGTTTGGGAAGATTTACTGGAATCAAATCCTGAAAATGCTACTGATGAAGAGATTGTGTTAGAAGAAAAACAAAACATTGAAGAAGAACCTGAAAAATTAGTGGAACTTAAAGAAGATGTACAGTACAAATCTCAGGAATTTATCAAAGACATAATTGCGAATTTGAGTTGGCAGGACACTGAAAGACTCGTGGCAGGTATTTTCAGGGGAATTGGATATAAGACACGTATGACGCCTTCAAGTTCTGATTTAGGAAGTGATATTATTGTTTCACCCGATGAATTAGGAATGGAAGAACCTCGTATTAAGGTTGAAGTTAAGAAGAGAACTCGTGAGAAAATTGGAACACCTGATATCAGAAGTTTTATTGGAGGAATGAGAGATTACAATAAAGGAATTTTTGTAAGTACGTCAGGTTTCAGCAAAGATGCCCGACATGAAGCTGAAAGAGCTAACATTGCAATTACATTGGTTGATTTAGATTGGTTGGTGGAGCTGCTGTTAAACAACTATGAGAATTTAGATGTAGAAACAAAAGCGTTAGTTCCTCTTAAGCGAATATACTGGCCTGTTTAAAAGTATTTTTAATTATAATAAATTTATAATTCTGTCTCAGTTTCAACTGAGACTTTTTATATTAATATTTTTAAAGATGTTGTGGGGAATTTGTGGGGAAAATACAAATAAAACAATAGCTAATTATTTATAAATCAAATAATTAGCTATTGTTGTTGGTAGACCCACAGGGATTCGAACCCCAGATGACTGAACCAAAATCAGTAGTGTTACCGCTACACCATGGGTCTCTGTTTCTATGTCGCGAAATTATAGAATTTATTTTAAATATAAAAGTCAAAATTAAAAATTGATAGCATAAAAATGTAGGTATAAAGTTTTATTACTGATATACAAAGTTTTGAATAGAAGCAAAATTTGTTGCTTAAAGAAAAGAGTATAAGTCATCAGCTTTTTGCTATTTGGCTTATTTGTTTTCCTGACTTTCACTGCTTTAAATAAAAACCTTATCTTTGCAAAAAAAATTGGGCTCCAAAAGTTGGAGAAACCCATTAATAACTTATCCTGAGTTTAGTCGAAGGATTATTAAACATTTTTTTTATGTCAAATATTGTCGCAATCGTTGGACGCCCCAACGTTGGAAAATCCACACTATTTAATCGTTTGCTGGAAAGAAGAGAGGCTATTGTAGACTCTACTGCTGGCGTTACCAGAGACCGTCACTACGGAAAGTCTGACTGGAATGGGGTAGATTTCACTGTAATCGATACCGGAGGTTATGATGTAGGAACAGATGATATATTTGAAGAAGAGATCCGTAAGCAGGTGCAATTGGCTGTGGATGAAGCTACTTCAATTATTTTCATGATGAATGTGGAAGAAGGGCTTACAGATACGGATTACGAAATTTATCGTCTTTTAAGAAGATCAAACAAACCTATTTATATTGTTATCAATAAAGTAGATTCTGCAAAAGAAGAACTTCCCGCAACGGAATTTTATCAGCTGGGAATCGATAAATATTATACCTTATCTTCTGCCACGGGCTCAGGAACAGGTGATCTGCTGGATGATATTGTTAGAGATTTCCCGACCACGGAATACAAAGATCCATTTGAAGGCTTACCCAAAATCACCATTGCGGGCCGTCCCAATGTAGGAAAATCTACATTGACAAACGCTTTACTTGATGTTGAAAGAAATATAGTGACAGATATTGCAGGAACTACAAGAGACAGTATCCAAACCCTTTACAATAAATTTGGGCACGAGTTTGTACTGGTGGACACTGCGGGGATGCGTAAAAAATCTAAGGTAAATGAAGATCTGGAATTTTATTCCGTGATGCGTTCCATCCGTTCCATTGAGTTTTCTGATGTGGTTATCATCATGGTAGATGCTACTCAGGGGTGGGAATCTCAGGATATGAATATCTTTGGATTGGCTCAGAAAAACAGGAAAGGAATCGTTATTTTGGTAAACAAATGGGATTTGATCGAGGATAAGCAGACCAATACGATACGTGACTTTGAGAAGCAGATCAAAGACAAAATAGGGCAGTTTCAGGATATTCCGATCTTATTTGTTTCAGCTTTGACAAAGCAACGAATTTTAAAAGCTGTAGAAGTAGCCATGCAGGTTTATGAAGATCGTAAGAAGAAAATCAAAACTTCAAAATTAAATGAAGTAATGCTTCCGATTTTTGAAGGAACACCACCTCCTGCGAACAAAGGGAAGTATATTAAAATTAAATATTGCGTACAGCTTCCGACACCTTCACCTCAGTTTGTATTCTTCTGCAACTTGCCGCAATATGTAAAAGAGCCATATAAAAGATTTACTGAAAACCAATTGAGGAAAGAATTCGGGTTTACCGGAGTTCCGATTGAGGTGTATTTCAGGCAAAAATAAAATTGTCAGTGGAGGTCTGGGTAATATATAGTTTCCTATGTAAAAATAATTCCGAAAGAATAGAAGAATTATTTTCGAAGCTTCCGGAAAATCTTGTAAAGTCTATCAATCAGTATAAATATGAGGAAGACAGAAAATCAAGAATAATTTCAAAATTATTATTAGAAATTCTGGTGAGGAAAATAGCTCCTGATCAGAATTTTTTTTGGAATCTGTATCAAAAAGATTCTTTTTCCAAACCATATTTTAAAGGACTGGAAATTAATTTCAGTACTTCGCATCATGAAAATTTTTCTGTTGTTTGTGCTACAGGAAAAAATCAATGTGGAATCGATTCTGAATTAATAAAACCTTTAGACGTCAATATTTACAAGGATTTTCTTCATCCAAACGAACAGCAATTTATTCATCAGCAACTCAATCCGCAAACTGCTTTTTATGAAATCTGGACTAAAAAAGAAGCTGTTTTAAAAGCATCAGGTTTAGGGATTTCTCAGGATTTGCAATCCATTGATGCGCATGAAAATGTTGTCCAGATTAATAATGAAAAATATTTTACTAAAGAATTAAATATTTCCGAAAATTCGATCACTTATATTGCAACAGATCAGCAAAATATTCAATTAAATTTGGAAGAAGTAATCTTTTAATTATAACAAACTTTTCTTAAATAATTTTTACTCATACAAAACAAACCTTATAGGTTTTCAAAACCTATAAGGTTTCGATATATAAATCATTTTAAATCAAAAAATCACAACCACTTTTCATAAACAATCCTTACGGGGCGATATCCTTGTCTATCCAGCCATCTCTGCATTGTGTGATTATTGCATAAAGTATAACGGTAAATTTTTCTAATATTATAGTCTTTGTAAGTCTCTTCAAAAGCTTTATTAAGAGCAGAATAAATTCCATGTTTTCTGAATTCTTTCTTCACATAGCCTTCGGAAACATATAGGTCATCATCTTCTCCAGTCTCAAAATTACTGTCATCTTTTTCATCAATATACCCAAAAATAAAACCAATCGGTTTTCCGCCTGTTTCAGCAATAAGGAAAGTGCCATCACTTTCTTCTTCACAATCTTTCATAAAACTCAGGTAACTGTCACGAATTAAACTCCATTCGGCAGTCTTATCATTCATTTTCTTTTCTGAAACATGAAGTTCTCCTACTAGTTCATTTACGATATCAATATTTTCTGATATTTTTATTTTCCGGATATTATAGTTCATAAGTATATTGTTTTTTATTTGGAGAATAGGATATGAATTAAAATCTCTATTCTGATTTATAACTTCCAATCTCTCCCGTCGAACTTTTGTTGTGTTATTTTCCTCTTATTGGGCTGCCATACCAAGAAGTTTCATCGGATAAAACTTCACCTTTCATCACTAGCGAGAGCGCGTCTATATTCACATGATCCCCAATTTCAGTATCATACAAGATTATGGTTCTTGAATTAATTGTTGTCTGTTTTCCTATTTTCACACTTCCTATTTTCATAATTCTATCTTCGAAAAGATGGGTCTGTGGTCCGCAATCTTCGTTTAGCATAGTTTCATCTCCAATTGTTACCATATCGAATTCTGTAATGTCAGTTGTATTTAACCAAACTTTTTTACCAATCTTCACGCCTAAACATCTCATAAAGAAAGGAAGCCACATGGTCCCTCTTAAAAAATCAAGAAAAAATTGTACTGGAAGTGCCTCATAAAGTGTTGTAATTCCTTCGCTTAACCAAACTTTTAAGCTATACATCGGCATTTCTGTCTTTTTATATTTTCCTACGAAAACCCATTTTAATAAAACAGTGAAGAAAAATGAAGGAAGCGCAACAATTCCGAGATAATAAAACGGTGAAAACAACAGCAAATGATGTATTCTTCCTTCCATATACTTACTTGTGTAGGCTATGTAAAGCACGCTGCAGATAATTACAACGGTTTGTGGAAGAATGATTCTGATACCCTCAATTAGCCCCCTGGCAATTTTTAATTGTAAAGAAGGATTAAATGTAAGGTTGTCTTTAAAAACATCAGATTTCTGTCTTGTTGGAAGCCCGATTGGTGGAGAGCCAAACCAGTCTTTTTCTGTCGAATTTTCCAGCTGTTCTTCTGTCGGAGCTTTGCTTAAAACACCGATAAGCATATTATTTCCCAATTCATAACCCTGCGGAATAAGCCCACTGTTTCCTACAAAGCTGTTGTTCCCGATTTTTGTTTTAGCTAAAATTAATTTTTCATTTCTTACATCATGCTCTCCCAAAACTACTGCATCAGCAATGAATGAGCCCTCACCGATTTCCAGTAAATTGTGTGAAACGTCGCTGGCTGTAGATATTTCTGAATTTTTTCCAACTTTTGAACCCATCATTCTGTAAAATTTACTGATATAAATCGATGCAAAAAGTGGGTGAACAACTATTAGCGAGAGGTTGAAAATTTGGTCTTTCATCCATTTTCGATAGTACGTAAAGCTATAAACGGGATAAACTCCGGGCTGCATTTTGTACTGTAAAATTCGGGTAGCAAAGCTTACGATTAAAATAAATAACAAAATATATACAGCTGAAAGTATCGGAGCCTGCCATAAATAAGAGAAATTATAATCTGAAGCACGTTCATCTAAATAATATAAAGTATATAAAGTCGGAGCCAATGGTAAGACGATTAATAAAGGAAAAAAGAAAAGTGAGCATAAATAAATCAGTGCAAAGCTGTTTCTTTTCGAGGCCGGGCTTAGTTTTGGAGTTGCCAGTTCTTCACCTTCTTTCATTCTGTATTTTTCGGCAGGGCTTCCGTTCCAAATTTCTCCGTAAGCTATTTTTTTACCTTCATTAAGGCAGCTCAGATCCTGCAATTCTCCAAACTCTTCAATCACTGTATCGCCACAGACAATTACTGATGAGCCCAAATAAGCATGGGCTTTTATATGAACTTTTCTGATTTTTAAAATTCCGTTTTCTACAGAAGCATTGTCTATACTACAGCCTGAGCTTGTATTTACATTTTCATCTATGGTTACCAAATCTTCCGCAGCGATAGGTAACAAGCTCAACTGTGCACTTGGATGAACTTTTACACCTAATAATCTTAAATATTTTGGGTATAGGGGTGTTTCTACAATAAATTCTGAAGGCATTAATCTTTTCACGGTTTTCCACAGCCACCATCTGAAATAATACCATCCCCACAGAGGATAATCTCCTTCCTTGATTTTCCCGATTACAAGCCATTTTGTTAATAAAATAATAATTGAATAAACAGGTGGAATTAGAGTATATAAAAGAATAGCACTCAGCAACGCGAAAGAAGTTCCATAGCCATTATCCTGAAAATAGTAATAGCTCAAATAAGGAAAGAAAATTTGTAAGCTAAGTAACGAGAAAACGACCAGCAAGCTTAATGTCTGAGCCGCATTGCATAAATAATACTGCAATGTTGAAACCCTTTGGAAAGGTTCCTGTTCTTTTGTTTGTTCTTGCTTATTTTTTAAACATTCTGCATAGGCTGAAATAGGACGGTTTTCATAAATATCTTTCAAAGAAGCATAAGGAATACCTGCCTTTTGTCTCAAATGAGAAACCAAAGTCGCCGCTAGCAAAGAATGTCCGCCAAGATCTATGAAAAAATCCTGATTCAAATTAATTTCTTTACCTGGAAAAACCCATTGTAAAACCTGTAAAAGTTTGTTTTCAACGGAAGCATTTTTATCAATTACAATTTCTTCACTGCTTTCATGAGCGGTAAAACTTTCGGGGGTGGGAAGTCTTTTTCTGTCGATTTTTCCACTGGGCATTCTTGGCATTTCTTTCATGCTAACAATTGAAATGGGAACCATATATGGGGCTAGAAATTTTGCCAGTTCTTTTCGCATTTCATTTTCATCGAAAGAATTTTCATTGCTCATCAGGGTGTAGCCCACCAATTGTCCCTGTCCGTTAGAATCTTCTTTTACTGCAACGGCAGCGGAAGAAACATTCGGAAGCTGATTTAGTCTTGATTCAATTTCGCCCAATTCAATCCTATAACCACGAAGTTTTATCTGATCATCAATTCTTCCTTGAAAATCAATAAAGCCATTTTCTTGAATAATGACGGCATCACCAGTTTTGTAAATTGTATCTCCCGGAAGTTCCTTGAACGGATTGGGTAGAAATTTTTGTTCAGTAAGCTCTGGAAGATTAAAATATCCTTTACTTACTCCTGGCCCTGAAATAATCATTTCGCCGCGCTCCCCACGCGGAACAATATTCATATTTTCATCTACAATAGCGATATGATAATTGGGAAGAGGTCCGCCAATGGTCAATTCTTGCTGACTGCTCAAAATAGCCATATTCGAAGAAACCGTAGTTTCAGTCGGTCCATAGCTGTTGATGAATTTTCTGTAGGGTTTTGCCCATTTTTCTTGAACTTGTTTTGTACATGCCTCTCCACCAGTGTTAATCAA
Source organism: Chryseobacterium sp. RU37D (assembly GCF_900156075.1). Taxonomy (GTDB): domain Bacteria; phylum Bacteroidota; class Bacteroidia; order Flavobacteriales; family Weeksellaceae; genus Chryseobacterium. The sequence goes on along the minus strand of NZ_FTMM01000019.1, from coordinate 40,355 downwards.
TCGAATGGATGAAACTTCATCAATGATCGCCAAAATACTTGGAACAGCGTGAAGAATAGTGATTTTATTTTTAGTCAAAACGTCACTTAATTCATCTATTGCTTTTACCGTAAATACATCGGCAATCCAGATTGTGGCTCCAGAAAAAAGACTGATCCAAACCTCCTCACACCACATGTCAAATGAAACTGAGAACCCCTGATAAACAATATCAGTATCTTTTATTTGCATGAAATCTTCTTCAGCCCGAATTAAATGACATATGTTTCGATGAGATATCGGAATACCTTTCGGATTTCCGGTACTCCCGGAAGTGAATAAAACGTATGCCCAGTTGTCGGGAGAATTGTTTATTGATAAAGCTTTAATTTTATTTTCGGGTTGAGAAGCAATTGATAAAGACTTACAATGAATATGTAAATCAGTGTCTGAAAAATAAGCTTTAACATTAATATCGGTGAAAACCTTTTTAATTCTGTCTTCTGGCATTTCCCTGTCAAGCGGAACGTAAGCCGCTCCTGCTTTCAAAATTCCGAGAATAGCAACGGGAAGTTCTAGACTTCTGGAATACCAGATCCCTACACAATCTCCCGGTAGTATGCCTTCATATTGAAGTTGTAATGCAATGGCGTTGCTCCAATTGTCTAATTCTTGATAAGTGATCTTTCTGTCGCCAAAAATGAACGCGGTTTTGTCTCTATAATTATTAAAAATAGGGGCTAAAAGTTCAGGCAGTGTTTCATCTCTAATGAATTCAGGTGCTATTTTACCCGTAATAAGGCTTTTCATATTTATTTAATTACTTTTGGTATCCCAATATATAATTTATCTTATTAATTTAATAAACTTGTTTAAACTTTTTAGGAGCAATTTCCCGCTTTTCACTATATCTTTTGTTTCGCTTCGCTACACAAAAGGATGCCGTTACAATCGGGGCTATGGTTATTGTCGCCTATTTAAGCAATAGTAAAGATCTTTGAAAATTAAAAATTTAAACAGATTTAATATCAAATTTGTAATTTTACAATCATTTAAAATAATTATTCCCCTTAAAATTAAAATTAAAATATTCATGCTTACTATTTTATCTCAAAATTTTTCTTTAGTTAATTCTTGGATCAATGAACTTAGAAATGTTGAAATCCAGCACGACAGGATGAGGTTCCGCAGAAATATGGAAAGAATCGGGGAGATTGCTGCTTTTGAGATCAGCAAAAGTTTAGAGCAAAAAGAAATTGAGATCCGTACCCCTTTAGACATGGTAAAGGTAAAAGAAATTGCTGTACAGCCTGTTATTACAACTATTTTGAGAGCAGGAGTTCCTTTATTTCAAGGGCTTTTAAACTATTTTGATAAAGCAGATTGCGGATTTGTCGCAGCCTACAGAAAACACGATGCAAACGATTATTTTTCTATTAAACAAGATTATCTGACCTGTCCGAATATCGAAGGAAGGCCATTAATTTTTGGAGATCCGATGCTGGCAACCGGCGCCTCTTTAATTGAGGCTATCAAAGATCTATTAACCAACGGAAATCCCACACAGCTTCATATTGTGGCTGCAATTGCTTCAAAACAAGGTGTTCAAACCATAGAAAAAGCATATCCCAACGCAAAGATTTGGGTGGGAGCCATTGATGAAAATTTAACATCAAAAGGCTACATTACCCCAGGATTAGGCGATGCCGGGGACTTGAGCTACGGAGAAAAACTTCAGCGATGATTAAAAAAATAGTTGTATTCTTTGATTCAAAAATAAATTAAGAAAGCTTCCAGAAATCTTTCATTGCATTTAATAATAAATTAGTTCGTACTTTATCCAAAGGATGTTTTGTATCCGGGAGCACTGACAGTTTTGCATTCGGGAGGCGTCTGTAAACGTCTGTACTTTCTTCGATTGTCACCATATTATCCTGATCACCCATCATGATCTGCACAGGAATATTAATTGTTGATACATTATCTTTCAGTGGCGGGTTTTTGCCCAGGGAAACCATCATACCGGCAATTGCAGTTAATAGCTGCTTCCATTTCGTTCCGTGCTGATTTTCAAGTAATTCTGCGTATTTCGGAACCTTTTCAACAATGACTTCAGGATTCAGCATTTTACTTTCTTTTAGAGCCTGTTCTTCCGTCCAGTCGAATTTCGTTCCCAAAGTCATGATGGAGTTTAATTTTTCAGGATGTTCCAAAGCGTAGCAGAGTGCTACATAACCGCCCATGCTGTGTCCGAAAATGTATACATCATTTAAATTTTCCTTCAAAATAAAATCTTTCAATTCCTGTGTGTACTTTTCAATCGTGATACCATTTTCCGGGATTTTCATATTTCCATGCCCGGAAAATAGAGGAGTATGGATAGTAAAATATTTTAACAATTCTGCTTTAAATGGTTCAAAAATTTCGCTATGGCTCAAAGCCCCATGCAGTAAAATAAGATTCAGCATGATTATTAATTTGTTTCCTGAAAATTAAGAAAAATTTCGATTCAAAATATTACCCGGAATTCTGAAGTTTAACCCCAAAACCTACAAATCTACCGCCATCACCAAAATACTTACTTTATTGTTTCCCGATTTTAAAATTTCCCATGCAATGGCGGCTAATGTATTTCCGGTGGTGAAAACATCGTCAATCAGCAAAATGTGTTTTCCGGAAATATTTTGGGTGATAGAAAATGTGTTTTCGGTTTTTAGTCTGTGTTTTTTGTCTTTTAAGGCCTGTGCTTTAGAATAATGATTTCTTTTAAATAATTCATGATCAAAGGGAATTTGATAATGTTCAGATAAAGTTTCGGTAAATAAATGGAGTTGATTATAACCTCTTTCCTTTAATTTTTTAGGATGAAGAGGTACAGAAACAAGCAAATCCGGCTTTTGATCTTTAAAATCTAAACGCTCAGCTGTCCATCCGGCAATAATTTTTCCGATTTTTTTCCTCTTTTTGTATTTTAATTCATGAATAATTTTCCGGCTTAAATCTTCTTCTTCAAACTGCATTAATGCAAAAGAATTTTCAACAGGGAAAAGAAGTCTGCATTTTTCTTTTACGGAATTTTCGTCAAAATAATCAAAATGTATAAAATGAATCTGCTTAAAGCAAAGGTTACAGACAAGCTGGTCTGCATTAATGATCCGGCTGCAATTGATACACCGGTCCGGGAATAAAATATCTAAAATCATTTGTGTGTATTGTGAAGCGAAGATAAGATAATTGAACAGAAAAATAAATACTTTGTGAGAATCACGGTGAAATCTAAAATTTATAGACCTTATATTTGAATATGAGTTTGATATTCAAAAAGAGAATACAGGTAACGGAGGAGCATATTGACGGGAATAATCACGTCAACAATGTTCAGTATGTACACTGGGTGGAGGAAATTGCAGACGCACACTGGGATTTTGTAAAACATAAAACAGATTATCCAAATGATATCTGGATGCTGCTCGACCATCATATTCAATATAAAAAACAGGTTTATCTGGGGGATTTCATTACTGTTAAAACCTATCCGAAAGCTCCTGAAGGCATCCGGCAGCCCAGAAAAGTTGAGTTTTTTTGTAATGACCAGATTGTTGTGGATTCTCTGACGCTGTGGGTTTTGATCGACAGGGAAACTAAGAAAATTAAAAGGTTGGAAAGTGATTGGCTGAATAGACTGTAATTATTCTTTCAAAATAGTAACTAAGGCATCGAAATTATTTTCATCAATAATCTCTTTGTAATTACCATTTTAATAAACAATGAAACGCATAGGGCTTTGTAAATTACTTTGCCGGGTCCGATATTCAGGGAAACAAACGAATTCCTTATCTTTGCACTATGATACGTATTACAAAAATTTTTACATTCGAGACGGCCCATGTGCTGTACAATTACGATGGAAAATGTAAAAATATGCACGGACATTCCTATAAGCTGTTTGTAACAGTAAAAGGAAAACCTATTAATGACCTGGAGAATCCTAAAAATGGGATGGTAGTGGATTTTGGGGATATTAAGACAATCGTGAAGTCTGAAATTGTAGATGTTTGGGATCATGCAGTTTTAATTAATGCCCTTTCTCCCCATAAAGAATTGGGCGAAGATCTTGAGCAGAAGGGGCATAAAGTAATCTACTGTACTTTTCAGCCTACCTGCGAAAATATGTTGTACGCTATCGCTGCTAAAATAAAATCCAGGCTTCCAGAAGGAATTTCATTAGCTTATCTTAAACTTCACGAAACCGAAAACTCTTACGGAGAATGGTTTGCGGAAGACAATCAGTAATTTAGAAAAACTCAGACGGTGTTAAAAACGATCATCAATTTAGAACCCGGTAAAAAGGTGTATTTCGCTTCAGATCAACATTTTGGGGCTCCAAACCCAAAGGAGAGCAAGGTGCGTGAAGAACGTTTTATTCGTTGGATGAATGAGATTAAACATGATGCACAGGTTTTATTTTTGATGGGCGATCTGTTTGATTTTTGGCACGAATGGAAACACGTAATCCCGAAAGGCTATGTGCGTGTTCTGGGAAAAATTGCAGAATTGAAGGATCGTGGGATTCATGTTTATTTTTTTGTGGGAAACCATGATCTTTGGATGAAAGATTATTTAGAAGAAGAAATAGGGTGTACGGTTTTTTACAAGAAACAATATTTTGAAATTGCGGGTAAACAATTTCTACTGGCCCACGGCGACGGTCTCGGGCCTGGAGATAAAGGGTATAAAAGAATGAAGAAGCTCTTTACAAATCCTTTTGCCCAGTGGCTTTTCAAATGGCTTCATCCGGATATTGCAATGAAAATAGCATTGTATCTGTCTCAGAAAAATAAAATAATTTCTGGGGATGAGGATAAAGAATATTTAGGTGAGGATAAAGAGTTTTTAATCATTTATTCTAAAGAAAAGCTTAAAACACAAAACATCGATTACTTTATCTATGGCCATCGCCATCTTCCTATGGTGCTGAATTTGGGAGAAAAAGCAAAATACATCAATCTTGGAGACTGGATTTCGTATTTTACATATGGTGTTTTTGAGCATAATTTTGAATTGAAGATTTTTGAGGAAAGCACAAAAAAAATTACCCCATAAAGGGGTAATTATCCGAATGAATTGAAATTCACTCTTGTTTTTAATCCATATTCCAGATATTTCATTACAAGAATCTGACCAAAGAATTATTTTAAAAGATAAAAAAAGTATTAAAAACTATGTTTTTCTTGTTGACCTGTTTGAAATGTGACAATAAGATTTTTTAAATTTTTAGAAGTGGAAAAGATATTCGACATATTGACAGAAGAAGATTTTTTGAAATCATCACTAGAAACGTTCTCTTACCAATATGAAAATATTGAGATATATAGGAAATTTGTAGACTATCTGAAAATCGATCCGAAAAAAGTAGACAATCTGGCGCAAATTCCGTTTCTACCTATTGAAATGTTCAAAAATCATAAGGTAATAGACGAAAATGCGACGACTGATTTGTTTTTTCAAAGTTCCGGAACGACAAAGATGAACTTGTCAAGACATTTTGTAGCTGATGAAAATATTTATAAAGAAAGTATATATAGAAGTTTTAAACAGTTCGTCGGAAAGCCAGAGGATTTTATTTTCTTGGGTCTGTTGCCTAATTATCTTGAGCGGCAAAATTCTTCGTTGGTATATATGGTTGATTATCTGATGAAGAAATCCGGCAAACCGGAAAATGGGTATTTTCTATACAACCACTCAGATTTATTCGAGTTATTAAATACATTAAAAAACAAAAAGGTTATTCTTTTCGGGGTTTCTTTCGCGCTGTTAGATTTTCTTGATTTTTGCAACTCCAACACTCCAACACTCCAACACTCTAACACTCTGACAGTAATCGAGACTGGAGGTATGAAAGGCAGAAAAGAAGAAATAACCAAAGACGAATTGCTGAAAATCTTACAGGAAGGCTTTAAAACAAATAAAATTTATTCAGAATATTCTATGACAGAGTTGCTTTCTCAGGCCTATTCTCTAGGAAATAATGAATATGAATGTCCGAATTGGATGAAAATTATGATACGCAATGCCGAAGATCCATTTAATTATGAAAAAGAAGGCAGAACAGGTGCCATCAATATTATCGATCTGGCAAATATTCATTCGTGCTCATTCATTGCAACACAGGATTTAGGGAAAATTATTGGCAATAAGTTCCAGGTAATGGGAAGAATTGATCACTCGGATATTCGAGGGTGTAGCTTACTTGTAAGTTGATATGAGAGAATGGGGAGGGGTATATAGTCGTAAGGTTGAAGTTCAGAGTTTCAATTAGTATGCTTTAAAACCCCCATTATAATTTGCTGAGTAAAACCACCTTGTGAAGTGAACAGAAACTTAAAGATAGTAATATTAAAATAAATCTTTGCGGTTTTTGCGTTAAAATAAAAAACAAAATTAAAGTGTTAAAAATAGAAGAGTTAGTACACGCATTTATCTATTCTCACTGTGATTTTGAGAAACAAATTTGTATTGACTAATCATTTCCAGGCAGATTGGGAGGTGGATTTGCTCATTATTGATTCCAAAGGTTTTAGCCATGAGATTGAAATTTAGCTTTCTAAAAAGGATTTTAAAAATGACTTTAAAAAATCCTTTACAAATTTACATACAGGGAAAAATTTTTAGAACCATAATTCCTTCAGCTTCTTGTTACCTATGGGAATGGTAGATCACGATTTGATTCCGGAACATTGTGGAATCATTGAATTTTACCATAATATAGATTTTTGGGAAACGGAATTTTATGTGATCCGAAAGCCAAAGCGTGTTCACAAAGATTCTTACTGGGAGCTTAATGACAAAGACCTTTTCATCCGAAAAGTGGCACTCAATTTATTGCAGCGAAAACTCGAAATCAAAAGCAAACATAAAGAATTAATTTTTAAGAATTTTTTTGATATAAAAAAGTTGAAATAAAAAATCCTGTCTTTTAACAGGATTTATTTTTTATATTAATTGAGGTTAATCAACAACAACATCAGAATCTCTCTGAAGTAAAAATTTGTAAATCAGTCCTCCCGCAACACCTCCGAGAATTGGAGCTACCCAGAATAACCAAAGTTGTGATATTGCATTTCCGCCAACAAATATAGCTTGAGAAAGTGATCTTGCTGGGTTTACTGAAGTATTTGTAATCGGGATTGAAATCAGGTGGATCAATGTTAAAGCTAGTCCAATTGCAATTCCGGCAAATTTCCCGTTAGCATACTTATCCGTTGCGCCCATGATGATAATCAGGAAGAATGCTGTAAGTAAAAATTCAGTTAAAAATGCCGAACCCATTGAATATCCTTTTCCAAAATAAACGGCATCGCCATAAAAATTGGTGGCAAAAGCTCCCGGCCCGGAAAAATCTGGCGTTCCTGAACCATTTAGAATTGCGAAAAGTGCCCCCGCTGCTGCAACAGCTCCTAAGCATTGAGCAACAATGTAAGGGATGAGATCTTTAGCAGAAAACCTTCCTCCGGCCAATAATCCGAACGAAACAGCAGGATTGAAGTGTCCTCCGGAAATGTGTCCTACGGCATAAGCCATTGTAAGAACAGTAAGCCCGAAAGCCAAAGCAACACCTATAAGGAGAATCCCTAGTTGACCATTAGATGCGGGAGCAATTTGAGAAGCAAAGATTGCACTTCCACAACCTCCAAAAACAAGCCAAAATGTGCCGAAAAATTCAGCGAAAAGTTTTTTTATCATGTTGTTTATTTTAAATGTATCTCAAATTTAAAATTAAAATATTAAAATAAAAAAGAAAATGTAAAAATATTTCAAATGTCAGAATGATTTTTTTATGAATTTAATAATTCAATTTTGTATTTATTGGATAATTTATTTTAGTTATATCTTATTAGTAGTTGAATTGTATGCAATAATTGCTTATTTTTAGTTATAAATTTAAAAGCATCTTAATGAAAAAGTTTTTGTGTACGATTTTAGTGTCTTTTATTTTTCATAATTACTATTCTCAATCTGCAAAAAAAGTTCTTCCCTGTTACGATCTTACAGAGGTTTTGAAGATAGAGCCTACAGCTCTTTACAAGCTGCATTTGGATGCTTCAAAAAGCTTTGGCATTAAACTTCTTAAAGATTCAAGGACCTTTCAGAAGTACATTGTCAACCGAAAATTTCACAAAATAAAAAAGTCAGGAAAAGGATATAGGGTTCAGAAGCTGGATTACAGCAGGGCATGGATGGTTTCGAAAGCAAAGCTGATGCTGGAAAAGATTGGGACAAGATTCGGCAAGGAAACAAAAGGCCATACTTTTACGGTTTCTTCCATGACCAGGACGCTGGAGGATCAGTGCAGACTAAGAAAGGTTAATTCTAATGCTTCTTTAGGAATAAGCTCACACAATTACGGCAATTCTTTCGATATTTCTTATGTACGTTTTAATAATGTTTTAAAGTATAATCCAAAGATGGAGATTGCCTTGGAGAAGGTTCTGAAATATTATTATAAGCTAGGAAGAATTTATTATATCAAAGAGAAACATCAAAGCTGCTATCACATTACGGTCAGAAATTATTAACAAATTTTCAATTATAGATATGCAAATAAAATTCGCAGTATAAGTTAAGCTTGATTTTTATAAATTTTATTTTGATTGTTAAATTCTCCAATAGTTCTATAATTTATAGTATTATGTCTTCTTATTTATTGTCCATACAAAAGTATTGTTAAATTTTTTACTTGTATACTGAATCCTCTTGCTTGAATGAAAAAATTAATCTATAGTTAACTTTTTTATTTTTGACAGCCATTTTCTATGTGGCTGAATTTGTCTCCGTAGTACTCATTCCGGTACTTAATCTCCAGCAATTACTTTTCGGTCATACAAATCCATAAATTCAAAAAAATTGTTTAACCTTGCAATGATAAAAAACACAAAAAAAGATAGAGGATTGGTTTTAATTTCTTTACATTCTCCTAATCATTTCTTTTTCCGTATTTTTGCATGCGAAAAATTCATTATTCATTATTAATCATTATTTAACACATGCTTTCGGTTCAAGGTTTAGGATTACATCACTCGGGAAATTATCTTTTTCAAAACGTAAATTTCACAATTAAAAAAGATGATAAAATTGGTCTGGTTGGTAAAAATGGAGCAGGAAAATCAACTTTATTAAAAATGCTCTCCGGCGAAATCAATTTCTACGAAGGAAATGTAGTACCCGAAGGGAACATCACAATCGGCTTCCTGAAGCAGGATCTTGATTTTGTGAAAGGAAGAACGGTCTGGGACGAAACCATGCAGGCTTTCGAACAGATCAACGCATGGAAAAATGAGCTTGAGGAGGTAAATCATCAGATGGCTGTAAGAACCGACTATGAAAGTGATTCCTATACAGATTTGATTAATAAAATGACGGAACTGAACGATCTTTTAATGAATCACGATGCCTACAACCTTGAAGGCGATATGGAGAAGGTATTGTTTGGTCTTGGTTTCAAAGCAGATGACTTCCAAAAGATTACCGATGAGTTTTCCGGAGGATGGAGAATGAGAATCGAGTTGGCAAAGCTACTTCTTCAAAAGAACGACATCATGCTTCTCGATGAGCCTACCAATCACCTCGATATGGAATCCATCATGTGGCTGGAAAATTTTTTGAAAGATTATCCGGGTGCCATTGTGCTGGTAAGCCACGATAAGCAGTTTATGACGGCAGTCTGTAACCGTACTTTTGATATCAACAATAAAAAAGTTGACGATTATAAAGCCAATTACTCAAAATATCTCATCATGCGCGAAGACCGCCGTGAAAAGCTGATTCAGGCTAAAAAGAATCAGGATGCGGAAATCAAGCAGATGGAAGATAATATTAATAAGTTCCGTGCAAGTGCCACAAAGGCTTCTTTCGCACAGTCCCTTATTAAAAAATTAGATAAAATCGAACGCATTGAAGTAGATAATGAAGACGTTTCGAAATTCAATATCCGCTTCGTTCAGTCGGTTGTTCCCGGAAAAGTAATTTTTGAGGCTCAAAAATTAGGGAAAGCTTACGGAGAGAAGCAAATTTTTGATGATGTAGATTTTATTGTTCAAAGAGGAGACCGAATCGCGCTTCTTGGGCAGAACGGGCAGGGAAAAACAACATTGGCGAAAATTCTTGCCGGAGATATCAAGGATTATTCAGGTTCATGGAATCTTGGGCATAATGTGAATATCGGTTATTTTGCTCAAAATCAGGAGGAAGTTTTAACACCGAATAAGACCGTTCAGGAAGAGGCGGAAGATGCAGCAACGGAAGAAACAAGGCCGAGAGTAAGAGATTTATTAGGATCTTTCCTGTTTCAGGGCGAAGCGGTGAATAAAAAAACAAAGGTGCTTTCCGGAGGGGAGAGAAACCGTCTGGCGCTTTGTAAATTATTGCTTCGTCCATTCAACACATTGATCATGGACGAACCGACAAACCACCTTGATATCCAGTCTAAGGAAATTATCAAGCTGGCTCTTCAGAAATTTGAAGGCACTTTAATCGTAATTTCGCATGACAGGGAGTTCCTGCAGGGGCTTTGTGACAAGATTTATGAATTCCGTGACGGTAAAATGAAAGAATTCTTAGGAGATATCAACGAATATCTTGAATTCCGACAAAAAGAATCGATCCGGGAAATTTCTGCCGAAAAAGCAAAGCTTCACGGAGAAGAGACTAAAGTTGAGGTAAACGCTAAGAAAGAGGAAAAGCCAGCAACCGAAAACCTGCAACAATCAACCATTGTAAACAAAGAGCAGAAAAATATTCAGAATAAAATAAAAAAAGTAGAAGAAAAAATTTCTGAGCTTGAAACAAAAGTTGAAAAGTTTGAAGCTTCTTTTATCAAAGAAAATCCTTCTGAAGAAACGTTGGAAACCTATAATAAAACCAAGGAAGAACTGGAGCTAGCTCTACAGGAATGGGAATATTTGGGTTCTCAGTTGGATTAATTTTTTTGAATTAAAACATATAAATGAGATGCTTCGGCAGGTTCAGTATGACATCGCTACAAATTCACCGTTAAATAATGCGGTTAGTGTTAGAGCTGTCATACTGAACCTGCCGAAGCATCTCAATAAATTATAAGAGAAATTGTAACAAAATCTCAATAACTTCTACATATCAAACAACGTTTTTAATAAAACTTTAATCTAAAAACTTAAAATATTTTTATAATTTTGACGAATGATTGTTAAAGAAAGCAGAAATCTGAAAAGTTTTATTTCCAAATTATTGTTTGGGATATACTTTATTGCGCTGTTTTCTCAAAGTTTTCACACTCATAGTTCTGAAGATATTTTCAAGAATTTCAGTTTCAAAAAATCAGAAAATTCGGTTTCAAAAAATATTGCTAAAGAAAAAGCTGCAGATTGTCTTGCTTGCCATTTCTTAGCAGCCGGACATACATTAGTTCCTGAGGAATTTAGCTTTTTTTTTGAAAATTATACGCATGAAGTAAAGCAGATCATTGCTGTTCAGGAAAAAATATGGTCCCAGACCAAATTCACTTTTCAGCTTCGGGGGCCACCCGCAATTTCATAATTTCATAGATTTTTGGTTTAAATTTTAATGTTTTGAGTTCCAGGTTTTTGCAATCGTAAAACTCTTACGTACAAAAAATTTAATAATTTTTTTAACGAAAAAATGTACTTCAGTGAGGTACACAATCAATCTATTTAACAATGAAATTGATATATAGCCTAATGCTTATCTTTTGCGGATTCGCATTTACAAACGCACAAAAAGCTTATGCGGTAGAAGGAACTGTCCAAGATTTCCATGATAAAACGATACTGGAAAATGCCATTGTGAAAATCGGTGATTTCACTACAAAAGCGGATAATAAAGGTAAGTTTTTTTTCGATAAAATTCCTTCGGGAAAATATATACTCATTGCTAAACATCCTGATTGTAATGATTATACTGAAAGTATTTTAGTTAATCAGGATTTGCATTTAATGATCATACTGGAACACCATGTTCAGGATATCGAAACGGTAACCATTCACGGAAGCCATAAAAGCAATGGCTCTTTAATTATCAAAATGCTGGATAAATCTGAAATTGAAAGGAATTCTACAGATAATCTGGGTAATTTACTGTCAAAAATTTCGGGTGTGGCAATTTTAAAAACAGGGAATAATATTTCAAAACCCATTATTCATGGATTGTACGGCAGCAGAATTTCTATTTTAAATAATGGAGTGAAACTTGCCGAGCAGGAATGGGGAGTGGAGCACGCACCAAATGTTGATATTAATAATTTTCAACATATTGATGTGATCAAAGGGGCATCTGCATTAAAGTACGGGAGTGGCGCCATTGGCGGAGTTGTGGTAATGGAACCAGAAGTTTTTCCTAAAAAAGATACCATTAAAGGTTCAATAAACCTTTCGGGTATTTCAAATGGAAAAGGGCTTGGTTTAGAAGCTGATATTGCTAAAATCTGGAAAAACGGCTGGGCAGTAAAAACTGGCGGAAGCATCAAAAAATTAGGAGATCAGCATACTCCTGATTATAATCTAATGAACACAGGGATGGATTTTTCATCATTCAATTTTACGGTTCAAAATAATACTTATGAAAAAGGAATTTCATTTGATTATTATTTAACTAACCAGAATATTGGTATTTACAGAGGTTCTCACGTTGGAAATAATGAGGATTTCTACAATGCAATTATATCAAACATTCCTGCGTATACCGGAAGTTTTACTTATGATATCAATAATCCGAGACAAGTGATCGAACATCATATTGCTAAAGTCTCTGCGTTCAAAAGGTTTGAAAATATTGGGAAATTGTCTGCAACGTACAGCTATCAGTACAACCACAGAAAGGAATATGATATCAGAAGAGGTGACCTGGCAGACACGCCGTCCTTGGATCTGGAGCTCATGACCCACCAGTTTAATATCAATGATTTGCTGGAAAGAGGGAAATGGTCTCTGGAAACAGGAATTGATGCGAGTTTTCAAAACAATTATTCGGATCCGGAAACGAAGGCGAGACGCCTGATCCCAAATTATGATAAATATTCAGCAGGAATTTATTCTGTTTTTAAATATAAAATTTCACACGATTTCAATGCAGAAGGAGGGATGAGATATGATTTCAACCGCTATGACGTGACTAAATGGTATGATAAAAGCGACTGGGAAAACCTGTACGCAAATTCTTATTCTGAGTTTTATGTAAGAGCCAATCAGAACAGGGTGTTGACACGTCCAAAACTAAATTATGAAAACATCTCATTCAATGCAGGTTTGGAATATCGTCCGAATGCTAATTTTGATGTTAAATTTAATTATGCAAAAGTAGGAAGAACACCGAATATTGCAGAATTATTTTCAGATGGTCTGCATCACTCGGCTGCGGTGATTGAAATCGGAGATCTCGGTCTGAAAAATGAACAGGGGCATCAGTTTAATCTTACGGTTGATACAAAATTTAATGTTTTGAAAGGCTTAAATATCTCTGTGAATCCGTATTTTTTTATTACTAAAAATTTCATCAATGAAGTTCCGACGGGAATTCAGAATACCATCAGAGGTGTATTTCCAGTTTGGTCGTACCAGCAGATTGACGCTAAAATGTATGGGATAGATCTGGATGTCAGCTGGAGGCTTACTGATAATCTTACCTATGTAGGAAAAGGAAGTTATGTCTACGGACAGGACGATACACACAATGTTCCGTTGATTTTAATGATGCCTCCGAATTTTTCCAATGCATTGCAGTTTAATAAAGAAAACTGGAATCATTTCTATTTTACGTTAGAAAATCAGACATTTTTGAGACAAAACAGATTTCCGGTTTATAATGCAACGATTCCGGTGTATGTAGATGGAAATGAAGTGGATAAAACAGTTGATTTCAGTACTCCTCCAAGCGGATATTCGCTATGGAATATCCAGGCGGGAATCAACATCAGCAAAAATCTTTCTGCAGGTCTTATTGTGAATAATCTTTTCGATGTTTCGTACAGAGATTATCTTAATCGGATGAGGTTTTTTGCGGACGAAGCGGGAAGAAATTTTGTTTTAAACTTTAGATACAGATTCTAAAGAGGTTAAAAAATTATTTAAACAAAATTTACAATCTTAAATTTTTAAAAATGAACAAATTATTCAATACTAAAAATATTTTCAAATTATTAGCTATCTTATTCATCTCTATTACTGTTGTTTCTTGCCAAAGGGACGGTTCTGCAGAGGAAGACGATATTCCGCAGGAGGAACTTACAAATGTGGTCCTTTTGGTGACTGAAGATACGCCAGGCGCAATAACCAACAGCTATAATTACAGTATCGGGGCAGGAGGAACACAGACGATTCCATTAGTCGACGGGAAATCTTATAATGTAGAAGTAAGATTTAAAAACGGAAATGAAGATGTTACCCAGGAAATTATTGATGCTAAAGATGAGCACTTTTTAATTTTTGACTTTCCTAAATCCAATATCAGCATTACTAGAGAAGATACTTCAGCCTCTACAGGAGCTCTTGGAAAGGTAGGACTGCACACAAAATGGAATGTTGTAAAAGTGGTGAATTCTTCTGCGCCATTCTTAAAATTAGGCTTAATTCATGCGCCGCAAAGTGCAAGTCCGGCGCAAAACGGAACTGCTTGGGGAAATGTTGTAGGAGGAGAAACAGATGCTGAAGCTACATTTAATTTAAGCAATTAATATATCCTTAATCTTGTTAGCTAAACCATCGGAAATTTCTGATGGTTTTTTATTTTAACAACAAAAGTGACAACACATCAACACATTGGTTGTTTTAAATTCATTATTAGCAGCAAACAAGAAAATATTAGTTTAGAAATCTTTGATTTTATTCTTTTGTGGGCTTTTGTATCCAAATAGCTTATTTTAAGTAGTTTAAATAGATTTTTATTTAAAATAACCCCTTTAAAGGATATTACATCTATAATCTGTTTTATTTTTTAGATGAAATCAAAGATTCAACACAATCAAATGCCTTTATATCTTTATTAAATGGTTTTATTTCAAAAACGTGTTTACCCATGTGATGATAAAAAACGCAAAAAAAGACAAAGGATTGGTTTTAATTTCTTTATACTATTAAACAAAGCCTTTCACTTAATTCCGAAATATAAAGATTCAAAATACATAACGGATATCATTTTAACATTATTTAGCTTTTAAGTTTATTTTTAATGGCAGATTTTCATAAAATTTTCATATTTTTGCATCCTAAAATTTTAATCAATAATGAAGGTTACTGCAAAAAACCATGATGATGTAAGTGCAATACTTACAGTGACATTGGAAAAATCTGACTATAAAGAAAAAGTTGAGAAACAATTGATTAATTATGCTAAAAATGCGCAAGTTCCTGGATTCAGAAAAGGGAAAGTGCCTTTAAGTATGGTTAGAAAACAATATGAAGCAGGTATTGCTTTTGAAGAAATCAACAGACAGGTTTCTGATGCTTTGAATAATTATGTGAACGAAAACAAATTAAGATTAGTTGGTCAGCCTGTACCTCAACCTGTAAATGAATTTGATTACAATGCTGATCAATTATCAGTTGCTTTCGAAGTAGGATATGAGCCTGCATTCACTATAGATTTAGCTAAATACGAAGCTCCTCACTACAAAGTAGAGGCTTCTGAAAAAGAAATCAACAAGAGCATTGAAAACATGCAGAAGCGTTTTGCCGAGCAGGTTCCTCAAGATAAAATTACTAAAGATTCTTATATCGTCTTGGAAATTTCTCAGGTTGTGGAAGAAGATGCTGAAGGAGAGCACCACCACCATCCAAAGAATGTTACAGTTACAGGTGAAAACAAAGAAGCTTTCAAACTTGTTAAAGGTTTGAAAATGGATGGTTCTATAAAAGTAACTAAAGAAACTCTTGTTGGTGACGAAGAATTGGCTAAAGAATTAGGTTTTTCTAAAGAAGAAGTTGAGCATTTACACCACAACGAAGTTGAGGTAAAAGTAAAGGATTTCTATTCTTTGAATCTTGCTGAACTAAATCAAGAACTTTTTGATAAAGTTTATGGCGAAGGAAACATTAAATCTGAAGAAGAATTAAAAGAAAAAGTAAAATCCGAGCTAGACGAATACTTCCAGCAAAATGCTGATGTTCACTTTGTGAATAAAGTATTGGAGCAGGTTTCTGAAAAAGAAGAAGTAAAGCTTCCTGAAAATTTTCTTATAAAATGGTTAGTTTTCTCTAATCAGAATATCCAGTCTGAAGATCAGGCTAAAGAAATTCTTGAATCAGAGAAAAATCAATTGAAATATCAAATCATCGAAGGTAAATTGATGACTGATAACGAAATTCAACTAGACTATGCTGATGTTTTAGGACAAGCTGAGCAATTGGTAAGAAATCAGCTAGCTATCTACGGAATCCACCACTTAGGTGATGAAGAAATTCAGAAATATGCTGTTGAAATGTTGAAAGATCAGGAACAAGTAAGACAAATTTCTTCTGAAGTTGCTATGACGAAGTTGAAAGATGTAATTCTTGAGAAAGCAACCAAGAAGGAAACTAAAATGTCTCATGATGAGTTTTTAGAAGAACTTAAAAAATAAGTTAAATTTTTTAATATTAAAACCACCAAAACGGTGGTTTTTTATTTTTACAACCATAATATTTATCATTCAATATTCATATATTTACGCTTTAAACTTTAATATATGAAAAAGATAATCGTTCCGTTTTTTTGTGCTGTACTTTTTTCTACATCAGTCGCTGCACAACAGACCGCTCCCACCCCAGCAAAAATCGAAGCAGTAAAATCGAAGCTTACTTCTAAAGAAGTTATTGACAATTATTTGAAAGCTCTTGGAGGAAAAGATAAATTAGAAAGTATTAAAACTACTCTTATCGAAAATACAATTACCGTTCAAGGGATGGAAATTAGTATGACAACAAAGAAAATGGGTAACAAATTCAAATCTGAACAATCTGTAATGGGACAGAAAATGGTTCAATTTTTTGATGGTGAGAAGGGATACTTTGAGCAGGGCGGTCAAAAAATGGATATTCCGGCAGATAAGCTTACAGAGCTAAAGAAAAGTAAAGTAATTGATGCTTTAGCCTACGATCCTGCAAACTATTCTGCTGTAACTGTTGAAAAGCTGGACGGAAAGGATTACAATGTTTTG
Organism: Chryseobacterium sp. RU37D; assembly: GCF_900156075.1. GTDB lineage: Bacteria > Bacteroidota > Bacteroidia > Flavobacteriales > Weeksellaceae > Chryseobacterium. Next base: position 23,197 of record NZ_FTMM01000019.1, on the reverse strand, counting down.
AATTCAGACAAAGGAAAATTTTATTTTGATACAACTACAGGATTACTATATAAATCTTCCGGAGCGGAGGGAAGTGCAGTTGTAAAAAGCTATATGACTGTTGATGGAATCAGATTTCCGCAAGAAATCGAAGCTGAAGGAAACGGACAGAAAGTTATAATTAAAACTATAAAAGTAACAATGAATTCGGGGATTACTGATGTAGATTTTAAATAATTAAAAGCTGTATAAAAAAGAAAGAAAAACCACTTCGTAATTTTACAAGGTGGTTTTTCTTTTTTATATGATAAATAAATATCAAGTTTTAAATAAATAATTTACTCTCTTCCAGTTTTCAGCCATCCAATTCAAAAGCTACGAGCCATATTCCTTCTTCCATTCCTCAGCCACATCGCTCAGAATATCATAAAACTCTTCACCATATTTTCTGATCAGTGGAGTTTTTAAGAATTTATAAACTGGGACCTGAAGTTCCTTTCCCAAAGCGCAGGCATCGCTGCAGACATTCCATTCGTGGTAATTCAGTGCTTTAAAAGTTGAATATTCCGTTACACGAATCGGGTAGAGGTGGCAGGATATTGGCTTTTGCCAGTCAACAGCACCATCTTCATAGGCTTTTTCAATGCCACATTTTGTGATTCCTTTTTCATCGAAAGTTACATAGGCACATTCACGGTCTTGCACCATTGGGGTCACATACATTCCGTCCATCGGATCCGTTGTCCATGTTCCCTGCTCCTCCAGAGCTTTAATGCCTTCTGGGGTAAGATAGGGTTTGATTTTATCAAAAATAGTATCTAAAATCATCAGCTCATCTTTATCCAACGGAGCACCTACATCTCCTTCTACACAACATGCCCCTTTACATTTCGTAAGGTTGCAAACAAACTCTTCAGAAAAAATATCTTCAGAGATCAATTTATCATCAATCTGAATCATAATCTTTTAAAATAAATCAAAATAAGTAGAGGCTTTAAAGCCAATTAAACTAAAAATAATTAACCATACGCTTACTTCCTGCATCCAGTATTTCGGCAAAAACCTCAGCATCCTGCTAATAATGATGGTCGAAGGAAAGGCAAGAAGTAATAAATATTCATAGCTTTTATTCATGTAAAGAATAATGCTGACAAGCTGCGCTACAGAGAAAACCAATATAAATGTGTATTTATAGCGGCTTATAGGACTCTTTTTATTGTAATTCCTGAAATGATCATAAATGGCATAGATTAGCATTAAAGCAATCGGTAGTAAAGGAAGTAATCCTGTGTAATTTTTTACCAGTTTCATCTTTCCGAAGGGTAAATAATCCATATTCCAAGCGGTAAAATTCAAAAAAAACATAACTGAAAAATACCCGAATCCTATTAATATAATTCCCAGTAAAAATCTGAAAATATTTAGGCCTACTCTTTCCGAGGTGGCAATTACATGAATAACTACGAAAAGTGCCATTGGCCATGTAGTGGGAAGAAATATAAAATTTAAAGCGATGATGGAGCCTACCAGTACATAAGATTTTTTCCTGATATCTTCATTGGTGCTTGTAAGAAGAAGTAAAAGGAAAGAATTGGTAAGCAGGGAAACGGCTATCCCGATATCCAGGTTTCCGGGATAAAGCCCAAAAACAAAAAAAGTATACAGAAATAAAGGAAGATGGGTATGATAATTCAGAGCAATGCTGTGAAAACAAAAATATCCCAAAGCAATCCCCAGAAAGGTAATTCCGGCAATAATCGCTTCATATGTATTGAAAATCAGTATGTTAAATAATATTACTATTAAAAGAAGAAAACCAATATAAACAGGAATTGAAAAAATATTGCTTTCTTTTGAAAGTAATTTAAACATTTTTTATAAATTTGTACAAAGTTAATTTAAAAAAGGAAAATAATGACGTCTTTCTTTCTATTCTTAAGCAAAGTTTTCAAATGGTCTTTCGGTTTCTTTGATGCTTTCGGTAATGTTTTGAACTGGATTCTGTTTATCGTTTGCTGTGCATTGTTTACTTACTGGTGTTACGTTTTGGTTGTTACGTTAGGTGGGGACAAAGATAAAGACTACTATTCTCCAACCGAAGGTAAGCATCCTTACTATGATCCGAATATCTATAAAAAAGAAGGTTAATTAATTGGTTATATAGTAAAAAGCCGATCAAATTTATTTGGTCGGCTTTTTTATTATTAACGATTAAATTTTAATTTTTTCAATCATGAATGGGAAGTACCAGTACCGGAACACTCGAATCCTTCGTGATACCTTTGGTAAGGCTTCCTACAAAGACATCATAGATTCCGCTTCTTCCGTGAGAGCCCATTACGATGAAATCTGCATTTTTAGCTTTGGCATATTCAAGAATAATATCTTTTGCGATGCCTTGTTTCAAAAGGTGTTCGCATTCTACATCATGAGCCAAAATTCTTTGTTCAAGTGTGTTAAGCTGGATGAGCTCTTCCCTGATCTCATTTTCTTCGACTTCCGGAAAATATTGAAATCCCATATCGCCAATGGCAAAGCCAATATCTGAAGGCGCCACATGGATCAGGAAAATTTTACCATTGACTTGTTTTGCGAATTTTACTGCGCCATCTACAAGATGTTCTGTTTTGTCCCCAAAATCTACGGGTAATACAATATTAATCATAACCTCTGGTTTTGTTTACTAAAGATAGGAAAATTATGCCAAAAGTTGTGTTAAATTACTTATAATATTCGGATGTCTATAATTTTTTCACTTTCAAGATAAGCTTCAAGAATATCATTCTCTTCTACCTTCCCGACACCTTTCGGAGTTCCTGTAAAAATCAAGTCGCCTACCCTCAATGTAAAATATTGAGATACAAAAGCAATAATATCATCGATAGTAAATATCATATCTTTTGTATTTCCATCCTGCACTTTTTCTTTATTTTTCAGCAATGAAAAATTCAAAGATTTCATGGTATAGTTTTCTTTTTTAAAGAAATTTCCTACCACAGCAGAACCATCAAAACCTTTTGCCAATTCCCACGGAAGACCTTTGGATTTCAGCTCGCTTTGAAGATCTCTCGCCGTAAAATCTATTCCTAAGCTAATTTCTTCATAGTGTTTGTGCGCAGTTTCTTTCTGGATGTATTTTCCACCTTTCGAAACTTTCACCACAACTTCTAATTCATAATGAATGTTGTTCGAAAACTCAGGAATATAAAAATCATTTCCTTTCAGAACCGCAGTATCCGGCTTCATAAAGATCACCGGTTTCTCAGGAACTTCATTTCCCAATTCTTTTGCGTGCTCGCTGTAATTTCTTCCTATGCAGATTATTTTCATAATATTTATTACTAATTACTTATTTGTACATTTTTTAGAAGCTATTTCCTGCTTTCCACTGTATCTTTTTGGTTACGGGCTACTGAACTACGTTCGTAAACTTTCAGTTTATACTCCGCCCGCAACCAAAAAGGATGTCGTTTCAATCGGGGCTAGGAAATTCATACTGCTGAAAACCACCCCGGCAAAAATTCTTTCGAATTTTAGCCACCCCTCCAGAGGAGGGGAATTTTACACACATTGTTTATCATCCTGAAAGGATCCAAGCAAGTATTAGAAGTGAGTTTCAAAGGAATAAAGCAATGTAAAAGATTCTTTAAGAATGGCAAACATACCGCTCATTTGCTGAGTATAAACTGAAAGTTTACGAACGTAGTTCAGCCCTTGCGAACGAAAAATATCCACAAAAACTTTGCAATCTTTGCGTTTAAAATACATTCTTCACTCCATTCCTGAACTATGTTCGCAGACCTTCAGTCTATGTTCAGAATGACAAGATTGTGCTTAATCTTTATGTGTAAACTCATTCCCGCAATAATAACAGACAAACTTATGGCTTTTCAAAATAGAAACCCCGAAAAAGCTTGTCGCACTGTCGTCTCTGTAAATATGATTCGAACCACATTTTGGGCATACAAAATCAAACTCCGGATCTTCAATGGTGTGCTCTACTTCCAGGGAAAATTCTTCATTTTCCTTATAATCCTGCAAAACCTGATTTGCTTTTTCAATATCTTCCTCAAAAACCTGAAGCTGAATTCCGCCCACAGCCTGAGAAAGCAGCCAGTCTGACTGTATCAGCTGTTCATTTGCAATAAAGCTGTTGATTCCGTTTTCGGCGAGGATTTGTTTATCCCTGTTGGCCTGAAGTGCGGTTTCGTAAAATTTAAACTTGATTAATTCGCTCATTTTTTTAAAATCTTGAAGACAGTTGAATTTTTGTAAAGACTTTCTTCGTATAAAGAGGGAATTCCGCATTCTGAAGCCATCCGAAATACCCTAAATCTTTCTGGAAAATCACCTTTACACACTGGCCTTTGTATTTTCCGAAGTTGAAAACCTCCTCCAATTTTTCATTATATCCGATAAACCCTGCCAGATCTGCATGCTTATTATGGAATGTAAACTCACTTAGCGGACCTATTTCATTTGGAATATCATCGTATTTTCCGACTTGTGCGTCAAGCACTTCAAAAGTTGCCATCACATCAGCCTCCGCAGAATGGGCATTTTCCAGTGTTTTTCCGCAGTAAAACTGGTATGCTGCGCTTAGATTTCTCGGCTCCTTTTTGTGATAGATCGTTTGAGCATCCACCATTTTGAATTTGCTTAAATCAAAATCAATGCCCACTCTCAATAGCTCTTCAGCCAATAGAGGAACATCAAATCGATTGGAATTAAAACCTCCAAGGTCGCTTCCCGAAAGCATCTCCATAATTTTCGGAGCAATTTCTCTGAATGTTGGCGCATCTTTTACATCTTCATCATATATTCCGTGGATTTCGCTGCATTCTTTAGGAATCGGCATTTCAGGATTTACGCGCCATGTTTTACTTTCTCTCGACGAATCCGGATTTACTTTTAAAATGCAGATTTCCACGATTCTGTCTTTTCCGATATTTGTTCCTGTAGTTTCAAGATCAAAAATGCAAAGCGGTTTATGTAGTTTTAAATTCATTTCTGTAAGTTATGAGTTAAAAGTTATGAATTATGAGTTACAGGAAAGCAATTAATTAACTTATCACTAATAACTCAAAACTTATAACTTATGTAAGTTGTTTCTGAAAAATAATTGATATTAAAATATAATAAATAATCACCATCGGGATTCCGACAGTTTTAAAAATAATCAAAATGATAACAGCACCGATCAGCAAAGCAAGCTTAGGATAATTGTCCTGTAATTTCATGGATTTGAATTTCATGGCAATCATCTTTATTGGACTGATCAGTAACCATGAGAAGATTGCAGTAAGCAAGATTAAAAACAGTTGGTTTTCAAACAAAAATATAAAGTTTCCGGCTTCTTTATAAGCGTAATATAATCCAAAAATTAAGATCGTATTGGAAGGTGTATTTAAGCCTTTAAAATAGTATTTCTGATCTTCATCCAAATTGAAAATAGCAAGCCTTAGGCATGAAAAAAGAGTAATAAATAATCCTAAATATTTAATTTCGAAAGGTAATTCCATTCCCATGAAAATCCTTCCGAAAGGCTCCAAAGCAGCATACATCGTCAATCCCGGAATCACTCCAAAACTAACCATATCCGCCAAAGAATCCAGCTGAACTCCCAAATTAGAATTCGCCTTCAAAGCCCTTGCTACAAAACCGTCGAAAAAATCTAAGACCAACGAAAGAATAATGCAGACAGCAGTCGTCTGATAATCGCCCAAAACCAAATGAATCGCGCCCACACAGCCGGAAAAAAGGTTTCCTAATGTAATGGCGTTGGCAAGATTATTTTTAATAAAATTCATAGCCACAAAATTAATAAATTAATGTAACAATGTATCAATTTAGCCATGCATCAATTATCGCTTCATTTCCGAATTCTTATAATGTTAAATTAATACATTGTTACATTAACTTGGAATTTAATGTAAATTTGCGCCATGAAATTTTTTAAAGAGTTTAGAAAACAGGAAGTTCTGGTGCTTTTGTACAGGATTTTTTTAGCTTATTTTTTCTATCAGATCGCAAGATTTTTATTCTGGTTTTTCAACAAAGGGCTCATAAAGGTCGAGTCTGTATCTGATTATTTCAGTCTTTCTTTTCATGGGATTGCATTTGATACAACCGCGATTTTGTACGTCAATGCCTTATTTATCCTTTTGAGCATCATTCCAATTATCATTAATACAAAAAAAGGATATCAGAAGTTTCTTTTCTGGCTTTATTTTATTACCAACGGTATTGCTTATGCCATGAATTTTGGGGATATGGTCTACTTCAGATTTTCTCAAATGCGGCTTACTTCAGCAGCGCTTCAGGTGGCACAGCACGAAAACAATATTTTTAAAGTTTTTACAACCTCCATTGTTCAGAACCCTTTTGTTCTGATCTCGTTTGTTGTATTAATGTGGTTTTGGGTTTTTCTTTATAAAAAAGTAAAAATTACCGAACGGAAGCCTGTAAAATTGGTTCCGTATTTTATATGGTCTGTTCTTACGCTTTGTGTTGTTGCGGTTTTAGCGGTTGGTGGAATTCGTGGAGATTTTAAGCATAGTACAAGACCTATTAATTTGGTAGATGCCAACCGTTTTGTAAAGCTTCCGGCACAGGGAAATATGGTGTTGAACAGCACATTTTCCTTTTTCAGGACTTTAAATACAAATAATTTTAAGGAAGTTCATTTTGTAGACGTAAAATTCATTAATGACAATGTTTATCCTTATAAAATTTACGACAGAAAAGTAGAGCATAAGCCCAATATTGTCATTTTTATTGTAGAATCCTTTAGCAGGGAATATTCCGGGGCTTTCAACAAAGATAAAAATATTAAAGATTACGTTTCTTATACACCGTTTATTGACAGTCTGGCGAATGAAAGCCTTATTTTTCCCAATACCTTTGCCAACGGAAGGCAGTCTATCCACGGGATGAGCAGTGTTTTAGCCGGAATTCCGAGTCTCACCGATGCTTTTACAAGCTCGCCGTATTCTAACCAGAAAATCCAGTCGATTGTATCTGTCTGTAACGAAATGGGATACGACACTTCCTTCTATCATGGTGCTCCGAATGGTTCGATGGGATTTTTAGGTTTCGGGAATATTTTAGGTTTCAAGCATTATTTTGGAAAGACAGAATACAATAATGATAATGATTTTGATGGAATGTGGGCAATCTGGGACGAACCTTTTTTACAGTATTTTGCTAAAAATGTAGGAAAAAAGCAGCCTTTTATGGCAACAGTATTCACGGCTTCTTCTCATCATCCCTTTAAAATTCCTGAAAAATACAACGGCAAGTTTAAAAAAGGGAAAAACCAGATGCACGAACCAATCCAGTATACGGATTATGCGATTAAAAAATATTTTGAAACGGCTAAAAAGCAGCCCTGGTTCAATAATACCATTTTTGTTTTCACGGGTGACCATACCAATGAAGTGTATTACTCCGAATATGAAAAAATTATGAATCGTTTTGCTGTTCCTTTAATACTATATTCTCCCAACCCTGAATATCACTTAAAGGGAGTGAATCAGGAGCTGGCACAGCAAATTGATATTTATCCAACTCTTGCAGACTTAATAGGCTATAATAAGAAAATCAGAAGCTGGGGCAGAAGTTTGGTAAGCGAAAATCAGTATTCACCAATTATTGCTAATTCAGACGGAACTGTTGAGCAATTCATTATCGGAAATTACACCTATCGTTTTGACGGGAAAGAAGTGGTTGGGGTTTTTGATAAAAATGATCTCGGTTTAGAAAAAAACCTGATGGATCAATTAAAAAATAACCCTGAAGTAGAAAAAGGAAAAATGGTCGCCAAAGCATGGTATCAGGATTATATGAACAGGGTGATTAACAGAAAGATGTATTAGGGCAAAGCGACTGAGAAGGTAAGTAAGCTAATTAGCCTTCTTCGTCTTCTTCTTTTTGGCATCCCTATTGTAAGATATGTTCAGGATAATAAAATTTTTTGTTTGTTTCAAATTAATTTTTATTTTTAACAGTAATTAGACGACAAAATTTTATTATTTGAAATTAAACTAAAGAAATATGAAAAAATTATTATTAACATTTATCCTTTCGCTTTTCAGTGTGATGTCATTTGCACAGATTGAAGGAAAATGGAAGACTATTGATGATGAAACCAAACAGGCAAAATCAATTGTTGAAATCTATAAAAAAGGAGACCAGTATTTCGGTAAAGTTTCCCAGTTATTGATAAAACCAGCGAATCCGAACTGTACAGATTGTAAGGATGACAGAAAAAATAAGCCTATTCTGGGTATGGAAATCATCAGAGGCCTGAAAAAAGACGGCGATGAGTTCACCGGAGGAACTATCACAGACCCAAAGACTGGTAAAACGTACAAGTGCACCATCACAAGAAAAGGAGACCAGCTCAATGTGAGAGGATATATCGGTTTATCTTTGATTGGCAGAACGCAGACGTGGCAGAAAGTTAATTAAATTATATTAAATAAAATTATAAAACGGCATTTCATCAAATGAGATGTCGTTTTTGTTACGTAAATAATAAAAAAGTACTATTTTTGTAGTCTAATTTTTCAAAAGAATATGGCAGAATATACTTTTCGTGAGGTAATTGCACAGGCAATGAGTGAGGAAATGCGTAAAGATGAATCCATCTATTTAATGGGGGAGGAAGTTGCAGAATACAATGGTGCATACAAGGCCTCAAAAGGAATGCTGGATGAGTTTGGTCCTAAAAGAATAATCGATACACCTATCGCCGAGCTTGGCTTTGCAGGGATTTCTGTAGGAGCTGCAATGAACGGGAACAGACCAATCGTAGAATTTATGACATTTAATTTCTCTTTAGTGGGGATTGATCAGATTATTAATAATGCTGCAAAAATCCGTCAGATGAGTGGCGGACAGTGGAATTGTCCTATCGTTTTCCGTGGCCCTACTGCATCTGCTGGCCAGTTGGGAGCTACGCACTCACAGGCTTTTGAAAGCTGGTATGCCAATTGCCCGGGATTGAAAGTGGTAGTTCCCTCAAACCCTTATGATGCAAAAGGATTGTTGAAAACAGCAATTCAAGATAATGACCCTGTAATTTTCATGGAATCTGAGCAAATGTATGGTGACAAGATGGAAATTCCTGAAGAAGAATACTACATCCCAATCGGAAAGGCAGATATTAAAAGAGAAGGTACTGATGTTACTTTAGTTTCCTTCGGAAAAATCATGAAGCTGGCTATTCAGGCGGCTGAAGATTTGGCTAAAGAAGGTATTTCTGTAGAAGTGATCGACCTTAGAACTGTTCGTCCATTAGATTATGAAACTGTTTTGGCATCTGTTAAGAAAACAAACAGATTGGTTGTATTGGAAGAAGCATGGCCTTTCGGTTCTGTAGCTTCTGAAATTACATATATGGTACAGCAGAAAGCATTTGATTATCTGGATGCTCCTATCAAGAGAATTACCACTCCTGATGCTCCTGCGCCGTATTCAGCTGCATTATTCGCAGAGTGGTTCCCTAAACTTGAAAAAGTAAAAGAGGAGATCAAAAAAGCAATGTACGTAAAGTAATAGTAGTGATTATAGAGAAAAACTTCCGAAAGGAAGTTTTTCATTTATTATATTCATGGATAAAAGTTCATGGGGTTATAAATTTGACTTAAATTTGCGCTTTTAAAATTAAAATCAGCTGATATGGCAGAAGTTATAGAAGGCGGTCATCATTTTGACATCAAAAAGCTTTCTTTTATTGGAGTTTTAGTTTCTTTAGGAATTGTTTTCGGAGACATCGGTACTTCACCGCTCTACGTAATGAAAGCAATCGTAAATGCAAGAAATGGAGGAAACACAATGCCTTTTAACGAATACATCGAAGGAGCTCTTTCTTGTATTATCTGGACTCTTACCCTTCAAACAACAGTAAAATATGTGATCATTGCTCTCCGAGCAGACAACAAAGGTGAGGGCGGGATCTTGGCATTATTTTCCCTGGTTAAAAACCTAAAAAAGGGCTGGCTATATCTCATCGCAATTATAGGTGCTGCAGCACTTATTGCAGACGGGGTTATTACTCCTTCGCTTACGGTGATGTCAGCAATTGAAGGTCTTGAAATATATAATCCGCATACACCTGTAGTTCCTATCACCATCGGAATTTTGATCGTAATCTTCGTGGTTCAGCAGTTCGGAACCAGCTTTATCGGCAAGTTTTTCGGTCCGGTAATGGTCATCTGGTTCTTAGTTTTGGGTGGACTTGGCCTTTCTCATTTAAGTGAGAATATAGAAATTTTAAGATCATTTAATCCTTACTATGCATACAAGCTCATTATAAACTCGCCGAGTGCAATTATTATCTTGGGAGCGGTTTTCCTTTGTACAACGGGGGCCGAAGCGCTTTATTCAGACTTGGGGCACTGTGGTGCCAAAAATATCAGAGTAAGCTGGGGGTTTGTAAAAGTAATGCTGATCCTGAATTACCTTGGACAAGGTGCTTGGCTGTTAAGTAATTATAATAAACCTGGCTTTTCGGCGATCAATCCCTTCTTTGGAATTATGGAAGAATGGATGGTGGTTCCGGGAGTAATTTTAGCAACAGCTGCTGCAATCATTGCCAGCCAGGCTTTGATTACAGGATCTTTTACTATTTTCTCTGAAGCAATGTCCCTGAATTTATGGCCCAATCAGAAGATTGATTATCCTTCGGGGGTAAAAGGCCAAATGTATATTCCCAGAATCAATTGGGGGCTTTTATTATTTTGCATTGTTGTGGTTCTTCACTTTAAAGAATCTGGAAAAATGGAAGCCGCTTACGGGCTTTCTATTACTGTAACTATGTTGATGACAACGATTCTTCTTATATATTGGCTATTAAAACATAGAGTAAATAAAGGCTTAATCCTTGTATTTGCATTAGTATATATGTCAATTGAACTCGGATTCTTCAGTGCAAATATTATTAAATTCTTTGAAGGTGGCTGGATTACTGTAATTCTTGCAGGATTCATTGGAGTTTGTATGTATGCATGGTATAACGGTAGATCTATTAAAACAAAATTCATCAAGTTTATCAAATTGGAGAATTATATTCCCATTATTAAAGATATGAAGCTGGATGAAACCATTCCGAAATATGCAACAAACTTAGCTTACTTGAGCCGTGCAAAAAGGAATGATGAGATAGAATCAAAAATTATTTATTCAATCATAAAGAAACAGCCGAAAAGAGCAGATCATTATTTCATCTTAAGTATTACCAACCAGGAAGATCCATACACCTTCAAATATGCCGTGGATGAGGTTCTTCCGGGAACGATCTATAAAATCAACTTCATGTTAGGTTTTAAAATTGACAGAAGGATTAATGATTATTTTGATATGGTTTTAAGGGATTTAATGACAGATGGAACCATTCCTTCAAGAAGCAGCCACCCCTCATTGAGAGCCCATAATATACCGCCGGACTTAAAATATGTAATTATAGATAATACCTATATCAACGATATACTATTGACCGTAAAAGAGAAAATTATCTTAAATATTTACAATTTTGTTAAATATATCGGCAGTGATGACTTCAAAGCGTGGGGGATTACTTCACACAATGTAGTCGTGGAATCTGCACCTATGACGGAAGATTGCATAGGTAAATCAAAAATCCAACAATGCGAATTTATACGTCATAATAGTTAAATTCTTTAACACAAACAGTCCAATATTTATTTAAATAAAAATCAATAAATTTGTAGATAATTTTTTTGATGGATACTGTACAAAAAGAAAAAAATATTGCGTTAATTAAAGATGTTCTCAGAAACTATTTATTGGAAAAGGGTTTCAGGAACACTCCAGAGCGATATACGATATTAGAAGAAATTTATAATATGGATCATCACTTCAATGTGGATGATCTGTACCTTCTGATGATGCAGAAAAAATATCACGTTTCCAAAGCTACTATTTACAATACTATTGAGATTTTCCTTGATGCAGGCCTCATCCGTAAGCATCAGTTCGGGGAAAAAACTTTGACTTCTTCATCTTACGAGAAGTCTTATTTTGATAAGCAGCATGACCATTTGGTGATCTACAAAAAAGATTCTGATAAGGAGATTGAAGAGATCATTGAGTTTTGCGACCCGAGAATTCAAGGGATTAAGGAAGCAATTGAAGAAGCATTTGGCGTAAAAATTGATTCTCATTCGCTGTATTTTTATGGCACTAAGAATGATTAATCAATGAGGCTGATTTTTGTACTATTAATTTTTATTTCCACATTAGCATTTGCTCAGGATACACCAAAATCTTTGCAAAAGGATCCCTATTTCACACCCGCAGCGGCTCCCCAAAAAAATGCCTCACCTGCAGATAAGGTAAAGCATGTTCATTCTGATGAGCTGAGAAAGGATGATAAGTATGACGGAAATAATTACTTTGTGGGGAATGTTCAGTTTGAGCATCAGGGTTCAAGGCTGAATGCAGATCTGGTTATATTTTACCAGGATCAAAACTTTGTAAAGGCAATCGGGAACGTAAAGCTTCAGAATCCGGACGGTTCTGTAATCACAGCAGAAGAAATGGAATATGATGGGAATACACAAAGAGGTATTGCCCGGAAAAATGTAGTTCTTACCGATCCTAAACAGACGATCCGCACAGATATTATGTACTATGACAGGGTTTCAAATCAAGCCTACTTCAATACAGGAGGTACGATTACCGATGGTGAGAGTACCATGTACACAAAATCTGCTACTTATTTTCTGGATACAAAACTGATCGATTTTACAGGAACAGTAAAGATTGACAGCAAAGATTATATCATTGAAGGTGATAATATCAAACAAAACCAGGTAACAAAAGTTGCCGAATTTTACGGCCCTACCACAATTACCAACCGGGCCAACCCCAAAAACAAGGTATATACCGAAAGAGGGACTTATAAAATGAATACCAAAGAAGCTTATCTCAATAAGAACTCTAAGATTTTTTATAATGATAAAATTCTTACCGGTGATGATATGTACTATAACCAGCTAACAGGCTTCGGAACGGCAACAGGAAATGTGATGCTGGATGACCCGAAAGAAAGAAGATGGATCAAAGGAGGCTACGGAGAAATTTTTGAAAAGAAAGATTCTGCGATGATTACCAAAAACCCTTATGCTGTAAAGGCTTTGGAAAAAGATTCCATGTATTTTGCGGCTGAGAAAATTATTTCCTTCCAGAAGCCGGATGCGAAAGATATTACTGTAAAGAAAAGTTTCCTGAGAGCCTATAGAAAAGCAAGAATGTACAAATCAAACGCGCAGGGAAGGGCAGACTCTATTGCTTTCAACGAAACGGACGGTGTATTGCATATGTTTAGAGAGCCGATTCTCTGGAGCAACGGAAAACAGGTCACTGGAGATAAAGTTGAAGCATATTTTAATACGCAAAAAGAAAATATTGATTCATTAAAAGTAATTGGAAATGCTTTTGCCATCAGCAAGGTGGATTCCCTGAACATGAAGGATGAATTCAATCAGGTTAAAGGTAAATTAATGACTGTCTACTATGGTGAAGAAAACAATATCAAAGAAGCCAAAGTAATTGGAAATGCCCAAGCAATTAGTTATTCTGATGATGTCAATGCCCAGACCAAAGAAAAGGAAAGAATAGGGATTTCTCTTACCTCATGCGGGATTATTGACGCTATTTTTGAGGAAAAAGCACTGTATGTAGTAGAATGTAATATCGGTGCGACTTCAGATACATATCCCATGAGTAAAATCGAACCCGCCAGAAGAAAATTTCCGGATTTTAATTGGAACACAAAGGATCGAATTATGAAGTGGCAGGACATTCTTGTTGATACGCCAAATTATCCTGAAATAAAATACGAATCTGATAATACCCTGTACAATAAAGCTCAGGAAGTAATTGAGAAAGAAAAAGCTAAGGAAGATGCCAAAAAACCTAAAAGAGTAAGGAGGTAATTCCATTTTTTTTGTTTTAAGTTTTTTAAAAATATACCTATTCACTATTTTCTTGATTGGAAATAGTGAATTATTTTTATGAAAACTATTTGAAATTAGGACTTCCAGTCAGTATTTAAAATTCAAAATTTTTTCAAGCTTCTTATTCCAAACATAGTGAAAGCGAAATCCTCGTCGTAATTGCAATTACTGTTGGTTAATTTACATCTTACTGTCAATTGATTTAATATTTCTGTAAATAATTTTAATTTTTTTTAATGAATTGTAATTTTTATTGATTTTTTATATATGTTTAATTTATAAATAAGTGATATTACTATATTTTGTGATTCAGTGGTTCGCTCTCGATTTATATTGAGGGCGATTTTTTTATTCTATCAGTAATATTTCGGTGTTTCGTTATTGTTTTTTAGTTTTGCTAAAATTTTCACGGAATGGAAATGCAAAAAGATTTTTTTACATATCAGGCTCAGACTACAAAGTTTGCCGCAGGTTTTGAAGTTGAGAAAGCGGAAGGAAGTTATATTTACGGAAAAGATGGGAAAAGATACCTGGATTTTGTTGCCGGAGTTTCAGCCAACACTTTAGGGCATTCTCACCCGAAGATCGTAGCTGCCATTAAAGAGCAGGCGGAAAAATATCTTCATGTAATGGTTTATGGCGAATATGCTCAGGAAAAGCCCGTCGCCTTATGTAAATTACTGGCCGAAGCAACTCCTGATCCATTAGAGGTTACTTATCTTGTAAACAGCGGTGCAGAAGCTATTGACGGGAGCTTAAAACTAGCTAAAAGATATACAGGACGGGAAGAAATCATATCCTTTAAAAATTCTTATCACGGAAATACGCATGGCGCCTTAAGTGTTTCAGGAAATGAAATTCACAAAAGAGAGTTTAGGCCTTTGCTGCCGATGATTACTTTTATTGAATTTAATAATGAAAAGGATTTCGATAAAATTACCGAAAAAACAGCATGCGTGCTAATGGAAACCATTCAGGGGGCGGCCGGTTTTCTGGTTCCGAATGATGATTATTTAATCAAGCTTAAAAAAAGATGCGAAGAGGTTGGGGCTTTGCTAATCCTTGACGAAATTCAACCCGGATTTGGAAGAACCGGAAAATTATTCTCATTTGAGCATTTCGGAATTGTTCCCAATATTCTCGTAATGGGAAAAGGGATGGGGGGCGGTGTCCCGGTGGGTGCTTTCATGAGCTCAAGAAAAATTATGGAATCATTGTCTCATTCTCCTAAACTTGGCCATATCACTACGTTTGGCGGAAATCCTTTAATTGCAGCTTCCAGTTATGCTACTTTAAAAGAAGTTTTAGAAAGCGGTTTAATGAATGAAGTTGCTGAAAAAGAAAAGCTGTACAGAGAATTTTTAGTACATCCAAAGATTAGAAACATCAATGGGAAAGGTTTAATGTTAGCCGTGAATCTGGGTTCGCCGGAATACACCCTGAATGTTGCTGAAAGATGTATGAACAAAGGGCTGATTGTTTTCTGGCAGCTGTACAGAAATGAATATATGAGAATTTCACCGCCGCTTACCATTTCTTTTGATGAAATAAGGCAAGGCTGTGCCATTATACTCGAAGCTTTAGACGAAAAATAAATATTAATCTTTTCAATAAATTGGAGCGATTTTTATATGATCAGAATCATAAAATTAGCTTAAATAAATATTTAAAATTCCGTGATAAATATCATGAAGATTATGTAAAAAAGTAAATACATTTTTGTGTAATAAAAAAATTAATTTATATATTGCGGGACGATAAAAACAAAGATTATATGGCGAAACATAAAGTCCATTACGAATTTCCAATGCATTGTTTATCAGAGATTTTATACGAATATCTGGCGACAGCGGAGGGATTATCTGAATGGTTTGCGGATGATGTGACAGAGAAAGGGGATGACTTTTTTTTCAGTTGGGGCGGAGGGCCTGCTGAGAAGGCTACTTTGATTAGATATAAACCTGAAGGTTTCGTGCGTTTTAGATGGGAAGAGGATGAAGGAACCAAGAATTTCTTTGAGATGACTATCGTGATTGATGATATTACAGAAGATCTGTCGCTTAATATCACAGACTTCTGCGAAGAAGGTGACGAAGAAGAAAACGCTATGTATTGGGAAAACCTTATCGAAAATCTAAGAATAAAATTAGGTGCCGCTTAAACGTAAGCTGTGCTGAATGATAAAACTGATGAACGATTTATCGTTCATTATTTTTTTATAATTAAATCAGATTAAATTGGAAAATCAATATTTTACATCAGACGAAATAAAAGTAAAAAACAGGGCATTCCTTTTTGGGGATGCGGTGAAGGTATCTTTCTTTATTAGAAACGGGCGGCTGATTATGGATGAAGAATGTTATTTTTTTTTAATGGCTTCCATGAGAAAGATGAGGCTTAATATTCCTCTTACTTACACTCTTGAGTTTTTTCAGGCGCTTTTCCAGAACGAGATTATTGATGGGAAAGGAATTAAAAATGGGATTATCAATTTTCAGGTTTTCAGAAATTCTGAAGAGACTTCGCTGTCAAGATCTTCTGTTTCTTACCTCTATGAAGTTACAGAAATGAATGATATTTTAATGGTTCATCATAGACCGTTGGAATTGGATTTAATTAAGGAAATTAATGTAAATAATAACCTTTTAAGCAATATCAGGGTTCACAGTCCGGAAAATATTTATGGTGGAATTTATGCCCAGGAAAATGACCTCGATGATGTCATTCTTTTGAATCCAAATAAAAGAATTGCCCGCACAACCTCTGGAAACCTCTTGTTTTTAGAAGGAGATGTAATCAGGGTGCCAAAGCAAACGGAAGGAGCTTACATTTCTCCTCTAATGGAAAATTTCGTAACATTTTTACATAAAAATAACCTTGCAGATATACAGGAACACGAGATTATTGCCTTTGAATCTCAAAAAGCCGAAGAAATTCTATTAATTTCTGACGAAAAGGGCATGTTTTCTGTAGGAAAAATAAGAAATAAGACTTTCGCTATTACACGCTTTTTAGAATTGGCAGGAAGTTGGAAAGGAAGCTTTTAAATTGACAAACCCGGTAAACAACAAAGTTCCAAAAGTCCTTTACCGGGTTTTATTCTGAGGTGTAATCAGAAATTGTTTTCTATTTAATACTCTTTAAAAACTTCAATGAATTTTTGTGCAGTTTCTTTTTGACCATTCTCGCTGGTCATATATTCTCTGTCTTTAGTATTATTAATATAACCAAGCTCTACGAGCACTGTCGGAGCTTTGGATTCCCTTTAAGTTTCTGGATTTCTTTTCCGATGTTCAAAACAATATTTTTCTCATAAATACCGTTTCGGTTGGCTACTATGTCATTTCCTCCATGTCCGGTGTCTATGACAATTAGATTTTTATTTACTAGACTAAAAGACAAAAATGCTGCAAAGAAGATAGATATAGCAAGTGGTTTTGTTCCTTTCATATCAGTGATTTTTGGTTTAACAAATAACGTAAATTCTTTGCTTAAAATTACTTAACGAATTCTTAAAATTTGTTAAATTTTTTCACCTAAGAATGGAAAATATAGTATCAATTTAATGAGATATCTTCAGGCGAATTTGCCCATAAAAGATACTCGCCACCTAGATTCTGCATGATTGATTTCCAGAGTGATTGATCATTAGGTAGGGTATAATCAAGGTTATAAACATCCACAACCGTCCAGACTTTTCTTTGAACTTCATCGTCCAGCTGCATAGAGGTCCACCCGGAATATCCTGAGAATATTTTAATATCATTAATGCTGATTTCCTTATTCAGGACAGAGCTGATAATACTTTCAATATCTTCCGTAAGATAAAATTCAGGAGTGATTTCAGTATAGAATTCGGTTACTTTTTTACCTTTTACAATAAAGAATACTTTGTCATTTTCTACTGGCCCGCCATCGTAAACTTCAATTTTAAAATCAAAGAAATTTTTAAATTTACTACTCATCTGGCTGTTCCTTTTGTTTAATATTAAACCAAAAGCCCCATGCTCATTGTGATCAATAACCAATACTACCGATCTCGAAAAAATATCACCGGAGATGTCTGGGGTGGAAATTAATATTTTACCTTTGTATGAGTAATTCATACTCAAATTTAATAAAAAATATTTATGGAAAACCTGCACGACAAAAGAAAAGTGTACGAGAAATCCCAACTTATTGAAAGTGAGATAAAACAAAATCCCCTTGAGCAGTTCCGCGACTGGTTTCTGGAAGCCAGCGAAAATTCCAATATTTCTGAAGCCAATGCAATGGCGATTTCTACAGTAGAAAAAGACGGCTGCCCGCGTACAAGAATGGTTCTGCTAAAATCCTATACATATGAAGGTTTTATTTTTTACACTAATTATGACAGTAAAAAAGGCCGGGCGATTGAGAAAACTCATAAAGCATGTCTTCATTTCTTCTGGCCGAGCCTGGAACGTCAAATTATTATTAAAGCAGATTTAGAACGTATTGCAGAAAATCTTAGCGACGGATATTTTCATTCAAGACCGAAAGGGAGTCAGCTGGGAGCGGCGGTTTCACCACAAAGCCAGAAAATTCCGAACCGTGAGTTTTTGGAAGAAAAATTAAAGATTCTTGAAAAAGAATACGAACATTCTGAAGTTCCAAGACCGGAAAACTGGGGTGGATACATCGCGAAGCCTTATGAAATAGAATTTTGGCAGGGCAGACCCAACAGGCTTCATGACAGGATTGTGTATACTTTGGAAGATTTGGATTGGAAAATTTCGCGTTTAGCTCCGTAGATATTATAATTAAAGATGCTTCGACTCTGCTCAGCATGACACTTCTAATACTAACTGTTTTCTAGCGTTAATTTGTAGCGATGTCATGCTGAGCGGAGTCAAAGCATCTAGATAATATACTAAAAAAGGCCGTTTCACCTGAAACAGCCCTAATTTTTTAATCTGAATGATTATTTTTTCTTAGCACCTGAAACTGCGTTTGAAAGATCAGCTCCAGCTTTGAATTTAGCAACTTTTTTAGCAGCAATTTTGATTGGTTTTTTAGTTGCAGGGTTAATACCTTGTCTTGCAGCTCTCTCAGCCACTGAGAAAGTTCCAAATCCTACTAAAGAAACTTTTCCGTCTTTTTTCTTTAAAGTAGAAGTTACGTTACCAATGAAAGATTCTAAAGCAGCTTTAGCTGCAACTTTAGTAATTCCTGCATCTTTTGCGATTGCGTCGATTAATTCAGACTTGTTCATAATTTTTAATATTAAAGTTAGTTCGTAATTATAGCAAATATAATAATATTTTCTAAATGTGCAATTTTTTTATGAAAATATGTATAATTTTTTTGATTTTCGATGAAATTGGTTAAAATATGATAATTCCACTTTTTACGAAAAATCTACGTTACACGTTACTAAAATCATGCCAAATGCTTATGTGTATTGACTTTAGCAAAATTGATAAATTATTTCTTACATTTATTAAATTCTAAATTTTATACGAAGTATTAATAGATTTGAAGATATGATTGTAAATTTGGTAAGTAAAATAAGGAAAAATTACGTTTAATAAAATTAAACAACAGGATGTCCGCAAGTTTTAAAATTCATTTTAAAGACATTTTATAAATTTTTATTAATAAATTTGCAAACATGTTAATAGAAGTTTTTAAGTCTAAAATTCACAGGGTAAGAGTTACGTCTTCTGACCTTAATTATATAGGAAGCATTACGATAGATGAAGACCTTATTGAATCTGCCGGACTGGTGGTAGGGGAAAGAGTCTATATCGTAAATGTGAATAACGGAGAGCGTTTTGATACCTATGTTATCAAAGGGAAAAGAAAATCCGGAGAGGTTTGTCTTAATGGTCCTGCTGCAAGAAAAGTTCAAAAAGACGACATTATTATCATCATAGCTTATGCACAGATGACTCCTGAAGAAGCAAAAACTTTCCAGCCGAAGATCATTTTCCCGGATGAAAAAACAAACCTTTTGACATAATCCCGATGGAAAATAAATCAAAAAATCCTTTAAAATCGATACTTACAATAGTAATCTCGCTTGCTTTTGCAGGCTTTTTTTTATGGTTTGCGCTGAAAGGTTTAGACTTTAAAGTGATTCAAAAATCATTATCAAAAGCAAATTATTGGTGGGTTTTATTTGCGGGATGTTTCGGGATTTCTGCTTATTGGTTCAGGGCAATTCGTTGGAATCTGATGCTGGAGCCGATGGGATATATTATCTCAAGCTCTAATTCATTATGGTCAATTTCTTTTGGTTATTTAATGAACCTTACCATTCCCAGAAGCGGTGAAGTAGCAAGGGCAACAGCTTTGTATGGCGTGGAAAAAGTGCCTGTAGATAAGTCTTTTGGAACAATTATCCTGGAAAGAGTAGTTGATTTGGTGTGTATGATTGTCTTTTTCGGCCTCACTTTATTATTTAAAGGAGACGCTATTTATTCTTTCTATAAAAATTCAGGAATCAATTTTAACCCGGATAAGATTTTAATTATTCTGGGAATTTTACTAGCCGGGACAATTTTATTTTTCATGTTAAAAAAAAAATTATCAAAAGTTCCTGTCCTGGATAAGATCATTAATTTTATCGAGGGGATCTTTCAGGGCTTAACATCTATATTTAAATTAAAGCAAAAAGGAAAATTTATTCTTTACACAATAGGGATTTGGGTTTCGTACTATTTTGCGGCTTATCTGGTTTGTTTTGCACTTCCGGAAACTTCAAATTTTACTTTTGCAGACGGCTTTTTAATTATCGTTGTCGGAACTCTGGGGATGATGGTTCCAGCGAGTGGAGGAATCGGGGCATTCAACCTTGCCATGAAATATGGTTTTATGGCTTTATTTATTTCCATGGGCAAAAGTGAAGAGCAGGGTGGTGAAATCGGATTAACCTATTCATTTATTTCCTTGCCGATGCAGATTATTATTATGCTGGTGATGGGACTAATTTCGATACCAATGCTGGCAAAAGCAAGAAATAAGGTTACAGATAAGGAAGCATACCAATAATTATTTGAATTAAATCAAAAAAGTACTTCAAAATTTAGTTTAATTTTAATTAATAGATGCTTTAAGAATAATAGAGCTTGATAATAGGATCTTTATAAAATCTTGTACAATCGTAGAGCTCCGAGAATTGATTGTAGAGATTTTGTTTGGATAAAACAGTTGCTTTTTTTGAATTAAATTGAGTTTCGGCAAAAGAATACAGATTTTTGTGATCAGATCTTAGAAATTCCGAAAGGATATATTCTTCACCTTTTTCTTTATTGATAAAACCTGTGAAAAATAATCCGTATATCAAAAAATCATTAAATTTTTCAGGATCAAAAATATGCCCAATATTTTCCTGAGAATATTTTTCGTAATCAGAAAGAATTTCCTGAAAAAACTGAACGTTGTCAGAAGAAGTAATTTCATAAAAAAGATCAATGCCGTGTATAAAAAGCTGCGTTTTTATTTCTTCATGATCTCCTTTGAATTTTGCATTGAACCAATTAAATATACTCAGTAATTCTTCTTTTGAAAGATCATTGACGTTTTCTTGTACTTTCTTTTTGATGAGTTCAAGGCTTTGTTTTTTACCGTCATCAAGGTAGTTGATAATGCTTTCTTCTTCACGGCAGAGCTTATTGTACAAGTTGATCTTTGCAGTAACAGGATTGGTTTTTATGAAATAAATTTCTTCTGCCATAATATTATGTAAAACCTTGTTTTACGGTATTTCCTGAACTAAGGTAGCAAAAAACTTAATGCCTTTCACTATTTATTAAAAAAAAATAACTCCTATCAATACCGAAGTTATTTTTAATTAATATAAGATTTTTATTTTCCTGATTTTTCAAGATAGGTTAATATTTTATAGGCAAGCTCTACTCTTGCATTAATGGGATAATTCTTATTGGCAAGAATAACAATTCCTGTTTTCTTTGAAGGAACATACATAATATAGGAAGCAAAGCCATTGGTAGAGCCGGTTTTATTGATCAGTACATTTTGCTGGGGCTGTAATGCAGGCTTGAGTTCCTGGATCGGGTTGGCTTTAAGGATCATGTCGCTGGAATTTCCTTTCAATAGCTGATCAAGAGAAACAGGATAATTATATTGCTCCCAGATAAGATCCTGAGTCATTTCTATAGTTTTAAAGTAACCTGTATGTGTGTTTTCTATAGCTTTTAAAACTTTAGCTTCCGTTTTCCCGATCCCCATATTTGCATCTACAAATTTGATCATATCTTGTGTGCAGGACTTGATTCCATAGGCTTCATCAGCAAGCATGGCTGGGTTGAGACGTACCTGTTCGTCAGCTTTAGTATATCCCTGCGCATATTCTGTCATTTTGGCCTTTGGAACATTGTAATACGTATTATTCATGCTTAGTTTTGAGAAAATATTCTGATTCATAGCTTCTGTAAAAGGCTGGTTGAACGTTTTTCCTGCAATCACACCCAGAAGCCCAATACTTGGGTTGGAGTATACTCTTTCTGTGCCAGGTTTGTAAAGGGGTTTCCATGTTTTGTAATAATTAATCAGCTGATCGTAATTAGTCACTTCATCAGGTAGCTGTAACGGAAGCCCTCCTGCAGCATGAGTACCTAGATCATAGAGTTTTACAGAATCAAAAACAGTTTTTTTCAGTTCCGGGATATATTTGCTCACCGGATCAGAGAAATTCAGGGTGCCATTTAATTGGGATAAGCTAGCCAATGAAGTAGTAAAGGTCTTACTTACAGAACCAAGCTCGAATAATGTTTGATCAGTTACCGGTTTATTGTTGTCCTTGGAAATAATGCCATAATTAAAAAAAGTATGTTTCCCGTTTACAGTGACAGCAATACTCAATCCGGGAATCTTGTTTTCGTTCATGAGGGGTTTTGCAAGGCTGTCTACAAGGGTTGTAAGATCTTTAGAGGATTCTTTTTTGCTTTCTTTGCAATTTGATAGGCTTAGTGATAATGATAGAAGCATTATTGCTACAGGTAAGAATTTTAATTTTTGCATTACTTTGTTTTTTGTGTGATTTTCAGGATGCAAAAATTATTCCCTCCTGTAGCGAAGAAAATTTCTAAAATTATTAATATTCTAAAATATATTTTTATTTAAATATTTTTTAATCAAATAATTTATTACTATGAAGTTGTTTAAACTTATTTAGACAAAAAAGTTCCAAGAAAATTAGCAATTTTGGATTGCAATTTAAAAAACTAATAATCTGGAACTCATCAGTA
>NZ_FTMM01000021.1 GCF_900156075.1 Chryseobacterium sp. RU37D | reverse complement strand
TGCTTCCTACTGCACCTCCTAAATGAAGTAAATTTTTAGGTGCTGCTACACCAATTCCTAAATTTCCAAATTCATCAAAACGCCCAGCTTCACTATTGCTATTAATAAGAAAAGCCAATGCGTTATTTTGAATTGTTCCGTTTCCTCTATGGATGCCCATGATACCTGCTCCACCATAAGAAAAGCCTCCATTAACCTTGGCATTAAATAATACTGAGCCAATAACATTGTCATTTAATAAATTTACTCCGGCATTAGAGCGACGCAGCATCAATACTTGCGTATTCGAGATTGGGCTTTCATCATCAAAAAGATAATCATCATTAATTTCTGATCCGGCAATATGATTATATAAATGGAGTCTTGCTGCAGGATTTGTAATCCCAATACCTACTCTGCCTAGGTTTGATACTGCAAAATCATTAGATTGTTGCACTATGGTGGGAGTTCCAGTCAAAGCATTGTCTTTGGCCCCATCTACATGGAAAGAAGCTTGGGGATTAGATGTATTTATGCCTACTTGGGAATAATAAATAGCAGGCGAAAATAGAAGTAATAAAATTTTTTTTCTCATAGCGTTAAAATTTTTATAATTTATAATCAAACCATTATACATAAGCTCTGAATTCTAAGTTTCTTATAATCAAATATTAATTAAATAATAAAGCTCAAATTTTGATTATTTTACAAAATTAGAATAGAAATAGATGAATGGTTTTAGATAAATAATTACTATTTGTAAAACTAATACTACATATTATGCGAAATTTGTATATCTAATGATTGATTAGGTCAAATAAAAATTAATTTGGTAATTATTACTTGAAAATATTAATTATTTGTTTTTCAGTAATATATGTTTTTTATGTTATTTATTTTTTTAAAAAAAAATAATTCCTTTAATATTGAAATAGTGCCATATATATTTCACTAAATTCACAATAAAGTGACCTTGAAATGGTCTTTTTGAGACGTTTTAATTAGGCGTATAGTTTTTATATTCTATGTAAATTTCTTTTAATAGTGATATTTGTAACAAATCACCTTAATTAATTGTAGTTTTTTTATTACATAATGTAGTTAAAATAATTATTTCGTCTCAAAAATAGTTGCGAGTTCATATTGCATTATTCAAAATTTATTATACTTAAAAATGACTAATGATGAGAATACCTTTATCATCAGTTAAAAAATTGTTTATACTTTTACACAAAAATATCTAATGCTATATCATATAAATCAACTCCGTGACTTTTCATCTCTTTTCACAAGGAAAGAAGTTAAAAGATGGCTTAAAGAAGATTTCAAATCAATAGATATAAAACTAGAAAGATATAATTTAATAGAAAAAAACAAAGGTAATTTAACTTTTGAAAATGAAAATGGGAGTATTGGTAGATACCCAGGACTAGGAACAGTAAAAAAAATATCTATAAAAATCATTTAATTGTTATTAGCAACTTTCTAAATTCATTGTAATGCTAGTTTGTAAAGATTGTTTTTCAGATAATGAATTAAAGAGATTTATAATTTCATCTGGACATAATAATGGATGTGGGTTTTGTAAGAAAAAAGATATTGAAACCATTAATCTTGAAGAATTATTTGATTTTTTCAAGGAATTGTTCGATAAATTCCAAATAAAAACTGATGGAGAGCGATTAATTTCAAAAATACAGGGAAATTGGAATCTGTTTAGTGATATTGCCATTGGAAATAGAATAATGAATTATGTCATTGGAAATATTGATACTCATATACAAAATTCAGAAGAATTAGTCGATTTTAATATAGATATTCTTGATAATGTTAATTATTGGCATACTCTAAAAGAGCAATTAAAATGGGAAAGAAGATATTTACAGGACGAGTTTTATGCCATAGCTTTCAGAAAGAAAATTTACAGAAGCATTGAAGAACTGCAATTAGACTTAAACAGCTGGTTGTCGTATTACAACAACGAAAGAACGCATACAGGAAAACATTGTTACGGTAAAACACCGATGCAGACGTTTTTGGATAGTAAAACTATAGCAAAAGAGAAATTATTGGAAACTCTTGCTGAGGAACAAAAAATCCTTACTTTTGGAAGTAAGGAAAATGTTGGATAACTGACAATTATTTTTAACCCCTAACTGTCAGATTAAGTCGTGGCTATTACAAGTTATTCTTTATAATCTTATTACTTTTTGATAAATTTATGAGAGGTTGAAGTACCGTCTGTATTTTTTACATTCAAAATATAAGAACCTTTTATTAATGCAGAAACATTGATTTTATCAGCTTTATCAGATGACATTACTTTTCTTCCGGATATGTCAAATATTTCAGCTCCTGAGATCTTCCGCTTTGATTGTACTATAAGATAATCTGTAGCTGGATTAGGATAAATGCTCACATCTCTTTTTTCAATTACTTCTGAAGTTGATAATACATTTTGTGTTACAGAAATATCATCAATTACCACCAGACTAGGATCATTATCGGTAGCATTAGTAGCTAGTAAATCAAATCCCACATAATAAACACCCGAAGATGCTGGAGTAAAGGTATATGTAGCAGGTAACAAACCTACATCTGTTGTATTAGGCGTTATGGAAGTAGCGTTTATCATAGAACTTGGTGAAGCTGAATTTCCGTATGCTATTTTCAAAGTTGCATTTAAATCTGCTTCTATATGTTTGAATGATACAGTATAAGAAGTACCAGCTTGCAGATTAATTGCTTTTGTAAAAAACCAAGCGTTAGTATTACTCTCTGTTATTTCTCCCAAAAGACCTGGAGAATCAAAATCAGCTACTGTAAAATTACCTCCAGCATCTTGGGAAGTACATGTTGGAATACTATCAAATGGAGTACTATTAAAATCTTCAAGATAAGGAACATTCACAGGATTACATTGTGCATTCAAGATAAAAAATGAAGGTAAAGCCATTAATGCCAATAGCTTTGAAGTAAAATTCTTTTTCATAAGTTTTTTTGTTATTTAATGCAAATATAATTTAATTTTTTTTCCTACAACTATTTTTATATTTCAAATACATCTTTACCATAGTCAACGGCTTACCCATGCCGTTTTTTAATTGATCACATACTTCAGGATAAATCAGAAATCCATTTTTTTTGATCTTGAAAATTGATAAATACAAGCCGTCCGGCTGCCTTTCAAATTCGTGGTTTTTGATGAGATCGTTTAGAAACTCATCTACCTTTTTGTCTCCTTTTAAACTTTTTAGCTTCTTAATCAGACCATTATGAAATTCTTTAAGTTCTTCATATGTAAATGCACTTAAATCTTCAAAAATAATCTTCTTTAGTGCAAAAACTGAATTCATTTTATTCTGTAAATTTGTAAACTTATGATAATATTTAATCATTTTTCTTTGCTTTTTCGGTTAAATTTTTCAAGGTTTCAAGTTCTTCATCGGATAGTTTGGAGTAGTCTATTTGTGATTCAGTTCCCTTATCTTCTAATTCTATCTTGTCTGCCCAACCCATATTTTTAAGTGCGAAAATAACACCTGCGACCTTGTCGCTCCATAATCCTTTTTCGTAGTTATTCTCAACGATTAGCAAAGCTTTTTTTACGACGTAAGAAAACGGGGCTTTTTTAGCATAGTCATAAAGTGATTGGCGACTTTCAAAACCTAAGAAAATAGCTACGCCTGTAACGGTAGGTTTTTCAGGGTATCGAACCCAGATTTTTACAGGTTCATCCTCGGTAGTTGTAACTGCATCTTTGCCTTTACCTGTTGTTTTACTAGTGATTTTACGCTCTATAATATATTCGCCTTGAATCCATTCAAAGTACTCTAAAAGTTTTATTGCTAGAGAATTTTCATCTTCATATTTTGCGGGGCGACCAAATGGATTACCTTCTGCGAATTTCCCGTCTGGTTCTCTACCTTCCAAATTCTTTTCATTCTTCATTTTTTAATTTTTATTTCCAACATTAAAACTTACATCTGTGACAATAAAAGGGTAATGCCCTTGTAAAAAGTCTAATGCGTATGTCGCAACGTCCTCAATACCATCGTCATAATTTTTGTGCGGGGAAAATGGAAACTGTTTAATATGCGCTATCGCTTCCTGATACTCTGGGTTCGGGTGGTTCTCAAACCAATGCAGAAACTTAAATATGTGCCTTACTGATTTTATTCTTTCCAGCTTATTATTTGACTGATAACGAGGTTTTAAGTTAAAGATTTTATAGGTTAAATCATTGTCGATGTATGATTGATTGCTATTGCTTTCTACGTAGTTTTGAGAAGTTTTGTAATCTTTTGTTTTTTGGACCAATTTACTTTCGTTATCATGTAAGCTATTTTTGTTGTACACTACATCAATAACATATGCTTTACCTTGTTTTATTCCTAAAATCAAAGAGGCGTAAGAATCCTCACCCGTGTCTTTAAGGTCAGTAAATGAGAAAGTAGCTTCGTAGTTATCATTTAACTCACTTGTCATTGTAACGCCATCATAGTACATTATCTCATCTTGTGATGCGACCGCCTTTTGCAGAAACTGAGGATCAAATTTATTTCCAGCTTTTCTTTTTTCATTTACTAAAACTGCTGAACTCATTCTAATTGGATCAAAAAGATCATTTACATAGAATTCTGCAAGCTCTTTTGGTCTTACATCTTCAGTGAGCTGAGCGGGGAGTATAATATCTTCATATTGATTCTCCGAGAATTTAGGTTCTTCATAATACTTTCCGTGAAATAGGTAATCGGTAGCATCTGCCATCCCTAAACGTTGCATACAGTTGATAAGTATGTAAGATGTTTTTGATTTTACACGCGTTAAATACGCATCTATTCCTGAGTTTGTAGCTTTTAACTCTCCCAAGTTTACCAAATCAGTGAATGCCTGTATATCGTCGAATATGATAATATTAAAGTGCTTTCCCGTGTTTTCCTTTGACAGGGTTGTATAAGTATGTCTTTGGCCTCCTTTATTTGTTTTTATAACAGTTCTGGTACTGTCTTTTGCTAAAATATTTCCGTATATTTTAATGAAAGATTCTGAACGTAGTATATCATTGGTCTTGTCTGCAAAAGCTTCAGCATTCTTTGATGCTCTGGTAGTTACCAAGATAAAAAGGGTAGGATCTATCACAAAACACCAAGCGGAAAACATTCTCGATATAATTGTTGATTTTGTAGTTCCGGGCGAAATATTTAAATTGATATGTCGGCATTCGAATAGAAGCTCTTCATATTTAGTTTTAATAAAGCCTTCCGAGTCCAAAAGTTCGTTAAAGGGTGTATTCTCTTTTTGTGATAAAACTTCGTTTATTATATCTTCCGGGATTCTTTCTTTAATTCTTTCAAGATCTGGAATGTTAGAATATAAAAGCTCTTCAAAGGCTTGTACTTTTAAAAGAGAAAAAACTTTCTGCTGAAGCTTATCACATATGTATTTTATATGCCAATTTGCATACAGCTATTATTCCGAGGAATACCTCAAAGATATGCCTACGGTTCTTGTTGAAGCCGATAAAGAACACAAAGGCAATTATCTGGCGTTTGAAGTTGACGGGGACAGCATGGAGCCGGAATACTTTGCCGGGGACATCGTGATATGCCGTGAAGTCAAACGAGATCTATGGCAATATAAATTACATTATAAAGAGTGGGATTTTGTCATTGCGCACGGAACAAAGGGGATCATGCTAAAAGAAATTACAGATCATAACGTAGAAACCGGGGAAATTACTTGCCACTCTCTCAATGCAGATCATGCTGATTTTATACTCAATCTCGGAGAAATAACATACCTCTTTAATGTTGTCGAACACAGACGAAGCGGGAAAGCTAAAAGACGTAGCAGATAATAAAAAATCCCCCAACTAGGGGGATAAGAAAACATAAATATTTGTTATAGTACTAATATCAATTTTGAGATTTCATTTTTATATAAACTTCCATATAAGATATTCCTTTAGTAATAGTTTGCTCAAAAGAAATAACATATTCTTCTTTATATGGTATAAACCATTTTAAAAATTTTATCATCTTTAATAATCCCGACCTGGTCGTTAAATCGACTTCAAAATAAACCGTTTCGCTGCTATTATTTTTGAAATAATCAACAAAACTATTACAAACCAATTCTCTCAGGTCAAGGCAATGGTTTTTCTCAGGATCAATTAGAGGTAAGAGGTTAACATTAATTCTATCAAAAAATAAATCCCTCTCGAATGTTAACTGATAAGGGATTTTATTCTTAGTTGGTAATGTATAGACATGTATTCCGTATACCAGATCTTTACTAACTTTTTGCATTACAAAGATCTTTCTTTTTTGTAATGTTGAATTGTTCTCTCAAACAATTGTTGCTTTCTAATGATTGATTGCTTTATCCTTTCAATTTTATCTCTACTAGGATTGTTGTCAACCTTCAAGGCAAAATGATTGCTATCGATTAAATATAGCATCCTTTCATTTAATGCATTTTTTGGAGTTATTGTTTTCATATTTGTAATGTATTTTTTTTGCAAAAATATCACATTATTGTAATATAACAAAATCCTTGCTATGAACAAGATAAGACATTGTGATTTTGTTTTCATTTTCTTCACAATATTCCCATCCAAGTACACTTAGTTCAGATTCTAATCCTGTTCCAAACTTTTCCGCACTTATGCAAAATGACTTTATTACGTCATTAACAACTACATCCTGATCCATATCATCAAACACAAAAGCCTTTAAACCGAAAAGCGGAATATTTACAGAAATAGAACCATCATTTTCATCTTTATCCCATGTAGGCATGGCTACAGAAACAGATTTTAACAATCCTGCTTTCCGATGAATTTCGATTGTTGCTTCTTTAAATTCCATGATGTTTTTCTTTTTATATATGAATATTTTTATACAAGTTACAAAAAGTTAATCAAATTTTGGATTAAAACTCATAAATAAATACAAAACTTGCAACTGTATTTTTTCAACAAAAGTAAATAAAATAACTTAATATCAAATAATGCAACTTAAAATATATCAATTAAAACTATATTTTCTATAATGCAAAATAAAGACCATAATTTCAAAACTTAACGTAAAAAAATGACAATCAATCCTCCTAATTGGGGGAGGATTGATTTTCTGTATTTTTAGAAGATGATTTTTCTTCAAGCTTATTTGGAAACAAATTTTTTATTACAGTTAGGTAGAAAATTAATATTGATGCTGTTAAAGTTCCACATACAAACATGAATTCCGTTTCGGTTATACTAAACTTTATCTCAATAATACTAAGAAACATAGGTACCTTTATTTCTTTAAAACCATGTAATAGAATAAAAAAAGCAATAAATACAGCCCAGATACTTGAAAACCAAAAAGCTTTTTTAGCATTTTCTTTTCGTAATCTACGCTCATTCTTCTTATCTTTAAATTTAGAATGACTTTCTTTTAGTTGAGTTTTCTTTCTTAGCTTGAATTCTAAAACCTTCAACCTAAATTCTTCGTGTTTCTGAAAGTTCTTAAAATCCTGCAAAGAACTTGCACTTTCGGCTAATTCCTCTAAAACAATTTCTCCGGATTCTTCAGTAATGCTTAATTCTTCTTGCTCTTCCTCTGCAACATTGAAATCATCAAAGAATTCATTTACTTGATCATGATTTGGGTCATCCTTGTTATTTGGAGATATATTATCTACGTTCATCAATTAGTTTTTTGTAATGTTCTTTGATCAGTTCATTGCTAATTGTTTTATGATAAATTTTAGGATCATATGCTTCATCCCACGGTGTATTTTTCATATGAGTTTTTGTGGAAAGCTGAAGGCCTGTAAATCCTTTATATGTATTCCAAATAGTTTTTATAAATGATTTATCAGTATTTGATAATTTATTTTCCGAATATAAATCTATAATTTCGATTTCAACATTACCAAATCCAAACCTTTTAATAACATGATATAGTTCCGGTATTACCGGACCATATTTCCATGCTTGTACAGTATTTTTAATTAAAGGTTTATCAAAAAATCCAAGATACCATCCATGTGCAATGTATGTTAATTTAAGAAGTTTCATAGGTTCAACAACCTCCCCATCTTCTCTAGCTAACTTTAAAAATTGTTTTGCAATATCAAAGCAGGTGTACATTTTTGTATTTTTTATGGTTGTAAGTTACAATTTTTTTTGAAAAAAAAGTTTGCAAAGATATTAAATCTATTTTTAATCTACTTTTTTAATTTTCCACAAATATCACTCCGTAACACGACAAAACTCGTCGCAAGAAACATTTTCTTACACAAAAAACGCATATTTTGCCAACTATTTACATACCAAAAACTAAAACACAATAATAAAATATTGATAATAAGATTCTTATATTTACATTTTATTTCCCTGGAAAGGTAGTATACGGGTAACTGTATCGAGGGTTCGAATCCCTTCCTTTCTGCATATTAAGGTACTGATTTTCAGTACTTTTTTATTCTAATAGTTTCTTCTTTTGAAAAATATTGAAAATTTTCATAGTTTATCGAAACAAAATAGGCATAAAATAGGCTAATTTTACAAATAAAATACATACATAAAATAAACTTTCCAAGAAGGCCATTTTTAATTGATCACAAACCTCCGAATAAATCAATAATCCGGCTTTTATTCATCTTGAAAAATAGAAAGACACAAACCCGCTCCGGGCCTTTCAAATTAGTGGTTTTTTAATAAGATTGTTAAGGAAATCACCTACCTTTGTATTTGCTTTTAAGGATGTTTGCTTCTGCGCTTAATTTTCAACTCTTTCAATTCAATATCATTCATCATTGCATTAGAACCTCCATAGTCTGTTGCGATTTCCAATAAAAGAATTGCAAATCCCCAACGTAAGAAGGAAATTTATTTTTTACGTTATTTAGAAACTCATATAATTGTTAGCTTAAATTATAGTTTAAGCTTGGTTTTGTGATAAAATTATAATAGATTTATAGTCAAAACTAATTTCTATGAACAAATCTATTATTTTTTTCGTGTTTTTTCTCGTGCTATCAATAGCAAAGGCTCAAATAGGCATCAACACTGCTACACCTAAAACTACTCTAGATATATCAGCCAAGAATAGTAATGGTACTACCGCAGAAGGTATGCTAATACCTAGACTAAAAGGCTATGAAATACGATTGATGGATTCACAAATGGGTATCGACCAAAACAGTGCATTACTCTACGCCACAGAAGCCGATTCCACACCATCTTCCAAGACCATCAATATTACTGCCCCAGGGTACTATTACTATGATGCAGCCAATAGCATCTGGAAAGCACTTACTCCAGCAATTCCTTCGGTTGATACTACTAATGATGCTTTTGTAAATGACAATACTAATGCACAAGTTACACTAGGGACTTTATCAGACGGAAACACAACAAGACCTTCTGGTACAGAATTTAGCATCAAGGATAATGGTAATATAGCCATAGGTACAGCAAATAACCCTGTAGAGAAACTAGACGTACGTGGGGGTATATACTTTGGAGGAAATGCTACTGACTTTGGTAAAGCCAACTTGAGGCAGGGTATACAAGACCAAGAATTTGGTATGTATGAAGGTGATAATCTAATTGCTGGAACTGATCCCGTGGGTAATGGTACCAACAATCCCACCTTTTCGTATGGTTTTGTAACCAATGGTTCTGGACAATATGGTGCAAAGATTCGCATCAATCAAAACACAGGCTATATAGGCATCAATACAGGAACTTCAGAGCCTGCAGCGCAACTACAAGTAGGTGGGGATGTATTAGTGAAAGGAACAAACAATGCTAACTTTTCCAACTTTCAGGTATATAATCCTTCAGGCAATAGTTACATGCAATTTGGAGCTTATCCTAGTAATCCTACACTTATTGGAGGCTTCAATATGTTCCTAGACAAGGGTGAGTTTAATGCAGATCTCAGGGTATTTGCCAATCCGGAAGAAGGTTTTAATATACAAAATGGCAATAGTTCTCTCAACTTTAATAACAGTGCTATGAACTGGACCACTCCATATTTTTATCTCAATGCGAGTAATGGAAATGGTTTAGAAGTGGCTGGGAAAAGTTTATTTGCTTTAAATAATGGATCAAGTGAATCGTTCAAAATTACCAGTGACGGAAATACCAACGATATATTCAATGCCAATGTAGGACAAACAGGGTTAGTGGGTATCAATACCAATTCACCTATAGGAAGACTTACCATAGGAGGAAATTATGGTACGAATAAAGTAACCCTTTTACAAGACAACACCAGTTATGACAGTATTAATTTCTTCATACAAGATACTAGCCCTGATAATTTTGGAAATGATATGTTTAATATGAATCCAGAAGAAGGGATGAGTATGGTCGTAAATAATGGAGACAATACTCGACATATAGAAGTGATTGCCAATTCAGGATTTGGTGCGGCTCTTTATTGTACGGATAATTTAGGCAATTCGTCTTGGCTCAATGTATTAGAAGACGCCGTACATATAAAAAACAAAGCCATTATAGGTAATGTGCCAACATCTACAACACCCAATAGTACATTGGAAATAGCAGGTTCAGTTGCTGCTAACATCCGTACACTCAATTCTGGCACTATAGCCGACGATGATTATACTGTGTTGGCTACGGCAAGCATCTCTTTGCCGGATCCTACTTCTAGTAATAGGGGACGTATCTATCATATCATCAATGATACTTCAGGAAACATTAATATTTCAGGTACTTTTAGAATAAATGGAAGTAATTTATCTTATTATGAGTTGGATAATTCCGACTTACATAAAGGTATTATGGTACAAAGTACAGGTTCAGCTTGGGTAATTCTATAAAGAGACTAGAATGAATTAGTCAGGAACTCTTTGTATTAAAAAAGGTAGTATCTCGCTAACTTTTTAACCTACACAGTTAATGAGACACTACCTTTTTTTATTTGAAAAATTCTCAGTTATTATAATCGAAAAGAGACTGTTCCCTTTCAGGCAGCCTCTTTTCTTTAAAACATTAAAGATTTATAATCACTTCCAGCCACCGCCTAAGCTCTTATAAATATCCACAACTGTACTCAGCTGTTTTTGTTTAGCTTCTACCAGTTCCATTTTTGCATCCAATGCATCTCTTTGGTTCAGAAGAACTTCCAGATAATCTGCCCTTGAATTTTTAAATAGTTGATTCGCAATATCGATTGATTTCTCCAAAGCCTGTGTCTCCTCAGACTTTAGTTTATAATACTGATCAAGGTTTTTTACTTTAGACATCAAATTAGCAACATCCAGATACGCATTCAAAATTGTTTTGTCATATTCATATAATGCTTGGATCTGTCTTGCATCCGCTGTTTGGAAATTGGCTTTAATTGCACTTTTGTTAATAAGCGGGCCAGCAAGCTCTCCCATAAGGCTTGAAGCAATAGATTCCGGCATTTTCACCAGGTAAGAAGGCTTGAAAGCTTCCAATCCTAATGTTGCAGAGATTTCCAATGAAGGATAAAACTCTTTTCTGGCTGCTTCTACATCTAATTTTGATGATTTTAATTCCAGTTCGGCTTGTTTGATATCAGGACGGTTTGCCAACAACTGTGAAGGAATTCCTGTATATACCGTTTGTGGAATGGTTGTCATAAAATCTTCTTTAGTTCTTACAATCGGTTGTGGAAAACGTCCGCAAAGAGCATTTATTTCGTTCTCTTTTTCAGTAATTTCCTGACGGATAGTATATTCTGTAGCTTTAGATTTTGCTAATTCAGCTTCAAATTTTTTCACAGCCAGCTCAGTTGCTGCCGCAGCTTCTTTCTGAATTTTTGAAATTTCCAAAGCTTTTTGCTGAAGCTTGATATATTGCTGAATAATATCCAGCTGATTATCCAGGGCTAGCAATTCATAATAATTATCCGCAACTTCTTCAATTAAATTGGAAAGCACAAAATTCTTCCCCTCCACTGTTGAAAGATAATGAGCAACTGCAGATTCTTTTTCTGTTCT
The DNA here is from genome assembly GCF_900156075.1 of Chryseobacterium sp. RU37D. Lineage (GTDB taxonomy): Bacteria > Bacteroidota > Bacteroidia > Flavobacteriales > Weeksellaceae > Chryseobacterium. Next base: position 42,278 of record NZ_FTMM01000021.1, on the reverse strand, counting down.
TAATTTTTTCCAGATGTCGATCTCCCAGTTTGCCATCAATCCACCTCCGAAATTTCCCAGTGGATCCGGCATCTCTTTTCCGGGTTCAATTTCTGTAGAAGCGTCTCCTGCTCCTTCACTGGTATAACGTCCGGCTTTTTTTACTCCTGCCCCAAGTCCTGCAGAAACCGTTGGTGTTAATCTTCCTTTTTTGGCTAATACTCCACTTTTTGCTATTTCAATTTCCTGCAAAGTGATCATCAGCTCTTGATTATTTTTTAATGCAGTTTCAATTAAAGAAACCAAATTAGGATCTGTAAAAAATTGCCTCCAAGGTGTTGTTCCACTGTTATTGTTTATGCCACCCTGATCTTCCTGGTTAAAGTTTTGAGGAATATTTTCTTTTACCTCATCTTTTACCACGGTTGCCATTGGCGCCTTACAGCTTGCTAAAACAAGCGATAAGGTGATGGCTGATATATATTTATTATAAATCTTCATATTTGTCATCGTGTTGATACGGTTCTGTTTGTTCTGTTAAAGGATTTTCCTCTTCATATCTTGCTAATCTTGATTTGTCGGCGATCGTTCCGAAGATGTAGTACAATCCAGGGATAATCATTAATCCGAAAATGGTTCCGATCAACATACCTCCTGCTGCTGCTGTACCGATTGTTCGGTTACCAACCGCACCCGGTCCGGTTGCCATTACCAATGGAATCAAACCTGCGATGAATGCAAAAGATGTCATCAAGATCGGACGGAAACGGATTGCAGCTCCTTCAATGGCAGCCTGAGCTACAGGAATTCCTTCTTCAGCCTTTTTCTGAACAGCAAATTCCACAATCAATACAGCATTTTTACCCAAAAGACCAATCAACATGACCATTGCTACCTGAGCATAAATGTTGTTTTCTAATCCTAATAATTTTAAACATAAGAAAGCTCCGAAAATACCCGTCGGCAACGATAAAATTACCGGCAACGGAAGAATGAAACTTTCATACTGTGCAGAAAGAATTAAATAAACAAATCCTAAACACACTAAGAAAATGAAAATTGCTTCATTTCCACGGCTTACCTCATCTTTGGAAATACCTGCCCAGTCGATACCGAAACCTCTCGGAAGTGTTTTGTCTGCCACTTCTTTAATAGCTTCAATAGCCTGTCCGGAACTATAGCCCGGTGCAGGAGTTCCACTTACCTGTGCTGAATTGTACATATTATGTCGGGTCATCTCTGAAAGACCGTATACTTTTTCAAGATGCATGAAATCTGAATACGGAACCATCTGATCTTTATCATTTTTAACATACAATTTCAATAGATCTGTTGGCAAAGCACGATATTGAGGTCCTGCCTGAACAATTACCTTATATGGTCTGTCGAAACGAATGAAGCTCGTCTCATAATTCGAACCAATTAAAGTAGATAAATTATCCATTGCATTTTCGATTGTCACACCTTTTTGTTCGGCAAGATCATTATCTATTTTCAGCATATATTGAGGGAAACTTGCAGAATAGAAGGTGAATGCAGAACCTAGCTCTGGACGCTTTTTAAGTTCTTTCACAAAGTCGTTGCTCACCTGCTCCATTTTGTGGTAATCTCCGCTTCCGGCTTTATCCAGCAAACGAAGTTCAAAACCTCCTGCTGCGCCATATCCCGGAACAGAAGGAGGCTGAAAGAATTCAATATTCGCTCCAGGAATATTTTTGGCTTTTTCTTCAAGCTTTTCTATAATTTCCGCTGCAGATTCTTTACGGTCTTCCCAGCTTTTAAGGTTGATAAGACATGTCCCGGAGTTTGATCCTGTACCTTCAGAAAGAATTTCGTATCCTGCCAATGAAGAAACAGACTGTACTCCGTCGATACCTTCAGATTCTCGTAGTAATTCTTTTGCAATCTGATTTGTTCTTTCCAAAGTTGAACCCGGCGGCGTTTGGATAATCGCATAAATCATCCCCTGATCTTCAGCAGGAATAAATCCTGAAGGGAGTGAGTTACTCAGGAAGAATGTACAAGCACAGAATGCCAATAATAAAGGAAGAGTAAATGTTTTCTTTTTAACAGTTTTAGTCAACATTCTTTCATACTTCCCAGCTCCTTTCGTAAATAAATTGTTGAATTTATCCAAGAATATGGTGATTGGAGTTCTTTTCTTAGGTTTTCCGTGGTTATTTTTTAAAATTAAAGCACATAAAGCCGGAGTCAATGTCAAAGCTACAACCCCTGAAAGGATAATCGCAGAAGCCATTGTAATAGAGAACTGACGATAGAAAACCCCAACCGGACCAGACATGAACGCAATCGGAATAAATACGGATGCCATTACCAAAGTAATTGCGATAATCGCTCCGCTGATTTCGTGCATCGCCTCTTCTGTTGCCTTTAACGGAGATAAATGTTTCTCTTCCATCTTGGCGTGAACCGCTTCAATTACCACAATCGCGTCATCGACCACAACCCCAATTGCCATTACGAGTGCAAAAAGCGAGATCATGTTTAATGTAATTCCAAATGCGGACATGACGGCAAAAGTTCCTACCAACGAAACCGGAACCGCTAAAGCCGGAATTAATGTTGAACGCCAGTCTCCCAGGAATAAGTATACCACAATTGCCACCAAAATAAAGGCTTCAAATAGGGTGTGAACTACTTTTTCAATTGAGGCATCCAAGAATCTTGATACGTCATAACTGATATCGTAATGCATTCCTTTCGGGAAAGTAGTTTTCTGCAATTCAGCCATCAAAGATTTTACATTCTTGATAACGTCACTTGCGTTGGAACCATATGATTGTTTTACTGTGATCGCCGCAGAAGGTTTACCATTCAGTGTAGAATAAATATCATACATTGAGGAACCGAATTCTATATCTGCCACATCTTTTAATCTGATAAATTCTCCGTCCGGCTTTGCTTTAAGGATAATATTTCCGTAATCTTTTTCATTATTAAAACGACCCGGATATTTTAAAATATATTCAAATGACTGAGATCTTTTACCCGAACTTTCCCCGGTTTTACCTGGAGATGCTTCCAAACTTTGTTGGTTTAATGCTTCCATTACTTCATCTGCTGAAATGCTGTAAGCCGTTAATCTATCTGGTTTTAGCCAAATACGCATTGCATATTCTCTTGTTCCAAGGATATCAGCGAAACCAACTCCGCTTACCCTTCTCAATTCCGACATCACGTTGATATCTGCATAGTTGAAAAGGAATTTCTGATCGGCTTTAGGATCATCACTATACAAGTTGATGTACATCAACATGTTTGGTTCTTCACGGGTGATTTTCACCCCTTCACGAACTACCAAAGGAGGTAATTTATTTACAACCGAAGATACACGGTTTTGTACGTTTACAGCTGCTACATTCGGATCGGTTCCCAAGTCGAAAACCACCTGAATAGAAGCTTCCCCGTCGTTTCCGGCATTGGAAGTCATATATTTCATTCCTGGGACACCATTTAAACCTCTTTCCAACGGAATAACCACGGATTTAATCAACAATTCGTTGTTAGCGCCCGGATATTCTGCGGTGATATTTACTTTTGGCGGTGAAATAGACGGAAACTGTGTAATTGGAAGTTTTACCAAAGACAAAATTCCCATAAATACGATAATCAAAGAGATTACGATAGACAGAACAGGTCTGCGAATAAATTTCTTAAACATAATACGGCTTCATTTATAGAGTCCTACTCTGCTTTTAATTTTAATGATTGAAGAACTTTTTTCGGATCTTGAGCTTTAACTTGAACTTTTTGATCGTCTTTCACTTTCTGAACTCCTTCTAACAAGATTTTGTCACCGGTTGCTAATCCTGAACCTACCACATAAACATCCGGAAGCTCATAAGCCACTTTAATATTTCTGGATTTTACCACTCCGTTATTTCCAACTACGAAAACATATTTCTGATCCTGAATTTCGTACGTTGCTTTTTGAGGAATAATTAAAGCATTCTTCAAAGGTAAAGTCATTTTTACTTTTCCGGTTTCTCCGTTTCTTAATAATTTTGCGGGATTCGGGAACTTAGCTCTGAAGGCTATATTTCCCGTTTCGCTGTCGAATTCACCTTCAATAGTCTGAACCTCTCCTTTTTGAGGGAAAAGATCTCCGTTTGCCATCACCAAAGAAACCTGATTGCTTCCCCTTGATGCCGCATTTGTCTGATAGGATAGATATTCCGGCTCGGAAACGTTGAAATAAGTGTAAACATCGTTGTTATCAGAAAGTGACGTCAAAAGGTCTCCTTCATCAACCAAACTTCCTAATTTCAATGGTAATCTGTTGATGATTCCTGAAAAGGGAGCTCTGATGTTTGTAAATGATAAATGCGTCTGAGCCAGATTTGCTTCTGCATTAGCTGCATCTAATTTAGCTTTAGCCATTGCTTTTTCGTTTTTAGAAACGATGTTATTGTTGGCTAATGTACTTGCATTTTTCAATTCGATTGTAGCTTGTGCTACTTCAGCTTGTGCTTTTAGTAATTCTGCCTGATAAAGTTTGGGCATAATTTGGAACAACACCTGCCCTTGATGAACGTACTGACCTTCGTCTACATAGATTTTCTCAAGAAAACCTTTCTCCTGTGCACGAACTTCGATGTTCTTTACAGATCTGATCTGTGCTACATATTCTTTATTAATTACTGTATCCATCACTACTGGAGTGGTAACCGGATAAACTGCAGCTTCTTCTTTTTCTTCTTTTTTCTTGTTACAGCTGAACAATAAAAGGCTGCTTAGCGCAATGCTTGCGACAACTCTTTTCATCATAATCTAGAGTTTATATAAATCGTTAATGTTTTAATTGAAAAAATGGTAATAGAAAATGGTTACGACGTGATGATTACCTACAGCCACAACGCAGCAGCTTTCCCGCCAAATAATCAGCAGAAAAACATATCAGAAAGAAATTTTCTATATTCTGATAGAACAAATCAGAATGAATCTTTTAACAGTAGAAAATTTGGATAGAAAGCCATGAATAGTTGGCTTTAATTTTTTAAAACTTTTTAGCCCAAAAATATATACTAATGAGAAAACACTTGCAAAAACCACAATTATTTGCAAGGTATCCGACAAGTGAAAATCATCTTCGGTAAACTCTAATGAGTAGGCATTTCCCAAGTCATCAGAAGACTGTTGTATGGATAGCTTTTCGTAGGTTTGATTAAGTCGGTTTGCCCTTTTAGGTAAATTATGAGAATTATGACTGGTATAATCGTTTCTTAATGTTTTAACACTGATTTTGCTTTCCACTACGAATAGAAGAAAAAGGCTTGTTAAAAAATATACTATATAATTTCTCATTTTGCAATTGCAAATGTAGGTTTTAGTTTGAATACATTTCTAAACAATTTCATACTAAATTATATATATTAACAATATTTAACGCTCCTTTAAATAAGCTGAAAAGTTTTAATTAGGTATTTTACAACACATCAAAATTAAGATTTTGGATATATTCAGAAAACGTAACGCCCTCAATTTGTTTGAAAACCCTATTGAAAGTTGATTATTTTGAAAATCCCGAAGCTGTATAAATATACATTAATGTGATTTTATTCAGATCATTTTCCTTGGTCATTTTTTTAACATTACTTACCCTGTATGTGTTCAAGTAATAATTAAGGTTGACATAACCATTCAGCTTAATTGCTTTGCAAATATAAAAAATGGTGATGTTAAGAATAGTTTCCAAAATAGATATTCTAAAATGTGTTTCCTTAAAATAAGATTCATCTTCTATAGTATTTTGAATAGATTAGATAATGGCTCCGTAAGAATCTAAAAACATGTCAATATAGTAAGGGAATAATTACTCTCTTTTCTCATAAATTAAACTAATTTTTTCCTTAAAAAAAAGCAGAATAACAATATAATATAAATTTTGCTATTCCTTTAAATTTATAATTTTAACACATTCACTATTAGCTATTTTTATAAAAAAGAATTTTCAGTACTTTTGCCGAAAATTTAAAAGATGAAAAAATATAAAGGAAGGTTTAAAATTGAACAGGTCGATATTGGGCAATTTATTCCTAAAAAATTTGAAATATCTCATTACTGCATCAAAAATAAAATATAACTCAAACTATTTTCATGATTTTTCGGAGCATATAGCCGATTACTTTTTTAAAATTATAGAGATTTTTGTTTAATTTATCCAAAATTAACATAACATAATTAAAAATATTTGTACTTTTATAAAATATTAATATAAAAATTCATGAAACACTTTAAAATCACTTATCACTATGAAAAAATTATTCCACCTCAGCATTTTCACTGTCATATTGGCCTGTTTAACAGCGTGTAAGCATCAGGGGAAAGAAGAAATTGCATTGCAGAACATAGCAATAGAGCATAACAATACTGATAAAATCACAAAAAATATCTATACAGATGAGTATGGAGACCAATTGGAAGTAACTATAAACAAAACTCAAAATACAACAATAATACGACTGAACGGAAAAACATATGAACTGAAAAAAAACGAAGAAATGCCGGAATATACCGCCGGGGATGCAGAATACCAGTATTCTAATATTAGAGGAGATATTACTTTCCTCAAAAAAGATTACAATATGGTACTTTTTCATCATAAAGAAAAAACTTCTTCACCAAACACCAAAATGGCTTCTTATTAAAGAGAATCAAACACCAAAACAAAAGACTATGAAAAATTACTGACCTACTTCACCTAATTATTTATGATTATTCTAATAGGTCCATGTATAAGTCAATATGTTCCGGTTTTTTAAGAAACACATCAACATAAATGCAAGCGCTTTTACTTTTTGTGAAAGCGCTTTTTTATTTATTACACGTAAAAAAGCGAAAGGAAGAATCTTCTTAAGACTTTTTAAAAATAAAAAAACAGATCAGGAGCGTAATATTGACAAGAACAGCAATAGCATTGGATAAAATAATCGGTAATTCATCTTTCAGAAAACCGTACCAAATCCACAACGACAAACCCGTGATAAGTACAAAAAGCATAACCAAAGAAAGATTCTCAGCATCTTTTTCCTTGATCACTTTTACCACCTGTGGTATCATGGAAATTGAAGTAAGGATTCCGGCAATGATGCCTAACAGGTTTTCGTTCATACTACTTATTCTTACATGAAGATAAGAAATTCTGCATTATTACGGGCAGAATGAGCCATCTATTTTATTGTATTTAAAAACGAATTCAGATCCTGATCTTTTTCAAGACCTATTTTTGTTTTTATTTTAGTCTTGTATACCCTTACGCTTCCAGGAGTGATATTTTCCAGAAGGGAAATCTCTTTAGAATTAAGACTCATCCTGAAGTAAATACAAAGCTTGAGCTCACTTTCTGATAAAGATGGATATTTTTCTGATAAATATTCTATAAACTGCTCATTTTCTGTTGTAATTTCATTTGTGGGTTTATAATTTTTATCATCTATAAACAACAGGCTGCTCACTTTAAAAAGAAGATCCTTTATCGTTTCATGAGAATTGGCATTATTGTTTTTTTTAACTTTTTTTAGATTTTCAAGAAAAGCTTTTTCGGCTTCTATTTTCAGATTGAGGTTCATGTGAAGATCTTTGATCTTATCCTTTTGCTGTTCAATATCATGCTCAAGATTTGTCCTACTGTTTTCAAGAATGGCATTCTGATATTGAAGCTTTATTTTTTCTCTGAGGTTTCTTTTTTTAATTTTAAAAATAATATTCACAAAAGCCGATGCTACAAGCAATGTTATAATAGATAAAAATATATTTTTCCTTTTTTCGTCTTTTACTTTAAAATTATATTTTTCATTAATGTTCTTAATAATATATCCGTTTAGGACATCGGAAATATAATCAATCTTTGTGCTGATTTCTTTATTATAATCCTGATCGAGCGCATTCAGTCGGCTGGAATATAATTTCATTTTCTCAAGATCATTTTTCTCGGAATAATATTTTTGCAGTATCCTATTGACAATTATTTTTGTTTTTATTCCCTTTACATCTTCTTTTATAAGAAGCAGAAAATTCATAATTTCATTCTCTTTTTCCTTAGCATTGGTAATCTTATACACGTCCAGAAGATCCCGAAGACTTCCGACAATTCTCCCGGTACGATCCTTTGACTGCACATCAAAATTAAATTTCTCAATAAAATATTTTTCTGCCAGCGGGTAATTTTTCTTATCAAAATACAAGACCCCTAAGTTTCCTTTCATCACATAAAGAAAATGCAATTCTTCATCATTAAGCCTTTTTTGTTGCCCAAGAAAATTAATGGCATATTGAATATTGCTGATTCCTCGTTCGTAATCTTGTGTTCCTTCATCACACATTCCCAAGTTATTATACATAGATGCAATGTGCAGAGTATCCGTTTTTTTAAATGTATTTAGTGCTTTAATAAAATATTTTCTTGCTGAGTCAAAATCTTTTTTAGAATCCTTAAAATTCTTATTATAAGCATTAGAAAAACTTCCTCTTTCATGATAAACACTACCCTTTGCATGATAGACATGAGGTAAAAAATAATCCGTTTTTGTTTTTTCTTCAATTTTTATAGCATCGTCAAAAAAATCTATGGCGAGTTTCGGGGAAGAGTTTTCTATTTTAAGCCCGAGAAAATAATTTCCAGCCACTGTAACATACTTATAGTGGCCGTCATTTAGCTTTAATAGTTCATATATAATAGCAATATTTTTAAGGTCATCATCCTGATACAGGAAAGTTTCTGCATACTTACTGCTTATAAGAAACTTTTGATCGTTAGATTTTTTATATTTCTGTAATTCTCTCTGATTAATTTTTTTAATCTGATCTGGAGTTTTAGCATTAGAAAGCTCTTTATCTATTTTCACAAAATAAATGCTGTCATCTTTATTTTTATTGCAAGAGAAAAAGATGAATAACAAACACACCGGGCCTAGAATAATAACTCTTGAAACCGTATCCCAACTTACTCTGGTGGAAAAAATATGTCTTTTATAATTCATTTTATTTTATTGTATTAAGAAAAACGACAAGATCTTCTTCTTTACCAAGACCAAGCTTAGCTTTTATTTTAGTTTTATAAACCCTTACGCTTCCAGGTGTAATGTTTTCTAAAAGTGAAATTTCTTTTGACGACAAATTCAGTCTGAAATAAGCACAAAGCTTGAGATCCTGCTCGGAAAGAAAAGGAAAAATCCCCGAAAGCTTTTCCATAAATTCTTTATTCTCCGCTGAACTTTCGTTCACTGTATTTTTTTCGTCAATCTGCAGAAGATTATTGATTTTAAAAAAGAGATCTTTTACGGTTTCTTCTGCATCAATATTTTTAGATTTTTTTATTTTTTTAAGATTTTCGAGAAAGGCTTTTTCTGTTTCTATCTTCAGATTGAGATTCATATGAAGATTTTTTATTTTGCCTCTCTGCAGTAATATATCCTTCTCCAGAATCTCTCTATTGCTTTCAAGGAGTAAATTCATCTGCTCTAGATTTTCCTTTTCCTGTGTATTTTTTTCCCTTATTTTAATAATAATATTAAAGAAAATAATAATTATTATGAGAACGAAAATCATAAGAAATACTCCTTTCCTTTTTTGGTCTTTTATTGCAAAATCATATTTTTGATTAATGTTTTTGATGATGTAACCATTCAGTACATCAGAGACATTATCAAGCTCTTTGGTGATTTCTATATTGTATTTGATATTCAGTTTTACAAGTTCATCGGAATATTTTTTAAGCTCTTTAATATTGTTAGTCTTTGCAAAATACTTCTGCAGAAGCCTGTAAGCCAGTATTTTATTCTTCGTATCCGTAAGATTGGGTACAATTTTAATGATCAAATCAGCAAGGTATCTCTCTTTATCAGGCTGGTTTGTGATGAGGTACAGCTTAAAAAGCTCATCAGAATTACGAACAATATTATATTGGAACTTTTTTGTTTTAATCTGGAAATCAATCTGTTCAGCAAAATATTTTTCCGCTTTATCATAATCTTTCTTTTGGAAATAATACCATCCAAGATTTCCGATCATTACATGAAGAAAAAAATCTTCGTATTCATTGAGCTTTTTTTTACTGCGGAGAAGATTAATCCCATATTGGACCATTTTAATACTTCCGTCATAATCTTTCATTTTGGCTTTGCACATCCCAAAATTATTATACATGGAAGCTACATATAATTTATCCGCTTTTTTGAAAACACTCACTGATTTTTTAAAATAAATCTGCGCTTGAGAATAGTTTTGATGCTCAAAATACCACCTTCCCTTTGCATGATACAGATGAGGAAGATAATAATGGTTTTCTTTTTTTTCATCAAGTTTTATAGCTTCATTCAGAAACTGGAGAGAGAGTTTTGGTGAGCTATCTTCTATTTCCAGGGCAAGAAAAAAGTTACATGCCACAGTAATAAAATCATTCTGATCATCATTTATCCTTAAAAGCTCATAAATAACAGATATTTTTTTAGGTTCGTTTTCTTTATACAATGAAGATTCAACATACTTACTGCTTAAAAGGTATTTAATATTGCCGGTTGTATGATATTTTTTAAGTTCTTTTTTATAAATGGCTGAAACTTTGGTCATATCCTGATTCACGGCCGTTACTTCTTTATCAATATCACGGAAATATTCATTGTCATTTTCGGAATGACAAGAATTAAGCAGAAATAATGAAATCAGCAGAAAAATTAATGCGCGAATCATATTCCAATTTAGAAAAAAAAAGCATCGAAAGAAAGATCACCGTTTAACATTAAACAAATTTTCATATCTGTTCAAAATAATCAACAATAAACAAACAATCAAATTAAAAAAATAAATATCATTACTAATATTACTTTATTTTTAGGAAGATTCAATCAGGCAGTTTTGAAGGAAAAGATTAAAAATAAGGTCTTATTTTTCTAAATTAAGAGAAGATGAAGTGATGGATAAATGATTTTTTATTCAAAAAAAGTGCTTAACAAATCAATTAAAAACAGATTAAAAAAACAAGTTAAACATGATTAAAAAAATTACATCCTTTAATCTTTACTTTTTTTAGATAAATTTTAAAAGTATTTAAAATTAACACATATTAAAAATTAAACAATTGATTTTCAAAAATATAACACTCCAACAATTAACACTTAATTGCGCGAAAAGACCAATACATTAACACCAATTAACACCAAAAAATTTCGATCTCAGTTTCACACCCATTAGATTTGCTTAAACAATTTCGCGAAAGTTTATTCTAACTCTAAAAAAAATTGTTATGAAATCTTTTAAAAACATAAATGCAGGAGCTTTAATAAAGCTAAGATTTGAAGAGTCCGAAATGGAAATCTCTAGAGTATGTAATTTTTTTAATTGCTCAGAAGATGAAATTGAAAAAATGTTTGAATCAAAAAGTCTGGATACTGATATTTTATTAAAGTGGAGTAAATTATTAGAGTATGATTTTTTCAGAGTTTATTCTCAGCACTTAATATTATTCTCGCCTCAAAGCAATGCTTACAGCAGTAATAAAGAGAAGTCCAGCAACCTACCGCAATTTAGAAAAAATATTTATACAAAAGAAGTTATAGATTTTATTACAGGGCTCATCATCTCCGGAGAAAAAAATATCGGTCAGGTTGTAGAAAAATATTGTATCCCAAAAACAACACTTCACAGATGGATTGTAAAATACAACAATCATGATAAAAGGCTACATAAAGAATATATAACATCAAATCATTAACTATAAATTCATTGTTATGCAACGCAAACAACCAAACTACAGACTTATTTATAACGATATCATCAATATTAAGTGCCCTGGAAAAAAGGAAGAATGCAGCCCTATCCTTAATAAGGAAGTCATTTCAATTCTGGATGTAATAAGGCTTAATCTAATCATTTTCGGGATTAAAGATAAAGAAACCCAGACGTTTAATCAGAAGCACAGATCTTACGATGAGAGTACGATCATTGAAATTCTTGATTATCAGCTAAAAAATAATTTGAATAATACTCAGCTGGCTAATCATTTCAAGCTCAGCAGAAATACCGTAACGAAATGGAAAAAACACTTTAAAAATCGGCATTTACATTCCGCTTAAGGTTAAAAAAACAATAAAAAAACACAGTTAATATAGTTTCAACATTCATAAGATTATTGGTTTTTAAGATATTTTGACTGGCTCGAAATGATTAGCCATTCTGAAAATTATCTATAATTTTTCCTGAATACGAAATAGTTCCCAAATAGACAATGCAGTTTGAAAATCTGGAATTATTGCCCAATAATATAGTATTAGCAAGCCTTATTGGATGTAAATGCCTTTAAAAGAACAGCGTTCATACAGTATATACGTGGAATAGGATTAGCAAAATAGCCAATTGTAGAAGTTCATCCCAATCTAATATTGGCTATTTGCACCTATTATAAATTAGAAGTTTCTCATAAGTTTTTTATATAGTGCATGAATAGGATAGGAAGTTAAAATGTGCATCCTAAACACTTCCTTCCTATTCTTTTAAAAATTAATTAAAATAAATCTCATAATAAGTAAAGTGTGTTTACAGGACTGCAAACACTGAACATAAAAAGCATGTTTGCAGCCTGTTTTTATCAGAAACCAAATCATTCATATATCTTCATAGTATTAAGTAAGTGGAAATAGGAAAGCAAATCATAGTTTATTTGCTTCCTATTTTTAAAAAGAAAGTTAGAACTTTCATTACACTGTCAATTTTGTTTACTCCTGGCAATAGATTCATTATCAAAGTTAATAAACTCATTCTTTTTGTTGTGTTTTTGTTTTATTGCCCTATTAAGTTTCTGCAAATGCAGAAACTTTTTAGTTATATTCACCACTACCTTTATTAATTATTTTAAAATTTCTCAAAAAATAATTATTGAAACAATGTACGAAATCAATGAGCTTAAAAGCAAGCTTAATATGGCTTTTGCAGAACTGTCTAAGCTTGGAAGTAGAAGTAGGAAAGCAAATATTTAATGTAAAGACTCATCCCTTTTTGTATTAATATTTGGTTCCTCTTTTTAAGGAATAAAAAAATTTTCCAAAAAAAGGTTAAAGTAATGTTTCAGTGCTTAAATCATACTTCTTTTAAAAAGAAAAGACTATTGTTTAACAACTCCATATTTTAAATCCGATGAGTTTGTAATTTTTTCTGACAAGAGACACTCTTAAAAATTTTTTACAGTCTGCTTTCCTTTATTTAAACCTCTCCAGAGAAACTTCCTCACGCAAAGGAATCCCCTTTTCTATAAAATCGTATAAGCTTTTAGAAAAAAAACATCCATTAAGAATTCCCCTTGCTCCCAGACCATTAAAAACGTACAGATTGCAAACTTCCGGGTGCCTTCCAATGATGGGTCGTCTGTCTTTTACTGTAGGCCTGAATCCAAAATCTACTTCTTTCACATCAAAATCATAAGAATAAAACTCTGACAGCCCATTGACCAGTTGCTCTACAGCAGAATCATCAATATGGCTGTGAATCTGTTCTCTGTCATAAGTTCCACCATAGAAATACAAACCTTCATTAGTTGGAAAAAGAAAATGCTTCTTTTTAATTGTAATATTTGCCGGCAATGTTTTAGAAAGTTTTACTTTAATATGATGTCCTTTATTTGCATTTACAGGAATATAAGAGAAATAGGGATTCTCTTTTACACCCATACCTTCACAAAATACAATATATTTGAAGATAAAATTTTTATACGTGGAATCTGCAGTACTTATTTCGGCATAATCGAATTTTTCGTTAATAAGCAGTCCTTTATTAATTAAAAAATCGAATAACCCATTAAAAAATCCATTAACATCTAGTCTGGCTGACTGATTTACCTTTCCTGAATTAAAATCGTTTTTTACTACATTTAAATGAACAAAATTTTTGTCTAAAAAATGGGTTAATTCATCATTATCACTTTTTTTTAACCAAAGCTTTTGCTCGTTCTCATCATGAAAAATCCTATGAATTGGGGCTTCAATTAAATAATTTTTCCCAGTATAGGATTCTATTTCCTGTACTGAAGATTTTAGAAAATCTATCTGCTCCTGAGCTTGCCAGAAAGTAGTAAATTTTTTCAGCACAACAGGATTAATGATTCCCGCAGAAACCTGAGAGGCGCTTTTCCTGCCTTCAGAAAAAATGACAAAAGATTTATTATTTTTAATAAGCTGATGTGCGAAAAACAGTGCCGCATATCCATCTCCTACGATCATATAATCTACATTTTCCATAATAAAAAAACCTGAGTAAAAATACTCAGGTTTTCTATAACTATCAAGTGAAATTTAGTAATTCCACATATCATTTTCCATTTGAAGGATCTCACCTTTGATTCTGTCACTTTCTTCAAGTTGTTCATCAGCATCTCTTGGGATGTAGTCTTTGATAACTCCATCTCCTAATCCTGTTGAAGATTTGAAGATTACAGAAGAGAATCTTCTTGCATTGATTAAATCGTCGAAAGATAGATCTGCAGAGGTATTCTTTCTGTTGTATACGAAGTTGTTAGCCAAAATATCTCTTGCATTCGGATAATATACCCAGAATAAGTCGATCAAATCACTAGCTCCTTCAATCGGCTGCCCATCAGGACCTACTCTACCGATCATCTGTGGATCTGGGCCCATTGCTGCAATACCTAAAGGTCTGTACTTCATAGCTCCGTCTCTCTTGTCGATGAACCACATACCGAATACTTTAAGAACTCTTACTTTATCTGTAGTCGTTTCGTAAACGTCGGTAAGCTCTTTTTTCTCCTGCTCAGTCAATTGACGCCCGCTATTCAGGATATTTACTGCTTCATCATCAACACGTACACTTACTAATCTATCCTTAATCTGCTGAGGAGTAAGTCTTGTAACAAAATTCTCATCGTCATAAACTTCTTTGATCTCACCGCTTAAAGCTCCATCTAATAAAAGCTTGTATAGAGATTTAGTCTCCGAAGACAATAAACCGTCAGGATTGTTATAATAGAAAGGTTGGTTGATCTTGTCATTCATATCAATAACCTCCCAAACGAACATACTCTTAAGGATATCTTTTTCATCAACAAATCCGTATTCCAAAGGCTTTACTTTTTTATCGATAATAGTATCCCCTACTTTCATTTTGTTTTCAGCTCTCATTTTTCTGAATTCCTCCGGAGAAGAAGCATTCAGGATAGTTTGGGAAAATATGAATCCCGAAACCAACACTAAAAAACTGCTAATATATTTTTTCATAATATTCTAATTAGTTTTATTGGATATTAATTAAAACAGGTGAAATATTTCCAATCCTCTGATCTCCTAAACCAGTAGCGGTAGCTTTAATATCAAATATGTACACCCCATCTCCAGGCCTTAGGTTTCTGAACATTCCAGCCGCTGCACTCAGGGAATTTCCTTGAATTTGTAATGCCGCTCTACCAGGTACTCTTACCATGAAAGAAGTAACTTGGAAAGATACCGGAAAATCAAAGTCAGGAATCACAGCTGATAATGACTGGTTCTCAACAGATGAAGCCGGCATTGGTAAAATATTTTTACCTCTGATTTGTCCTTGTGGCGGCGGTACATTCTTGATTCTGTATTCAAACACCTGAGATAAAGACTTACCATAAGGGTCAGTTCCAGATAGAGTAATCTTAAGGGTTGTTCCTGCACCTGGCTTAATATTCCACTTACCAGGACCTGTACTCTTCACTGCTGCTCCAGGAGCAGATAATGAAAGTTTAGAGTTATCAGCCCCTAAAATAGAACCTGAAACCGGGTTATCAAGACCTCTATACATTACATTCATCTTATCAGCAGAAAGTAATAATCCTTTTTGAAGCTTTACTTCCTGAGGGCCTGCAATTACATTATAAGTATGCGTGAATGGGAAGCTTTGGGCCTTACCAGAAGCATCTGTCAATGTAATATTTCCACTCAATGTATGTTCACCTATTCCGCTTGTATTAAGTGTTGCATAACCTTTACCATTTTCTTGTCTGCTTACACCAGAAATATTAATCTTATTACTTGTAGAATAGTTTCCTAACATTATCACAGCTTCAGCAGGTTTACCAGCAACAACGTCTACAGGAGCAGATACAATTGCTTCGTAGCTTGAGAATTTGATACTTGCGTCAACTTTCTCTTGTAACAATAATGCTAGTGCATCAGACTGTACATTTCTCGCGTCATTCTGAATAATTTCAAGATTAGACAATGCAGCTATTAAAGGCTGATGGTAGAATTTATTCTGTAACCAAGTCTTATTATTTGGAGATTGTCCTTTTGCATATTCAGCAATTAATGATTTGTTTGCTCTATCAACTAAATCTTTCAATTGAGGATTGCTCCCGAAAGTAGTATTAATAAAGTTTCTTACATCATCAATTTTAGTTTTCAAATCTGTAGCTCCTTTTGATGCAGAGTTTTCATCTCCATCTTTAAAGAAATATTTTGTAGTAGCTTCATTATTGTTAAGCGCCGAGAAATTCTCGCTTACATCAACAAGTTTTCCTGTTTTGGGATTTTTATCTACAAATTCAGATTCTTTCTTTAATTTAGCTTTGATCTGATCGGCGTGTGCTACCAGATCGTTAATCTTTTCTTTTAACTGCTTGTATTGAGCCCAAGGCTGAGAGTACGTATCCGGTACCTGCTGTGCCTTAGCTTCAAGAGTTTTCTCGAAAATATCTTCATTTTTTCTTTCAGTTAATAATCGAGTCTCTTTTAAAGCAACTGTAGAGTCATAATATGATCTAATGATTTCCGCATCAATATTTAGGGCCATCATAGCAATGAACACCAAATACATCAAGTTGATCATCTTCTGACGAGGTGTCTGTTTTCCTTGTGCCATTCTCTTTTCTTTGTTTTTTGATTAAGTTGTTAAATTAGAAATGGTTAGGGAATTAAGACTTCATAGCAGTCAACATACTACCATAAACTCTGTTTAGGTTGTTTAAGTTTGATGTTAAACCTTGTAATTCTTGATTGAATTTTTCTGAGTGTTCAACAGATTTTTGCATATCTTCAACATACTTCTTAGCAAAATCAGACTGTCTTTGTCCGTTTTCTAACTGCATTGAATATAAAGCATTCATGCTTTCCATGTGCTGTGCAGCTCTGTTTAGCTGCTCATTATATTTATGAGTAGAAGCAGAAACGTCGACAGTTTGATTAATTTGATCAACTGAGCTAGAGAATTTATCAATTCCTGTTCTTAGTCTTTCAAATAACTGAACATCAAGTTTAGCATCCTGAAGCATTTTATCTAATTTTCCTGAAAGAGAATTTTCTAGTTCAGCAAAATGATCGATATTTTTAGAAGATACATTAGAATGTAATGGGTTTGGGTTTGCATGTTTATCTAATAGTTCCGGATAAACATTTTCCCAGGCATAAGACTCTTCAGTTTTTGGAGGGTCAAAAGCGAAGATGATGAAGATGATCGCTTCTGTGATAAGTCCCACGGTAAGAGCTACGTTACCTGTAATAGGCCCGATATTAATGTGAGTAATTTTAAGCCAAGCTCCAAGAATTACAATTGCAGCACCGAATGAATAAAAGAAATTCATCCAAGCATCTTTAGTCTTAAACATATAAGTTAGTTTTTTAATGTTAAAATAAAATTGTTATTGAAAAAATAATAGTTTGATTGAATTATCTGTTAACTCTTCTTGGCTTAACAGCAGCTTCAGGGATATCCTGTACAGTTCTAAATCCGATATAGCTTCTTGCTGAATCTTTTCTTTCCCAATCTCTAGCACCTGTCATTAGCATATAGCCAACGTCTTTCCAAGAACCGCCTCTTACAGATTTTCTGGTATCAGTTTTATCCTTAATAGTTGGGTTTAGTGTAGATGCAAATCCGTAAGTAGAGTTGTTATATCCAGACTCTGTCCATTCAGAAACGTTTCCTGCCATATCAAATAA
Source organism: Chryseobacterium sp. RU37D (assembly GCF_900156075.1). GTDB lineage: Bacteria > Bacteroidota > Bacteroidia > Flavobacteriales > Weeksellaceae > Chryseobacterium. The sequence continues at coordinate 24,378 of NZ_FTMM01000021.1, read as the reverse complement.
TCCAAATCCATTTTTCTTAAACTTCTTTACTGGAGCTGTATATGTATAAGTTCCTTTCTTATCGTCTTCCATGTAGTTACCTCTCTTAGGTTTGAAGTTGGCAAGGTAGCAACCTCGGTCATCCATTAGATATGGGCCACCCCAAGGATAAGTAGCATTTTCCATTCCACCTCTTGCAGCATATTCCCATTCGATTTCCGTAGGAAGTCTGAACTTCATTGGTCTTTGTTTTCTTCTTTTTAAGCTTTCGTTGTAATCAGATTTTAATTTTGATCTGAAGTTACAATAAGCTCTCGCCTGATCCCAAGTCACCCCTACAACAGGATAATCTTTGTAAGCCTTGTGCCAGAAATACTGCTCAAACAATGGCTCGTTGTATGCAAAATGGAAATCTTTTACCCAAACAGTTGTATCAGGATAGATGGCAATGCTTTCGCTTCTAAGGTAGTTTACACCTCTTTCTTTTTCAGCTAAAGCAACATCCATATCTCCCCATCTGTAAGTATATTTAAGCTTACTAACATCAAGGATTCTCTCATTACCAATTCTGGAAGAAGCTGGCAAATACATAGATTCTAAAACCTCAGCGTATTCTACATCAGGATATTTGGAAGTATTCCAGTTCAAAGGAACTTTCCAATCTAATCTTTTAGTTGGATCATAGGTTCCTTCTCCTCCTCCTCCTTGTCCCTCTAAATATTCTTGATATGGTGTCAAATTTTCTTCTTTTTGAGCTAGATAAGCGTAATCTCCGATGCTTGTACCTTTACCTTTTCCTTCACCACCTTCTCCGGCAGCTTCAGCTAGAAGAGTTCTGGCAATAGAGTCTCTTACATAATTAATGAATACTCTGTATTCTGCATTAGTAGTTTCCGCTTCATCCATGAAGAAAGAAGAAACAGTAACAGTTTTAAGGTTTGCTTTTTCAGGAGTATTTGTAGGATCCTGATCAGCAAGACCAGCAACAAATGATCCTGCAGGAATTGCAACCATTCCGTATGGTCTCTCCGCTACAAACGATTTTGTTTTTTCTCTTGGTATCAATTCTCCTTTTGTTCCGGGTTTTCCTACTGAAGAAGATCCCCCACCTGAACAAGATACCGATGCTACCGACGCAGACAATAATAAAAGAAATATCCTTTTCATGTTAATTTTTATAATTAAGCCGTAAATATATAATTTTTTTAAGAAACTTTTAAGATTTTTTTTGAAATAACGGAAGAAATCTAAATTTATTTTATTTACAACAAATTTTTATTCTACAGTTACCGACTTTGCAAGGTTTCTTGGTTGGTCTACATTAGCTCCTCTGTACACAGCAATATAATATGCCAAAAGCTGTAAAGGCACTGATGCAACGATTGGCGAGAAACATTCTGCCGTTTCAGGAATCTCGATCACATAGTCTGCCATCGCACTTACCTGAGTATCTCCTTTATTTACAACAGCAATAATTTTCCCCTTTCTGGCTTTAATTTCCTGAACGTTGCTTACAATCTTATCATAATGTCCTTTTTTAGGAGCAATAATTACGATCGGCATATTTTCGTCAATTAATGCAATCGGGCCATGCTTCATTTCTGCAGCCGGGTATCCTTCAGCATGAATATATGAGATTTCCTTCAATTTTAATGCACCTTCCAGAGCTGCCGGATAATTGTATCCCCTTCCTAAATAAAGGAAGTTGGTAGCAGTCACGAAATCTTTTGCAATATTCTGCACTAATTCGTGTGTAGAGCTTAATACATCTTCAATTTTTTTAGGAATAGCATCTAATTCCGCGATAAGGCTCATGAAGTCTGCATTTCCTAGATTACCATTGTGCTTACCTAATTTGAAAGCAATCAAAGTAAGAATAGTAAGCTGTGCAGTGAAAGCTTTTGTAGAAGCTACCCCAATTTCAGGACCTGCGTGAGTATATGATCCTGCATCTGTGATTCTTGCAATGGAAGAATCAACCACGTTACAAATACCATAGATAAACGCTCCTTTTTCTTTAGCCAGCTTTAATGCTGCCATTGTATCAGCCGTTTCTCCAGACTGGGAAATGGCAATCACCACATCTTTATCCGTAATAATAGGATTTCTGTATCTGAATTCTGATGCATATTCTACTTCTACAGGAATTCTTGCATATTCTTCGATAAGATATTCCCCGATAAGACCTGCATGCCAAGAAGTTCCGCAGGCAATGATAATGATTCTGTTCGCATTTTTGAATCTCTCGATATGATCCCATATCCCTGCCATTTTGATCACTCCTTCATCTACAAGCAATCTTCCTCTCATGGTATCGTGAACGGATTTTGGCTGTTCGAAAATTTCTTTTAGCATGAAATGCTCGTAGCCTCCTTTTTCGATCTGTTCCAAGCTCAACTTAAGCTCCTGAATCTCAGGCTCAATCTTGGAATTATTATTAATTGTTCTGATGTCTACTCCATTTTCCAATGAAATAGTAGCCATATGGCCTTCTTCAAGATAAATAGCTTCTTTTGTAAATTCTACGAAAGGAGATGCATCTGAAGCTATAAAATATTCTTTATCACCAATTCCGATAGCCAAGGGAGAACCTAATCTTCCCACAACCAATACACCCGGATAATCTTCATGCATTACCGTAATGGCATAAGCTCCATATACCTCATTCAGGGCAAATCTTACTGATGTCGGGAAATCCGTCTCTGGATTCAAATCCATAAAATATTGGATTAGATTTACCAGAACTTCTGTATCCGTTTCAGATTTAAATGTAAATCCTTTGCCTGTAAGCATTTTCTTAATGGTATCATAATTTTCAATGATACCATTATGAACTAGGGCAATTTTATTATTGTTTGATAAATGCGGGTGAGAATTCCTGTCACTCGGAATCCCATGAGTTGCCCAACGGGTGTGTCCCATCCCGATTTTAGCAACTCCCTTCAACTTTCCAGAGATATTCACAAGATCATCTACTTTTCCTTTTGTTTTTTCAACCTCAAACTTATTGTTTGTGTCTTCCAAAACAATTCCAGCACTATCATACCCTCTGTATTCTAATCTTCTAAGACCATTAATTACAATATCGTAAGCGTCTTGAAAACCTGTATATCCAACTATTCCGCACATATATTATTAAGTGTTTTATTTATTTTGTACCATAAATTATTTTCAGCTGTACCCTGTTTGCATTAGCTAGGTCTGATCCTACAAATACTGCTCTGTTTGTATTATAAGCTCTGGAAGTGAATTTATATCCCGCCAGCGTACCATCAGTATTGCTTAGGAATGTTCCCATGTCAATTCTAAAATATCTGGTTTTATTATATTCAATTGTATCAGCATCCGTAGATTCTATAAAGTCTTTTATTGATTTTGTAACTACAAATTCATAGTATGAAGGGTTTTTGTCTAAATCGTATGCTTTGTAGAATGTAAATCCTGGAAGTGAGGATAAATTTAACCAATCTGCAGTAAAGTTTGTAACTGTTGAAGGTTGACCTGTAAGACTATTAGGTTTTTTAGGGTCTTTATACTTTTGAAAGAAAGTAAATGCCGTAGGTTTTGAATAGGTATTATCCCAAGAATCCTTATCTGTGTAAATTCTGATTTTTGCACTGATAATTGCAGCTTTTTTATTATTATATTCCTGCTTAAGCTGATCTATTGTAGATTGAGGAATTTTTACCCCAATGGAAGGCCCCCCCATACCCTGCAAATATAATTTTGGATCCCCGGCAACATCATTTCCAATCGAAGTGCTTCCTAATGCAGATCCCATTCTGTTGTACTCATATTGCCCAATATGCGTATTGGTAGAACCTAAAGCAAATGAATATGTCGTTTGCGGCCTTGTTGTAGTACTTCCATCAACTTTATCATATTTATAGTACATGATCAGCTCCATATCGTTTGGAGAAAACTGGAATAAATACCCGTCATTTTCATCCACAGAAATTCTAAGTCCTTTAAAGTATCTAATAAAGTTTGAGGCATCCTGAAGCTCGGGCTGATCTTTTTTAGCTATAATTTTATTCTGGAAGAATGTTTTATCCAGCTGAATTCTAATACCCGGAGTTGTTGTTGTAAACAAAGCACTTCCGTCAGAATCTTTTGTAATAGCTACAGTGCTGATTTTTCCTTTAAATTCTTTCGAACCTAAATCAGTACCATAAGCAAACACCTGGTTAGACTTCACACTGTCTGAAGATCCTTTTAAGAAATCATTTACCTCATGAACTCTGATATTGAATGTTCTTTTCGCTTTTCCATATTTTAAAACAGGATATGTATTGACTACTTTTTTTGCATCCACATTTCCGTCTACTCCTGCATAAACAAAATTTTCGTCTGTTGTAGTTGTAATAGAATCGCTCGCATAAGTAGGTTTCATTACCAAAACCACAGAGTCTACCACGGCATTTGTCCCAAAATCAGGATCATAGGTAGATAATCTCAGCTGCGTAAGATAAGAAGCTTTCTGTCTCCCAAACTGAGACTCATCAAAAGCTCCAAGCACTGCGGATCCAAGCTTGGAAGCATCGCTTCTGATACTGTCGTTATTATTAATATTAAAGGCAACTACTTCAAAAGATTTTTCATTACCCTGTGCAGCTCCGTCTAAGAACAATTGCTCTCCCAAAGAATCTACATCCGGTTCGCAATTATAAAGCAATACACTTCCAAAAACCACCAGAGACATAACGGTGATCGCTTTTTTAATAGTATAGATCATTAAAATGTGTTTTTTAATAAAGTTGATTTATAGAATCTACATCAAGATATTCTGATTTCGGAGTTGTTGTTTCATTGAAGGCTTTATCTAAGTCTTCATCAAGAAATTCATCACCCTTTACCACCATATCTACGTAGTTCATGCTTTCGATTACAAAAGTTTTAACACTTGGATTATCTAACGCTTTTAACCCTGAAATATTATCAAATTTAAGTTTTTCATCAATATTCTGAGCAAGCAGCGCATCCTTTTCATTGTATAAAGAAAGGACAATTTTAGCGTCTTTAAAATATGTATCAGATTCGTAATACGTTTTCAAATAAATAGGAACGAAGGAAGACATCCATCCATTCAGATGAATTACATCCGGAACCCAATTGAGTTTTTTGATAGTTTCAATTACACCTCTTGCGAAGAAGATCGCTCTTTCATCATTATCATCGAAAGGATTTCCTTCATCATCGAAATAATATTGTTTTCTTTTGAAATATTCTTCATTATCAATAAAGTAGACCTGAAGCCTTTCCCCCGGAAGAGACGCTACTTTAATAATTAGAGGCTGATCCAGATCATTAATAATAATATTCATCCCGGAAAGGCGAATCACCTCATGAAGCTGGAACTTCCTTTCACTTATTTGTCCAAATCTTGGCATAAAAACTCTTACATCATTGCCTTCATTGTGCATTTTAAGCGCCATTTTATTTACCACTGTAGCCATATTTGTGTCTTCCTGATATGGATACATTTCCGTAGTAATGTACAGTATTTTTTGATTCGGCATAAACTTCTATCTAATTTTTATAAAAATGCTTTGATGCGCAAAATTACAAAAAAACATCCAACATTATTTTAATTAACATTTTTTTACGATAATTCCCTTTCTAAATTATTAAAAGTAGTCCTTATTCTATAATAATTATATGATATTTTTAGTATTTTTGAAATACTATTAAAATAAACTATGGAAGTTTTAAAAAGTAAAAAAGTTCTTCAGGATTTCATTGAAAGACAGAAGGAAATAGGCAAAAAAATCGGTTTTGCTCCTACAATGGGAGCCCTTCATAAAGGACATTTATCATTGTACGAAAAGGCAAGAGAAGAAAATGATCTGGTTGTATCATCAATTTTTGTTAATCCTACTCAATTTAACAATCCTGAGGACCTTGAAAAATACCCGAGAGACATTAACCGAGATATTCTGATCCTTGAAAATTCTGGTTTAGTGGATGCCGTCTACATCCCTAAGATAACCGATATTTATCCTGAAAAAACTGAAAGCCGGCATTATGATTTTGATGGGCTGGAAGATGAAATGGAAGGCAAATCACGCCCGGGACATTTTGACGGTGTAGGAACGGTGGTGGAGGAGCTTTTTAATCAGGTAAAGCCGGATAATGCTTATTTTGGAGAAAAAGACTTTCAGCAACTAGCCATCATCAAAAAAATGGTTGAAAAGAAAAAACTTCCGGTAAAAATAAAGGGAGTTCCTATTTTCAGGGCAGAAAACGGGTTAGCTTTAAGCTCAAGAAATCAAAGGCTTCATGAAGATCGTAGAGAAGCATCCAAAGTTATTTATGAAACTTTAAAAAAGGTCAATGACTGGTTTCGCATTATTACAATTCCTGAAATCAAAAAAAGGGTTAATGATATTTTTGACAATCAAAAAGGCATGCAGTTGGAGTATTTTTTAATTGCGGATGAAGATACTTTAAAAGAAACGGATTTTTTCTATAAAGACAGAAATTTCAGAGCCTTTATCGTAGTAGTAGTGGATGGAGTGAGATTGATTGATAATATGCATTTGGACTAAGGTTAAGATAGGGTGAAACTGAGGCTTATCTTTGAAAATATTCTATCTACAGTTAATATAATATATGGCGTTGCTTTTGAGTAGCGCTTTTTGTTTTTTAATTTAAAGTATTTATTTAATGCAGAGATCTGAGATCCTTCGACTGCTTCGCGCTCGGGATGATACCGCTAATACTATATTTTATTACTACACATATCTCAAAAGGTATATTTTCTGCAGTATCATCCCGAGCGCGAAGCAGTCGAAGGATCTATAGTTGTATTTATAAAAAGCCAAAATTGATTTAAGAAACAAGAATATGAAATGAATATGAATATATATAAAATCAAAGGCTTCTTACGAAGCCTTTGAAACACCAAATCACAAAATATTAATATGAAAAAAATTTACTTTTCAGTAAACTTGTGACCTGGCTGGGATTCGAACCCAGGACCCATACATTAAAAGTGTATTGCTCTACCAGCTGAGCTACCAGGTCGGCTACAATTAATAACGATAAATATAAAATTAAATTTTATCTGTCGTATTAATTATTTCAATTTTCTGCAGTGTGCCTGCGACTGGACTCGAACCAGCACATCCTTAGGAAACCACCCCCTCAAGATGGCGTGTCTACCAATTTCACCACGCAGGCAATTAAATTACAAAAATCTAGTAATTTATTGCTCGTGACTCGGCTGGGATTCGAACCCAGGACCCATACATTAAAAGTGTATTGCTCTACCAGCTGAGCTACCGAGTCGGCTACTTTATTACCAAGTTTTCATTTAAGTAATGTCCCTCGTTTTAAGTGGTGCAAAGATAGGACTTTTTTCATTATCTCAAAACTTTTTTGCAAATTTGTTTAAAAAAAATCATGATAATTTCACTGGTCGGATACATGGGAAGCGGCAAATCTCACATTTCCAAAATATTAAGCGAAAAACTCAATTTTAAACTAGTTGACCTCGATAAAGAGATTTCCCGAAGAAATAAATTAACTATTCCCGAAATCTTCGAGAAAAAGGGCGAAATCTACTTTAGAAAGCAGGAAAGAGAGACATTGGAAGAAATCCTGGCCACAGAAGAAAACCTAGTCCTCAGCCTGGGCGGAGGAACTCCCGTTTACTATAATAATATGGAAATTATCAACCATAATTCAAAGAGTGTTCTCCTGCGGGCTTCTGTGGGAACTTTATCGGAAAGACTTTCAAAACAAAAGGAAAAAAGACCTTTAATAGCAAATATTTCCGAAGAAAACCTCCCGGAATTCATTGCTAAACATCTTTTTGAGAGAAATCAGTTTTATAATAAAGCTCAGTTCAGTGTAAATACTGACAACCGCGAGCCAGAAGAAATTGTAAATGAGATCATAGAGAGATTGTACATGTAATGAATAATGCCCCATAGGTTTCATGGATTAAGCAAACATCTATATAATCTGAACTCTGCGGGAATCTTTAAAATAACTAATCCTTGTTTTCTTCAGAATCATCACCGGTTTCTCCAAAAAAGTCATCCCAGTTTGTAAAATCTGATGTAATATCATTTTCTACATATTCATCCATATCACGTCGATCTTTTTTGGTTGGCCTTCCTTCTCCTTTGATCCTGTAATAATCCTGGGACATTTTGCGCATTTTCAATAATTCATATTGTTCTTTGTCGGTAACATCTTTGATGTGAAGCGGCACCAGCTTTGCACCGATCCTGCTTTTAGGAATCTGGATAACCTTAATTTTATAGTCGATCTGATTTTTTCTGATTTTAATAACATCCCCCTCCTTTACCTCTTTTGATGATTTTACGGTAGACTCTCCTATGAACACTCTGTTTTTCTTAATCTCCTCAGCAGCAACGCTTCTGGTCTTGTAAAAACGAATACTCCATAAAAATTTATCTATTCTCATAATTTTTTATACTTTTGTCGTTATATTATTTGTAAAGTAATTAAACTTTTTTGAAAAAATGAAAAAAATATTTTTATATATCCTTGCTGGATCTCTTTGTTTCACGGCATGTAAAAAGGATGGTGATGATGTGGCTGCGTTTACAGAGCCTGAAGATATTGCAACAAGGAATTCTTATGATGAGCAGGCAATTCAGAAATTTATGGATGAAAACTACCTAGACACACAAGGAAATATAAAAGCATTTAGCACTACAGATACAGCTGATGACAATTATAAGAAGTTATCCCAGCTTAATCCGGTAAAGCTTCCATCTGGAGTGATCTATATTAAAAGAGACGGAGCGCAACCAAATCCCGGAAAGCCCATTACCGATGATGGAAAAACGCAGATCAGAACCATGATAAGGGCCAATTATTATCTTGCTACTGATACTGACGGAAACGTTGCTTTCGGTTCTGCATACACAGGATCTCTTTTGAATACGATTGACGGATTAGGATCTCCTCTTACAGACCCAATGTTCTATTATGTTAGAAATTCTGTGCTTAATAACCCCAATAATTCGGACGTCGCAAAAAAGAGAAGCTATTATGAGATAGAAGGTCTTCAGGAAGGATTGAAATATTTCACTGGCTATGATAATAAACCAGACGGTGATCCTTACAACTTACAGGGGGTGATTATTGTACCTTCGAAAGTGGCATTTGCAAGAGACCCTCATTATAACTATAATGGATATTCTCTTCAGAACAGATGTTTTGTATTCAACTTCGAAATTTACAACGCACAGACAAGACCTGTTGAACAGGAAAAAAAATAAGATAAAAGCGCCTCAACTGAAGCGCTTTTTATTTTCCAAAAATTAATCTTTTTTCTTTTTTTGTTTAGGTACTTTCAAACCTTTCTCTCTTGCTTCAGAAATACCGATGGCTACGGCCTGTTTTCTGCTTGTCACTTTCTCCCCGGAGGAAGATTTCAACTTCCCTTCTTTGAATTCGTGCATTACTTTTCCTACTTTGTCTTGCGCTTTTTCTGAATATTTTGTCTTAGTCATCATAAAAATTTTTAAGATTTTGGTAAGGATACTCCTATTTCATAAACTTTAGCATGCTTCAAATATTTTGAACGTTCTCTTGAAGTTACCGATTCAAAATGATCATTTTTAATTACCACAATTGGGTCCTCCGCATTTTCTATTTCAAAATTGGCCAGATATCTTTCATCAAGTTGTGATTGCTGCAGCTTTGCTTTAATTTTTTGCAATTCATCAGCATATTTTCTGAAACCCGGGTCTGATGAATGGATAAATTTATATTCATCACCTGCGTCTACATAAAAATGCAGTTTTTTTTCTAGCAAACCAGCTTCATTAGTAATATCGGGATTGTCATTTCCATCTTTGAAAGCTACTTCCACAAGTTCACCTCCTTTTTTAGAGGCGCATTCTTCAGCATCTTTAAAGCTGGAAAAACCTGTATAAATAATCTGATTATCTAGAATGTAGCGGTTTAGTTTCTGGTTAAAGGCATTCGTTTCCATAATTATTATTTGATTTGATTATTTATATAAACATTCAATTTTTTTGCCAAATGCTTCGTTTCAAAAAGCTTTTTTATGCATTAATAAATTATTATATTTGAAATTTTAAAATTAGCAATGAAAAAATTCTTACTAGCGCTTACAATTGCTACAACATATCAAAGTTTAGCTGCACAGGAGATCACTTTAGATAAAATATATTCAGGATATTACCGTGGAAAGGGCATTGCCGGAATTACTTCCATGAAAAACGGTGAAAATTATTTAGTTATAGAACAGGGCGGAATTTCCAAATACTCTTACAAAACTTCTCAAAAAGAAGGAAATCTTGTGGACGGACAATTCGAAAGCTATGAGTTTTCTGATGATGAATCGAAAATCCTTTTGCAAAAGCAAAGTCAGCCAATTTACAGACATTCTTTTTTAGGAGTTTTTGATGTAAAAGATCTGAAATCCGGAAAAACAGTAAGTTTAAATGAAGGAAAACCTGTTCAGGAGCCAAGATTTTCTCCCGATGCAACAAAAGTAGCTTTCATTGTTGATAATAATATTTTTTATCAGGATTTAAATTCAGGAAAAATTACGCAGGTTACGGAACATGGTGTAAAAAATAAAATCTTGAATGGTCTTGCAGACTGGGTTTACGAAGAAGAATTCGGACACGCAAGATTGTACGAATGGACGAAAAATTCCGATGCAATTCTTTTTGTAAAACTGGACGAAACGGAAGTTCCGGAAATTTATATTCCGATCTACGGAAAAACGCTTTATCCAAGTGAGATGCGTTACAAATATCCGAAAGCGGGAGAAAAAAACTCTGTGGCTTCGGCTCATATTTATCAGTTGAGCGATGGCAAAAAAACGAAAGTGAATTTAGATGGTTTTAAACATTATTATATTCCAAACGTTATTCAGACGGCAAAAGCAGACGAAATTGTTTTGATTACTTCAGACCGAATTCAAAATGCTTCTGATGTTCTAAAAGTAAATACAAAAACGGGAGCTGTTCAGAAATTATTCACCGAAACAGACGATAAATGGATCGATACAGACAGTCCGACTTTGGAGTTTTTAGAGGATAATTCTTTCCTTTGGAGTTCTGAAAGAGATGGAAACCGTCATTTATACTGGTATGACAAAGACGGAAAACTGAAAAAACAGGTTACCAAAGGAAACTGGGAAGTAACTGATTATTATGGATTTAATCCAAAATCAAAAGAAATTTACGTTCAGACTACTGAAAAAGGAAGCATTAATAAAGTGGTTTCTAAAGTAAATATTGAAAACGGAAAATCTCAGTTGATATCAAACTCGGAAGGAAATAATTCTGCAAATTTCAGCAAAAACTATAATTATTTCATTGAAACATCTTCTACAGCTACAAAACCTTACACTTATGTTTTAAAAGACGGAAACGGTAAAGTGGTAAAAGAACTTCAAAATAATGATGCTCAGCTTCAAAAATTAAAAGCTGATAATTTCACCGAAAAAGAATTCATCACGATTCCAAACGAAGCAGGAGATCAGATGAATGCCTGGATTATCAAGCCTAAAAACTTTGATAAAAACAAAAAATATCCACTGTTCATGTTCCAATATTCCGGTCCTGGTTCTCAGCAAGTTGCCAACTCCTGGGATAACGGAAACGGAATCTGGTTTGAAATGCTGGCTCAAAAAGGATACATTGTAGCTTGTGTTGACGGACGTGGAACGGGTTACAAAGGTGCTAAATTCAAGAAAGTTACGTACATGAATTTAGGAAAATATGAAATTGAAGATCAGATTGCAGCTGCAAAATGGTTTGGAAATCAATCATATATTGATAAATCAAGAATCGGAATGTTCGGATGGAGTTTCGGAGGATATATGACGAGTCTGGCAATGACAAAAGGCGCTGATGTTTTCAAAATGGGAATCGCTGTTGCACCGGTTACAAACTGGAGATATTATGACTCAGTTTATACAGAAAGATTTATGAGAACACCGCAGGAGAATCCTGATGGATACGATAAAAACTCTCCTACTGAATATGCGAATTTATTGAAAGGGAAATTCCTTTTAATTCATGGAACGGCCGATGATAACGTACATTTCCAAAATTCCATGGAATTCTCGGAAGCTTTGATTCAAAACAAAAAACAGTTTGATTTCATGGCTTATCCTGATAAAAACCACGGAATTTACGGCGGACAGACAAGACCGCAGCTGTATCAGAAAATGACTGATTTTATTTTGGAGAATTTGTAATTTCAAGAAAAATTTAAACATAAAAAAATCCGGATCTGTTTTAGGTTCGGATTTTTTATTTTCTATTATTCTGAATTTTAAAAAGCGAAAAAATGGATATATTTAATCTCCAACTTCTAAATCATCATCAATATTAAATTCGGAAAGACTTTGAGAATAATCTTTTGCATACTTCATCCTTCTTGTATCTTCATCTTCCCATTCAGAAACTTTATATTGTTTTTCTTTAAAATGTTTATGCTTTAAAAAATCAATAAAATCGTTCACTTGTCCATAAAAATTTTCCGGAAGTGTTTTTATATTTTGTTCTAAATCTTGCAATGTAATTTTCATGTTTTTCATCTTTGTTTAAGTCAAAGTTAATAAAATTCGATTATTATTTTTAAAATTCTATATTTGTGAAATTTGAAATTTGAAACTATGAAGACTAAACATCCTAAGGGATTGCCTTTCCTCTTCTTTACGGAAATGTGGGAACGTTTCGGGTATTATCTGATTCTCGGAATTTTTGTTTTGTATGTCATTGAACCAACAGGTTTAAAAGGTGGTCTTGGGCTTCCTGACAAAACTGCAGACGACATTTTCGGAACTTATATCGCCCTTACTTATTTAACACCTTTTATCGGTGGATTTTTGGCGGACAGGGTTTTAGGTTATATTAAATCCATTTATTTGGGCGGAGTTTTGATGGCAGCCGGATATATTGGAATGGGGGTTTTCAAAGATCTTACATTATTTTACTGTTCATTAGCATTAATTATCATCGGAAACGGTTTCTTTAAACCAACAATTTCTACATTGCTGGGTAATTTGTATTCTGAAGAACCTTATAAAGCGAACAAAGATTCCGGGTACAATATTTTTTACATGGGAATTAATATTGGAGCGTTTATTTGTAACATTATCGCAGCGTTTATGCGAAATAAATTCGGTTGGGGCGAAGCGTTCATTACTGCCGGAGTCGGAATGTTGATTGGTATGGTGATTTTTACAATCGGTAGAAAACATTATATCCACGCAGCGCAGATGAAACCAAAACAGGAAGGAGATACAAAGCTTTCTGAAATTATGCTTAAAGTTTTCTTACCTGCAATTATCGCTGGAGCAATCGGATGGATCATTCCCGGAAATATTTTTGGAAGTGACAATACGGATGCTTTTATTTTTGCCTGCGTTCCTGTTATTTACTTCTATGCTTCACTTTATTTTAAAGCAAAACCTGAAGAAAAATCATCTATTGGTGCCTTATTATCAGTTTTTATGATCAGTATGTTTTTTTGGGCGGTCTTTAAACAAAATGGAACAGCTTTGACAAGATGGGCAAATTATTACACGGACAGAAGTGTTCCTGCATCCATGGAAAAACCATTAGAAAGTATCTACATGGTTGACGGAAAAAGCTATGAAAATAAAGAAGTTCCAGTATACGACGATCAGTTCCAGTCTCAAAAAGATAAAGACGGAAATACCATAAAAGTTCAGGGAAAAGATGTTTATTTTAAAAATATTTCTCCTGAACAACGCGCAGTATTAGAAAAAAATCCAAAAGCTAAAACTTATTTATACAATACCGAATTATTCCAATCCATCAATCCGTTTTGGGTAATTGCTTTAACACCTATTGTCGTAGGATTTTGGGCATTATTAAGACGAAAAGGAAAAGAGCCTTTAACACCAACGAAAATCGTTTTGGGACTTTTCATTTCAGGATTATCGTGTTTAGTAATGGTTTTAGCAGTTTGGGCCGGAGATAATGGTGCTGTAAAAGTTTCACCATGGTGGTTGGTTGCAAGTTATGGAGTAATTACAGTTGGAGAACTTTGTTTATCACCGATGGGATTATCATTCGTTTCAAAACTTTCTCCTGCGAGAATTACAGCTTTAATGATGGGAGGTTTCTTCCTTGCAAACTCCGTTGGAAACAAGCTTTCGGGAATTTTAGCAAGTACTTGGTATAGCTACGACAACAAGATGAATTATTTCCTCGTGAATTTCGCTTTGTTGATATTTGCCACACTTTTAGGACTTTCCATGTTGAAAAGATTAAACAAAATCATGAAAGAAAAAGGACATTGATCCTCATTTATTATAAAGAAAATCAAGCTGTAGAATCTTTCTACGGCTTTTTTATTTAATTATAAAATTAAAACCTTGCCGAAAACACAAAAAAAACTATATTTGTCAGTCTTAACAAAAATTAACAATAAAAATGGATAATACTGAAGCATTAAGTCCGAAACCGGATGAATTTGTAGAGAAGAGCAATTCCAGGCATCCGAAAGGATTATGGGTTCTTTTCGGAACAGAAATGTGGGAGCGTTTCAACTTTTATGGGATGAGAGCATTGCTTACCTTATTTATGGTAAACTCGCTTTTGATGAAGGAGGCTGATGCTTCAATTGTATATGGAGGTTTCCTTGCTCTTTGTTATCTTACTCCGATGTTGGGAGGTTTTATCGCCGACAGATTCTTAGGAAACAGATATTGTATTCTTCTTGGAGGTACTTTAATGGCGATTGGACAGTTTTTACTGTTCATTAGTGCTAGTACATTCGGATCTAGTATAGGAACGGCTACAACGATTATGTGGACTGCTCTGGGTGTAATTATTTTCGGTAACGGATTTTTCAAGCCAAACATCTCTTCAATGGTTGGAAGCCTTTATCCAAAACAGGAAAAATCAAAACTAGACTCTGCGTTCACGATTTTCTACATGGGGATCAACTTAGGAGCTTTCCTTGGTCAGTTGATTTGTCCATTGATCGGAGACGTAAAATCCGCGGACGGTATCAGAGATATCCACGCTTTCAAGTGGGGATTTTTAGCGGCTTCTATTGCAATGATGGTAGGAACAATTACATTCTTAATTCTTAAAAACAAATATGTTGTAACACCGACCGGAAGACCAATCGGAGGCTTACCAAAGCACAATACTTCAGAAGATTTTGAAGAAGGAGAAGCACAAACTGCAAAGTTCTCTGGTGCATCTGTCGGAATTGCGGCTGTTTTATTTGTAATTCTTGGATCTTTATTTCACTTTGCGTTAGGTCAAAACGTAATTTACTCATTGGTTTACGCAAGTGGTATTTCATTGGCCTATTTAATTATGTCCGATTCTTCTTTAACTAAAATTGAAAGAGACAGAATCTGGGTAATCTACATCGTTTCATTTTTCGTAATCTTCTTCTGGGCTGCATTTGAACAGGCTGGTTCATCTTTAACATTCATCGCAGATAACCAGACAGACAGACATTTCTTCGGATGGAACATGCCACCTTCAATGGTACAAATCTTCAACGGAATTTTCGTTGTTGCTTTAGCAGTACCGTTCAGTATTCTTTGGGATAAATTGAGAGCAAAAAGCAAAGAACCTGTATCTCCATTCAAACAGGCAATGGGATTGGCTTTGATCGCAGTTTCTTATTTCATTATTGCACACAACGTAAAAGATCTTGGAAATAATGGACTTTTAGCTGTAAAATGGTTGATCTTACTATATTTCATCCAAACTTGCGGTGAACTTTGCTTATCTCCAATCGGATTATCATTGGTTGGAAAATTAGCTCCAAAAAGATTTGCTTCATTATTATATGGAGTATTCTTCATCGCGAACGCGGCTGGATATGCACTTGCCGGAACATTAGGTTCTATCTTACCTGCAACAGGTGATAAATTCGAGGCTGCTCAGAAAATAGGAGTAAATCTTCAGGATGTTTTAGATAAAAAAGTGACTTTAAATGCTGATCAGGCTGCTGCTTTCGAAAAAGCTCAGTTGCCTTTAGCAAACCCAACTTTTGCAGGATTTGAAATCCACAACCTATTCGAATTCTTCATGGTATTTGTAGTTCTTTGTGGTATTGCTGCTGTGATTTTAGCATTAATTTCACCAATCTTAAAGAAAATGATGCACGGTGTAAATTAATCCGCATCAAATAAAATACAACGAAAACCTCTGCTAAGTCGGAGGTTTTTTTTATTTTCGTGTGTTCTTTATTAAATTTTCAATTCTTGAGACCATGTGCCAACAATTGAAAGAAACCTTAATTAAAACTTAATCATACACAATTATGAGTAAAACTCTAGAAGAAATACAAAATTTCGAAGGAAAATACCCAAGGCAAATCTGGAGCCTTTTCTTCTCTGAAATGTGGGAACGCTTCTGTTTCTACGGAATGCGTGGAATGTTGGTATTCTTTATGATTTCCCAACTTAATTTCCATGAAAAAGAAGCCAATCTTCAGTACGGAGCAACACAGGCATTCGTTTATGCTTTTACCTTTGTTGGCGGCCTTTTTGCTGATAAAATCTTAGGATTCCGAAAGTCTCTTTTTTGGGGTGGACTTTTAATGATTGTTGGGAGTATCATTCTTGCCACAGATCCTCACAAATTTTTCTTCTTAGGAATCGCATTTACCGTTGTAGGAACAGGTTTCTTTAAACCCAATATTTCTTCAATGGTTGGGCAACTTTATAAACCGAACGATTCCAGAGCGGATGCCGGTTTTTCGCTTTTCTACGCGGGAATCAACCTTGGTGCTTTACTTGGAGGATATTTTTGTATTGCAATCGGAAAGGGTGAAATTTTAGCCAATACAATTTCAGAAGGATTAAGATGGAATGTCGCTTTCGGCTTGGCTGCGATTGTAATGGTTATCAGTTTAATTAATTTTGTATTTACACAAAGAAGATTAGGAACAATCGGTCTTCAGCCGGGACATCCTGATAATGAGGTAAAATCGGCACCAATTCCAAAATGGAAGGAATATGGAGTATATGTTTTATCATTAATTTTCGTCCCAATCATTATGATAATGGTTGCAAAAACCGAATATACTGATTATTTCATGTGGACAATCGGACCATTGACGCTGGTCTATCTTTTCTACGAAATGACAAAAGTAACCCTTTCCGAACGCAAGAAACTTTGGGCAGCTCTGGTGTTTATTTTGTTTTCAATCTTATTTTGGGGAATTTACGAGCAAAGTGGAGGCTCTTTAAGTATTTTTGCTGCTAAAAATTTAAATAAAGATCTTTTGGGACTTGACCCTAATGGGGTGAATAATTCCGGAGGAGCATTCTTCATTATCTTCCTTGCCCCATTGATCGGGCTGCTTTGGATTTGGTTGAATAAAAGGAAAATTGAGCCTAATACCATTATCAAATTCGGTTTAGGATTTATCTTCCTTGGGCTGGGATATTATGCATTGTTTGCAACAAAGCTTTTTGCAAACGCAGCAGGAGTTACTTCCTTGAATTTCTTTACGATTGCTTTATTAATCATTACTTTGGGTGAGCTTTGCCTCTCCCCAATCGGATTATCCATTATGACCAAACTTTCTACCAAAAATCTCCAAGGGATGATGATGGGTATGTGGTTCTTGGCCTCCGCTTACGGGCAGTATGTAGCCGGAATAATCGGTGCCGGGCTTGCAACAGCCAAAGAAGGTTCTTCAAACTATGAAGCCTTTATCACTTATACCAATGGATATAAACAATTGGGATTATACGCTGTAATTGCCGGTGTGGTATTAATTTTGATATCACCGTACGTGAAAAAATTAATGCAGGAAGTAAAATAGAAGTAAGCGAAATTATGCTTATTTTTACTTAATTATTAAATTATGAAGAAATTTATAAGCATAATATGTCTATTTTGGATTACATTCAACTTTACTCAGGTAAAATGGATGACCATTGATGAAGCACTGAAAGCTCAGAAAGAAAATCCAAAAAAAATATTGATTGATTTCTATGCAGACTGGTGCGGGCCCTGCAAGATCATGGATAAAAAAACCTATGGGCATCAGGTAATTGCCGATATTTTGAATCAAAACTATTACCCTGTAAAATTCGATGCCGAGGAAAAAAATGCTGTTGAAATTTACGGCAGAACATTTACAAACTCTAATACAGAACAGAAAAAAGGAAGAAATTCGCTACACGAATTTACACAATATATGAACGTAGCGGCGGTTCCGAGCACTGTATTTCTTGACGAAAAAGGTGGGCCGATCACCATTCTACAAGGTGAATTATCTGCCAAAGAACTGGAACCTTATCTGGATTTCATTTCTAAAGATATGTTCAAAAGAATTCGTTCAAGAGAGCAATGGGAAGATTATCAGAAAAAATTTAAATCTAAAATAAAAGATTGATTTGAGATTTCGAGATGTGCGGTTCGGGTTTAGTCTTAAAAATATATGAGAGACTTTCAATTTGTTTGGAAGTCTTTTTTATTTTACCGAAATTCGGGCTTTTAATTTTCATTAAAAATCCGGATAAAAACTCAAGACTTGTATCTTGAAATCCAAAAATGAATCTTGAAACTTCCATAGAATATGTAAAAGGAATCGGTCCGGAAAAAGCCAGGCTCATCAGGAATGTGCTGGGCATTTCTACTGTGGAGGATCTTCTGAACTTCTTCCCCATCCGTTATCTGGATAAAAGTAAAGTTCATAAAATAGTCCAGCTGCAGAATATCTCAACTGATGTTCAGCTAAAGGGAAAAATTATCAGCGTTCAGGAAATCCAGACAGGAAAAACAAAACGGCTTTCAGCTAAATTCAATGATGATACGGGAACGATGGATCTTGTTTGGTTTCAGTATTCAAAATGGCTGAAAGAGCAGCTGCCAATCAATAAAGAAATCTATATTTTCGGAAAGATAAATGTTTTTAACAATCAGTTTTCCATGCCTCACCCGGAAATAGAAGTTGAAGAAAAAAAGGATAAGGAAAACCGGCTAAGACCCATTTATCCAAGTTCTGAAAAATTAACGAAAAGAGGATTAAATCAGAAATTTTTTCAAACGATTCTAAGAAATATCTGCAAGGAAATTCCCAATTTAATACAGGAAAACTTTCCGGATTACCTGATGAAGCCTTTTAAATTTTTATCGAGACAACATACTTATCTTAACATCCATTTCCCAAAAGATATGGAGCATTTCGAAAGGGCAGATTACCGGTTAAAATTTGAAGAATCATTCTTTTTCCAGCTTGGTTTTTGTTTAAAAAAAATTCATCATAAAAGCCATACCATAGGAAATCCCTTCCCGATTGTTGGTGATTATTTTAATGATTTTTATGAAAATCATCTTCCGTTTGATTTAACAGGGGCACAGAAAAGAGTTTTAAAGGAAATTCGTCAGGATATGAAAAAACCAATCCAGATGAACAGGCTTTTGCAGGGTGATGTAGGTTCAGGAAAAACAATGGTTGCTTTGCTTACAATGCTCATTACCTTAGACAATAGCTTTCAAAGCTGCATGATGGCACCCACTGAAATACTTGCTCAGCAGCATTACAACGGCATTAAAGATCTTTTAAAAGAAACCCCGGTCAATGTACGCCTCCTGACCGGCTCTACCAAAGCGTCCGAACGGAAAATTATTCATCAGGAATTGGAAAATGGCGAACTTTCTATCCTGGTAGGAACACATGCCGTTTTGGAAGATAAAGTAAAATTTAAAAATCTGGGATTAGCCATAATTGATGAGCAGCATAGGTTTGGGGTGGCACAGAGAGCCAAACTTTGGGCAAAAAATAAAATCCCGCCGCATATTCTTGTTATGACCGCCACTCCCATCCCAAGGACGCTGGCCATGAGCTTTTATTCTGATCTTGATGTTTCTGTAATTGATGAAATGCCAGTTGGAAGAAAGCCCATCATTACAGCTCACAGACGGGAAAAAGACAAGGCTTATGTCTACAACTTCTGTCGTGAAGAAATCCAGAAAGGAAGACAGATATATTTTGTATATCCTTTAATTGAAGAGTCTGAAACATTGGATTATAAAAATCTAATGGAGGGTTTGAAAAATGTAATGGATAATTTTTCAAAATACAATGTAACCATGCTTCACGGGAAAATGAAGCCTGATGAAAAAGATGCAGCCATGAATTATTTTGCCTCTGGAAAAGCTGAAATTATGGTGGCAACCACGGTGATTGAAGTAGGCGTTAATGTACCTAATGCTTCTGTAATGGTGATTGAAAGCGCAGAAAGATTTGGATTATCACAGCTCCACCAACTTCGTGGACGTGTCGGCCGAGGTGCAGAACAGAGCTATTGTATCCTAATGACTTCAGACAAGCTATCCCGTGAAAGCAGAACCCGCATCAAGACAATGACTGAAACGAACGATGGCTTTAAAATTTCTGAAGTGGATATGCAGCTTCGCGGGCCGGGAGATATTCTAGGCACCCAGCAGAGCGGAGTTGTTGATTTCAAAAAGCTTGATCTTGTAAATGATTCAACAATTATTAAAATAACAAAAAATACGGTCGAAAAAATACTACAAGCCGACCCTCTTCTTTTAAGACCTGATAATCAAATTATTAAAAATTATTATCTGAGAAATTATAAAGGAAAAAATAAGTGGAGTAAGATATCATAAAAAAACCGCGGAAAGAAAAAAATCTCTACGCGGCCTCTTATAAAACTGTTATTTTTTGAAGAAATTACTTTACTTCAATAATAAATACTTTCATTTTTGATAATTAATATTTTGTGATTTGGTATTTGGTATGAAAGATATTTATAATCCAGTTCATTGAATAAAAAAAACAAAATGAATTATGTTTCCAACTTGTTTATTATAAAAACTAACTGTTGTTTTCGTTAAAGGATTTAAAATGAAACGAATAAGAATTCCTTTAACTACTTCCTTGAGTTTTCATGATTGTACCGTTTTGTTTAAAGATCTTCTGTGCTTTATAATTGGAAATGATATAATTCATTTTGTTAAATAACATTGTGATTTATATAATTTAGTTTTTATTATGAAACAATTATTTTCATGATCATTGACGCTTTCCATATAATAATTTGTGTTTCAATTTTTTAATATAAATTTTCTATACTTTAAGCTTTTATTTATTTTATTCTTGAATAATCAATTATCACTATTATGTGAATATTGCCCGACAAAGATAAAAATTAAATTTTAATATAAAAACAATTAATTACATTTTTTTTTCACACTTTCATGATAAAATTATTTTTGTTTAAACCTGAGGTATGATACTGCCAATTGATAGTAATAATTTCTGAAAGCACTTTTTTCAGATCTACATAATTATCTGGTTTTTCCATAATAATATTAGCACCTTTTACAAAAATATTTTCTTCCTCATCAGCAGATAAATATTTGGAATAAATAGTAATTACCATTTGATCAAACCTAATGACGCTTTTGATTTCTTCAAGACAATCGAGACTACTCTTCTTCGGAATATCTTTTTCCATGAATAGAATTTCTGGAATCAAAACCTGTTGACAATTCAGATAATTCATCAGTTCTTCCCCATTTTCAAAGGTCAGGATTTTTATCCCAATCTTTAGATCTTTAAATATTTTCTTAAAAAAAAACCTGTTTCCTTCGTTGCTATCAACCAGAATAACATTAAGATATTCTTTATTCATATTGCATTATGGCTCTATTAATTACACTTTGATACGTTCTTCTCCTGTCTACGATTTTCTGAAATTGTGATGGGGTAATGCCGGTAGTCTTTTTAAACTGAGTACTCAGATGTGCCACACTGGAATAATTAAGCATTTGGGCAATATCCGTAAGGCTTTGATTTTTACTTATTATCAGTTCTTTTGCATACTCAATTTTCTGAAGAATAATGAAATTTTCAATTGAGCAGCAAGTAGCTTCCGAAAACAGATTCGAAAGATAGCCATAGCTATGGTCCAACTTTTCTGCAATATAAATAGAGGCTTTAACAGGAATATTTTCATCAGTAAATACCATCTCTATAATTGTATCCTTAATTTTCTGTACTAATGTTGTTTTCTGGCTTTCGATGATTTCTATTCCGTAATCTTCCAAATGTTTTTTAAAATTTTTATGTTGTTCCCGGGTAAAATTTTCATAAAATTCTACTTCACCGAAATTCAGCAGTCGGTATTTCAGACCTTGTTCTTTAAGTTTTTCGTCCAAAACCTTTTTGCAAAGAGCATTGAAATCAAATTTTACGTATATTCTCATCCTTGTAGTGTGTCAAATTGGATGTAAATATAATAATTTATTTCAATACAAAGTGAAATAGGTGCATTTATTTCAAATTTAGAAAACAAAAAATCCTGCATTATGAAATACAGGAATTAAACACTAAGGATGAAAAAAAATATCCTGATAAAAAGCAAAACAAGCTTAACATCAAGCATATAAATGTATTGTTATTATTTAATAGCGATTTGACTGGTACAAAGATGAGCAAAAATAAATATCACTTGTTATAGAATTACAAGAAAATATTATACAATTTTAAGTCAATCACAAGTGAATTATATACTCCATTTGGTAATCATCCATGACGAAACCATTTCCAATATCCAAAACCAATTCATTATATACTTTAAAACCTTGAGATTCGTAGAATTTTTTTGCTTTGTTTTCTTTATTTACATTCAAGATAATCCTTCTGTCATTGCTTTCAGAAAGCTTTTTCTTCAAGAAATCTAGCGCTCCTTTTCCGAAGCCCTTTCCTTTACTTTTCGGAACAAGATAAATCCTGTGTAGCTTTGTCGTACCCTTTTCATATCCATGCTCGTACCCTATAAAACCCTCAAAAGAATCATTGTATTCATCAAAAATCAGATAATAATGATAATTCGGATTTTGAAGATGGGTGGAAATTTCTTTAGTAGAATACATTTCGCCCAGCATATATTCAATTTGCTCATTTGAAATTATCCCTAGATATGCACTTTCCCAAGATCTTCTTGCCAAATCCTGGATCAATGGGATTTCCTTTTCTGTTGCTTTTATTAATTCCATTCTTTAAAATTATGATAAAAAAAGTGAAAAGCAGAAAGCCTTTCACCCTTGTATTTTGTAGATGGCCAATTTTGTTTCATATCTGAAGTGCTCATTTTACCTCTAATAGCAAAATTTACAACTGACTATTGCCATTTCATTTAAATATTCGCCATTTCAGCTTTAATTTTAGCATGAAGCCCTTCTGAAGCCGGAACTAAAGGAAGTCTTAAATAATTTTTAATAATTCCCATCTCTGCAAGGATTACTTTAATTCCGCAAGGATTACCTTCTGTAAAGATCAATCTTGTGATTTCAACTAACTTATTGTGAATTTCGTATGCTTCATCCACTTTTCTGTCGAAAGCCAACTGCACCATCGTTGAAAACTGTTTCGGATAAGCCTGTGCAATTACAGAAATCACTCCGTTTCCGCCGGCTAGCGTTACCGGAAGTGTATATTCATCATCACCGGAAACCAAATTGAAACCGCCCGGTTTTTTCCTTAAAATATCGAAATACTGTAAAATATTTGGTGCAGCTTCTTTAATTAAGAATAAATTTGGAAATTCTTTTGCTAAGCGTAAAGTGGTTTCCGCTTCAATATTCTGTCCTGTTCTAGACGGAACATTATAAATAATAATATTTTTCCCCGTGGAAGCCAACACTTTATAATGCTGGTAAAGCCCCTCCTGGTTCGGTTTATTATAATATGGAGAAACAGAAAGTACCGCTTCAAACTCAGAAAGATCCGCTTCTTCAATCTGTTTCTTTACTTCAAGAGTATTATTTCCGCCAATTCCCAATACCAAAGGAACGCGTTTATTGTTAACCTTAATGATATGCTCAATTACCTGTTTCTTCTCTTCGGCAGAAAGAGTTGCAGCTTCCGCTGTAGTTCCCAAAACAACTAAATAATTGGTTCCGTTTTCGATGTTGTAATTAACTAATTTTGTTAAACTGTCGAAATCTACGGATAAATCTTCATTAAAGGGTGTCACCAATGCAACACCTACTCCTTTTAAAATGCTCATCTGTTAGAATTATTTTTGCCAAATTTAATAATTTACGATGAGAATTAGTAATTTATTAAATTATATGTTTTTCTCTTTAAAAAAAGTGATTTGCTCTTTCAGCATTGCAATTTGTTCGTCTTTAGATTGGATAAGCTTGTCGTAAGTTTCCTTAATATCTTTGATTAAATCTCTATAATCATTATTTATAGTTTCTACATAGCCATTGCCTTCGTTGGATTGATTATTAAATACATTTTTTGTATCTATGTCTAAAAGATTAGATAAATCTTCTGGATATACTAATTTAGCTTCCAGTTAGAGTTAAGCATAAAACCTTAATTTTAACGTATGAAACAAGGGCGAAAAATCTATGATCCAGCTTTTAA
>NZ_FTMM01000022.1 GCF_900156075.1 Chryseobacterium sp. RU37D | reverse complement strand
TTAAAAGCTGGATCATAGATTTTTCGCCCTTGTTTCATACGTTAAAATTAAGGTTTTATGCTTAACTCTAACTGGAAGCTAAATTAGTATATCCAAACTACGTCAGCAAAAGAATCTTACACAGAAAGAACTTGCCTTCATGGTAGATGTAGAAATCTCTCAAATCACAAGAATAGAAAGAGGTATCATCAATACCTCTGTTCTTAATCTTATGAAAATTACCGATGCTCTTGAAATTTCAATGAGCGAATTTTTTAAGGATATATAGATTTTACCCAATATGCGTTCCCGGTGGCAGCACCGCCCCCTTTTTCACAACAACAATACCGTCCTGAACAGAATGTGTTCCGTAATCTCCGTCTGCAAGATGTTTTCCGCCGATGATCCTTACATTATCACCAATATAGCAGTTTTTGTCTAAAATCGCTTTTTCGATATAGCAGTACTTCCCGATACCCATGTTAGGCTCGCCTTTCCTGTCATTGTGTACAATTTCCGTGGTATTTTGATAGAAATCGGCACCCATTACGTAAGAATTTACGATGGTGCTTCCCTTGTCAATCCGTGTTCTGTTTCCGATAACGGAATTCTCAATTTTATCAGCCATAATGATGCACCCGTCACCGAAAACCGCTTTACTGACATAAGAGCCGTTGATCTTTGATGGCGGAAGCATCCTTGCTCTTGTATAAACCGGCGACGAAGAGAAAAGATTAAACTGTGGAAAATCCTGACACAAATCCAGATTGGCTTCGTAGAAGGATTCTATGGTACCAATATCTGTCCAGTATCCTTCAAATTGATAACTTAAAGTGGTATATTTTCCTATTGAACTCGGAATAATGTCTTTCCCGAAATCATCTCCCGCTCCTTCATCAAACATTTTTTTAAGAATGCTTTTGGTAAAGATATAAATCCCCATTGAAGCGAGGTATTCTTTTCCTTTTTGTTTGTTTTCTTCCGAAACCTCAGATTGCAAGCCATTAAGCATCTCATAGCTTGGTTTTTCCACAAAAGAAGTGATATTGCCTTCATCGTCAGAGCTTAAAATTCCAAAGCCTGTTGCATCTTTGGCATTTACGGGAATGGTTGCGATGGTCACATCACCACCTTTTTCAATATGGAAATCCAGCATTTCCCTGAAATCCATCTGGTAGAGCTGGTCACCTGAAAGAATCAGGATATAATCATAGTCATATTTTTCTAAGTGCTTCATCGACTGGCGTACGGCATCCGCAGTTCCCTGATACCAGTTGTCA
Organism: Chryseobacterium sp. RU37D; assembly: GCF_900156075.1. Taxonomy (GTDB): domain Bacteria; phylum Bacteroidota; class Bacteroidia; order Flavobacteriales; family Weeksellaceae; genus Chryseobacterium. The sequence goes on along the minus strand of NZ_FTMM01000022.1, from coordinate 52,911 downwards.
TTTTCAACATTCTGTTCAGCCGCAAGAATATCAACGAAACCTTTACTGAAAATATCAAAATGATAAGAGTTTTTGATGTGAGAATTCAGTGACGCAGAGTTGAATTGCGTTAAAACCAAAATTTTATTCAACCCTGAGTTTAAGCAATTTGAAATAGGAATATCTACCAATCTGTATTTTCCTGCGATCGGTACAGCAGGTTTTGATCTTGAATACGTAAGTGGGAACAACCTTGTTCCTCTACCTCCCCCCAAAACAATGGAAATAACATTGCTGTTCATAAATTATTTTGCGTTTATTTTATTAAATTTACTGTTGATTAAAATTTATTTGAATTTATTTTCAAACATTAAGAAATTAAGTTATTTTATTAATAATTTTAATTCATAACCAATTTATTTATTTTATTCTTTAAATTTTAATTATTATATAAAGCTATATATTTCTCCGCCGATTTTTCCCAGGCAAAATCAAAATTCATATTAGCCCGAATCAGATTTTCCATTACATCTTTTTGATTGTAAATCAATATAGCCCTGTTCATTGCGTGCATGATATCATCAACTCCCGGATAGGTAAAATTAATCCCTGCACCTCCTGTGGAAATATCCTCCACTGTATCTCTCAATCCACCGGTGTATCGCACAACGGGAACTGTCCCATACCTCATGGAGTACATCTGATTCAACCCGCAGGGCTCAACTCTGGAAGGCATGAGCAAAAAATCCGCTGAAGCATATATTTTATGTGAAAGATGTTCTTTATATCCTAAATCTAAAGCGAAATTGGTATAAGTGTAATTATATTCTTTCAGTTTATTCTCAATATAAGCATTTCCTGATCCTAAAATCATGATATTTAAAGCTCCATAACTTTGTTTTATGCTCCTCCAAACTACATCAGGAAGCAAATCCGCCCCTTTTTCCGTCGCAAATCTTCCAATGAAGGCAAACAATGGAAGTTCAGGCTTTAAGCCATATTCTTTGCACAGCTTTTCTTTATTTTTTTTCTTTTGTTCTACTGCATTTTTAACATTGAAATTAAAATCAAGCATCGGATCTGTTTCCGGGTTCCAGACTTCCGTGTCAATACCATTGATGATGCCATAAGCCTTTCCAAACTCATCGCGAACGAGGCTCTCCAATCCGCGAAAGCTTACGAACAGCTCTTCAAGATAACCTTGTGAAACTGTAGTAAAAGCACTTGCACATTTGATCATACTTGCTAAAGGATTTATCAAACCGTTCCAATCCATCAATCCCCATTTGTAGGCATCAAAAGACGGCATATAATTGGCCATTTCCCAGCTCATCATTCCCTGGTATTCCCCGTTATGGATTGTCGCTATAGTTTTTACCCCTTTTAAAAAGGAAAATTCCGGACAGTATTCAATCATAAAAGGTATAAGTCCCGTGTGATAATCATGGCAGTGCAATACATCCGGACGAATCTGCATCGCGCTCAACCAATGCAATGCACCATGCTGAAAAGCCAGAAACTGGAAGTTTTCATCCTGATACCCGTAAGGGTTCTCCCGATCCAGCAGCCCAGGAACTTTTACCATATACAGCTCAAATCCCAGGACATTGGTTTTCCCCTTCAAAACCTGTACCTGAAGCATATTCGGCCCCTGATGGATAAAACCATTAAAAACCAAGTCAAACTCATGATCATGAATGAAAGATTTATTGTACCACGGCATTATTACCTTAGCATCAACTCCTTTTATTTTATTCTGATATTTCGGCAAAGCACCCACAACATCTGCCAGACCTCCTACTTTTGCGACCGGATAACACTCCGTACTTAGATGATAAACTACCATTTTTGCTATTATCTTTTGTGTTGCTTGATTCTTTGTAATTTATATTTTTTTTCTTTTGTCTTTTTTAAAATAACTCCTGCCAATGGGGGCAGATTCAGGCTAATTGATTTCGGATGATACATATAATCCTCGTTCTGTTCTTTAAAAATATCTGACCTTATACCGCTTCCTGCATATTTTCCATCGTCAGAATTAAAAATAATCTGCCAATGGCTTCCGGCTGGCACCCCGATTTTATAATCTAAAACTCTTGGAGTAAGATTTAAAACAACAATTAAAACATCATCCTGTTTTTTACCGTTCCTTTTATATACATAAACAGAATTTTCAATATCATCGGCTTCTACCCACTCAAAACCACAATGATTAAACTGATTTTCATACATTGCTGTTTCTGATCTGTAAAGATGATTTAAATCTTTAACTAGACTCTGCAATCCTTTATGAACAGGATACTGCAGCAGATGCCAGTCTAAACTCCGGGTAAAATTCCATTCATTGGTCTGCCCGAATTCATCCCCCATAAACAAAAGTTTTGCGCCGGGGTGCGTAAACATATATACATATAGTGCCCGAAGATTAGCAAATTTCTGCCATTCATCTCCTTTCATTTTATAGATGAGACTTGCTTTTCCGTGAACGACCTCATCGTGCGACAAAGGCATCATATAATTTTCATTATGCATATACATTGAAGCAAAAGTCAGCTTATGATGATGAAATTTTCTGTTCTCGTGTTCTTCTTTAAAATAATCCAATGTATCATGCATCCATCCCATCATCCATTTCATTCCAAATCCTATCCCATCATCGTGTACAGGTTTTGTCAGCATAGGAAAATCAGAGCTTTCTTCTGCAATCGTAATGATATTATCTCCAAATTTTTTGTAAACAGCCTTATTAAAATCCTGCAAAAAAACTTTTGCTTCAAGATTAACATTTCCTCCATAAATATTTGGTTCCCATTCCCCTTCATTCCTTGAATAATCCAGATGAAGCATTGAAGTTACTGCATCTACACGCAATCCGTCGACATGATAACGTTCCAGCCAAAACATGGCATTTGAAATTAAAAAAGATTTTACTTCATTTCTCCCATAATTGAAAATATAAGATTTCCAATCCGGATGAAAGCCTTTCCGCGGATCTTCATGCTCATAAAGATAAGTACCGTCAAAACGATGCAACCCATTAGCATCACCAGGAAAATGAGAAGGTACCCAATCTAAAATCACACCAACATCATTTCTGTGAAGCTCATCAATTAAAAACATCAAATCTTGTGGTGACCCAAAGCGTGAGGTCGCCGCGAAAAATCCTGTGATCTGGTAACCCCAGCTGGGATCGTAAGGGTATTCCATCACTGGCATAAACTCTACATGGGTGAAACCCATTTCTTTTACATAAGGAACTAGTTTTTTTGCCACTTCGCGGTAATTCAGGAATCTTTTCGGATCACTGCCTTCCCTTACCCATGAGCCCAAATGAATCTCATAGACTGAAATCGGGGCATTCAGTGTGTTTTTTTTCCAGCGGTTTTCAAGCCATTCTTTATCATTCCATTCATACCAGGTCGTTGAAACTAGCGACGCAGCCTGAATATTCTGTTCCCAGCTCAGTGCATAAGGATCACTTTTTTCTAAAATTTCTCCCCTTCCAGTTTCAATCGCATATTTATACAGTGTTCCCCACGTCAGCCCAGCAATAAACCCTTCCCAAATTCCCGATCCATCCCACCGAGGGAATAAAATATGGTCTTTGTGATTCCAGTTATTAAAATTTCCGATTACTGAAACTTTTTTTGCATTTGGTGCCCAAACCGAAAAATAAACACCAACTACACCATCCTTTTCAGCAGAATGTGCACCAAATTTGTCATATAGCTTATAATGTTTACCTTCTTTAAAAAGATAAATATCATGATCCGTAAAAAGTGTATATGTTTTAACCGAATTCATCACGGCTTTAATTTAATTTTATATTTTCTTTGAAACTACAAAAAAAATTAACAAAAAATATTAATTCTATTGAAGTAATATGCATGCTAATTCTGTTCCATCACTTGCTTTTATCAAATATATAATAATTTTTATCACTCTATTATGATTTTAAAAATAATTTGATATAAAAAGTTTTTTATAAATTTAGCCGTTAGAAAATTAAACACATGATGAGGTTTGAACTTTATAGTGAAGAAATTGATAACAGAGTCATCTACATTACAGGGAATTTCAACAGCTGGAACCCTAAAGATGATAATTACCAGCTTAATCAATCCGATCCCAATAGATATTTTATCGAAATAGACGAGTCACTTCTACCTAATGAGATTGAATATAAATTCACCAAAGGTGGATGGGAAAACGTAGAGCTAGATAAATTCGGAAACATTACCCCTAACAGGAAAGCTTTAAAATCTGCAAAAAAAACTTCTGATACCGTTGAAAAATGGAGATTGAACTGGGGCCCTTTCAAAAAAGAGTATTTTCCTATTGTAGAGATTATTTCGGAAGAATTTTACATTCCCCAGCTTGAACGTTACAGAAAAGTCTGGGCGCTTTTGCCTTATGATTATTATATTTCCAATAAAAGCTATCCCGTTTTATACCTTCAGGATGCCCAAAACCTCTTCAATGATGGCAGCGGCTACGGAAATTGGGAAATCGACAAAAAACTTTCTATTTTAGCAGAATACGGACGTGGAGACGTAATTATCATTGCCGTAGAACACGGAAGTGAAGAAAGAATCAAAGAATATATTTTTGATAATGACAATGTCGCGAACGGATCTGAAGGGAAAAAGTACATCCGTTTTATCACCGATACTTTAAAACCCTTCGTAGACGAAAACTACCGCACCAAAAAAGACCGCGACAATACAGGAATCGGGGGAAGCTCACTGGGTGCGCTAATTAGCATCTACAGCGGATTTCTTTATCCTGAAGTATATTCAAAATTGTTAATTTTTTCCCCATCACTTTGGGTGGAGCCAAATAATAATTTCCCAATGATGAATTTCCGGGTTCCTTTTAAAACAAAAATCTATCTTTATGGAGGTGGCCAGGAAGGTTCAAAAATGGTCAAAAGAATTCATATTTTCGAAGAATATTTAAAGCAATGGGAAAAGAAAAATCTGTTTGATTTCGAGTTCAGGACGAATATTAATCCTGAAGGCACTCACAATGAATTTTATTGGTCCCAGGAGTTCCCGAGAGCCATCGAATGGCTGTTTTATGATAACAGAGAAAATCCTGTAGAAGTAAAACCTCATCAAAAAAGCATTAAAGATTAAAACTATGAAGCTAATCAACAAAAAAAATAAAAATTACACTCAGATTCTTCATCTATTCACTGAAGAGGAATGGACAAAAACAAATAAAAACTTCAATAAAAATATTTCCACTTTTTTCACAGGAAAAAAATATGAAGTCTTCGTGAATGCCCATGAAGAAGGGATTACTTATTTTATAGGCTTAGGAAAATCCAGTGTACAGAATTTTGAAATCCAACAGGCTGCCGTAAAATTTTCACAGACACAAAAAGGAAAGCTTGAAGCTGCCCCTACATTAGTTTTATGTGATTTTATGAATGAAAAACAATTTGAAGAATTTGTAAAAGGACTTTTAATTGGTACGTACAACTACCCCTTCGAAAGAACCCACGTCTTCTGGAATGCAAAATTTGAGCTTCATTTTGAAAATTTAAGTCAGAAAAAATTAGATAGTATCAGTCAAAAAGCAGAAGCTTTAAGCAATGCCCAAATTGCCTGTCAGGAATGGCTGAATAAGCCGGCAAACCTGAAAAAGCCTGATGCTTTAAGCCTATATTTAAAAAATTTAGCAAAAAAATACAATTTAAAATACACTGTTTTCAACAGGAAAAAGTGTGAAGAACTTGGTTTGGGAGCGTATCTTTCCGTCAATCAGGGAAGTGCTTATGAGGCTGCTTTCACCATATTAGAATATAAAACAACGGCAAAAAACGCCAAAACTTTCGGTCTGGTCGGGAAATGCGTATTATTTGACACCGGAGGAATTTCTCTGAAAAACCCTGACAATATGCATTATATGAAATCGGATATGGGAGGTGCAACGGCTGTTCTGGGAACTTTAATGTATGCTGCAGAAATGCAGCTTCAAGTGAATATTGTTGCCATCTTACCTATTACAGATAATGCTATTTCCGAAAATGCTTTCCTTCCGAGTGATGTCATTACGGCTTATAACGGGAAAACAATTGAAGTTCTCAACACGGATGCAGAAGGCAGAATGATCCTGGCAGACGGCCTTTCTTATATGGCAAGAAACTTTAAGACAGATTTCCTGATCGACCTTGCCACCCTGACGGGAAGTGCGGTGAGGATGTTTGGGGATACCTGCGGTGCCTTGTTTTCCAATAACGAAGAACTAAAAAATCTCTTGATAAATACAGGCGATAAAACCAATCAAAGGCTTTGGAATCTTCCTTTGTGGGATGTTTGGAAAGATGACATCCAATCTGATGTGGCAGATCTGAAAAATATTTCGATGAAGCCAATCGGCGACTGCATTATAGCGGCAAAATTCCTGGAACAGTTCATTGAAAATCATCCGAAATGGGCACATCTAGATATTGCCGGGGTAGCTTTCGGGAGTGTGGGATATGCCAAAGAAAAGGCTGCAACAGGGTTTGGAGTACAATTATTAACAGATTTAATTGAAAATTATCACTAAAAATTAGTTTATTACAAAAATTCTCTGTATAATTGATAGAGGAATTTTCAAAAACGCACTTTATCTTAGATTTTGATATTATATAATTAATATTAATTAGCTTTTATTTTTGATAATTCATAAATATTAAAAAAACATTATATGGAGAAAAAAACTATAGTATGTATTTCGTGCTATTACAAAGGCTATGATTTCATGGATGAAATGAAAAAGCTTGGTAATAAAATAATCTTAGTGACATCCGAAAACCTTAAAGAAAAAAACTGGCCTTGGCATGCCATCGACGAGATATTCTATATGCCGGAAATCCAACCTTCTGTATGGAATCTTGATCATCTTGTGCAAGGTTTTTCTCATCTAATGCAAACCAGAAAAGTGGATGCCGTGGTAGCTCTTGATGATTATGATGTAGAAAAAGCAGCTCTGATCAGGGAAAATTTCAGGATCCCAGGGATGGGACAAACTACCCACAGGTATTTCAGGGACAAGCTCGCCATGCGCCAGAAAGCAAAAGATTCTGGCATTAACGTTCCGGAATTTACTGCGGTTTTCAATAATGATGAGGTGAACCGCTTTGCAGATGAAGTGCCGGCTCCGTGGGTTTTAAAGCCACGTTCCGAAGCATCTGCCTCGGGAATTAAAAAAATATCTTCTAAAAATGAGCTTTGGAATGCCCTGAACACGCTTGGCGAAGAACGCCATTTATTCCTTCTGGAAAGCTTCAAGCCGGGCGACGTTTATCATGTTGACAGCCTGACTTTTAATAAAGAAATCGTTTTTACTTCAGCATCCAAATATCTTGCACCGCCGATGCAGGTTTCGCATGAAGGGGGCGTTTTCAGATCAAAAACATTAGGAAGATATTCTGATGAATTCAAAGCACTTGAAGAGGTAAATGCAAAAGTACTTTCTAATTTTGGACTTATTAACGGAGCTACTCACACAGAATTTATCCGAAGCAGAGAAGATGGAAAGTATTATTTCCTTGAAACATCTTCCCGTGTTGGAGGTGCCCACATTCCTGACCTGGTAGAAGCTTCAAGCAATATCAATATCTGGAGAGAATGGGCAAGGATTGAAGATGCTTTATTAAAAGGAATCAACTATGAAATTTCTAAACCTACAGGCTATTATTCAGGATTGATTATAGCTTTGATTAAAGATAAAGAACCCAATTACAGCCAGTTTGAGAGCAAAGAAGTAGTAAAGTTTTTACCTATTGATTATCACGTAGGAATTGTGTATAAGTCGAATGACTCAATAATTATTCAGGAAAGACTGGACATGGCTGCAGAAAAAATTCATGCGGAAATGCTGAACATTCTTCCTCCGAAAGAGAAGCCGACAAGTTAGAAGTTAGCAAAATTACTCATAACTCATAACTGATAACTAGCAACCAATTCAAATATCATTCATTCATCAATTATAAAAAAATGCCTCAGATAGAACATACAGATTATTATTCACATATTTTAGGAACAAGTCTTAAGGTAGAAGTAACAGGACATTACGGATATCCAATCATCATGTTCCCTACTTCTCAGGGACAATATACCCAAAACCATGATTTCCATTTAAACGGAAGCATCAATTGGTTTATAGAGCAGGGAAAAGTAAAATTATATAACATTCAGACCATTGACAGCTGGAGCTTTTATGACAATAATATCTCTCCGCAGCAGAGGATCAAAAATTATGAAAGATATATGCAGTTTCTGATTCAGGAGTTTGTACCTTATATTCAGAAAATTCACAAAACTCACCGTGTAGCCGTTGCAGGAGCAAGTTTCGGAGGATATCACGCCGCAAATTTTGCATTTAGATTTCCTGATATAGTCTCCCATTTATTCTGTTTGTCAGGAGCTTTCAGCATCAGAAATTTTATGGATGGATTTTCTGATGAGCTGGTTTACTTTAACTGCCCGAGAGAATATGTAAAAAATGATGAAGCCTGGAAATACAAGCATATGCACATCGTTTTAAGCACTTCTGATCAGGACATCTGCAAAGACAAAAATATAGAAATGGCCGAAATTTTAAGCTCAAAAGGAATTGATTTCTGGTACGACGAAAGAAAATGGATCAATCACGACTGGCCGCTTTGGAGAATGGTTTTCCCGACATTTATCGGAGCGTTCTTTTCCTAAGTAAAATAAAACTAAGGCTTAGATTTAGATTAAATATCTTAATGAAAATAAAATCTCAACCTCAAATTAATCAAATAGTAATATAACATCAAAAACATCAATTATGACAAAAAAAGTAGGAATCCTATTCGGTATGGAAGACACATTTCCCTGGGCGTTTATCGATAAAGTAAATGAGCTGGGAGGCGGAGAGATCGTTGCCGAACCCGTAACCATTGATAAGCTGGAGCAAGGTGCAGATTACGGATATGCAGTAATTATCGACAGGATTTCACAGGACGTTCCTTTCTACAGAGCCTATCTTAAAAATGCAGCCTTAAACGGAACTTATGTGATTAACAACCCATTCTGGTGGAGTGCAGACGAAAAGTTTTTTAATAATGCTTTAATGATAAAACTCGGGATTCCTCTTCCTAAAACCGTTTTGCTGCCGTCACACGAAAGACCGGCCAATACTTCGGAAACTTCTTTCAGAAACCTGAAATTTCCTCACGATTGGGATTATATATTCAATTATATTGGTTTTCCGGCTTATATGAAACCGCATGATGGCGGCGGCTGGAGAAACGTTTACAGAGTAGAAAACCCTGAAGATCTTTGGAATAAACTCGGAGAAACAGAACAGCTGGTAATGATGGTTCAGGAAGAAATTGTCTTTGAAGATTATTACAGAGTCTATTGTTTAGGCAAGAAATATGTTCACATCATGCCTTACGAACCAAGAAATGCACACCATTTGAGATATGCCACCACCCATCAGACTCAGGGTGCGGAGCTGGAGAAATTATTAAAAACTATTCACGACTATACCATTAAAATGAATGAAGCGCTGGGTTATGATTTCAACACCGTAGAATTTGCAGTGAGAGACGGAATCCCTTATGCCATAGACTTCTGCAACCCGGCTCCTGACGCAGACAGAAACTCTGTAGGTGAAGAAAATTTTGCATGGATCGTAGAGCATGCAGCCAAACTAGCCGTAGAAAAGGCTAAAGAATATGTTCCCGGAAAACCTAATATTTCATGGGGAACTTTCGTTAAAGATTCTGTAAAATAATTATTTGAAAAGAAATTAAAAGCACGAAAAAAATGCATCAATTTACCATAGGAATCGAAGAAGAATATCAAATCATTGATGTTGAGAGCAGGGATCTGATCTCTCATGTTTCGAAAATTATTGAAGGTGGAAAAGCAGTTTTAAGCGAAAACTTAAAACACGAAATGCACGAATCCATGATCGAGATGGAAACGGGAATCTGCCAGAATATTCAGGAGGCAAGAGCCGAACTTACCAATTTAAGAAGACATTTAATAAAAACTGCCCACGAGCAGGGGCTTCGCGTTTCCGGAGGTGGAACACACCCATTTTCGCACTGGTCTGCAAATACCATTACCCAAGGAGAAAGATATATAAAAATCGTAGATGATATGGGAGATGTGGCCCGCGAAAACCTAATTTTTGGCCTCCATGTCCACATCGGAATTCCCAACCGTGAAGAAGGTGTGAGAATTCAGAATGTAATGCGGTATTTTCTTCCGCACATTTATGCCTTATCCACCAATTCACCTTTCTGGATCGGGAGGTATACCGGCTTTAAATCTTACAGGCAGGAAATTTTCGTTAAGTTCCCAAGAACAGGTATTCCCAGCTATTTCAATTCTTTAGCAGAATTCGACAGCTATGTTGACCTTCTGGTAAAGACCGGAACCATCGATAATGCCAAGAAAATCTGGTGGGATCTGAGGGTTCACCCGTTCTACCCTACCATTGAATTCAGAATTTGTGATATGCCGCTGAGAATTGATGAAACGGTTTGCCTTGCAGCCATTATGCAGGCTTTGGTGGCCAAAATATATAAGCTTCACCAGCAAAATTTAAGTTTCAGAAGCTACCGAAGATTATTATTAAATGAAAATAAATGGAGAGCTTCCAAAAGCGGTATCGAAGCTCATCTGATAGACTTTGGGAAAGAAGAATCCGTTCCGTATCCTCACTTATTAAAAGAGCTTCTGGAGTTTATAGATGATGTTGTAGATGATCTCGGATGCCGTGAAGAGGTGGAATACGCATGGAAAATTTTAGAAAACGGAACCGGCGCAGATAGGCAGCTTCAGATCTTCCAAGAAACAGGAGATCTGACGAAAGTTGTTGATTATATGATCTCAGAAACAGAGTATGGTATAACACATGGCGAGCATGCTTCATAATATTTTGGTAACTTTGCAAAAAATATAATGTAGTATGAAAGATATTCGAATCGCATTGCTGGACATGAATAACAATCATGTGAATCAAGGATTTAGAAATATAAAAGAAATTTCTGAAGCTTTTCAACAGAGCTCTGAAGGACATGTAAGCATCACCACCTTTGATGTAAGATTTAAAAATGAAATTCCGGCTGTGGAAGATTTCGATATCTTTATTTCTTCGGGAGGCCCCGGAAATCCGCACAGAGAAGGACATGAGTGGGAAGATAGATTTGCCTGCTTTTTAGATTCGGTTTTTGAGCATAATAAATATAATGAGGATAAAAAATATTTGTTTCTGATCTGCCATTCTTTCCAATTAGCAAGTATACATTGGGAGTTGGGGAATATATGCAAGAGAAAATCGTATTCTTTTGGGGTAATGCCAGTTCATAAAACGGAAGAAGGCGAACAAGAATTTTTATTTAAAAACCTTCCTGATCCTTTCTATGCGGTGGATTCAAGAGCGTATCAGTTCATTGAGCCTAATCATGAGCGTTTTGAAGAATTAGGAATGAAAATCGTGGCCATCGAAAAATTCCGTCCCCATATTAATCTGGAAAGAGCGGTGATGGCGATTCGCTTTTCAGAAGAGATCTTCGGCACACAATTTCACCCGGAAGCCAATCCGGAAGGTATGGTGGAAAACCTTAAAGACGAAAAAAATAAGCAGGCCATGATCGAAAGCTTCGGAATGGAAAAATATTTGGAAACAATAGACAGAATGGACGATGAAGATAAAATTATCCTTACCCAGGCACAGATTCTTCCGCGATTCTTGCAGTTTGCAAAAAAAAACGTTTTGAAGGGCTGTAAGGCTTTGGCTTAATTATAATTAAAATCAATACATAAAATCGGGCAGCAATTGTCCGATTTTTTAAAATCACAAAGAAAAAGAATATGATCTCAAAATACAGAAAGCAGTTTAATCAGGAGTTTTCACAAGAAAAATATAACCGGTTCAAAGAAATTCTAAAAGAAAAAAGCGGTTTGGAGTCAGCATTCAGGATTTCTGAAAGTCCGCTTTTCTTAAGTAAAGAATTTGAAAATAAAATGCTTGACGCCAGCGAAAGCATTATCAATCAGATCAAAAATCTGCCTGCAGAAACCCTGCAGAAAGCCATTCCAGATAACTGCCGTGTCCCGAATGATACAGACAAACCCCATTTTTTTACCATCGATTTTGGAATTTGTAAAAGTGAAAACGGGGAAATAGAACCGCAACTGATAGAACTTCAAGCCTTTCCGTCATTATACGCTTTTCAAAAAGTTTTTGAGGATACTTTTTGCGAAGTCTATCCTTTTCTTTCTGAAATCAGAAATAAAATGCCTCATGAAGATTTTAAATATTACTTAAAAAATTTAATTCTTGGGAATGAAAATCCAGAAAATGTAATTCTTCTTGAAATTTATCCTGAAAAACAAAAGACTGCCATTGATTTTGTTTTAACTGAAAAATTGCTGGGAATAAAAACAGTGTGCCTTACCAAGATTAAAAAAGAAGGCAAAAAATTATTCTACGAAAACAATGGAAAATTAACTGAAATTAAAAGAATCTACAACCGAGTAATTTTTGATGAATTAGACAAAATTCCTGATCTTAAAACAGAATTTGACTTCCGTGAAGATATCGATGTAACCTGGGTTACACACCCGAATTGGTTCTTTAAAATTTCCAAGTTTTTGCTACCTCTTTTGCAGCATCAGTTTGTTCCGAAAAGTTATTTTTTACATGAATTTCCGGGTTCTGAAAACCTTGAAGATTTTGTTTTGAAGCCTTTATTTTCTTTCGCCGGAAGTGGTGTTAATTTGAATCCAACCAAAGAAATCACAGACGCTATTGAAGATAAAGAAAACTATATTTTACAAAGAAAAGTGAATTACGAACCGATTTTTGAAGATATTAACGGAGAATTTTCAAAGGCAGAAATTCGTTTGCTGTACATTTGGTACGAAAATGACGAACGTCCTATTTTATTGGAAAATTTGGGAAGAATGACGAAAGCCGCAATGGTAAACGTAGATTTCAATAAAAAAGATGCAATCTGGATTGGAAGCTCTAATGCGTTTTTTGGTGAGGAATGATTTTTAATTAAATAAAAGATGCTTCGACTCCGCTCAGCATGACACTGCTAAAAATTAGCTGCCAAAACAAAACAGTTAGTATTAGAAATGTCATGCTGAGCGGAGTCGAAGCATCTTTTTACAATAATTCTAATTAGTTTCGGCGGCGGCTTCGCCGCCGCCGAAACTAATAAATCATAATTCTTACATCTTCTCATCCTCAAGCAATTCTCTCGCTTGATACTCCTGAACAAGATCAATGGCATTAGAAATGACATCGCTTAAAGCGGTAATGAAAGTCCCCTCTTCAGCCATTCCGATGGCGTGTTTCAGGGCTTCAATTTCTTTAGGAATAATTTCGTAGCTTACGTTTCTTCCTGAGGACTGCATTCCTTCGATGATAAGGCCGTTGATCTCATCTTCCGTTCTTCCGCGAAGATGCTTTTCGTTTCGGATAATGATATGGTCAAACATTCTGCCGGCAATTTTCCCGCATTCCCTGATATCATTGTCACGTCGGTCTCCTACTCCGGAAATAATTCCGATTTTTTTACTGGATTCTATATTTTTAAGATAATCTTCAATAGCTTGATAGCCTGCCGGATTATGAGCAAAATCAATTAATACTTTAAAATTTTTGAACTTAAAAACATTCAGCCTTCCCGGCGTTAATTGCGCACTCGGAATGAAGGTTCTTAAAGAATTTGAAATATCTTCAATCCCGAAACCGTATAAATAAGATCCTAAACTTGCGGCTAAAACGTTCTCAATCATAAACTTAGCTTTCCCTTCCATGGTAATCGGGAAATCTTTTGCTTTTCCGATCCTGATTTTCCAGTCACCTTTTTTGATGGTTACAAAACCTTCTTCATAAACACAAGTGATTTTCCCTTCCTTTGCAAACTTCTGAATGTGAGGATTATTCTCATTCATACTGAAAATAGCTACATTAGAATCCAGATCATTTATAATCTTCATAGAATATTCATTATCTGCATTCAGAACGCTCCATCCATTTTTCTTTACACTGTCGAGGACTACCCTTTTTACCCTTGTTAAATCTTTCAGATTGTGGATATCGTTCATTCCCAAATGATCCTCCTCAATATTTGTTAAAACCCCGATATCGCATTGCGAAAAACCAAGCCCGGAACGTAAAATCCCGCCTCTTGCGGTTTCTAGAACAGCAAATTCTACAGTAGGATCTTTTAAGATAAATTCTGCAGAAAGAGGGCCTGTAGTATCACCTTTTGACAGCATGGTGTTTTGAATATAAATTCCGTCTGAAGTGGTAAATCCTACCCTGTACCCGTTGCTTTTAACAATATGTGAAATTAATCTTGTGGTCGTTGTTTTTCCATTTGTTCCGGTAACGGCAATAATCGGTATTGTAAAAGGTTTTCCGGGGGGATACAGCATATCGACAACCGGTGCAGCAACATTTCTCGGTAGTCCTTCGCTCGGAGCAAGATGCATCCTGAAACCCGGTGCTGCATTAACCTCAATAATAGCCCCTCCACTTTCCTTTAAAGGCTGGGTAAGGTTTTCAGCCATAATATCAATCCCGCAGACATCCAGACCGATGATCTTTGAGATCCTTTCTGCCATTGTGATATTTTCCGGGTGAACCATATCGGTAACGTCGATTGAAGTTCCTCCCGTTGAAAGATTTGCGGTTGATTTTAAATATACCACTTCTCCTTTTTGAGGAACCGTTTCCAAAGTATATTGAAGCTTTTCAAGAAGCTCTGTAGTATCTTTATCTACTTCAATTTCGGTTAAAACATTTTCATGCCCGTATCCTCTTCTCGGGTCTTTATTTTCTTTATCAATTAACTGTCGTATGTTCCGCTCCCCGTCACCTACAATGTGTGCAGGAACCCTTCGGGCTGCGGCCACCATTTTATTATTAATGACCAAGAGCCGGAAATCATAGCCTGTAATATATTTTTCGACGATTACTTTCCGGGAATATTTCTGAGCATGTTCCAAGCCTACTTTTGCAGCTTCCCAACCATTAATATTAATTGATGAGCCTTTCCCGTGATTTCCGTCTAAAGGCTTAATAACTACCGGATATCCTATTTTTCTCACCACAGCATCCAGTTCTTCTTCATGAGTTACCAAATCGCCAATCGGGACAGGGATTGCTGCATCGTGGAGCATTCTTTTCGTTAATTCTTTATTACAGGCAATATCTACCGCAATAGAGCTGGTTTTCCCGGTAATCGTTGCCTGAAATCTTTGTTGATTTACACCATATCCGAGCTGTACCAGAGAATTTGTTCCCAGCCGGATCCAGGGAATCTTTCTGGAAACGGCTTCCTCGACAATACTTCCTGTGGATGGTCCTAAACGAACCCTTTCCCTAATTTCCTTTAATTTTTGAATACATGCGTTTAAATCATATTCAGTATCGTTGATTAATGTTTCTGCAATTTTCACGGCCTCCTCAGCAGCATAAATTCCCGCATTTTCTTCCAAATAATTGAAAACTACATTATAAACTCCGGGAGTTTTTGTTTCGCGGGTTCTTCCAAAACCTACATCCATTCCGGCTAACGTCTGGATTTCTAGAGCAATATGCTCAATAACATGCCCCATCCATGTTCCTGTTTCTACCCTGTGAAAAAAACCGCCTTCTACGCCTTCAGAACATCTGTGGGTGTATAGTGATGGGATCAGTTTTTCTATTCTTTCCCGAAAACCTTCAATTTTATTGGTAGGAAAATTTTCCATTTCCTCAAGATTCAACCTCATCTGTATCAGCTTTTTTCTTCTGATACTCCAAATATTCGGGCCTCGCAATGCCTGTATTTTTTCGATTTTCATAGACTAATTTTGCATTTGACTGTTAATAATAACCCCATTTAAAATCAAAGATAATGTAAAACCCTAAACGAAACTATATCATAACATAAGATTTAGTAAAAATTTTAGAAATTTTATTAACAATTCTAAAATACTCAGAATCAATCTAAATATGGCACGAATTTCGCCAAATGTTAAATATTTTTTAAATTTGCACACTATGATGAAACCCGTTGGAAAATTAATTGTAATCGGAGGCGCTGTAAACAAAGGAAGCTTTGCCGAAACCGATTTTGATCAAAATATTGAAAAAAATCTTAACTTTTTTGAGAGAGGTATTTTAAGAAAAATTATTAATGAATCTAAGCTTAAAGAAGATTCTGTCATTGAAATTGTAACCACAGCCTCTCAAATTCCGCAGATAGTAGGTACCGAATATAAAAAAGCATTCGAATTTCTAGGTGCAAAAAATGTGAATATTCTCGACATTCATAATCGTGAGGAAGCTAATTCTGATGCAATGGTTGCCAGAGCCAATGCTGCAGATGTAGTTATGTTTACCGGAGGAGATCAATTGAGACTGACATCAATTCTTGGCGGAACAAGGTTTCACGATACTATTTTATTTAAATATCAGGAGCAGGACTTCATCTATTCCGGGACTTCTGCCGGAGCTGCTGCTGCATCTGAAAATATGATCTATCAGGGAAGCAGCTCTGAAGCTCTCCTGAAAGGAGAAATTAAAACTACCCAGGGTTTAGGCTTAATTGATAATGTGATTATTGATACTCATTTCGTACAGCGCGGAAGAATCGGAAGGCTTTTCCAGGCTGTTGTGAATAATCCGAGAACGTTGGGAATAGGATTGGGAGAAGATACAGGACTTTTCATTCATAATGATGTAATGACAGCAGTGGGCTCAGGGCTAGTAATTTTAGTGGACGGAAGATTTATAAAAGACACCAATCTTACGAATATTAATCTTGGTGAGCCTATTTCTATTGATAATTTGACGGTTCACGTTATGTCAATGAATGATCATTATGATTTGATTACAAAGACGTTAACCATCGAAAATTCTCAATTTAACCCGATACCGCAGGACCGGTAAAACCTACGAGTTTTGTGGTCCAAGCTTTTGATTGTGCAAAAGTTTTTAATTTTATTAGAAGCTATTTCCCTCTTCTCACTATATCTTCTGGGTTGCGGGCGCAGCGCAGCGCAGTCTGTAACCCAAAAGGATGCCGTTACAACGGGCCTAGGGTCGCAATCATCAATTAATTTTTTTAAAAATATCCGTAAAATTTGTCATTCTGTAGGAATCTAGGCCCGAATCTTTCTATAAATCAATCTAATACTAAGTTTAGGTCCTTACGGAATGACGAACTTTATGTAGATAAATTTACACGAAATGCAAAAAGCAAAGTAAAAATTAAAAAGTCCGAATTTTGTGAAACTCAATTTTTATCTTAATTTTAAAATTCACAACTGACTATTCACAATTGATATCCAAAACATTATGAAAATAATCATCCACGGTGGTTTCTTCTCTGAAAGTGACCAAAGTAACGAAGTAAAAACAGCTAAACAAGAATCTTTAAAAAATATAGCTAAAAAAGCTTTTGAATACCTTCAGTCAAATTCTGCAATTAATACTGTTGCTTATGCCGTTTCGCTATTAGAAAATGATCCGTTATACAATGCAGGAACAGGCTCTCAAATCCAAAGTGATGGCGTGATCAGGATGAGTGCCGCCATAATGAATGGTGATACTCAGAAATTAAGCGGAGTTATCAATATTCAGGATGTAAAAAACCCAGTTTTGGTAGCTAAAGAATTAATGAATGAAGACGACAGGGTTTTAGGTGGAAATGGTGCAAAAAACTATGCTACAGAACATGGTTTTGAAAATTTTTCAACCGAAATTCTGCAAAGAAGAAAAGAATATGAAGAAAAACTAAAAAACGGCGGAAAAGGTACTGTGGGATGTGTGGCTATTGACAAAGACGGAAAATTAGCTGTTGCAACGTCTACCGGAGGAAAGGGTTTTGAAATTCCGGGAAGGATTTCTGATTCTGCAACAGTTGCCGGAAATTATGCTAATTCTTTCTGTGCGGTAAGCTGTACAGGAGTTGGAGAAGATATTGTGAGTAATGCTACGGCAGCAAAAATTGTTACCCGGGTAACAGATGGTATGACTTTAGAAAATGCATTCTCAAAAACTTTTGAAGAGTTGAAAGCGATCGATGGTTTTGCAGGGGCTATTGCTATTGATAAAAATGGAAATATGTACCATCAGGATTCTTATCCTACTATGGTTTTCGCAAATTTTGATGGTGAAAATTTTGAAGTTTTCAAATAACTTTAACATTATTTTATAAGTATGGATATTTTTTTTGGCACACATTTTACATGATTCATTATAACAAACTTTAATTATTAATCACTTAAAAAATAGAAATCATGGGAAACAAAGCAAAGGGCTTATTAGCACTACTAGGTTTAGGAGCATTAGCATATTGGAAATATAAAAATTCTACTCCTGAAGAACAACAAGCTGTAAAAGATAAGATCAATAATGCAAAAGACAACCTAAATAAATGGGGAAATGACCTTAAAGATAAAGCCAATAATGTTACTTCTCAGGTTCAGGAGAAAGCTGATGAATTAAAAAACAAAGTACAGGAAACCTATAACAATTAAAACTAGTTTATTTTTAACATTCATATATAAAAAAGAAGCCGCCTTATTTTCCTTGAGGTGGTTTTTTTTGTTTGTAAATTGTCCCTATTATTTTAGGATGATTGTTTTGATTGATATACCTTTTATGTCACTTTCTTTTTTAATTTGTATGCTAAACTATTTTTTTTACAATTTTACTATAAATTGCTAAAAATGATGCTTGTTTTTAAGACTTACAAACACAGTTTCTACATCTCACATCTTTTTTACTTATTTCTATGCCTCTTCACTTTTAGTCGTTTTTAGAAGAGTTCTTTATGACGTTCCAGATGGTGTCTATGCTTTGGTTATTCTTTAGATTGGTGTTATGTATTTGATTATTTGTGCTCATAAATAAATTTTCACCTAAATAGAAATTAACAATTAGAAATTGAATTTTTTTTAATATAATGGTCATATTTTAACAGAATATCTGATGAGAATGACAATAATATCTGCATAAAATTCAGAAAAACTGATGCAAATCATAATAATCACCATTAATTTTTTTGTTTAACAGCTTTGTCAAAAGTAAAAATTGACATAAATTTGCACAAATTTGTTTAACAAAAATGTCAAATCAAGCAAAAAAAGACCAAACACAAGACTTGATCAAGGAGACAGCAAAGAATTTATTCTTTGTAAAAGGTAAGTTTGATGCCACTACCCAAGAAATTGCCGATGAAGCCGGTGTCAACAGAACACTTATAAACTATTATTTCCGCTCAAGAGACAACCTAATCCAGATTATTTTTGATGAAGCGCAAAAAGTAGAACACGAAAAATCTGAAATTATTATGAATTCTGATCTACCTTTCAAAGAAAAAATAGGTCAGTTTATAGAAGGAAGTTTATCCACAAGCCTTCAGTATCCCTATCTAGAAACATATATTGTTTCGCAAATCAATAAAGGAAATTGTCATAAAAAAGATATCGAAGAAGACGAACTTCATAAACTTTATAAAGACATAGAAGCTGAAATGGAACTAGGAAGTATTGAAAAAATGGAACCTGTGCAGTTTCTCTTAAATATGGTTTCTTTATTGGTTTTTCCAAGTGCAGTAAGACCTTTATTAATGGAAAATCTTATGATTAGTGAAAAAAAATTTGATAAAATTATTTCTGCAAGAAAAGACATTATTCTAAATATGTTATTTAAAAATTAAATAAACATTAAAGTATTTTAAAAAGTAATTCGTTCTTTAGAAATAAAACATTAAAAAAATTAAACTAAAAAAATAAACGAAGTATAAAAAAATTATGGAAAAACAAAGTATAACTGCAAAAAAGCTAAAAATTGGGATAGCTGCTGCATTTGTGATTTCCGGCTTTTTACAGGCTCAGCAAAGCTTTACTGTGGAGCAGAGTTTAGACTATGCTATCAATAACAATGTCAGCGTAAAAAAAGCTAGAATTGATCAGATAAAAGCATCTCAGAAGGTTAAAGAAACTACCGGAATAGGGCTTCCTCAGATTAGCGGGCAAGCAAAGTATAATTATTATTTAAAAACACCTGTTATGCTGATCGATGCAAGTGTTTTTGACCCTAGTGTTCCAGCTGGCTCGATACAGGAATTCCCGCAGGGATTGAAGCATAATACTAATGCTGGAGTTACATTGACCCAAATTCTTTTTAATGGTTCTTATTTGGTAGGATTAAAATCTGCAAAAGCATACAAAGAAACGGCAGCTTTAGCAGAAGAAAAAACCGAAATAAGTATTAAAGAAGGTATTATGATGGCTTATGCAGCGGTAATTTCCACCGATGAAAACATCAAAACGCTGGAAGAAAATATGAAGGTGGCGGAAAAAACTTTAAATGATACCAAAGCAACCTATAAAGTAGGTCTTACAGAAGAACAAAATGTAGAACAATTAGAATTTAGCTATAAAAGCCTGGAAACCAATAAAGAAAATTTGAAAAGAACAAGAACCAAACTTTTGATGGCTCTTAAATATCTAATGGGTTATCCTTTGGAGAAGGAAATTGAGCTTTCTACCACTCTTGATGAAATGGTTCAGAAAAATCAGGTATTGGTAGATCAAAATGCAAGTGTAGATATCACAAATCATATTGATATGAGATTGAAAAATAATGCATTAAAAGTTTCTGAATTACAGTTAAAATACCAAAAATCTCAAGCATTACCTTCATTAACAGGAATTGCAAACTATGGTATTAATACAGGAAGTAATCAGTTTAATGTTTTTGATACAAAAACAAGATGGTTTGACTCATCTATTTTAGGTTTACAATTGGATATTCCTATTTTCAGTGGTTTACAAAGACATTGGCAAACTCAGCAAGCTCAGCTGGATGTAACCAAAGCTCAGCTGGATAAAGAAGATACTGAAAAAAGCCTTAAGAAAGATTATTTCGAAAAATCAGTTGATTACAACAACGCTTTTGAGAGCTACAAAACGGCTCAGGAGCAGATTAAACTGTCATCGAGTATCTATCGTAAAGAACAGATCAAATTCAAGGAAGGTTTGGGTAGTAGTTTTGATCTTCAGAATAGTGAGACACAATTATATAATTCTCAATCATTACTTTATCAATCTGCAATTAATTTAATTCAGGCTAAAGTGGCTTTAGATAAAGCAAAAGGAGAGTTATAGTTTCCCAATCTTTAAATCATTTAATAAAATAATATTACACATGAAAAAAATATTTCTTCCAATAGCATTATTACTTACTCTTGCAGCCTGCAAAAAGGAAGGTGCTACACAAAATAAAACTTTACAAGCCCTTATCAAAACTAAAGATGTAAAAGGGTTACAAGCATACAAAGACCGTCAGAAAGCAAAACTGGACAGTCTGAACAATATTATGTCTGAAGTAGACAAAAATCTTACGGCATTAGGAGTAAATCAGACTACAGGATATGTGTCCGTGCTGAAGTTACAAGAAACTTCATTTGCCCATAATGTTGAAATACAAGGAAGTGTTATCACAGACCAGGACGTAAAAGTACAATCCCAGTTTAATGGAACATTAACGCTTTATGTAAAAGAAGGTCAACGAGTAAATAAAGGTCAGGTAATAGGGAGAATCGCAGACGGAGGCCTGAACGACCAGCATAAACAAGCTTTAATTCAGGTTTCTGCAGCAAATGCACAGCTTCAGCAGATAAAATCTCAGGCTAATTTGGCAAGAATTACCTATGAAAAGCAAAGTGCTCTTTGGAAACAAAAAATCGGTTCAGAATATCAGTACCTTCAGGCAAAAACCAATTATGAGTCTGCTCAGAAACAGATTGCTGCCGCTCAAAGCCAAGTCGCTGCTACGCAAAAAGCTGCTGATGCCATAAGAGCAAATTTAGTGAAAACAACCATCGTAGCTCCGTTTAGCGGTGTAATCGATAAAGTGATTACACAGAACGGGCAAGCTGTATCCGCAGCACCAGCTACAGATATTGTTAAATTAATAAGTCTAGGAGTCATGCGTGTAGAAGCTAAAGTTCCTGAAACATACCTTGCAAACGTAAAACCGGGGACAGGTGTAGAAATCAACTTTCCGGCACTTAATAAATCTGTTAAATCTAGCGTGAGATTGGTTGGTAATTATATTGATCCAGCTACAAGAACATTCATCATTCAGGTTCCTGTTTCGAATGAAGGAGGCTATATAAAACCAAATTTATTGGCCCAGATCAAAATCCAGGATTATGTGAATCCTTCCGCCTTACAGATCCCAGCTCAGTATATTTATGAAGATGCGGCACACAAGAGCTATGTTTTTGTTGCAACCAACATCAACGGAGAAAATGGAGTTGCTAAAAAAGTTTATGTAGAAACCGGACAAAAGTCTGAAAATAGTGTAGAAATTACAAAAGGTCTTAAATCTGGAGATATGATAATTACTGATGGTTCTAAAACGCTTATAGAAGGACAGAAAATTAAAATTTCTTAAAAATAAACTCATTTGAAATAAATAAATAATTATGGGCGAAAATAAACACCACGAAAAAGAGTCTTTCTTTTCCAGCTGGGCGGTAGACAATAGAACCACGGTATATGTACTTACATTTATTATTGTAATTCTGGGGATCTTTGCTTATATGTCAATGCCAAGAGAAAGCTTTCCAGAAGTGGTAGAAAACAAAATATATATTTCTTCTGTTTACCCTGGAAACTCAGCGGAAGATGTTGAAAAGCTTATTACGAAAGAGCTTGAAGATAAATTCAAGAACGTTTCAGGGGTAGATAAGGTAACTTCAAATTCATTCCAGGATTACTGTCTTATTACAGTAGAATTTAATGAAAAAGTACCTTTAGCAGAAGCGAAACAAAGGATTAAAGATAAAGTAGACGAAGCAAAAGGAGATCAGGACTGGCCAACAGTAGACTCCGGTTCCAAAGTAGAACCTAGTGTTTTTGATCTTAATATCTCTGAAGAAATGCCTATTCTGAACGTAAATTTAAAAGGAAATTATCCGAAATTTACGCTAAGACAATATGCAGATGATATCAAAGACGATCTTGAAGACATTCCTGAAGTAAAAGAAGCAACGGTTTTGGGGGTTGATGACAATGAAGTGGAAGTTGCATTGGATATCTATAAAATGAATGCCGCGGGAGTAAGTTTTGATCAGGTTATTAATGCGATCCGAAACGAAAATATTACCATTTCCGGAGGGAGTCTCATTACAGAAGGAAACCGTGAAAATGTAAGAATTAAAGGACAAATTTCAACTCCTACCGATGTCAACAATTTCATCGTAAAGCCGGGAGTAAAAATAATGGATATTGCAAAAGTAGAGTTTAAAGAAAAAGAAAAAACTACCTATGCAAGAGAATCCGGAAAAGATGTGGTAATGATCAATCTAAAGAAAAGATCAGGAACCAATATGATTGCAGCCATTGAACAGGCAAAGGAAAAAATTAAAAAAGCTCAGGAAACTTACCTTCCAAAAGATCTTGATATTTCATTAACATCCGATCAGTCTACAGACGTTGAACATCAGGTAAACGAATTGGCAAACCACATCCTTATTGGTATCCTTCTAGTAATGTGCGTGTTAAGTTTCTCAATGGGACTTAAAAATGCATTATTCGTAGGAACGGCGATTCCGCTTTCAATGTTAATCGCCTTTGCTGTACTGAGTGCTTTTGGCGTTACATTGAATACCATGGTACTTTTTGCAATGGTAATGGGTCTCGGGATGTTGGTGGATGATGGGATCGTGGTTGTAGACAACGTTTACGCCAATATGGAGAAAGGTTATAAAAGGAGAGAAGCATCAAAATTCGGTATCGGTGAGATTGCTTTTCCGGTAATTACGTCTACTTTAACGACAGTTTGTGCATTTTTACCAATGTTGATGTGGCCGGGGATTATGGGTAAATTTATGAGATATTTCCCGATTACAATTAGTGTCACGCTTTTAGCTTCACTTTTCGTCGCATTAATTATCAATGCTTCCATGACGGGTGGAGGAATGACTTTGGATAATAAAAACATTACTGGCTCTCAGGCCAAAAAATATACCATTATTTTTGCCATTTTAGCAATTGTTTTCGGAGGGTTAAGATTAATTACAGGAGTAGAATTTTTTATGGCAATTGTTACCCTTTCCGTATTAGCAATTATTGCAATATGGTTGTATAAAAACTTTTTCCATGATAGAATTGAGCATTTTCAGTATACATTCTTCCCAAATCTGGCTAAAAAATACCAGACATTCTTAAGAGGCCTGCTACAAGGTAAAAAACCTAGAAATGCATTCTTAGGAGTTGTTGGGGTACTTATTTTTTCATTCTTTTTGTATGGAGTGATGATGGGAGTAGGACGTTCAAAAGTTCTTTTCTTCCCAGAAAACATTCCTAAACAGGTGATTATCTATATGGAATATCCTCAAGGTACTGATATTGCAAAAACAAATGGCGCTACAAAGCAGGTTGAAGCAAGAATTTTAAATGTTCTTAAACAATATAAAGACAAAAAGACTGGTGAAAACTTCCTTGTAGAGTCTATGGTAACACAGGTTGGAAAAGGAGCAATCAACCCCCAAATTGATGCAGGTTCAGAAGCTGATACGCCTTTTAAATCAAAAACTACAATCACTTTTGTAGAGTTTGCAAAACGTCACGGTGTAGATACAGGTGAGGTAATGGAGCAGATCAGAAAGGCGATTCCTAATATTCCTGGTTTCACATTTACGGTAGAAAAAGATGCAAACGGTCCGCCTGTTGGTTATCCGGTTTCTATTGAGCTTAAAGGAGACAATTATGATGAACTGCTGGCGGAAGCGAATAAGATGATTACTTATATCAATAAACAAGGTATTTCAGGAATTGAAAAACTACAGTCTGATATCAATAAGGAAAGCCCGGAACTTATTATTGATATTGACAGGGAAGCAGCAGGAAATATGGGGGTTACGACAGCATATACAGGAATTACGCTTCGTAGAGCTTTGTTTGGACAAGATATTTCTACCTTTAAAGATGTAAAGGATGATTATGATATTTCTGTAAGGTTGCAACAGGATCAGAGGAGAAATACAAGTATATTATTCAATCAGCCGATTACATTGCAAGGGCCAAACGGATCTGTAATTCAGGTTCCGATGTCCACTTTCTCTACGATGAAAGAAGAAAACACTTTCAATAAAATTAAGAGAAAAGATAATACAAGAACAATCATGGTTTATTCTAACGTATTAAAAGGATACAACGCAAATGAGATCGTTAAGAAAATTCAAGCTTCATTGAAAAGTTATAAAACCCCAGATGGAATTACCTATAGTTTTGGTGGAGAGCAGGAAGAGCAAAGTAAAAACATGAACTTCCTATTGTTTGCATTATTCCTGGCAATGGCATTAGTAACTTCTATTATTGTATTCCAGTTCAACTCGCTTTCGAAAACTTTAATTATTATGACTACCATTTTCTTAAGTTTTGCAGGAGTATTCTTAGGATTATCAATTTTCGGAATGGACTTCGTAATTCTAATGACAATGATGGGTATTATCTCCTTAGCTGGGGTTGTGGTCAAAAACGGTATTGTCTTGATGGACTTCTTTGTTCTTAAACTTGATGAGCTGGTTCATAAAAAAGGTGTTGAGACACATGATGACCTGGAACTTGAAGAGGTAAAAGAAATCATCATAGAATCCGGAAAAGAACGTTTAAGACCCGTATTATTAACGGCTACAACGGCGATCTTAGGTTTGATTCCATTAGCAGTTGGTCTGAACTTCGACGTATTCTCTTTCCTTACAACATTGAATCCGCATTTCTCTGTAGGTGGTGACAACGTAATGTTCTGGGGGCCATTGGCCTGGACCATTATTTTCGGGCTTTCGTTTGCAACTTTCCTTACCCTGATCATTGTTCCGGTAATGTTCTACATTATCTCAAAACGTAAGATCAGCAGAAGAAGAAAATATGTGGAAAAACATGCTCATGACGCCGAAAAAGAGGCAGAAGAACAGGAAAGATTGAAAAAATTGTATCCTGAAGAATTTGAAGAGTATCACAAGAAAAAGGGAGGTGACGATCCTATTATAGAAGCTTAAAATACTAATCTTAATTAACCTAAGCCGTATCAAAGAGATACGGCTTTTTATTTACAGATTTTTAACCACTTCATTTAAACTTTATATATTTACAATATATAACTAGAGAATGATATAGTAAATAAAAAATAATATGAATGCAGAAAGACTGATAAAAAATATACAATCCAAAATTAATTTAGAAGAATCTGACATACCAAAAATATTATCCTTCTTTGAGCCTCTTATTGTGAAAAGAAAAAAAGATTTGTTATTGGAAAATCAATATAACGGTAAATTGATATTTATTGAAAAAGGATTCTTATATACCTATAAAACATTAGAAAATGGAGAAGAACAGGTCATTCAATTTGCTAAAGAAACAGATTGGATGTCTACTTTATGTAGTACTCTGACTGATCCTAAAACACCTTATGGCGTTAGGTCCCTTGAAGACTGTGAATTATGAACTATTACTAAAACTGATTTTGAAATAATTCATCAGCTTGTTCCTAGCATGGAAAAATTTTCAAGGGTTCTGTTCCAGTCAGAATATGCAAATTCAATTCTGAGAATTTCAGAAATCTATTCTACCGATGCAGCCTCAAAATATAAAGGATTATTGGATAAATATCCAGATCTTATACAACGCGTCCCTCAATATCTGATAGCCTCCTATTTGGGTATTTTACCATCATCACTAAGCCGTATCAGAAGTCAAAAGTAATTTATTAGCATAAGCGAACTTTTTCCGATTTCTGCAAACCTATCTTTGTCCTGTTAACATTAATAGAACATAGATATGAAACTTAAAAAGTCTAACAAAGTAATGATTTTGGCTGTAATATGTATTTCAGCGGCTACTGCAATATTCTCTTTCAAAAATAAAAAAGATGATTATAAAACCGAACAGCAAAATATGATTAGGTTCCACCTGGTAGATTTCGTAGGATGGAATACTAATATGAAAGCATTGGAATATTACCATTCTAAGAACATTAAGGCCTTTAATTCCGGCGGGATAAATACGGTAGGGCTGCATGACCATATTAAAAGTTTTGAGCCATTGATAAAAAAAGTGGGAACCAGCATCAAACTAGGACAGCATAGCCCTAATGTTGCCAGAGGAAAATGGGTAGGAGTAGTAGGAATCCAATATCCTGGAAAAGAAAAAATGGCTACTGTAGCAAAATGGGAAAATGGGCTTATTACCGAAGAATATATTCTGTTTGGAGGGCAGTTGTCTTCAGAAGAAGCTTCAAAAATAAAGCTGTCAGCAAAACCCATAGCACATTTTGAAAGTCCTGATGATGAAACATTGGCCAATTCGGTAGATATACAACCAGGTTGGAGCTGTACTCTTCAAATGGTAAATGGAGTAAGAACCGCTATTTTCATAAAAAAGGTAAACGGAAAAGAAACAGAAAGAATGGCTTTCCAATAAAAAAAGGCAGAAGTTTCCAAAACTTCTGCCTTTTTTTAAAATAATAAACTAATCCTGATAAATATGACTTAGCTTCGAATCTTTTATAAAACTTTCTATAGAAGTATTTTTATCTGCATTTTTGTTCGTCAATTCAAAATAATAAACCTCCATATTCGGAAATTTTGGGTCTTTGCAGAAAATTTTAAATCTTTTTACTGTTGGATCCGGACTTAAGTATAGTAGTTCAGAAGCATCGCTTAATTTAATATTATTCACTTCGAAGGCGTCTTTCCAGTTTTTCTGAAGCCGGGCAAACCTTTTCTGAGTCCTGTCACTGTCTTCATTTTCAAATTTATCGATTTGAAATTCCGTCAAAAGCTGTGGATATACCAAGCCCTGCTGTAATATCAACTTGGTAATTTTATCAGATTTATCATAATTAATAATCTTAGTATCAAATAATACTTGATTATCTTTTACAGCAATATTTCCTGAAAATTTTTTATAATTTTTCTTTTTATAATTGTTGTTAAAATGTTCAATAACAGCCTTATCTTTTGGGCCTGGCTTTTCGGTTTTTTGTCCAAAAGCAGGTAAAGATAATGCCAAAGAGAGACTAAACGATAGTAGCAGCTTCATACAATTTGTTTTAAATGGATTTCTCTTTTTCCAGCAAAGCATTTGCCAATCCTTTCGAATCGAAAATTTTTAACAAAGACTTTATACAAAGACCTGAATAATTTTTATATAATATTTTAAATTCTGATGTTTTGAAGCACCATAATGATTTTTGCATATTTGATTTTGCCACTTTCAATCATCGAATAGGCCTAATCAATGGGAATTTGCAGAACTTTAATATCTTTTCCCTTCCTCAAAAAGGTCCCTGCCATCAGCAATTTTCATTTCGGAAGAATATTCAACATCATTTATCAACCATTATTTTTAAGCAAATCTTTCAAAGCCATTGCAAGATCAGGAAATTCAAACCGGAAACCGGCTTTTTGAATTTTCTCTGAAGAAGCTCTGGAGCCTTCCAGCAAAGCATCCGCTAGCTCTCCGAATATCATTTTTAAAACAAACGTGGGGACATTCGGTATAAATAAAGGCTTGTTTAGAATTGTGGCTATTTTTTGGGTTAAATCTACATTGGTAATATGCTCAGGCGCAACAGCATTATAAGCTCCGTCAAGATGTGAATTTTTTAAAGCAAATTCATACATAGAGCAAATATCTTTAATATGGATCCAGGGCATATATTGCTTTCCGCTTCCCAAGGGTGATCCGATACCCATTTTTATAGTGGGAATCATTTTTTTTAAAGCACCCTCTTTTTCTGAAAGCACTACGGCAGTCCGTATCTTTACAACGCTTTCCGCAAGATTCTGTTCCTTAAATTGATCTGCTGCCCTTTCCCAGAGAACAACCACTTCACTTAGAAAATCATTTCCCGGAGGATCATTTTCTGTAAAAATTTTATCTGTAGTTTTTGTACCGTAGTAATTTATTCCTGACGCAGAAATGAAAGATTTTAGTTTAATATTCTTTTTTTGTAAAATATTTAAAATTAATTCAGCTGAATCTACACGGCTCGAGATTAATTCTTTTTTTCTTTCATCAGTCCAGCGTTTTTCGGCGATATTTGCTCCTGCAAGATGAATAATATGGGAAACGTTGTCGAAAGAAGCTTCATCAACAGTTTTATTTTTAATATTCCATTCAAATTCATTCTCCCGGCGTTTTTTTCGAGTTAGAAAACGGATGGTATACTCTTTCTCGAGCATCTTTGAAAGCTCTTGGGCAATCATTCCGCCGGCTCCGGTGATCAGGACATTTTCTTTCATCTTAATAATTTTAAGTTTAAATACTTTTATGCTTGATTTTTTACAATCAAAACAAAGTCGTCATCTAAAAGTTTATAACCGTAATCATAAACGAATTTGTATTCGGAACCGTTTTTATAAACTCTTAAATTTGTAAAATATTCAAAATCAAAACCTAAGCCTTCTAGTCTAGATTTTGAAACCTTGGTTTTACCATCTACATTTATTTCCACCAAAATTCTGTAATTTTTACGAAGCTTGTTATTAATATTTCGCATCAAATTGCTGGAATCCTTATTTTGCTTATTGTTATAGGCGTTCCGGCAGGCATCGTTGCAGAATTTTTTATCTGACCGGCCAATAATTTTTTCGCCACATTCGAGACAATTCATAATTTTTTTATTTTTTCATTTTGTGCGGATGAGTGTGTTTTTTCTTAAGCAGTTGTTTGAACCTGAAGTGAGAAGGATAGCTCCTGTTTGAGGTAATATTATTAAAAAATAATGCCACAAGCAATAATATAATACAGCCCGTCAAAACCGGTGAAACCATATACCAAAAGCCAAGTTCGGGGATTTTTCACACCTGGTTCAATATCGTGTTCTTTTTTAATAAGGCCCAGATTAAACGGAAACTCAAAAATATTGATGTCTTTTTTCATATAATATAGCCTCAAAGATACAAAATTATCCGTTTGCAAACGACTACAAATGAATTTAAATAGTTTTCTACCGGTTAAGACTTCCCACGCTTACCATCTTTGCATCAGAGATTTGAGAAAATAGTGAGCGTCTCTTATCTATTAATTTAACTTAAAAAAATATAATATGTCACTAAGAAACAAAGTTACCCTGATCGGGTACACAGGAAGAGATGTAGAAGTGGTAAACTTCGATAACGGAAGTATAAAAGCAAGTGTATCATTGGCTACCAGCGATCATTATACCAATGCAAAAGGAGAAAAAGTAGAAGAAACCCAATGGCATAATATAATCGCATTTGGGAAAACGGCGGAAATCTTTCAAAAGTATGTCCCAAAAGGAAAGGAAATTGCCGTGGAAGGAAAACTGACGTACAGATCATATGATGATAAAGATGGTGTAAAGAAATATATAACTGAAATAAGGGTGGATGAAATTCTTCTTTTAGGAGGCAAATAATGGCAAAAACGCAAATGATGAAAGTAAAAATTTTTAAAATCAGATTGGAAGAAAATTTTCTTTATGATGATCAGAGATCGCTGGACGCTTTCTTAGAATCCAACGATATTATAAAAGTGGAAACGGCTTTTGTAAATGATGAGAATTATTGGTCAGTGGTCTTGTATTTTGATGAAATAAAAGTTGTACAAAATACAGTAAAAGAATCTAAAGCAGTAAAATACTCTGCGGATAACGATGAACTTTCTAATGATGAGGATAAAATCTTATATGCCCTGAAAGAATGGAGATCTGAGAAAGCAAAAGAGCAGAACCTCCCGTCTTATTTTATTGCAACCAACAAAGAGTTGATGTCTGTTGTAAAATATAAGCCGGCGAAAAAGGAAGAATTACGTGATATTAAAGGCTTTGGAAAGCATAAAATAGAAAATTATGGTGAAGAAATTCTTGAGATTTTAGAAAGTATTTGATTGGGGCCGGAAACACAAGTAAATCAATATAGAAAGGCCGGGGAGAATAAATATCTCTGGCTTTTATTGAATGAATTATAATACAGGTTATTTGTACTTAAGTCTTTTCAATTCCTTATTTTTGCAGTACTTATAAATTAATTATCATTTATCTATTATAAAAATGAAGCCAAGTTTAGCAAAAGGGACGAGAGATTTTACGGCACTGGAAGTTGCAAGAAGAAGATTTATCATAAATACTTTACAGAGAAACTTCGAATTGTTCGGGTTCCAGCCATTGGAAACGCCAAGCTTTGAAAATCTTTCAACATTGACAGGGAAATATGGGGAAGAAGGTGACCGCCTGATTTTTAAAATTTTAAATTCAGGAGACTACACTTCAAAAGTACATCCGAAAGACTGGGAAAATAAGCATCATCAAAAGTTGACTGCCCAGATTTCAGATAAAGCCCTTCGCTATGACCTTACCGTACCTTTTGCAAGATTTGTGGCGATGAATCACGGGCAGCTGACCTTTCCTTACAAACGTTATCAGATTCAGCCGGTTTGGAGAGCAGACCGTCCTCAGAAAGGAAGGTTCAGAGAGTTTTATCAATGTGATGCAGATGTTGTAGGAAGCGAAAGTCTTTTGCAGGAGGTAGAGCTGATTCAGCTGTATTTAAAATCATTTGCAGATTTAAATCTTTCTGTAACTGTTCATATCAACAACAGAAAAATTCTTTCAGGTTTAGCCGAATATGCAGGTATTACTGACAAATTAATTGATTTCACGGTAGCTCTTGACAAGCTGGATAAAATAGGAAAAGAAGGAGTTATCAAAGAGCTGCTGGAAAGAGAGATTTCTCAGGAATCAATCGATAAGCTTGACTTCCTGTTCACACAGTCTGATGATGTTTTGGAAAATCTTAATCAGTTAAAAGTAAAGTTTGCGGAAAATGAAATAGGATTAAAGGGCGTTGAAGAGCTGGAAACAGTGATTACTCAATCTTTAAACCTTGGAGTGGATATAAAAAATCTTGTATTTGATATTACTTTAGCAAGAGGACTGGATTATTACACCGGAGCGATTTTCGAGGTTAAAGCCAATGATGTCCAGATGGGCTCAATCGGCGGAGGTGGTAGATATGATAATCTTACGGAAGTTTTTGGAGTGAAAAATATTCCAGGAATAGGGATTTCTTTCGGATTGGACAGGATTTATCTTGTCATGGAAGAGTTGGGACTTTTCCCAGAGGAAGCAACTTCGAAAGTAGAATATTTATTTGTAAATTTTGGAGGTAATGAAATTGTGGAAGCTTTAAAAGTGATCAGACAATTAAGAGAAAAAGGTATTTCTGCAGAGATTTATCCTGAAAATGCAAAGTTGGGAAAACAATTCACTTATGCAGAAAAGAAAGGCATTAAAAAAATTGTTTTCCTGGGAGAAGAAGAAATTAAAAATAAAAAGGTTACCTACAAAGATCTATTGACTGGCAAACAGAAAACGGTTTCTTTGGAAGAGTTCGCTAAATAAATTAGATACAAAAAATTTTGAAGTGACAAATAAAGTTAAAAGGAATAAGGCGGCTTCTTTTTTATATATGGGTAGTGTCTCCCTAACTGTGTAAGTTAAAAAGTTATTCTGGAAAATTTTGAGCCCTTATAGCTCAAAAACTTTTACGGAAATAACTTTTTATTATTTTTAACCATTACATAGTTATGATCGACAAAGAAGATTTACTAAACAACAAGGAATCTTTTTCGGTAACCTAATAATCTTTTCCTCTTAAGTAAAAAGCATTACAACTTGAATAGCCGAAATTTCTACCTATTTTTATTTTATAGTAATTTAATCTTATCGTCTAAAATATCGATGATTTTATCTTTATAAAGTCCTCCGATCGCCTTTTTAAAGTTCTTTTTACTCATCTGAAGTTCATCTTTAATCTCTTCCGGAGAAGATTTGTCTGAAATGTAAAGCAGACCGTAGTTTTCTTCTAATTTATCTACGATCTTCTTTTTAAATTCATCAATATTTTCAAAGCCCTGCGGCTGTAAAGAGACATCTATTTTCCCATCTTCCCTGATTTCTTTAATGTAACCCACTTCTTCAGATAAGGGATATAATTTTTTGAAAACGTCGGAAGCATAGATAAGCCCTATATATTCTTTATTGATCACCACATTCCACCCTAATTCACTTTCATTCATCATGATCAGATCAACTTTATCTCCTTTTTTGAATGGCAAATCCTGATATTGTGGGTTTCGCTTAAACTTTGTTGTTCCGGTAATTAATTCTAATTCTTCATCAATATAAATATAAACCAGATATCTTTTACCTTCAATGATCTTTGTTTTCTGCTGCTTGTAAGGAATGAACAAGTCTTTAATAATTCCCCAATCCATAAAAGCACCGCTTGGAAGGCTCTGAACACAACTCATCACCGCAAATTCACCTACTTCCGCTAAAGGTATTTCCGTTGTAGCCTTTAACTTATTATCATCCTGATAAATAAAAGCATCAACTTCATCATCAATTTCTTTATCATCCTGAATGAAAATTTTAGAAAGAAAAGCTTTTTCTCCTGATTCGTCCGTTAAGATCCATCCTGAATTATTTTTGTCTGAAATTTTTAAAGTCTGAGTTTTCCCTATTTTCATGAATGATAAATTAGTCTGCAAAGGTACGGAAATTTTAAGCTAACGGCAAAGAAGGTGAAGAAGCTTTGGAATGTAGCTTCGAGTATCTCAACCACCAACGAGATATTTTCAAACTCAGAATCATCTTAGTGATATAGGCACTTGAAGCCACCATTTAAAAACAAAAAAGAGAGACAAATGCCTCTCTTACTTTTAAATATCTAAATGATTAAACCTTTTAATCGAATATTACATATGAATTGGTCTTTTTTCCGTAGCATCCAATGCTGCTTCTTTAATAGCTTCGGCATACGTCGGATGAGCGTGAGAACTTCTTGCGATATCTTCTGCACTAGCGCGGAATTCCATTGCAATTACACCTTCTGCAATAAGATCAGCAGCTCTTGCTCCTACGATGTGCATTCCTAAAACTTCATCAGTATTTCCGTCTGCGATAATTTTAACCAAACCATCAACATCACCACTTGCACGGCTTCTTCCTAATGCTCTCATTGGGAAAGTTCCAACTTTGTAAGCTACACCTTCTTCTTTCAATTGCTCTTCGGTTTTACCAACTCCGGCAACTTCAGGCCAAGTGTAAACAACACCAGGAATTAGATTATAGTTAACATGAGGTTTTTGTCCAGCCAAAGTTTCAGCAACGAAAACTCCTTCTTCTTCAGCTTTGTGAGCCAGCATTGCCCCTTTGATAACGTCTCCGATCGCGTAGATGTTTGCAACATTGGTCTGTAAGTGATCATTTGTTTTTACTCTTCCTCTCTCATCTAGCTCAACACCGGCTTTTTCAAGTCCAAGCCCGTCTGTGTAAGGCTTTCTACCTACAGAAACCAGACAGTAATCACCTTCTATTATTACCTCATCTCCTTTTTTATCTTTTGCTGTGATTTTTACTGTATCTCCATTTCTTTCAACCGCAGAAACCGCCGTAGAAAGCATGAACTTCATACCTTGTTTTTTAAGAACTTTAGTTAATTCTTTACTTAAAGCTCCATCCATTGTAGGAATAATTTTATCCATAAACTCAACCACAGTTACCTGAGCGCCTAATCTTAAATAAACTGAACCAAGCTCAAGACCGATAACTCCACCTCCGATAACTACCAAATGTTTAGGAATTTCTTTAAGATTTAAAGCTTCCGTAGAAGTAATTATTCTTTCTTTATCTAAAGTGATGAAAGGCAAAGTAGATGGTTTTGAACCTGTTGCAATAATTGTATATTTAGATTCAATCGTTTCTGTAGAACTATCGTTTTTCGTTACTTTGATCTGAGTGGCAGATTCAAAGCTTCCAACTCCTTCAAAAACAGTGATTTTGTTTTTGTTCATCAGATAGCTGATCCCGTCTGTATTTTGTTTGATTACCTCATTTTTACGTTCAATCATTCTTGTGATATCAGCTCGAGGTTCATTGATAATGATTCCGTGATCTGCAAAATTGTGTTTTGCATTTTCAAAATGCTCAGAACTATCCAAAAGCGCTTTTGACGGAATACATCCTACGTTAAGACAAGTACCTCCTAAAGTTGGATATTTTTCAATAATTGCTACTGTGAAACCTAATTGTGCAGCACGGATTGCTGCAACATAACCACCAGGACCAGAACCGATTACGGTAACATCGAATTGACTCATATTATTTTATGAATTTGTTTATTATTATCTCTTTAATTCTTACAAATTTAACGATTAATTACCATGTGAGAAAGTGAGATTTGGCAATTTTTTTGAGATGATTTAAAATTATATATTTTAAATTAAAACTAAGTTTGACATGCTTCGACAGGCTCAGCATGACACCTCTGCAATTAAGCCGCTGAATTAAGCAGTTAGTATTAGAGATGTCATGCTGAGTCTGTCGAAGTCTCTATAACATATACGAATCCACATTCAATTTTCCCTGCCCGAATATACCTGTACTGTTAAAATAAGAACCTCCATACAGATACCATTCAAGATTTTCTAAGAATTCTATTGCATTTTTGGGAGTAATTTCCGGGCGTTCTTTTTTGGAAACTATTCCTCTGTACCATCTTCCGGAGCGTGAATAATGCTCATATTCAACAAGATAATTGATCCATATCCTCTGGCATAGTTTACACTGTAAAATACTTACTTTCGCATATCTTCCGTTCGTATGATGTATTCCTAATTCTGAGCTTCTGAAATCGGTATCGGCTGATAAATCTGGTTTTTCACACACACATCCTATTCTAGGAATTTTCTTCATTGACGATTTTTTAGTATAAGAAAAATTTAAACCTGAATAATTATTTCATTAGATCTAATAAAACCTTTTCGTATTTATTTAAAATAATATGCTTAGAAAATCTTGATTTTATAGAACTTTTGATGGCTTCCTTATCATAATTTCCATGAAGTATTCTCATGATCTTTTGTGAAAAATCTTCGTGGTTGTCGATGTCTGCTATTTCCCCGTTGATGTCATTCTGGATGATCTCGTTAATCCCACCCGGACAATTATTGGCCAGGGCATAAGTTCCGCAGGCTCCGGCTTCCAGTAAAACATTTGGAAAACCTTCGTATCTGGAGGAAAGGATAAACAAATCTGCATACTTCAAAAACTGGTAAGGATTCTCCTGTTTTCCATGGAAAATTACATTTTTAAGATCCAGAAAATCCTTCATCTGATGCAGCATTTCCCGGTCTTTACCATCTCCTAAAATATGAAGCATAATATTCTCATTTTTAAGTCTGGAAAAAACTTTTAGCAAATTATCAAAGCCCTTTCTGGCGGATAAGTTCCCGATAGCTACAACATGTTTATAATTATATTTAAAGCATTCAGGTTTAGACGAAGCAGCCAGCTTTTCATCAATAAAATCAAAATCTACGGGATTATTTATTTTGACAATTTTACTTGATTTAATTCTAAAATTCTTCATTAAATCTTTCATCATATCATCACTTTGAGCAATAATCTTATCGTAATTATTGTAAAAATTATAGAAAAATTTTATCTCTTTTCGGGTGACGTGCTCCGAAACGACATTGGTTTCCCTTGCTATAAATTTCGTCTTCGAAAAAAGCTTGATAAACAATGATAAATATGCATTTACTTCTCCAAATCCTGAAAAAACAATATCTGGTTTTCTTCGATAAATTTCTCGTAGAATCGGTTTTAAGGAATGCCTGATCCTTTCGGTATTTACATCAATAATTTCCACATCTTTTTTTACGAAATTGAGATAACCTCCCTGCTTGCGTAAGAGCAAAATTTTGGCTTCAAATCGATCTCGGGAGAGGTGATTTGCAATAGTGGTTACAATTCTTTCTGCGCCTCCGGTTTCCAAATCCGGCAGAATAAAAATTACGGAAATCTTTTTCATCAATGTAAAATTAATAAAAAGTTTTGGTAACTTCTGATCCCAACTTGTAATTAATCATTTTTAACTAAAAAACTAAATACAATTTAAATTTTTCTATCATCAAGCTTGTCATAAA
Source organism: Chryseobacterium sp. RU37D (assembly GCF_900156075.1). Classification (GTDB taxonomy): domain Bacteria; phylum Bacteroidota; class Bacteroidia; order Flavobacteriales; family Weeksellaceae; genus Chryseobacterium. Next base: position 15,898 of record NZ_FTMM01000022.1, on the reverse strand, counting down.
AATCGGAATGACAAACTATATGTCAAATTTCATCAAATCATTATTTCTTTCAAATAAAAAGAAACTCTTTCCAAGGAAGAATTTCTTTCAAAATTATATCATTACTATTTAAAATAATTTTAGTTCGCTACATCACTAATGAATTTTATTCTCAACATTCTTACTTCTTCATCAGACAATTCATCTCCGAACTCATCCAGTAAAACTTTCATGCTGTCACTTTCAGATTCAGTCATGAATTCCATGAAACCGTCCACAATATCTTCATCAAAATTGTCTTCAATATAATAATCAATATTTATTTTAGTTCCCTGATATACAATACTTTCCATTTCTTTCAATAATTCATCCATTGAAAGATTTTTGGCCCTTGCAATATCCTCAAGATCAATTTTTTTATCGGTACTCTGAATGATGAAAACTTTATGGCTGGATTTATTCGCAACCTGCTTCAGTACCATATCCTGAGTACGTTCGATATTGTTATCTTCTACATATTTGCTGATAAAATCGGCAAATTCTTTACCGTATTTTTTTGCTTTTCCTTCACCAACTCCGTAAATCTTTGTAATTTCCTCAATTGTAATCGGATATTGAACCGTCATATCTTCCAAACTCGGATCCATGAAAACCGTGTAAGGCGGAATTCCGTGATTTTTTGCAACTTTTTTACGTAAATCCTTTAATAATGCAAATAAATTCCTGTCTAATCCACTTCCAGACTGCTGCTGGGTCTGATCACTTTCTGCTTTAGCCTGAGTGAGATCAAACTCTTTGTCTTCCGCAATCAGGAAAGAATGTTCCAGTTTACCATTTAAAACCAGCCTCCCTTTTTGAACAATTTTTAAAACACCATACATTTCAATATCTTTTTGTAAAAAATTCTGAACCGTTGCCTGTCTTAAAATAGTTTTCCAGTGGTTATCTTTTTCCTCTTTTCCGAAGCCGAAATAAGAGCTTTGTTCCAGCTTGTAAGATTTCGATACCGCAGTTTCTTTTCCTGCAATCACAGAAATCAAATCTTTAGCCTTAAATTTTTCTCCCGTATCCCGAATCAGTTCAAGAACTTTTTTCAGATCATCCGTGGCATCCTTTAATTTAGGTGGGTTTGAAGAATTATCACACATTTTGGCACCCTCTCCATTTACTGGATCAAAATTTTCCCCAAAATAATGTAAAATATACTGTCTTCTGCTCATTGAAGTTTCGGCATAGCCAACGACTTCATTCAAAAGCTGCAATCCGATTTCCCTTTCTGAAACGGGTTTTTGTGCCAGGAATTTTTCCAGTTTTTCAATATCCTTAGGATCGTAAAATGCCAGACAATGACCTTCTCCCCCATCCCGGCCTGCGCGGCCTGTTTCCTGGTAATAGCTTTCCAGGGATTTTGGAAAATCGTAATGAATCACAAAACGTACATCAGGTTTATCGATTCCCATTCCAAAAGCGATGGTTGCTACGATTACGTCTACTTCCTCCATCAAAAATTTATCCTGATTGGCCACCCTCATTTTTTGATCTAAACCTGCATGATAAGGAAGAGCATTAATTCCGTTCACCTGTAAAAGCTGGGCAAACTCTTCAACTTTTCTTCGGCTTAGACAATAAACAATTCCCGATTTTCCTTTATTTTGATTAATAAATTTAACAATTTCTTTATCGACATTGATCTTTGGCCTTACTTCATAATACAGGTTCGGCCTGTTGAAGCTTTCTTTAAATATCAAAGCATTTACCATTCCTAAGGTTTTTTGGATATCATCTTGCACTTTAGGCGTTGCAGTAGCAGTTAAAGCAATTACCGGAACATCAGCAATTTTATCAATAATCAATTTTAAATTCCTGTATTCCGGCCTAAAATCATGGCCCCATTCTGAAATACAGTGCGCTTCGTCAATAGCAAAAAAAGAAATTTTCACTTCCTTCAGAAAGTCAAGATAGTCTTCTTTAATTAATGATTCTGGAGCCACGTAAAGGAGCTTTGTCTTACCGTTTTTGATGTCATCGAAAACCTGCTTAGTCTGTGTTTTATTTAATGATGAATTTAAAACGTGTGCTACTCCATCATCAGGTGAAAGACCGTTTACTGCATCCACTTGATTCTTCATTAACGCTATTAAGGGCGAAACCACTATTGCCGTACCTTCGGAAATAAGTGCCGGAAGCTGATAACAGAGAGATTTCCCCCCACCTGTCGGCATCAGGACAAATATATCCTTACCATCTAACAGGTTTTCTATGATCTGTTCCTGCTGGCCTTTAAAAGTAGAAAACCCGAAATATTTTTTCAGTTCGCCTGATAAATTGGCATTTTTTGCGCTCATCTAATTTTCTATTGCTAAATTTGCATCTAACCCAAAGTTATGAATTTTTCACTTAAAATAAAAGTGATTTAGTTTATAAAAATAAAACTTATATTAATTATTCTTTTTAAAATATAACATTTTTTAAGATTTTTTTTGTATAGCCAATAAAAGTAAAATGGAAAGAGCCAACATTATTTCAATTGCGAAAACTACTCTAGAAATAGAGATTTCGGAACTTGAAAAACTTAAAAACAGACTTGATGATCAATTTGCAAAAGCAGTAGAAATCATACATTCCGCAAAAGGAAAGCTCATTGTAGTAGGTATCGGAAAATCTGCCCACGTCGGAAATAAGATTGTTGCAACACTCAATTCTACGGGAACGCCTTCCCAATTTCTTCATGCCTCGGAAGCCATCCACGGAGATTTGGGAGTGATCCAGAAACAGGATGTAGTATTGTGTATTTCAAATTCCGGAAATTCTCCGGAAATTGTAAATCTTGTTCCTTATCTGAAAGATTATTCTTCTTCATTAATAGGAATGACAGGAAATAAATCAAGCAAGTTGGCAGAATTTTCTGAAATTATATTAGACACTCACGTTGATATGGAAGCCTGCCCGAACAAACTGGCCCCGACAAGCTCAACAACCCTTCAAATGGCTCTGGGAGATGCTTTAGCAATTTCTTTAATGGAAATGAATAACTTTAAAGCAAATGATTTTGCAAAATTCCATCCGGGAGGAAGTCTGGGAAAAAACCTCATTTCAAAAGTGGATGATTTTTTATCTTCACAAAAGCCCCAAGTAACGGAAAATGATACGGTGAAAGATGTCATTATTTCGATCAGCGGTTCCAGGCACGGGATCACCGTAGTGACCAATGAAAATGAAATTATAGGCGTTATTACCGACGGAGACCTTCGAAGAATGCTTCTGAAAGGGGATGATATTTCTAAAGTTTTAGCAAAAGACATCATGTCTGCCTATCCAAAAACGATTGAAAGAACTACTCTGGCAAAAGAAGCCATGAAGATTTTAAAAGAAAACAATATCGGACAGCTTGTTGTAACGGAAAACGGAAAGTATTTCGGGATTATTGATCTCCATAAGCTGCTGGATGAGGGGATTAATTAGAAACTAGATTAAAGGTTAGAAGTTAGAGTTAGTAAGTATACAATTTAGCTGTAATAAATATTCCAAGCTAACCTTTAATTTCTAACTTCTAATAAAATATTTCATAAATTTGAAGCCTTAAAAAATATAATTCTGTGAGTGATGCTAAAGACATGTCTTTCTGGGGACATATTGGAGAATTAAGAGGTCACCTCATCCGATCCATTATTGCTATTATTATTGCTGCAATTGCTATCGGCTTTAATATTAACTGGATCATGGACCACATTTTTTTCGGGCCTACCAGAAATGATTTTGCAACCTTTAAAGTGGTCAATCATTTTTCTAAATTGATTTTAGGAGAAGAGAGCATCCATCTTCCGAAAGATTTCCCGGTGCGTGCCAGCAAGCTTTACCAACAGTTTAATGTGATGATGGCAGTTTCTATTTTTGGCGGAATTGTCGCTGCATTTCCATATATTGTTTGGGAACTGTGGAGGTTTATCAGTCCTGCCCTGCATCCCAATGAAAGAAAAAATTCAATTTTTATTATCAATTCTGTTTGGATTTTATTTATGACCGGAGTTTTATGCGGATATTTTTTAATCCTTCCTTTTGCTGTTAATTTTGGGGTTATTTTTAAAATTTCAGATATTATTATTCCTCTTTACGATCTGAGTGATTATACTACTTTGTTTCTGCAGGTCGTTTTGGGTATGGGAGTCATCTTCCTTTTTCCGATACTTATCTATTTCCTTACCACAATTGGGATTCTGACCCCGATGTTTATGAAAACTTATCGTCGGCATGCTATTGTATTGATTATGGTAGTAGCTGCAATTATCACTCCTGCAGACGTCCTGAGTATGCTAATGGCTGCTTTTCCATTGGTTTTATTGTATGAATTCAGTATTTTAATGTGTTCATATACCTATAAAAAGGTACAGAAAGCAGCAGGAAATCTACCAGTAGTTCAAAAGTAAATTTTTAAATTTAAAATATTTTTCCCGTAGATTTTTCTGCGGGATTTTTTAAACCTTCAAGGTTTTCGAAGCCTTGAAGGTTTGTTTACCTGTAACAAAAAATTATTCTTTTCGTCTAATTTAAAAGACGGTAATAATTTATATTTCTAAATTTTACAATCAATTAATTCTTTATTTTTGAAATATTAAGTTAAATTCAAATGAAAAAGTTTTCCTATACACTTCTGTTTGCATCGGGATTGGTTTTCGGGCAGTTTTTTGAAAAGAATAAGACCTTTACAAAACAGGACACCTTAAAGGGTTCCAACACATCATTCCGAGATTTCTGGGATGTCAGGAAATATAACCTTTCCGTAGAACCCGACTTTGTACAAAAAAGTATAAAAGGAAACAATATCATTAGCTTTGAGATCATCAGAGACGTTACCAGCCCTACTTTCCAAATTGACCTCCAGCAGCCAATGAAGGCTGATAAAGTAGAAGCCAGTTTTCCGGTTTCAGAATATAACCAGGAAGGCGATTTTATTTGGATCAAAACCAATAAAAATTTTAAAAAAGGAGAAAAATACACCATTAATGTAACCTATTCCGGAAACCCAACCATTGCAAAAAATGCACCGTGGGACGGAGGATGGGTTTTTACCGAAGATGAAAAAGGAAACCCGTGGATGAGTGTGGCAGATGAAGGAATCGGTGCTTCGATCTGGCTTCCTACAAAAGATATCTGGAGTGATGAACCGGATAATGGTGTTATTATGAGAATTATCACTCCAAAAGACCTTGTAGGTGTAGGAAACGGCAGGCTGACCGAGAAGAAAACGAACGGCGACAAAACTACATATACCTGGGAAGTCAAAAACCCAATCAACGCCTACTCTATTATCCCGAACATAGGAAAATACGTGAATTTTAAAGATACCTATAACGGAGAAAAAGGAAAGCTGGATCTTGATTATTGGGTGCTGGATTATAATTTAGATAAAGCTAAAAAACAGTTTCAGCAGGTAAAACCAATGCTTTCCGCATTTGAATACTGGTTCGGGCCGTATCCTTTTTACGAAGATTCTTATAAATTGGTAGATTCGCCGTACTTAGGAATGGAACACCAAAGCAATGTGGCTTATGGAAATAAATATTTGAACGGATACCTTGGTAGGGATCTTTCAGGAACAGGCGTTGGGTTGAATTGGGATTTTATTATTATCCACGAAAGTGGGCATGAATGGTTTGCCAATAATATTACGGCAAAAGATCAGGCGGATATGTGGATTCATGAGAGTTTTACCAACTATTCTGAGGTTTTATTTACCGAAAAATATATGGACAAAAAATCTGCTGATCTCTATGCTGTCGGAATTAGAGGAGACATAAACAATGATATACCGATTATCGGAAAATATGGAGTGAGAAATGAAGGCAGTGGAGATATGTATCCAAAAGGCGCAAGCATGATCCACACCATTCGTCAGGTTATCAATAATGACGAAAAATTCAGGCAAATTTTAAGAGGTCTGAACAAAGATTTTTATCATCAGACGGTAAATACGAAACAAATTGAAGATTACATTTCAAAAAAATCAGGGATTGATTTTTCAAGTGTTTTTAATCAGTATTTAAGAACGACAAAAATCCCGATATTAGAATATTCTCAGAAAGGAGAAGATCTGAAGTTCCGATATACCAATACTATTAAAAATCTGAAGCTGCCTATCAGAATCGACGGTGAGCAAACTATTAACCCGACAGAACAATGGCAGACCATCAAGCTGAAAAAGGGCAGCCCTGTAAAATTTAATGAAGCTTATTACATCAATTATAATAAAATTCAATAAAATAAAAAGACCGTTTCTTGGAAGAGACGGTCTTTTCTTTTTTTAATAATCTTTTTTATTAATAAGTTAATTTATACGTTGTAGAAGCATCAAGATTCTGCCCCATAGCCGTTTTTTCACTCATCAGCTTATCATCTACATAAATTTGTACTTTGATGATCGATGCAGGATTTGTTCCGGTAGCTTTTATATTTAATGATGCCGTATTTGTTGTTCCCATACTGGCATTAGTATAATACTGAGTAGAAAATACTGGAACATTAGCAACTACAGCTTTGTCAGACATTTCTACAATATCATAGTATGTTCCGCTTGTAATGGTACCTCCCATAAAGATTTCAGCTTTGTAGGTAATTTTGTGGGTAGCTGACGGAGTTACTTGATAGTCATCATTTGAACACGATACAGCTGTTGTGAATAATGCACCCGCTACAACGGCAGTCAGTGCTCCTCTAAAAAGACTTGAGCTTAATAATTTTTGTCTCATAATTTATATTTTACCACAAAGAAACAAAACATTGGACATTTATATCACATTTTAATGAAAGTTTATGATTTAGACAAAATATCTTAATTTATTATAAAATTATATAAATCTAGATAATTATTATTTAATTAAGAAAATTTCGATAATTATTTTTACGATAAAATAAATTAATATGAAAAAAAATATTTTTAATATGGAAAAAAAATTCACATTCATCTTTTATGTTAAACAAAAATGAATATAAAAACCTGACAATTTAAAAACTGTCAGGTTTATAAAAAGCCTCTATGAAAGAAAGAGGCCTATTTCCTTATTTTAATTTTAGTATACAAATTCTATTTGAGTATCTGCGCTCAAATTCTGCCCGGTAGCTACCTTCTCAGATTTTAGCTGCCCATCTACATAAATTTGAATCTTCAATTTAGAAGAGGCATTAGCTCCTGTAGCGTTTACCAGTAATATAGCAGGATTTTTAGTTCCTTGTCGCAAAGAGGTTGATTGTTCATTAGACCATTTATCACCACCAGCAGGAATATCTGACAATACAGGTGTGCCATCACTTTTTCTTTCTAGCGGAAATGCCGCATATTTTCCGTTTGTAATAGTACCTCCGGTAACTTCGGCTTTATATGTTATTTTATGGTTCACTTCCGGAGTATCGTCTGATCTGTCGCAAGATGTTACTCCCATTAATAATACTCCTGCAAATAATGCAGATTTTGCTGCAATAGAAGCAGACTTTAAAAAATTGTTTTTCATTGTTGTATTTTTACGTTAATTTTTGTTGTCAAAATTTGTGCCAAGATTAATCGTTTCATCTTTTGCCTTACCATAGCTTCTGATAGTTCAGACCTTGCCACTCCAGGTACGAGTTTTAAAAAATTGTTTTTCATAATTTTAAATTTTAATTACGGTAGTAAAACGACCCGTTTAAAATTATATTGTGTATAAAAAATTTGTTAATTTAAAATTGATAACTTTAAATTTCTATAAAATTATTTATTATTAGTAAAAAAAACAGGATACTTTATTAAATAATTAACAACAGTATTTATTTTAAAAATTTTTATTATTTTTTTGTTTATTTAAATCTTTTATTTGTTGTTGTTTTTAACATATTATATCATTTTTTGTAATTAATTGCTGAATATTTGTAACAAAACCAATTTATATGCAACTATTTATGCATATAATTTAAATCAATGAGAAAAATTGCAGTAAGCTTAGGGATAGCCGCCGCTTTCCTTGTGAATGCCCAATCTATCAAAACAACAATCGACCTCGTTCATGTAAAGAACGATAAGGTGGCAGTTACTATGGAATTTCCTAAAATGAAATCAGGCGATGTAAAATTTCATTTTCCCAAAACGGTTCCCGGAACATATTCTGTAGATGATTACGGAAGATTCGTGGAAGGCATTAAATTTTTTGATAATAAAGGAAAAGAGCTTGCATTCACAAAAATGAATGACAATACCTACTCTCTTAAAAATGCCCTGGCTCTAACGAAGATCACCTATTTAGTCAATGACAGTTTTGACGATGAAAGAGAATCTTCAGAGCATGAAGCCGTGTTTTCCCCATCGGGTACTGATATTGAAGCCGGGAAGGTTTACCTGATCAATACTCACGGATTTATAGGATATATAGACAATATGCAGGATGTACCTTATCAGCTCGTGATTCAGAAGCCAACAGATTTCTATGGCACAACAGCTTTGGTAGACCAGGATAAATCTGAATCTACAGATACTTTCACTCTGGCTAACTATGCAAAAGTTACCGACTCACCGCTGATGTATACAAAACCCGATTATATCACATTCAATGCAGGCGGGATGGATCTTGTTTTGGGAGTTTATTCCCCAACAGGAAAATATAAGGCTTCTGATTTTAAAGATAATCTGGAAAAAATGGTAGTGGCTCAAAAAAAATTTTTGGGCGATATGAATACCAATAAAAAATATGCAATCTTGCTTTACCTTTCCGGGGGTGACGGTCCGAAGGTCACAGGTTTCGGAGCACTGGAGCACCATGAATCCACAAGTGTAGTTTTACCTGAAATAATGCCGAAGGAAGCGATCGACAAAACTATTACGGATGTAGTTTCCCACGAGTTTTTCCATACGGTAAATCCTTTGAAAACGCATTCTGAAGAAATTCATTATTTCGATTATGCTGATCCGAAAATGTCTCAGCATTTATGGATGTATGAAGGAGGAACCGAATATTTTGCCAATTTATTTCAGATCCAGGAAGGCTTAATTAATAAAGATGAGTTTCTTGAAAGAATTAACGAGAAAATCAGCAATTCCAGGAATTTCAACGATACTATGCCTTTCACGGAAATGAGTAAAAATGTTCTTAAAGATGAATATAAGAACCAGTATAGAAATGTCTACGAAAAAGGCGCTCTTCTTGCAATGTGTCTTGATATTGAGCTAAGAAAATTATCAAACGGAGAGATGGGTTACCGTGACATGATCAGAAAACTGTCTCAAAGATTTGGCGAAAACAAGCCTTTTAAGGATGACAAATTGATTGATGAGCTGGTTGCCATTACGGGCTACCCCCAGGTGAGAGATTTTTACAATAAATACATAGCAGGAAGTCAGCCTACGCCATACACACAATACCTGAATATTGTAGGTGTAGAATTAAAAAAACAGGAAGCTCCATCTATTTTCTGGTTTATTAAAAATCCTCAGCAGACAATTTATGATGATAAGGATAATGCTTTTATATTTGATGAAAAATCTGCATTATCATCTTTCTCAAAAAGTATAGGCTTTAAAATCACAGACAAAATTGTTGCTTTAGACGGTAAAACAATTGACATTCAGAATATTCAGAATTTTATTGATTATGCTAAAACCATTAAGGAAGGACAGGATGTGACATTAACCGTTTTAAGAAAAAATGGCGACAAAACAGATAAAATCGACCTTAAAGGAAAAGCCATTTTAGATAAAATGACGGAAGAAATATCATTTCAGTTTAAAGCCAACCCTACTCCGGAAGAACAGAAACTACAAAATCAGTGGCTGACGGGGAAGAAATAAGTAGTAAAACAATGAAAAGTGGGGAATTTTTTCTTCGCTTTTTATTTTTAGACACGAATATCGCTAATATTTTTTTGCTAATCACAAGAATATTTAATTGTGTTTATTGATAAAAATAATTTGTATTATTGGTATTTAAGCTTAAGCTTTTTTAATAATAATTCTAAAAGTAGTCCCTTTTCCCACTTCTGTCTGAGCAATCCTGATATCACCGTTATGATATTCCTGCACTACTCTTTTTGCTAAAGACAATCCTAATCCCCAGCCTCGTTTTTTCGTCGAGTACCCGGGTTTAAAGGCATTTCTGGCCTGTTGCTTTGTCATTCCGCTTCCGGTATCCTGTACTTCGATCAAAATATTTTTATTTCTTTCAAAAACAGAAATCGAAATTGCCCCTTCCCCTTTCATTGCATCTACAGCGTTTTTCACCAGGTTTTCAATTACCCAGCTCATCAGGATTTTGTTGTGCGGAACTAAAATATTATAATTGGGAAAATGCAGCCCAAAGTTGATCTTTTTTGAAATTCTTGTTTTTAAATAATCATAATTCTCCTGGATTGTTTCATTGAAATTCATATCATTTAATTCAGGTACAGAACCGATTTTTGAAAATCTTTCGGAAATGGTCTTTAATCTTTCTATATCTTTTTCTATCTCATGAACACCTTCAGAATCAGGAGTATCGAGCTTCATAATCTCCAGCCATCCGATCATCGAAGATAAAGGAGTCCCAATCTGATGTGCCGTTTCCTTTGCCAGTCCGGCCCAGAGATAACCTTCATCCGTCTTTTTTATTGTTCTCAAAAACCAAAATGAAAACAGGAAATAACACAAAATAAAAAATCCCAGAATATATGGAGAATAGCGTAAATTATTTAGTAACCGCGAATTATCATAAAAAACCAGCTGCTTGTTTCCTTTTACAATTTCAATCTCAATGGGTGTATAGCTTTTCGACATTTTCTTTGCTAATGCTACAATCTGGCCGGGATCATTTTCAATATCCTGAGGAATGTTTTTATGTACCATAATCTGATCATTCTTATCCAAAATAATCAACGGAATCGTCGTATTCGAGCTATAAATCTGAAGAAGCAATGCCTGGACTTCCAGATTGGGATTTTCTACTTCCTGTTGAAACCTTAATGCACTTACCAAAATATCAACCCTTTTAATCTCCTCCTTACGAAGGAAATTAATAAGAACGGTAAAAGCAATAACAATCGTGAGAACAACAATTGTCATTAACGAAAAAATAATCCAGTTATTAAGCCTTGCAAATATTGATTTTCTCAAAGCAGTTTATTTTAAAACATTCAGGATTTTCTGCAGCTCTGAACTTCCGCTTCCCTGATAATTATTGATAATGATTGAAAATACATATTTTTTTCCTTCTTTTGATGTGTGATAACCTGCAAAAGACTTTGTATCTTTCATTGTTCCACTTTTCATTTTCATTCCGTTTTCATGTATCGGGAAGCCGTCAAAATAAGATTCAAACCAAGGCTGTTTCTTTGCGTAGAGTAAAGCCTGGACTTCTGCTTTTGCGGATGCATAATTTTGTGGTGAAAGCCCGCTTCCATCGGCAAAATTAATCATATTCTGGTTAATTCCTTTTGATTTCCAGAAGTCTTTTAGAAAGGCTACTCCGCTGTTAAAACTAGGATTTCCACTTTTCTCCTTACCTAATGTTTTAATAATGGTTTCCCCGTAAAAATTAATGCTTTTCCTTAAAAGCCAATAAATAATTTTATCTAAAGTTGGAGATTCATTGGTAAGAATTACATTTTCTTTTGGAACTTCTAATGCTTTTTTTCCTTCGATTTCGAGTTGGGAATTGGTTATTACTTTACCTGAAAAATCAATTCCGGCCTCTTTCAGCGATTCTCTGATTTCTACACCCAGCTGTAAAGGTGGATTGGGGGTAGAACCTGAAACGGTAACCGTTTTTGAAGGCAAAGTTCCGTTGATCAAAGCTACGTTAGAATGCGGTGCCGTGAAGATCAGGCTCTGGTCAGAATTTCCGCCTACTTTAAGGTCATTCAGCCAGTTTACCCCTTCCAGCGGATAAGAAAAGCTCTTGAATTCTGATCCGTTAATATTGATATCAAATTGATTTTCACGCCAATTGATCCCCCAGACTCCGGCTCCGTAATAATTTCCCAGATCGTTCCACGGCCATCCTCCGGGAATGGTTTGGTGGTCAAAATAAGAATCATCAATAATGAGGTCTCCGGAGATTTTTTTAATTCCGAACTTTTTTATGGATTCTATTAATTTTTGTTTAAATTTTTCAGGCTTGCAAGCTTCATATCTCCAGCTTCCCAAGGTTGGATCTCCTGTAGAAGTCACGAATAAATTTCCTTCTAAATTTCCGTTTGAAATTGTTCCTGAATAGCTTGAAGTTGTTTTATAAGTATAATTTTTTCCTAGAGTTTCCAAAGCCGCTGCTGCAGTAAATATTTTCTGCGTTGAAGCCGTAGAAAGGCCTTTACTTCCCTGATAATCATAGATCATTTTTCCACTCTCATCAGAAACATAAAAGGATAAGCTTGAGGAAACAGCTTCCGAAGAATTCATTAGATCTTTGGTAGCCGCATCAAGCTTTTGAGTAATATTTTGGGCAAAAATAATTTGCGCTGATAATGCAAAAACTACGAATGTTTTTCTCATTGCGTTTTGTTTTATAAACTTTACATGGGAGATGCTTCGACGTTAATTGAAACCGTTAGCATTAGCGTTGTCATACTAAGCCTGTCGAAGCATTTTCAATATTAATTAAATTCTTTAATTCAAATATAATTAAAAATAAAATTACAGTTCAGAACCGACCTCAATCTCGTAAGGTTCTTTTCCTTTTTCAAAAATCCTTGTGAATTCACTTCCTTCAACGGTAATTTTTACACCTATTTTCCTAATCCAGTTTCCTTCCCGAAGTCCGACAACCTTTAAATTATTTTGAGTCAGAAATTCTTTTATCCTTGTTTCCCTGGTTTCTCCATTATGTTTTAGTTCAGGATTAGGATCAAGATAATGCGGGTTGATATTAAACGGAACTAATCCCATACAATCAAAACTTGACGGATAAACGATCGGCATATCATTCGTGGTCTTCATATTCTGGCCACCGATATTACTTCCAGCACTGCATCCTAAATATGGCTTTCCGGCTTCTATATTTTTTTTTAATACAGACATCAGGCCTTCTTCGTGTAATGTTTTTACCAGTAAAAAAGTATTGCCGCCGCCTGTGAAATAACCTTTTGCATTGTTTAGGGCTTCGATTTTATCTTCAAATTCATGTACTCCCCTTACCTTAATATTAATGGTTTCAAAAAACGAGCGGGCTTTTGCCGTATAGTCGTCATGGCAAATTCCTCCGGGACGTGCAAACGGGATGAAAATGATCTCGTCAATGTCTTTATACAGCTGAATTAATTCTTCTTTTAAATATTCTAAATATTCTCCTCCGAAAAGTGTGGAAGTGGAAGCCAGTATTATATTCATAAAAAAATATTTCTTTAAATCATTTACTACAAAGATAACGGAAAGAGCAACGAATCAAAAATTTAGATAAAAAAATCATTAATTTCGTTAATATTTTCAAAGTAAGATTTTACCATTCTACTGCTAGTAAATAAGTCTAGATTCCTTTCGGTATGACAAACTATGGTTTAATTTAGAAACTTTTTAATTGAAGCTTTAATTACCAGTTTACTGGTGGGAAGTTGCTTAAAAACAAGTTTTAAAATTGAGCCTTTGAGTTTAAATATAAATAAATTTACTTGATTGTTTTACCGAAAAAATCGGTTTCTCCTTTTAGATGACTGAGGATTTTTTTAATATTCCTGTTGATGCTTTCTTCGGTTTTTAAATTATTGATATACCGGATTAATTCCAACCTTCTGGAACGACTCAATTTTTCAAAATTTTCTGATGCCATCGGGCTTTCCTTTATCATTTTTTCCAATTTTGGATGAATAGAAATGATTCTGTCTGAATCATCATACTCCACAAAAACCTCGATGATTTCACCAATCCTTTTTGGAGAGTTTTTAAGCATGGTTAAATTAATGTACAGCCGCCATTCTCCCATATATTTCATCAAATTCTGCCTGAATTCTTTATCATTTACCGTTCCTTTTACAGGAATCGGGCTTTTATTTCTCCCCGATCTTTCGAAAATTTCATTTAAAATTTCTTCAGGAATGTATACAAAAGGATTGATTCCGATGATTTTCAGTTGGGCTATGAATGAGTTTTTCATTGATTTTTGCTACAGGCTATAGGCTTTATGCAATAGGCTAAAATTAATAATTATTATTACAATAAAACCACCCTGTCAAAAACTCTTTGAATTTTGTCACCCTTCCCAAGATAAAGAGCAAAGAATCAAGAACCAAGAACTAGGAAACAGAAACTAGAAACAAAATTTTCCACTCAAAATGGAATGACTATCTTTGCACGAAATAAATCTGTAAAACAAATGAAATTTTTTATTGACACTGCTAATCTAGAGCAAATCAAGGAAGCTAAAGACCTTGGGATCCTTGACGGAGTAACAACCAACCCTTCATTAATGGCTAAAGAAGGAATTCAGGGAGCCGAAGCAATTAAAAATCATTATAAAACCATCTGCGAAATTGTAGACGGTGATATTTCTGCCGAAGTACTTTCTACTACGTACGAAGAAATGATTAAAGAAGGTGAAGAGCTGGCAGCAATCCACCCGAATATCGTGGTAAAAATCCCAATGATTAAAGACGGAATCAAAGCTTTAAAATATTTTTCCGATAAAGGAATCAAAACCAACTGTACTTTGATTTTCTCTGCAGGACAGGCTCTTTTGGCTGCTAAAGCGGGAGCAACTTATGTTTCTCCTTTCCTGGGAAGATTAGACGATATTTCAACAGACGGATTGAACTTAATCCAGGAAATCAGATTGATTTTTGACAATTATATGTATGAAACTGAAATTTTAGCGGCTTCTATCCGTCACTCTATGCACATTATCGACTGTGCGAAAATTGGTGCTGATGTAATCACTTCACCGCTTCCTCCAATTTTGAGCTTATTAAAGCATCCTTTAACGGATACCGGACTGGCTCAGTTTATTGCCGATTCTCAGAAGCTTGCTTAGGAATTTATAATATAGATAAAATTTCGGCGCGGAAGCTTTGCTTCCGCGCCGAAATTTATTTTAAAAGATCAAGCTCCAGGAGATTATTGTTTTTTGCATTTTCTTCATTCACATTTCGTTCCTGATTTCTAAGATGTTGTTCTATATCTAATTGCTTTCCATTTTCATCGGTCATCATTATTTTCGTTCCGCCAGCCATCATTTGACGTATACCTTTTGTTGGATTATTCCTGTTTTCGATGAATGCTTTTTTATATTTTCTTTCATTTAGCTGAATCATGTTTCCGAATCTTTGTTTGTTCTCTTCACTTATCCACTCTTCATTTGCTCTCAAATTCCTGATCTCTTTTAAGATAAAAGAATGTGATTTTGTTTTATCTTCAATTTTTATAATTAAACCTGGTAAGCCGTAAAATTTATATGGCCCATCCTGAATAGGAATATCTGTAACAAACCAAGCTGTCCATTGTCTTCCAATAAAATCTGCTTTTGCTTTTTGTGTATTAAATTCACCAATCTTCTCTTTTTCTGGTAGAATATTCCAGCTTATTTTTCTCTCGTCTGAAACTTTATATTGATCCATATCAAGCCGGTTAAAGAATAAAGTTTTATAATCAGGGTACGACTTTTCGACTACAAAAGAAATTGTTCCGAATTTGATTTTTGAAAAATCCCTATTCCCCATTTTATTCTGAATCTGAACTAATGAATCCGAAACAAACATATCCCTGCTGTAAAACTTGGAGCCTTTTTTTGAAACATCGAGAAACATCATTTCTACTTTGGATTCATCTTTTTTGGTAGAATCTGAAATGTACTTGTATTCATACACAAAACTTTGATTTTGAGCATTAATCATAATTCCTAAAAATAAACTTAGAAGTTGTTTAAACTTATTTAGACAAAAAAGTTCCAAGAAAATTAGCAATTTTGGATTGCAATTTAAAAAACTAATAATCTGGAACTCATCAGTA
>NZ_FTMM01000048.1 GCF_900156075.1 Chryseobacterium sp. RU37D | reverse complement strand
TTAAAAGCTGGATCATAGATTTTTCGCCCTTGTTTCATACGTTAAAATTAAGGTTTTATGCTTAACTCTAACTGGAAGCTAAATTAGTATATCCAAGGATGATAGTCTAATCAAAAGAAAAGTTTATAAAGAGGTTCCTCCAAAAGTTGAATATAGATTAACTGAAATAGGGGCAGAATTAATTCCCTTTATAAATCATCTAAAAGAATGGGGAGACAAACAACTAAAAAATAGTGAAAAGAAAGCAACGAGAAGATAAAAAAAGGAAAAATTATAGGATTATTAAGCTCTGAGTGCTGGAAAATCTACACTATTAAAAAATAATTTTGGATCATCCTTTTTGTTTAAGCATAATTTACAAATTCTCTTTACTGCCATAATAAATTTTCAAATTAAAAAAGTTCAACAATCTAAGCACTTACCAAATATAGGTGCATTTGTTTTGTAATGGGGCAAGTATAGCTCGATTTTAAAGGCAGGCATTAGTGTAAACTAATAATTTTTATTTAATTTCGGAATTAAAGGCGTTATTTGTCTCAGCATCAAAATACAATCGGTATTACAGATGCGAACCAATTATTTTAACACAAATGAGTTAAATTCTTAATTATTTTTACTTATTAATTAAAAAATGTTAAAAAAAATAAAATTTTTATTTTCCAAAAAATATTTTTTTATTAACTTTATGATACTAAACACAAAAGCAATACCTTAATTAAAATATTTATTGTTCCCTATGAAAATATTTAATTGTCACACCCAGAATGGGAAATTTATTTTTACAAATAAAGTATTTCCCACATCTAAGTTAGAAATACCGTTAAAGCTGCCAAAATGTACAGTGATAGATTTTGAAATAAAATGTAGCTCAGAAAAGAAAGAACTGTTGCTAAAAGAAAGCAGATCTGGGCGGATTTTGATATACGATGTTACAGATCTTTCACAAAATGCCTTAGAAAAACTTATAGAAGATATCCGGAAAAATATAATGATGAATAGTTTTTATTTACAAAAACATTTTATTCCCGGAAGCTAATTTTAAACATAGTATAATTGATTATTATAAAGCGCTTGCAATAATGTAGGCGCTTTTTGTTTAATATTAATCATTGAAAATTAATGAGTTGTAAATTTTTTCAATAAACTTCCAACTCTTTTAGACTTAACTGCATCTTTATATATAAACAGCTGTTAAAACAAAAAAGATGTACCTATGAGAAGTTTATATATAAAATTACTGCTATTCTTCCCTGTTCTATTTCTAGCGCAGATCCCGACCATTGAAATTCCGGACGGAAAAGGAGGTTTTCAGAAAAATAATGATGTGGTTCTTCAGAAGCTCAATATAGAAACCAAAATTACAGGAAGAATTTCCACCAATACGGTAACGATGGTTTTTAAAAATAATTCATCCCGGCTGAGACAGGGAAGAGTAACTTTTCCCCTTCCGGAAGGGGTTAACGCAAGCGGATATGCCATTGATATTAATGGAAAGCTCAGAAATGCCGTTCCTGTGGAGAAAGAAAAGGCCAAAGAGGTTTATGAATCGATCAAAAAAAGAAATGTAGATCCGGGAATTCTTGAAAAAGTAGAGGGAAACAGCTTCCGTACGACCATTTATCCCATCAATGCCCGTGGCGGTGAAAGAACAGTGCAGATCACTTATCATTACGAATTAAAAAGATCGGGGAACAACTATCAATATTTTCTTCCGTTGAATTATTCGTCAGAAATTCCTGAATTTAATCTGAAAACAATAGTGTTCCAAAATGCAGTTGCTCCCCAATTAGAAGAAAGGCCAGATGGAAGCTTTGATTTTGTGAAAAATAGAAACGTCTGGATTGCAGAAACTCACAAAACGAAATATAAACCCGGAAATAATTTAAAAATTAATTTTCCACAAGCTATTGAAAGCCAGAAGGTTTTAATGCAGAAAGCGGTTGGTTATTCATCTTACTTTTTTGCAGATATAAGTGCGGACCCGAAAGAGAGGGCAAAAAAGCTTCCGAACAGGCTGGCTGTTGTCTGGGACAATTCTTTGAGTGGTAAGAAGCGTGACCATGCCAAAGAATGGGCTCTGTTTGAAGAATATTTTAAAATCAATAAAAATCTTACCGTTAAAACCTACTTTATCAGCAATACCTTCGATGAGGGAAAAAGCTTTACAATAAAAGAGGGAAACTGGAATGAATTAAAATCATATTTATCCCAGGTAACCTACGACGGAGGAACAGATTTTGAGCTTCTGAAGGTTATCAGAGAAGATGAGGTTCTGTTTTTTACGGACGGACTGTCATCCTTCGGGAATCTGAAGCTGGAATGGAACAAACCGACATATACTATTTCTTCCTCAAATAATGTCAACTTTAACCAGTTAAAATTTATTAGCAGCAAAACGGGCGGAGAATTTTTAAATTTAAATGAAAATGATCCTAAAAAAGAAGTTAAAAAACTCTTGTACCAGTCTTTAAAATATTTTGGAATTGAAAAAAATGATGCAGTATCTGAAATTTATCCTTCTTTACCGCAAACCATTTCCCGGGATTTTGCCCTGACAGGAATTTTAAATGGGAAAAAAACAGAAGTAAATGTAAAATTTGGGTACGGAAATGAAGTGACAGAAATCAAAACGATTACTTTGAATGCTGATGAGCAAATGGTAAAAGATTGGGATATTTCGCAATTCTGGGCTCAGAGAAAACTCAACGAGCTTGAGATTTTTGAAAAGCAGAACAATGATGAAATTAAAAACATATGCAGGCAGTTTGGTCTGGTGAGCAATAATATGAGTCTGATGGTTCTGGAAAATGTAGAAGACTATGTGCGGTATGACATCACACCACCTTCAGAATTAAAAGCTCAATTTGATCAGATCGTGAAAAACAGACGCGCGGCAAAAGATGAAAGAATACAGAATCTGATGGATGATGCCGAAAAAATGACAAAAAACCTTAAAGAATGGTGGAATAAAGACTTTGAACAACTTAAAAAATACCCAAAACCAGACAAAAAAGATCGAAGGAATGTAGATTCTATGGTAAGCAGCAGGCTTGAAGAGGTTGTAATGACAGGAGCTCCGGCTCCCTCCAGAGCGGTTGCGGACGTTTCATCGGCCAGGGAAGCAGATATACAGGAAGTTATAGTAACCAGAGCGATGGCAAAAAGGGTGGCATCTACAGCTACATCGCAGTCGATCAGGGGAGAAGCGAGAGGCTTTGATATAAAAGCAGGTGCCGAACGGGAAAGAGCTTCTGATCATATTAATCCGGGAAGAATTACTGTGATGAATATAGAGTCTAAGGCAGAATATATGAAGCTGTTTAACGAAGCAAAAAATCCGGAAAGTATCTATCGGATATACCTTAAAGCAAGAAAAGACTACGAAAATCTACCACAGTATTATTTCGATGTGTCTCAATTGCTCTTTAAAAATAATGATAAAAAAATGGGCTTAAAAGTCTTGAGTTCTATCGCTGATCTGGAAATTGAGGACGAAGAATTATATAAGCTATTGGCGTACAGATTAAAGCAGGCTGAAGATTATAATAAAGAGCTTTTCGCAACTGAGAAAGTATTGGAATGGAGGCCTTTTGACCCTCAGAGTTATAGGGATTATGCACTCGCGCTGGAAGATAATCAGCAGTATCAGGCTGCTTTGGATAATTTGTATAAAGTTTTGACGCAGTCTTATACTAAAGAGCTGGCAGACCGCGATAATGGCATTGAAGAGATTATTATTATGGAGATCAATCAGTTGATAAGTAATTACAACAGTAAATTAAGCCTTAAAAATATCAATCCGAAAATCATTGCTGATATTCCCGTTAACATAAGAGTGGTTATCAATTGGAACAAAGATGATACCGATATCGATCTTTGGGTAACAGACCCGAACAAAGAGCGTTGTATGTACTCCCATAAGGAAACGGAAATCGGGGGAAGAATGAGTGATGATTTCACCGGCGGCTTCGGTCCGGAACAATTTTTACTCAAGAAAGCAATAAAAGGTAAATATCAGATCCAGACCAATTTTTTTGGGGAAAGACAGGTGGGAATTGCAGGTCCTACCGCAATTATGGCCGAAGTTTATATTAATTATGCAACCGGCAGACAGGAAAGAAAAGTAATGGTATTCCAAAATCAAAAGGAAAAATCAGACAATAATGACGGAATCCTGATCGGTGAATTTGAGTTTTAATAATTATTTTCGGTCTTCGGTTTTTTTAAGACTACAAAAAGATAAGATTAAATGTGAATGTGATTTTTAAAGTCGGTGTATAATGAAGAAAATTGAGTTGGGCGCTTACAGAAATGTGAGCGCTTTTTTGATGATAATTCGTAGTTTTATGTATGTTCAAATACAAAACACAATGAAAGGTATCTTTATTATTTTAATCTTTTTCGGAATACAGCTGAATGCCCAGAAAGTTTTTTCTGTTTAGCAGGCCAGTCAGGCAGATATAAAGGTTTTTGTAACTGAATATGAAAGCCAGGCAGACCTCAGGGTGTACAAAGTCGCCTATGAAAGCCAGGCCGACTGGTCAAGAATGATAAAAAGCAACTGATGTACCGTTCCGAAAGTCTGTTTCGCTAATCAGGTTTTTTTCATTAAAAAGGCCTTCCTAAAGGAAAGCCTAATAATAAAAAATAATCAATTTATATATGAGAATAAATTGAGTATGTGTATAATCATTCAGCTAAAGCATTGTTTTCTAAACTTTATAGTGAATGTAATTTTTTCTGCAATGACAGAAGCCTTTTTGGTTTTGATGATATCGTAATGTATTGAAGCATATATGCCTTTTATACTGATGAAGTGTAATTTGTTTTTTATCAACAGCTGTATTACTTTCAAAATCCCATTTCTGGTTTTTTATTTCTTTTGTATTATTGTGAAACTGTACAGCTCGATTTATAACATTTTTATCTTCATGAACAAAAAGTTTTACAGCATCGCAATCCATACGTCTGATAAATTGATATAAAAATAAAACAACACTATTCAGAAGCAGGATTCCAAAAAATATATAGATACAGTAAACAGTGTTAGCCGATAATGTTCGGTTATTTTTCATCAAAGTATTTGTGTTTCTTAGCAAAGGTAAATAGTATTTTTAAACTGACAAAGATATTTATAAACTTTCAATAGCAGCCTCCAAAGCTAGCTCTATCATGGGGTTCAACGCCTTTTCTCTTTGATCTGCAGAAATTTTCTCGTTAGTAGGGATTATATCTGTCACGGTAAGAATTGTTGCAGCATTTTTCCCCAAATGTTGGGCATTCGCAAATAATCCGAAAGCTTCCATTTCTACGGCAGGGCAGTTGTATTTCGTCGCAATAGCAGGAATGCCTGGATTTTTTCTATAGAAAATGTCGCTGCTGTGAACATTGATATTCTTTGTTTTAAGTGAAAATTTTTCAGCGGTTTTATTAATTGTGTTAAAAATATCCCCCTGGTGGCAGATTATTTCATCCTCAATTTCCCAAGCATATTTGGCATATGTGCTTTCACTTGCCGCATTTTCTACATTCAAAATGTCAAATAGATGGAGATCAGTATTATAAGCACCACAAGTTCCTATTCTGATAATTGTATCCACTTCGTATTCCGTAAACAGTTCATAAGAATAAATCCCAATACTCGGAAACCCCATCCCACTTGCTCCGACAGTGATTTCCTTTCCTTTATAAAACCCCGTATAGTAAAAAATGCCTCTTGTTTTACTTACTAGCTCGACATTTTCCATATATTTTTCAGCAATGAATTGTGCCCGGAGCGGATCTCCCGGCTGTAATACGACCTTAGCAATTTCGCCTTTATCAGCACTTATATGAATACTCATAATATTATTTTCAAAAACACAAATATAGGAACTTTTGATTCAAAATTTTATTTACTATTATTCGTTACCGTTATTTAATTGCTTATTTTTTAGAAGCTGTTTCCCGATATCCATTCATACTCCTCATGCTAATGCTTGGCTTTGAGAATAATTAATAGCATTATTATTTTGCTTATTATAAATGGTTGTGGATTAAAATCTTCTTTATTCCACAACATGAAAAGACAAAAATCTAATGAGAAAAGTAGCTCAGAAGTTAGAGTACAACAATATATTTTTTTTGTCTTGTGCTAAAATATAAGTGTCGTAAACTAAAAATTCATTTCTTTCTATTAATGAAGAAATAGTGAAATAGGTTGTTCTGGCAATGCCATCCGTTTTGGTTTAGGCAAAGAAATGCCATACTTTTTATTCTTTGCTAACATTAAATCTAAAGTCAATAAAATTGCTTCATCAGTATTGAAAATATATAAAAGAATATTATTTGACTATGAAAATGAAAAAAAGGACAATATAAAATACTATTGTCCTTTTTCATTTGTGTTTTATTTTAATTTGATAAAACTAACTTTTATCAAATTAAAGTCATCATTTGTGTTCTTAGTAATATTTAGATCTGAAATATCTTTTAGTTTTAATTATTTCAAATATTTCTATCGGAATTGGGGCGTAATTACCGATATAATTTTTTTTCATCATTTGTGTTTAATAGTTTGTGAGATATCTACTTTGGATAAAATTTATTATACAAAGAGAAAGAAAATTCATGCAAGATCAAAAAAAAGCATATACCATTTAGATACTATTTTTATTTAAGTATTTGATAATTAGTACTTAAATTTTAATGAAATAATCTTTTGTTTTTATAAAATTCTTTTTTGTGGGATATAAAGAATTTTTTTATCATTTATTTCTTTCAAATTTCGGATGGGTCTTTTGGTAAGTGTTTAATAAAATTTTGAATTTTTACAGCTAATATGCAATTTATTTTTATGAATGTATATATGGTTTTATAATTTATTCAAACATTATAAATTGACTGAAAGTTGTTCAATAATAGAAGGCGATAGTATAAAAATAATGTTATCGCCTTTTACCTATTATTGATTTTCATCATTTTTACTTTTTGCGAGTACAAATTGAAGGATTTTTAATTATATTGCAAAAAAAATAACATACCATTGATGTACTATTTTTATTTAATAGTCTGGAATACAATTATTTAATTTTACTATACAATTGTAATTTTTAAAATAAATTAATTTAATTATTTTTTATTCGTTAAATCGCGCAGCCAAATGCCCATGTCCTGCTCGGTGGGAATTATAAATTTTTTTCTAAGATTTTGCTTTCTGTTTCTTACTGTGTTTATAGATTTAGAGGTATATTCGGCAATATCTTTGATACTGAATCCTAAAAAAGTATATGCGCAAAGGATAAGTTCGGAAGTTCTTAGGCCCGGGCTGTATTCCAAAAGCTTATCCTGAAAGAAGGGATAAATTTCCTGAAAACGAGTATAAAATTGTGTGTCATTTTTCTTAGCAAGTTCAATTACTTCATTGTAGGTATCATTTACTTTAAGCTGTAGCTCTTCAGTTTCAATGGTTTTTTTTGAAATAATTTCTTCTTTTTCCTGTAATGTGCTATTTACTGCTGTAATAAGTGTTTCTTTATGCTTTAGATTTTTCCTTAAAAAATAATAAAACGTTATCAATATTAGTATCAAGAACAAAACTCCCGCTGAAATCCATGTATTTTTTTTTCTTTTATGAGTTTTATATTTATTTTCCTCATCGTCAATTATTACATTAAGAGCATAATCCATACTTTTGCTTCTTTCTTCAGCTATTTGATTTTCTTTATTTATATAGAGGTTTTCATATTCTTTTTGTTTAGTTTTATCTCCCAAGATCTCATATATTTCGGAAATATTTTTATAAAGAGAGTTAAATGGTGCGATATTTATAGAATGCTGTTTTATATTTTCTACAGATTCTAAATAATACGCTAGTGCAAGGTCATATTTTTTATGATTTTTATAGTAATTACCAAAAATCATGTATTCGATAAAAAGAATAGGATCTTTATATTTTAGTTTGACGCCATAGCTTTTTTTATAATGAAGTTGTTTAAACTTATTTAGACAAAAAAGTTCCAAGAAAATTAGCAATTTTGGATTGCAATTTAAAAAACTAATAATCTGGAACTCATCAGTA
>NZ_FTMM01000051.1 GCF_900156075.1 Chryseobacterium sp. RU37D | reverse complement strand
GTTACCAATGGTGTAATTTCTTTCTGGACAGGAGTTGCAAACTCTAACACGAATGAGAGAATGAGAATACATTCTAATGGTAATGTGGGAATTGGTACAGCAACACCTAGTAATAAATTAGATTTGGGTACAACAGCAGGGGCTACCATTACAGATCCTGCAGGTAAAAAGTTTGCGGTGTATAATAATACTACAGGCACTGATTTTTATGGTTTAGGAGTAAGTCCTGGTGTGCTTCAGTTTCATGCTTCATCACAGACGGTAAATGATGCACCAGGTATGGCTCTTTACGGGAAAAAATTGGGAATAAATCTTGGAACAACGGCACCAGCAGCAAATCTGGATGTAGCCGGAAATGTTAAAATAGCAGACGGAACCCAAGGGTTAGGGAAAATATTAGTGAGTGATGCAAATGGTCTTGCAAGCTGGCAAGATGCCATTACAGCAAGTAACAATATTTACAATTCTAATGGTACATTGACAACCAACAGGACGGTAACCCAAGCAGCGCATCCGATTACTTTTACCGGAGGTGATTTCAATGTAATACCGGCTTCATCGGGTACAGGTTTAACAATTACCGGATCTTCAACTCATCCTGTCACTAGTTCGCCAAGAATTTTTAGCCAGGAAGGATTGGAAATACAAAGCAATAATAATCAGGGACTTGTCATGGTGAACGGAGTGTATCCATTAGTTGCAACAAATCCGGTATTTAGGGTTATGTATTCAAATACTAGTAATGCTCCTAATCAAATAGAATATTTAAGAGTACAAGCAAACGGAAGTGTGGGTATTGGAACTACGACGCCAAATACCAATGCTAGTTTAGACTTGGGAACAAACAATCAAGCATTTATGACTAATCGTGTTGCTAATACTGCTGCTATAGCGACTCCTGCCGAAGGTATGTTTATTTATGTAAATGATCAAAAATGTTTTAAAGGGTACAGTAATAGTTCTTGGCATGATATGACACCATGCAGTAGTGTTGGTACTTTATCCCTTAATTGCCCAGGTGTATCCCCTTCTACTATAACTAACTATGGATCAGGTGTTATAACTTTTATTTACTTACCTTATACTGGAGGAAGTGGAGGTCCTTTAACACCGTTTAGTGTTTCATCACAAGGCGTAACAGGTATGGCTTTATCCACAACGACATCTGTTATCCCTGCTGGTAATGGTTCGTTAATTCTTGCTCTTACCGGAACTCCTTCATCTCATCCAGGAACGGCAAGTTTCCCAATTAATGTGAATGGAGTTACTTGTACAGTTAATTTATTTATCCAATAAGTTAATATGTATAGGTTAAATTAGATATCTATAAGATTAAGATATTATTTTATAATTACAAAAAAAGATTCTATCAACACTTTGATGACCAATAATTGCTAAAGAATAAATAAACTTTAGCAATTATTTAACTAAAAATTTATTTAACCATGAAAAAAAAGTTATTTTTTTTAACGAATACATTACTTATTTCTTCTGTATTCTATGGCCAGATTGGTGTCAATACACCTAATCCGCATGCTTCATCAGTATTGGATCTAACGTCTAATAATAAAGGACTACTTATTCCCAGAGTAGCATTGACAAGCCCCACAGATCAGGTAACAATACCATCTCCTGCAAACGGGCTTATGGCTTATAATACGGGACTGGGCGGTTTAGCATTTAAAGGGTTTATTTTTTGGAATGGAACCGAGTGGAGATCAATAAATAATAACTCCACTATTGCACCAGCCATTACAGCTCTCAATTGTAACGGAAGTTCTGTATTTCCTCTAAGCTTTGCATCTGGAGTACCTTATAGCGGAACAATTACAATTCCGTATTCCGGAGGGAATGGAGGAAGCTATTTTACGGGATCAGCATTTACTCAAAACGGTCTTACTTTTACCTTGAATCCTGGAGTTCTTAATAGCGGTAATGGTTTCATTACATATTCCGTCTCTGGAACACCAGATTTTACTTCTCCGACTTCGATATCTGTACCCTTAACGTTTCTTGGAAATACATGTAATATGACGATAGGACCTAATAACACTATTTCGGCGTTGTCATATGTAAGAAATACAGTTCCAATTAATACAAACACTCCTACAACTTCTATTACTACAATAGGGAATATATCTGTGAGGTACAACGGTACGGGTTCGGTAGCAACACCGCAGTTCAGGATTAATGGTTTGAGTGACAGGGCTTCGGTATGGATGCAGAAGGCAGGAACAGGTACTAGTGATTCACCTTCTTTTGTATTGCGAGATTGTACAGCGGATGCTTGGAATAATTTTTCAGATAATTTTAATCCGGGTAACAGAGATTCTGCAACCACATTGATAAGCCTTTTTGGAAATAACGAAATTTATAGGGTTTCTTTTGTGGGATATCCTTCATTTAGTGCTTCCGGTGTTCTTCCGGCTGTAACATCAAGTATTACAATTTTTATAGAGAAATTGCAGTAACTTAAAATTTAATAGCTTTTACAAGATATAGTTTATTTACCCTCATAGCGCATTTTATCCTAATTTTAGAATGTGTACCAGGCACTTGATGTGCCTGGTTTATTTCCAATTTTTATTATGAATCAAGACAATTTAATAATACATTATTATATTATAATAGTTGTCTTTGAGGGGATAATTATTTTCTGTGAAAGATAATTTCTTACAAAATTCTGAAGATATATTTATGAATATAACCTTATAGTGCAATGGAAATCCGCTTTGTGAGTATCTCATCTGATAACTCTTATACGATTTTAGGTGTATTAATCAATTTAGTCAATTTAGGAGAGCTTATCCCCAGTCACCGACTGTAAGTAATGCGATTAATTCTCCTAATACTGTTTTGATTTATCAAAATTTCCGGATATTACACCTTTAAAAGAACATTAACAACACCCAATCTTGGAGCTAACTCTGCTTTGACAAATGGAGGACCAGCTACGTGTTTCTTTTTTCAAGATGTTCAGAGCTTATCCTTAAATGAATTTAATTCATATGAATCTATTTACAACGAGCCGAACTTCCTTTCATTACAGCCCTCAAATAATAGAAAGGTATATACAAACCGAGTACCTGATACTAAGGGCAACAATAATTTTTACTAGTTTATTTATATTTTTATAGCTTTTTTCTATAACCAAACATTTAATGTTTGGTTATTTCTTTTGGATTAAAATTGCTTTTTATATTTATAAAAATTCTATAAAATTAGAATATCTTTTGTAAGCTAATGTTTGATATTCCAGGATTCAATCCATCTGAAAAATTTCTTTAACAATCAAATTCTTTACAATTTGTAGTTAAAATATGACCGATGCAATATAAAAGTTCTATAAATTTTAGATTTTAAATGCTTTATATTTGCCTCGAAGTAGTAGTGATTTGATGATTCTGAAGACACATGTGATCATTAAAATATTGCTGGGTGAGCTCAGCAATATTTTCCAATACAAAATGATTAATTATAAGTATACTGACTTTTTAGGTGAAAGAATTAAAATTACAGCATTAAAAAATTAGACTAAAAATATTAATATTCAGTGCAAGTAAAAAAGGTACTAGGACTGAATGATTAAATAACATACTCAATTTATTTTCATACTTAGATTGATTATTTTTTATTACTAGGCCTTCCTTAGGGAAGGCCTTTTTATGAATAAAAGTATGATCATCTAACATAAAATAATAATTTTCTTGTCGTACTCGTCTATTTGATCGTAGTTATAATGTGGTTCATATTTAATGATAATCCTACGAAATCTCGTTTTAATGAGATGTATCTTCGCCCTCCAATATTTTTTTTAAGTTAAAATAAAAGATAATAAAAATAAATATTACTTAAAATTAAACAAGCGTAATAGAATAGGTTGAAAGTTATTAGAAGCTATTGGCTACTAATTTTAAAATAAAACTAAATAGCATTAAAGCTAATAAGGATATTATCTTATCATCAACACAATCTGTGATTATATTTAGAAATTAAAAGTAGTGTTGTGATCGCCCCCTCCATTTGTTTTTTCATCATTAGTGTTTTGATTGGGAGGGGGCTTTTAAAATATCAAACTACTTAAAGCCCGCAAAGGAGGATACAAAAGAAATGATAAATAAAAGAACTAAACTAGAAATTTAAATTTGAATATCAAAACAATATTATAACATTCCATATTGTTGAGAAAAATTCATAATTATATTTATTGATTTTACTTAGTAAATATAAGTTCTTGTTTATTAATCATTTAAAGATATTTTTGTCATTATTTAGATAATGTTCTTGTTTTTAATTCTTTTTAGGTAAAAATAGTTTTGAATAATCTTAACTATTAATTAACATAGAAAAATAGATATAGATTCGCGATATTTTAGTCAATTATATAAATAACAGCAAGCATAATTAAATTATTTAAATCAAGATAATTTTCAAATATAATTAAACACTTTTAAGAATGAAAAACTATTATGTAATAGCCTTTCTGGCTATTAACTCTATTGTTTATTCCCAAGTTGGAATAAATACCACCACTCCTCGTGCCACACTGGATATTGTAGCTACGGCAAATAGTACAACA
>NZ_FTMM01000052.1 GCF_900156075.1 Chryseobacterium sp. RU37D | reverse complement strand
TTAAAAGCTGGATCATAGATTTTTCGCCCTTGTTTCATACGTTAAAATTAAGGTTTTATGCTTAACTCTAACTGGAAGCTAAATTAGTATATCCACACCCATAATTTTATTAAGCTATGCCTTATAAGCAAAAAAATAAAACGGATAAGTCTAAAATGATTGTTCTTTTTTTAATTAATTTATTTGATATATCCTATTAATAAAGCAAACAACACTTCTAAAAAATCATCAAAATGCCACAAAATAAAAAGTGGCTGCGAACTATAAGTGCCACAACCACTTTAATCTAATTGTATAAATCCTCAACCTTTGACTTAAAAATGTCTTGTTGATAAATCATTATTAAGTTGAACTAATTTATTTCACAATAATTTTTTTAGCAATATTATTATTAAACTTTATTAGATAAACTCCCTTAGCATAGCTAGTGAAATCTATTAATGTGATAGGTTGCTTTATTTCAATATCTTTTATTTTCCTACCACTTATATCTAAGAGAATTGCTTTGGTATTCATCAACTCTGGATTTGTGATATTAATGGTAATAATATCTGTACTTGGATTTGGATAAATGTTTATAGTACCTGCGTTATCATTCAACTCATTAGTAGAAAGATTATTTGTTGAATACAAATTACTTTCCCAAACACCTCTTCCATAGAAAGCTACCCTTAAAACACTATTATTCGTGCCATCAAAATAGCCATATAAATCAGAAATTTGAGCGATTAAAGGCAAACCATTAGAAAAGCTATGCCAATCCGTCATCGAAGTGTTTCTATAGTATACACCATGAGGAGTGGCTATATAGAAACTTTCATTTGTTGAATATGGATCGTGTACCAAATTTAAGATACTTTCTAAGCTAAGCGAGCCAGAAATATCCGTCCAACTAATTCCTTTGTTTATTGAACGATACATTCTACTTCCACAGCTCATATAGACTATGTTAGTATTATTTTTGTTCACAACAATATTACAATAGTTGTAAGAACTGGAAGGGGTGACAGAAATTTGGTTAAATGTTATACCATTAGAAGTGTAGTAAACCTCATTATTATCTAATACAATATAAATTTCATTATCATTGATTGGAGAAATAGCAATACTTTTTATTTTGCTTGTAAAAGTTTTTACATCACTCCACGTAGGATTAGCAGATAATAAATTATTAGTTCTCTTTAATACATTTAATTGACTTACGTATGCAATACTTGTATTTAAGTTGGAAAAAACATAGTTATTTTCATTATTGGGGCTTGTTAATCCATATGGGTTTTCGCCATTATTTAAGACTAAATTTCTTCTTAGCCCATTTTCATGGTAATATGCTGTATTGGGATTCGCTAAATCAAAAGAGGCTTTGGAGCCCCAATCTCCTCCACGAATACAATACCAAGTGTTGTTGTTCAAATAAATTTCGCCATTATCTTGAGTTCCAATGGATACAATATTTCGAGATAGCTTGCTTTGTCCTAAGTGATAAATTTCAGTAGCACTTAACCCATCAGAACTAGGAGTCCAATTGGTTCCTCCATTAGTGCTTATAAAAATTCCTCCATCGTTAATGTTGAAAAGTTTCGAGTTATCATAGGGAGAAGAAATAATCTGATGCATATCAGTATGACATCCTTGCCACCAGTTTGTAAGTTTTGTCCAATTTGTTCCTCCATCTATACTTTTCCAGACCACATGTCCACAAGCATAAAGAATATTTGCATTGTTTCTGTCTGCAAATAAATCCCAGTTATAGTTTCCTTGTCCATTTCCAGAAGGTTCATATCCATTTAAATTCGGTTGTACATCACCTTTTTTTAACACAAAAGTCATTCCTCCATCAGTAGATTGATATATGATTCCACCATTCCCATTATTGCTATTTGTTCCTACAAATCCAACATAAATGACATTATTATTTGCTGCAGAAACAGCAATTCTTCCTCCATTTCCCGGATTTGGATTAACGCTAGTAATTTGTGTCCATGAATTTCCATTATCTGTACTTCTCCAAAGCGCGTTGTCTGACACAGCAAAAATAGTATTAGAAGAGCCCGATTTATAGACTATAT
Organism: Chryseobacterium sp. RU37D; assembly: GCF_900156075.1. Taxonomy (GTDB): domain Bacteria; phylum Bacteroidota; class Bacteroidia; order Flavobacteriales; family Weeksellaceae; genus Chryseobacterium. The sequence continues at coordinate 1,397 of NZ_FTMM01000052.1, read as the reverse complement.
CTTTAAATTCTCCACCAACTAATGTATTTATCCACGTTTGTCCAGCATTTGTACTTTTCCATATTCCATCAGTAGTAGCTGCGATAAGTGTATTATGATCAGTTGGAGACATTAGAATCTCCACGGCCATTCTATTTCCAATTCCTGAATTTGAAGCAGACCAGGTATTACCACCATCTGTGCTTTTATAAATTCCATATCCGTTTGAATAGTAATTCGCATCCCCAGTTGATAAATAAATGATATTATCATTTGTGTAGTCAATACATACTGAGGAACAGCTACCTTGAGGGATCTGGTTGTCGGTTTGTGTTTTATTCCAATTAAGCCCGCCATTATTACTAATCCAAAGGCCACCTGAAGCACTAACGGCATACATTTTTTGAGAATTAGTATTATGAAATTTCACCTGGCTTACTCTACCAATACCGTGAATTTGTCCAGAAATATTTGTTGGGAATAAAATTGGCCCTTTTAATGTCCAGTTTCCATTTAAGTTTTGAGCTAATGCCGAAGCCGAAATAAAGAGTAATAAAAAAAATAATTTATTCGTGTTTTTTATTTTCATATGCGTGTATATTTTTTTAGTATTAATTTGTATTCCTATTTCTTTTTTCTTTTTCCCATATTTCCATAAGCTCATTTTTAGTTAGAATCCGACCATCATCTTGAACAAATGGTAAAATTTTTATTCTCCAATAGATGAATTTTTTATACTCAAAAGCATATTTCGGTGTTTCTTCGTTTTCAAACTCTTTGATTTTGGAGTTTTTTTCTTTGAAAATCTCCTTTTCTTCAACAGGTTTTTCTTTGTCTTTCCAATAATCGTCAAAACTTTTGACGGCCTGATAGTAATTGACATTCGAATCATCCATCATTTTTACCCATTGGGGAACTTCGTTATTTTCATTTTGAGCTAGTGCCATTTGGAAAGCACCTGTAAATAAAAAAATAAATAATGCCTTAGTGATTTTTAAAAATTTCATAATATAATATATAGAGTTTTTATTTTTAGTTAATATATTAGCTGTATTTTAGCTGAAAATACAAATTCATCAGATTATATTTCCCACATTAATAATTATGGAATCATGATAGCTTTCCATATTATTTGTATAAAAGATTTTTGTCGGCTTTATTGAAAACTGAGCTTAATATTATAGCAATAAATTAAACTTAAACAGTAGTTTCATAACGATAAAAAGAATATCTTTTGAAATCCAATAGGTATTTCATAACTTACATTGAAAAATATGAAGAAAATTTATGTATTATTAGATATGAAGGATAAAAATTAATATCGAAGTTGTTTAAACTTTTAATTTTTTGATTAATCTTAAAGAAAATGCTAAAAAATGCAGATTCTTCCAAGTAATATCCAACGTTTCAAATCTTAT
>NZ_FTMM01000054.1 GCF_900156075.1 Chryseobacterium sp. RU37D | reverse complement strand
AAAAAAGAAGACACAGTACCCTGAATTATCAAACAATAGAAGAATTTAACAATCAAAACAAAATTTACAAAAATGTAGCTTAACTCTAACTGGAAGCTAAATTAGTATATCCAAATAAAGGAATTAGTAAAATAAGTAGTTTTTTCATGTTTATAATTTTCCCAAAGTAAAGAAAAAATTACACACCACACAATACAGTATTTTTACAGAAATTTTACAGGGTTATATATGATTTACATATTCTTTAAGCTCAAATAAACTTGTAAAAGTTTTAAGTTCACCATTTAACATTGTAATGGCAATGGCTTTATCATTGTTTTTAACATTTGTAAATAATTCTGAAAAATCCACATCTAAAGCTTTAGATATTGAAATTAACGTGCTTAATTTTGGGTTTCCTTTCCCATTAATAATGTCACTTATTGAAGTTCGCGACAGTTTTTCTCCATTCTCTTCAATCCTATTTTTTAAAGATTCTATAGAAATTCCCTTTTGCTGCATGATCGTAGCAATTTTTAATATATCCATATAAAGTTTATTTGTTACCGCAAATATATAAATAAAAACTAAACTTTTTATTAAAATAAAAAATATCAAAAAAAGTTGTTAAAACATTTGTTAGTTTAAATACTTTAGTTTACATTTGCGTAATAGTTAACAAGTAAAGTTTACAATATGCAAACAATATCATTACAGAGAGCGGAAAAGATAGCGAGAAACATTAACGCAATGGATACGAACTACCATAGATCAGATGACGTAAGATCTTGGAAGTTCTGGAACAACTTGGAAAAAGTAATTAAGAAAAAATTATCCGAACTCTCTAACGATGATGTTGAAGCCATAAGACCATTATTGAACCCAACAGAAGCGAAATTCTTTAACCTAATATAAAAAATCATATTTATGAAAGTAATAATCAACATTCAGACACCAAGTTTCTATACTAAGTTTAATTTTTTGACTTTCGAAGTTCATGAAATCGGAAATACATGGGTATCTATTAAAGGACTTAATCCAGAATTACCTCTAAATCAAACCGATTTTACTTTTAGCGAAGTTTTTATAGTTGATATTGAAAAAGAAATGCAGATGGCACGAGAAAATTCAGATTGGAGCGGAGGAGAAGCAACACGAAAGTTTGAAAGCCTTAAAAAATATTGTGAATTCAGAAAAATAAAAGATAAAACTTTCTTTGTTCCTGCTCAATAATCAATTTAAATCTTACCAATATGAAAACAATCTTATCTACCATTATGCGAAATGCATGTACAGTATAAACAGAATGGAACATGGCTGCTTTATAGTAAACATCAGGACAAAGGTTACACAAAAACAAAAACACATTCCTTTACCGATTCGTCTGGAAATACACAAACTTCGATGCAGACCGTTTGGACCGAAAAAGGAAGGTTGTTTATACATGATCTTTTAAAGCAAAAAGCAACAGCGTAAAACAAAAGATAAAGAACACTTAATTATGTTCTTTATCTTTCATATATTTGAAAAAAAGAAACCGTGATGTTAAACATTTTATTATTAGTCATTGTAGTCTTATTAATAATATGGAATATTTACGATAACATTCAATATAAAAAGATTTTAAAAAAACACATTGATCTTATTGACAAGCAGGCAGAATGTATAAGAGAACTAAAGAAATTCTGTGATCAATGCTCAATTTTCATTAAAAATAGTTAACAAAATCTGTATCTATTTATTTGAATTAGTCACAATTTAATCTGACAGTTTTATTGGCAATTACACCCAAACTGTCAGATCAAGTAGTGGCTATTACAATTTCTGCTTATATAAACAACCAATAGTCATGGCCTTTACAATCAAAGTGTTAATAGAACCTTTTTTGTTGTTATATTATGAATAAATGAGTCTTCTTAATTTTTTGTTTAGTCCACCGAAACAGTCCATGTTATAGGAGAACCATTAATTGAGAATGTAAAATTTGCACTAGCGCCGGGAGTATGTGGGGCTGGGAATCCTGATATATTAAAATAAAGTGTACCACCTTTAGGATCATACGTATTATTCATTGGAATTAAAACTAAACCGGTAACCCCTGTTGAATTTACCGTATTTAAGGGAGGAGATATAGTCCCAGTACCTCCTTTAAGTCTAATAAATCCTGTCGCACTAACTTTATTAGTTGCGCTAGACATTACTGCGAGAGGAAAGTAAGTCGCGTCAAATGAAAGTGGAGCATTAACACAATTTGAAAGATCATTCCAAGCTCCATTACCATATCCCTTAAAACATTTTCCAGTAGTATCAAAAATAATCATCCCATCGGAAGGGCTAGAAATAGCTGATGGACCTACAACTCGGTTGGTCATAAAAGCTTTATTGGTTGCGCCTAAGTCTAAGCTGGCTCCAGCATTTGGATTCGTAGTTCCTATTCCTATATTACCACCATTATTGTTCGTTAAATATAGCAACTCATTCAGTGTCTGTCCTACACTAAAGGATAAATAGCGCGGTCCTAACATTGTCGTTGTATTAATATCCCCAAAATTAATCCTCGCTATTGGCCCTCCCAATAAAGAACTATTGGTACGCATTATAATTCCATAGTTGTCAGTCCTATTACCATAAGAAAAGCCATCCTGACCAATATTAATATCTAAAGCATTTTTAGTGGTTGCTGATGTTATCGCCGCATTTAAGTACTGGCTTCCTTCTACATGCAATTTAGCGGTAGGTGCTGCTGTTCCAATTCCCACATTACCATTAGAATGTATTCTCATTCTCTCATTCGTGTTAGAGTTTGCAACTCCTGTCCAGAAAGAAATTACACCATTGGTAAC
>NZ_FTMM01000055.1 GCF_900156075.1 Chryseobacterium sp. RU37D | reverse complement strand
TACTGATGAGTTCCAGATTATTAGTTTTTTAAATTGCAATCCAAAATTGCTAATTTTCTTGGAACTTTTTTGTCTAAATAAGTTTAAACAACTTCAATTTAAACGATTAAATAATTAAAGATTCATAATCATCAGCAAGCTAAATAAAAAATGAAGAATAAAAATTATTCTCCACTTTTAGCATTTACATTAAATTATTTTTTATTGTTTAATTCTCTCCGTTAATTCTTTCACATACTTTTTCACCTCCTTATCAATTTTTGAAATATCCTTAATCGTTTCACAAGCATACATTACAGTAGAGTGATCTTTCCCCCCCATTTCTTCACCGATTTTAGTGAAAGTGGAGTTTGTAAATTCCTTAGCAAAATACATAGCTAATTGTCTCGGAAGAGCAATCTCTCTTTTTCTTGTTTTGGATAAAAGCTGCTCTCTTTTAATTCCAAAATAATCACACACAACTTCTTGAATATAAGGAATATTGATAATTTTTTTCTGATTAGCAGCAATCTTATTGATTGTCTCTTTTAATAATTCTAGACTTAAATCTGATTTATAAATTGTAGAATATGCAATTACAGAATTGATTACTCCGATAAGCTCCCTAACATTTGTTTTTGCTTCTGAGGCAAGAAAGTTCAGCATATCTTCAGTAAGAACAATTCCGTCACGGCTCAATTTATCAATGATAATCTGTTTACGGGTTTCATAATCCGGAGATTTTATTTCCGCAGAAAGTCCCCATTTGAAACGAGAAACAATTCTATCCTGAATATCCATGATATCTGCCGGAGCTTTATCTGAAGTAAGGATAATCTGCTTCCCGTTTTGATGTAAATAATCAAAAATATGGAAAAAGCTATCTTGTGTCGCAGATTTTCCTGATAGGAATTGAATATCATCAATGATCAATACATCAACCATTTGGTAGAAGTTCGCAAATTCTGTCTGTTTATGGGCTTTTGCTGCTGAAATAAATTGCTGAATAAATTTTTCGGAAGACAAATAAAGTACTACCTTATCCGGAAACTGGCTTTTTACTTCTAGACCAATTGCTTGTCCCAAGTGGGTTTTTCCGACACCATACCCCCCATATAAAAATAACGGGTTAAAAGCCGTAGCCCCTGGTCTTTTAGCTATTGATTTTGCTACAGTTGCTGCAAATTTATTGCTTTCACCTTCTACATAATTATCAAAAGAAAAGTCTGATTTCAGATTTGAATCAATATTCACTTTTTTGATTCCAGGAACCACAAAAGGGTTTACAATATTGGATGAAAAACCTTGTGGCATTGTTTCCTGTATTTTTGGTGTAGGGACTGTTTTTCCCTTCATATTCATAGTAACGGGCTTTTCTAAACCGCTTGGTTTATTTTCCATTACAGAGTACCATAACTTTACACCTTTTCCTATATTTTTTTTCAGAGCAGCAGAAAGTAAGGACAAGTAATTATCCTCTATATATTCCTTGTAGAAATCACTTGGCACCATTAGTGTAAGGTTGTTATCAACCAAAGAAATTGGCTGAACCTTGTCAAATAGTAAATCAAACGATTTTTCAAGTTTTTTCAGATCAGAATTATCTTCAGCTGCGTTCAGATTATCGCGCATGAACTGAAGGCACTTCTGCCATATCACCATTAAAGTTTCATCCATAATTTATGCCCCGATTAATTCTTGGTTAGTACTATTTTCTAGTAGAAACACAAAGGTCTAAATTTTTTATTTTTAAAAAAAATTTTGCGGGTATTGATTATTTAAAAATATATTTGTATGTATAATTCAAGGTAAAAAATGATACACACAATACACTCATTACGAGTACGTTACGGAGAAACAGACCCTATGAAATACGTATACTACGGCAACTATGCAGAGTATTTTGAAATCGGCAGAGTTGAGCTTTTCCGAAGCATAGGAATGTCATATAATGAGATTGAGAATCAAGGAATTTGGTTGCCTGTTTCGGAGTATAAAATTAAGTATTTACGACCAGCTTTTTATGATGAAAAATTAGAAATTCACACCTATATAAAAAAAATTCCGGGTGTAAAAATTGAATTTGAATATGAAATTTTCAATGAAGACCGGATTAAAATAACAGCAGCCTCCACTACTCTGTTCTTTTTGGACGCAAAAACAAATAAAATAATCAAATGTCCGAATTATCTAATGAAGCTCATCGAAGAAAACTGGAATAAAGAGTTTTGAGTTTAAACTCTAAATCTTGGAACTTAAACTTTAATTCTTTTACTCACATTTAGATTCGGAAATTAAAGATTACAATGAAGATTACATTTTAGGACAACAGGTAAGTTTCACACAGCTTGTCGCAACACCGTTTTTTTCCTGACCAGGAACTTTTATCAAAGGTAAATATTTTGGATTGCTTTTATGAAGTAGAGAATGGGAAAGCTGAATAAATCAATACTTTCGAAAATTTTTATCATAAATCTGTTTAAACTTTGTAGATCTTTACTATTACTTAAATGACAATAAGCCTAGCCTCATTGTAACGGCATCCTTTTGTGTAGCGAAGCGAAACAAAAGATATAGTGGAAAGCGGGAAATTGCTCCTAAAAAGTTTTAACAAGTTTAATATTTATTTTTCACATACAAGTGTTTAAACAAGTTTAATTGTATTTTATAATCAATAAAAACACTTTTAATTAAATAAAATACCCGTTGTGCATTATGAATAAAAAGAATAAAGTTGTTCATTTGATTGAAAATCAGTAAATTGTTTTTACCACAAAACATTTACAATGAACAACTTAGGTGCAAATTACGAAAGAATTTTGGAA
>NZ_FTMM01000056.1 GCF_900156075.1 Chryseobacterium sp. RU37D | reverse complement strand
TGTTGTACTATTTGCCGTAGCTACAATATCCAGTGTGGCACGAGGAGTGGTGGTATTTATTCCAACTTGGGAATAAACAATAGAGTTAATAGCCAGAAAGGCTATTACATAATAGTTTTTCATTCTTAAAAGTGTTTAATTATATTTGAAAATTATCTTGATTTAAATAATTTAAGTATGCTTGCTGTTATTTATATATATTCAGATTAGCTCAAAGTCTATATTGTAATGGTATAAAATCACTTATCTTCATTCACATTCAGCATGTGTATAAAAATGAGCCATCTCAAAAGGTAAAAAATACTTCCCAGAGAATTTTCCAAAACAAAGGTCAAAGAGGAATTCAAAAGAAAGGATACTTTTGAGACAGCTTAATTACCTGATAATTTGCACTTGTAGAATCATAAAATAATTTTGCTTTATTCGCACTATTTAAGATATTTACAGATGACATATGCTAATATTTCAATAATACGGGACAAAAGTAAAAACTATTAGTTTCATAAAATATAAAACTTTTATATTAATGATATCATATTTGTCCTGCATAAATGTAAACAATTTCTTTTCCGATTTATTTGGGAATTTTCAGATAATGACCAGTAAAAAAAACAACAGCTCAAACTTATGAAAATTGATATATAAGATGTTTATTCTTTTATAATCTTTTCTCTGATTGATGATCCTTCCATAAAATCTACCTGAAGATAATATACTCCTTTCGCATAAGAAGACATATCTACTTTGTCGGAATTGCATACTTTCGTAAGGAATCTTCCGGTAACATCATAAACAGTTAGTGCTTTAATTTTTCTGGCTGTGCTTACATTAATAATTCCTTTTGTTGGATTAGGAAATATGTTTGTTGGAATTATATTAGAATCATTTGTTCCCAGTGAAGCCCTTTGTATCAATAATTGCCCTATATTACTACACATATTTCCTAAAGGATCTTTCACTTCAACTAAGATAACAGAGTTATTTTGTGTGAGTAAATAATTGGTAGGATTTGCAATCATTGTTACAGCATTTGTACTAATATTATAAGCATAATAATTAAAAGTATAGCTTGAAGGATTGCTTACAAACTGATTGTTGTAAGATGTAAGATCTATACTGGTAGTTCCTGCTGCTGCATTTACATTCAATTGTTCTTGCAAAAGATTAATTTTATATATAAAAACCTTAACGTTCTTAATAGAATGCCTCGCTGTTGCTGATCCTGTGGATGCAGAAAAACCAAAATATCCCTGAGACATTGATCCGGCTCCTCCTGAAGGAATAAAAGCCTGGTTGCAAATTACGTTTCCATCCATGCTAATTTTTAGAAGTATAGAATTAGGATTTGATGGATCAACATTACCCGTAATTTCTACATGTTTATAATTTGATCCAACAAAAGGCTGGCTAGATTGAAGGTTGGTAGAATGAAAAGTGCTTCCCTGTGTATTATTGAATTCTATATTACCGATATTCTTCCCATACAGAACATGCAACTTACTCATTTCTGTATCGTTAGTATTATTATAGCAATCAAAAGCTACCATGAGCCCTTCTGCATTGTCTGGAATTCCAAGACCGTAACCTGTTGCGTAAGAAGAAGGAGGATTGACCAAATACCAAAATGCTACCCCATCTCCATGGGCATATGTTCCATTACCATCAATTCTAAAATCAAATTCGACTTTCCATTGTTTACAGGAATTTAAATTAAATGGAGCATTGAGCTTTATACCACCTACCTGAGTATTCTGGTCAGCAGTTAACTGAATAAAGTCATTAACGGGAACTGCAGAAGGTACAATATCCCATCCGGTAGTATTTATGGGATTTCCCCCAAGCTGATATACCTGCCCAAAAGATTTTGAATGCAGCAATACAAACATTGCTACGAAACTTTGTAAAATTATTTTCTTCATTTTCTTTGTTTAAAACGCTGGCAAAATTATGGACACTTCGCAGCATCCAATGTCGTATTTATTTGCTAATTCACTAGTATTTATTTAATATAAAATACATAATTATAATCATGAATAAAAAGGAGCTATAGCTAATCTCGATTTTAAATAATTTATTAGCTGTATAACATACATCACCACTTGATTTATTATTAAGAAAGAATATTGCTGGCAAACCCAGCAATATTCTTAATCGTTTGTGTTTGTAGAATCATTATTTCCCCATAAATACTGTAGAAAGAGTACAACTTGTTCCGCCAATATTTATTACCCATGATGAATACAAATTGTTATTATGAGCAGGAATATTTCCGGTTATAGTTAAATCCATGCTTCCACTTCCATTAGTAAAAACTCCTTGTTGTAGAATCAAACCAATACCGCCAAACCCTGAAGGAGAAGAATAAACAGTTTGCGTGCCATATGGCTGTCCATTACCTCCACTATATGGTATCTTAATAGGGAAAGAAAATGTTCCTCCATTATAAGTACCTACAAAACCATTAGGAGATGCTATTGGTGTTTGATGTCCTGCCCAATCAACAGAATATGCTTCTCCACACTTTAATGTTGGCGCTGGTGCATTAACTGATACTGAAAAAGTACATATTTGACCTCCGAAATTTACCGTAAAATTAGCTGTTCCGGATGATGATGGTGTTCCTGAAATAGTATATGCTAAACTTCCTGAACCATTAGCTAATGTACCTGCACT
>NZ_FTMM01000057.1 GCF_900156075.1 Chryseobacterium sp. RU37D | reverse complement strand
TTCTCAGGCTCAGGAAACTTTACAACAACAGGAGTTCAGACTGTAACTGTTACCGGAAGCGGAACACCGATAAATTCAGGTACATTTAATTATACCTTCTCATTGGGAAGCAGCACTTGTACTAGAAATGTAACTTATATGCCTGGAAGCAATCCTTCTCAAATTTGTCAGTTAGGACCAGATGATTTACCTTATAACTATGTCACAACAAATGGTATGACCGTATCTATTACAGCTACCCACACTGGTGATAAAGATGTAAATACGACAGGATGGAGAGGCTGCTTCAGTGGACCAGATTCAGTATATATGTCAAATTTCTGGCTATTAGGATTAAAAAATGGTGTGCATACCCCTACAACTACTGTATACTCATTTAGCAGACTAATTACTGATGCTGAAGTTGCTTTAAGTGAGCTTGATTATGGATCACCAACTCCTCAGTCTGTTACAATTACGGCTCAGGATGTAAATGGAAATGATGTACCTGTTACTTTAAGCAGAACTAAAGATTGTATACCTGGTAATAATGTTATTAATGGAAATACAGTAACACAATCTGGTGTAGGGTCAGGACGTCAAAGAAATACGAGTCTTTCTATTAAAGTAAGTGGTTCATATTATAGAAAATTAACAGTTGTACACAACGGTTCTACGGGTACTTACAGACCAGAGACAAAGAATGCAACTGCTGCAAATCTTACAGTTTGTAATGCAATTGCACAATAATAAGATTTATTATCACTAGTTTAAATGTTTTCAAAAACAGGCTATCTCAAAGATAGCCTGTTTTTTTTGCATATGGGATCCAATAGGATATGAAATTTTATAGACGAAAAATGAATAAGGCACTGGGAGAAAACGATTCTTAATTTTATTAATCATATAATGTACCACAATTTAAAGCTAGTTGTATTTTAAAAATGAGAAATTGATCTGTTTATATCTAGGGTAAAACTAATATTATAATTACCACTTATTTATTGATGAAAAAACTGATAATTACCAAGTTAAAATATATGTACATTCAATAATGTTTATTTGAAAATATTAGATTACTAACAAAAGTATTATTTAATTTCCTCACGTTGTTAATTTAAAATTATGAATTTTAATAATATGATTATCAATTTATTAAATCATAATGGTATTGAAATAGTATAGGTTTTTTTTTGTTTTTGCGGCAAATTTTAATAAGTTCGCTTCCCAAAATATAAATGTAATAATGAATCTTATTTTTAAAAGTTAAGACCAAAAATTATAAATGCTTTAAAAAAGATTCATTAGATAACAAAATAAAAAACACACAGTATGAAAAAAAGTAAAAAAACAGTATTATGTTTTAATAATACTCAAGTCGGTCTCTTTATCGACTCAAGTTGGCATAGCCAATGCCAGTCCTCAGACTACCCTACATATGGACAGAGGAAAAGACAATCCTAATACAGAAGTTTTCAATCATTATTAAATCCGGAAAATCTTATGATCAATAACCGGGATATTTGTTGTATTCATAAAGAAATGTGACAAATTGGGACGATGATGTACACACTTCTAAATTATATTCAAGATATATTTTTAGTATAGAATTTCAAAAAACATATTTATGAGAAAAAGTAAACAATTGCTGGTATTATGTCTTATAATACTCAAGTCGGTTTTTTTATCGGCACAAGTTGGTATAGCTAATGCTAACCCTCAAGCTACCCTTCATGTGGATGGAGCGAAAGATAATCCTGTAACAGGCGTTCCCAATGCTTCACAAGCTGCTAATGATGCTGTAGTAACTAAAACTGGACAATTAGGAGTAGGAACCATTAGTCCGGAAACAAAACTTCATGTTGTTGCTCAAAGCGGAAATGCAAACAGATTCAGTTTGATCGATGCCGCAATAGGTACCAATCAGCACGTTGCATTAGCTTTAAGAAATATCTCACCATTGGCAACAGGAAATTACTCCTTGTTAGGATTTACCAATAGTGGTCCTACAGCAGGAGGTGCTGCATGGGGTATGGGTACCATCCGTACAGGAAGCACGGCTACTAATGGCTCAGAGGAAGAGTTTTATGTTGGAAATTCTTTAGGAGGTCTTTATAATGAGCGAATGAGAATCAATACGCAAGGTAATGTGGGAATCAATACACCAGCACCCAATCCAAGTGCATTACTGGAGCTTACAAGCACTACAAAAGGCTTCCTGACGACAAGAATGACTACGGCTCAGCGTGATGCTATTAATCCTAAACCGGAAGGTCTTTTGATCTATAATCTGGATATTCACTGTATGCAGTACTGGAATGCTACCAAATGGGTAGGTGATTGCAACGGATCTACACCAACCAATAATACAATTACTGACTGTACCAATGCAGGATATTCAGGTACTTACCAGCAGGGAGTAGCTATGAATAACTCTACCATTAATATCAAAGTAAATGTAACGCAGGTAGGTCCTTGGAGCATTACTTCTAATACTGTAAATGGAGTAACATTCTCAGGCTCAGGAAACTTTACAACAACAGGAGTTCAGACTGTAACTGTTACCGGAAGCGGAACACCGGTAAATTCAGGTACATTTAA
>NZ_FTMM01000058.1 GCF_900156075.1 Chryseobacterium sp. RU37D | reverse complement strand
TTCATTCTTAAAAGTGTTTAATTAATGTTTGAAAATTTATATTGTTATCTAATTAAATCGTTAGATAATTTATTAGCTATAATATACATTCACTGTTGATGTATTAAAATTGCAAAATGCTCTACCAACATCTATTATCCAAGATGAGTATAATTGCTATTACAGAAAGCTTTATTTCATCATGGGATTATATTATTTGTATTCTAAAATTTCCTGTAGGGAAGCTGACTTTAAGAGTATCTTCCCTGATTCATCAATCAAAACCATTGTAGGGGTACCTATCACGGCATAATTGACAAAGTTAGGTCCTTTTAATCCTTCAAGATCACAGAAAGCATATTGCTTCCACGGCAATTCATCTATCTTGCTTTTAAAGACTTTTTCATCAGTATCTGCAGAAATGGATACAATTTGGATTCCTTTCTTTTTCAAAGATTCATAATTCTCTGGAAGCTGCCTAAGAAGATCTTCACAATGACCGCAGCCGGATTCATAAAATACCAGTAAGGTTTTCTCATATCCATTTACAGCAAATTCACTAGGTTTTATGGTCTTTACATCAGGCTTATTGTCTTCAGTACGTCCAATATTTTTAGTAAAAATCAGATCAGGGGCATGTGTTCCCACAGCACCTTTGAGATATACCGCTAAAGATCCTTCGAAACTTGTTATTTTGCCTGAAGCGAGAACCCATGGAGCAATAGCTCCAATATACAAATCTTTACCCTGCTGTGTAAGGTAATAGGTGGTACGCCCAACAAAATCCTTATATTGATTTTTATCTTCCAACCTTTGACTAATATGTGCAAAATCTTCTACAAACCGATAAGGATCTTTCAGCACTTGAGTATGAATACTAACCCACGAAGCAATAACGGTCGTCCAGTATCCGGAGGTATACAATACCTTAAAATTTATATCATTAGCAATATAAGAGGCTATATTATCAGCTCTTTCTTTTTCATTATCTAGAATTTCAGTTCCTATTCCCTTGGTAATATTGATAATGGGTACCAATTGTTTCTCATAGGTGGGACTTGAAGAAAGAGAAGACTGAAAGTCATGATACTGCTGTTTCTGGATTTGATATTCCTGCTGGAAAACAGGATAATTTTTATCGGTCTTAGAATATGAAGCTATTGCGTGCAACATTGCATCATGGCGTGCAAATATGTTCTGCTGCTTTTCATACAGTTCATTAAGCTGTCGGTTTTCTTCATTTCCCTGATATATAATATTTTGCTCTGTAGGAATAGACTCTGAGCAGCTCACGGAAAAATCTTTTCCTGACACCAGCATGTCCAGTCCGCCTCCATCTTTATCATTGGTAATAAGCCAACGACTCATTCCTGTATAAGGAGCATATTCTTGGGGTATAATCAGGCTGAATTTTCCATTTGATGGTATTTTTCCCTGAATAATAGTCTGTTGCTTATCTCCCTGAAAAATAATAAAATCGTAGGTTTTCCCAGCAAAATGAGGAAAATATAAGTCTATTTTTTGAGCATGTAGCCAGCAACAAAGACCACTTAGTATAAGAAATATTATTTTTTTCATAACTTGTATAATAATGTCTGCTATTTTCAATGAAAAGAATATTCGACAATGAAATTTCCGGCGGCAAAGCCACCGGAAATCGCAAAATCAATCAATAGAATCTATTCTGATATACAGCGCACGGGGGTACCATTTATTCGACCGATGTGGTAGACCATTGAAGAGCTGATACTTAAGAACAGAGCGATCGCATCTTGTGGCTCGGGACCGGTGTACTTAGTACTGCTCCAGTAGTATGCGTCAGAACCAACGCTCTGTAGACCAGCACCAGCGGTTGCGCTGCGGAAGCCTGTAGCAGGCAAGAGCAAAGAAGGTCCAAATTTAATTGCTGAAGTATAACCACCCGTCCAGGTTCCCAATCGTGTAATCGCATTATTATTAATAACACCTTGCCACTGAGCCGAAGTAGGCACCCTGTACCCCGCAGGACATGGGTCATTTGCAGTTTTAACAGCATCCTGCCAAGTATTATCAGGTAAATTAACTTGATTCCATCCTGCAATATATGCATATGCTGGATTCTGATCATCCATCTGTGAAATATATCTATTTGCCATACCCGTAGTAGCTCCCCACTGGTATTTAGCTCCTTGTATAGATGCTGATGGTGTAAAAGGATCTGCACTCACATCAGCACCTAAGTTGTGACACATAAAGTC
>NZ_FTMM01000061.1 GCF_900156075.1 Chryseobacterium sp. RU37D | reverse complement strand
TTAAAAGCTGGATCATAGATTTTTCGCCCTTGTTTCATACGTTAAAATTAAGGTTTTATGCTTAACTCTAACTGGAAGCTAAATTAGTATATCCAACTAGTCGTATTAAACAAAAAAGACTGCCGATAGCAGTCTGGGATTAAATTTGGGGGAGTTATAGATAGTTTATAACCTTTTTCTGTCATGTATTTTCCACCAAGATTACTGTTTACATTAATATTTTCTTAACGTCAATAACAGCTTTCCATCCAGCACAACCATGGGTTAAAGGGCTTTCTAATGTTAAAATTCCTGTTAGAGGATTAACTTTAAATAATAAATCAACACGTAATGGTGAAATACTTGCTCCAGGATCTATATAAAGACTATTAGTATTATTACCTGTAATTGTATAATCACTTGTAAAAATATTGGTGTCGCTTATTGTTCCATAGGTTGCCATATAATCATTTAAGACTGTCATTCTTCCTCCTTTACCTCTAATTAAAAATTTTCCACTAATAATAGTATTATTACCATTACAAGCAGGCCTTACATGAAATGTAACTTCATAAATTGAAGTGTCATAGTCATTAAAAACCAAATAATTAGCTAGAACGACAGGTGTATTTGCTCCTGTAAAGTCTATAAAATGTCCTACATATCCAGAATCTAAAAATTTAACCCAAAGATTGCCATTAAAATAGTAATAACCGGTATCTCTAACCTGTAGAGTTTGTCCTGATGGATTAGTATCAGGAGTTGTCACATAGACTATAGCACCTACCTGAGAATTTGTATAAGTCTTGGCTCTCAATTGATCTCCTGTAATTCTAGGAGGTATAATTCCATCTAGTCTTGATGCATTGGTAGGTATGCCTACAACATCTAAGGTAGCTTCAGGGGTAGTCGTATTAACTCCTACTTGAGAGAATGCTATTGTACTTAAAGAAATAAACAGAGAAAATAAAATTTTTTTCATAAGTATAAAATTTTCCCAAAGAAATGAAAAAAATACATAACACACAAATCCGGGTTTTTACGGAAATTAACTCCGGGGAAAGACGGGGTTACCAATTGTTATTTTCTGCTTCTCCCGGCTTTTTTACAATTGATTCTCCTAAGTCTAATAAAGAATCTTTACTTTCATCAAGATAGGCTCTTAAATTTTTCCAATTTTTATTCATTGTCCCTTTAAACATTTTATAATTAGAATATGGATAGTCTTCCGTATTAAGAATTACACCCATACTTGCATTGCCGACATGTTCAAAATCGGATAAATCAATTTTAGACTTACCATCTTTAAATAAAAATGTCATAGTGAAGAAAATATCACCAGCTACATTGCTAAATGCATCGCCTTTATGATAAGGCTTGCTGAATTTAAGTTTTATAATACCTTGGTTTCTGTCAGATATAATAACGTCTTTTTCATATTTAAAGTTTGATCCATATAATGAAGCCATTCTATTGCTTACACGGTCAAATAAAACCTCTTTTTTCGTTAATGAATCAACTTTTACAATAAGAGAATATGATAATTTATCTTGAGCAAATGATACTGAAAATATAAAAATAAATAACCCAAATAATAATTTTTTCATGTATTTTTATTTTAAATAATTTATCAATTTCTTTTGTAGTAAGTTGTAACAGGAGAACCGTCGTTTTGTAAAACCAATTCACTTGATGATAAAGAAGTAATTTTTGAAGATTCAACTTCACCTTTATTATTTTTAAAGGTTAAAATCTGAGAATTAGAATCAAGAGTATATGTGAGATTGTCACTGTGGACTTCACATGTGCCGTTAGTATGCAATTCCCCGTGTGGATATACTAATTTAGCTTCCAGTTAGAGTTAAGCATAAAACCTTAATTTTAACGTATGAAACAAGGGCGAAAAATCTATGATCCAGCTTTTAA
>NZ_FTMM01000063.1 GCF_900156075.1 Chryseobacterium sp. RU37D | reverse complement strand
ACTAATTTCATAGGGACGACTGATGCAGTAGATTTTATAGCTAAAACAAACAATCAGGAAAGACTAAGAATTTCTTCTTCAGGTAATGTGGGAATAGGAACCACCTCCCCTGCTGCCAAGCTGGATGTTTTAGGAGGAGTGAATATCACCAGTGCAACGGGAAATAATACACTTTATATTATTGGAGGTAATACCCCCACTAATCCACGTTTATATGTAGAAAAAGGGGCATTAGAAGTGCAATCAAATGAGCCGGTAGGAACCAATAGTATTTTTTCAATAAGTCAGGCAAGAAATCAAAAAGTAACTGTGTTGGCCAATGGTAATGTGGGGGTTGAAACATCAACGCCAAATCTGCAGGCGAGCTTAGATTTAAGTGCTCCTGATAAGGCTTTATTAACCAATCGTGTGGCCAATACATCTGTTATCACTTCTCCTGCTGAAGGTATGATAGTTTATGTTAAAGATGAAAAGTGCTTTAAAGGATATGCAAATAGCTTATGGAGAGATATAACCCCATGCTCAGGTGGAACCCCAATCGTTACCCAGCTTAATTGTGGAGGTGGAGCCCTTAATGGCAGCTTTACTTCAGGAACATCTAGTAATGGTACTTTTAGCTTACCTTATGCAGGAGGCAACGGAGTAGCTTACATAGGGCAAACTATACTCTCAACAGGAGTAACGGGATTGACGGCGACTTTAAACGCAGGTACATTAGCTAATGGGTCGGGAAGTTTAACATACACTATTTCAGGAACACCATCATCATCCGGAACAGCTAATTTTACGGTAAATTTTGGAGGTCAGTCATGTACATTTAATGTTAATGTAAGCTCTTCCCAACCTCAAGTTATTCTGCTTAATTGTGGAGGTGGAGCCCTTAATGGCAGCTTTACTTCAGGAACATCTATTAATGGTACTTTTAACTTACCTTATGCAGGAGGCAACGGAGTAGCTTACATAGGGCAAACTATACTCTCAACAGGAGTAACGGGACTGACGGCGACTTTAAACGCAGGTACATTAGCTAATGGGTCGGGAAGTTTAACATACACTATTTCAGGAACACCATCATCATCTGGAACAGCTAATTTTACAGTAAATTTTGGAGGTCAGTCATGTACATTTAATGTTAATGTAGGTGCTGCAAAATGTGGAGCATATATTGCTCCGGGACAATGGAAAGACTTTATGTGTCACAACTTAGGTGCTGATGTGAGTGCAGATCCTTTTACACCATCAGCATCTATACAAGGAGCTAAATACCAGTGGGGAGCTAC
>NZ_FTMM01000064.1 GCF_900156075.1 Chryseobacterium sp. RU37D | reverse complement strand
TGGCTATTAACTCTATTGTTTATTCCCAAGTTGGAATAAATACCACCACTCCTCGTGCCACACTGGATATTGTAGCTACGGCAAATAGTACAACAGCTGCCGGCTTACTACCCCCGATTTTAAAAGGTGATGATATCAAGAGTCGTGATGTGGCCTATGATTCTCATTTGGAGGGCGCAATAGTATATGCCAATGCACCTGTAAGCACAGGTAGTACAAAAACAAGCAATATTACCAAGGCCGGATACTATTATTTTGATGGTAATATCTGGAAAAGTATGACAAACTCCTTTTTAACAGGCAACTCCAAAATAATAACCACAGATTATACTGCCACAGATGATGACTGCGTGATCGAAAGCCATGCACCACAAAATGTTGATTTAACAATTGCATTACCAGCTGCCACCCCTCTCAATAAAGGAAAGGTTTATCTAATATATAATGCCAATGCTGATGTTTTGGCAGGAGGATATCTAACGATAGGAGATCAGAATGACACAACGGTAAAGGGCTCCCGAACAGTTACTGAAGGAAAGGGCAAAATGGTAGTGAGTGATGGCAGTCGTTGGATTATCATAGGATTTTAATTTAAAAAACATTAAAAATATTTAAAAAGGAATGAAAAAAAATAAAAATACAATTTTAGCTCTATTATTTCTTACCTCATGTGGCTTGTCGGCCCAGATGCAATTCAATGGCCCTACTATAAATACCAATATTTCCACCAATGCAAGCAGTAGTTTCTTTAATGTAAGTAAAGCTTTCAGTTCAGCATCTGTTGGAACTCCTTCTTTGTCCAATAATTTTGGAAAAGGGCTTGTTTTTTCAGACACGGACCTGACCACATTCGAGTTTGTTACTGACAGCAGTACGGGAGTTGATTTTCCCAGATATTTTGATGGAATGGTTGTATATAATACCGGGACAGGGAAGACGATGACAGGGAAAAGTAATCTTCCTTCAGTATCTACCGACGTTACTCCTGGTTTCTATTATTTCTATAATCCCAATAATGGTAATAGAAACCCAAGTAGTATAACGACAGGAGTGTGGAAGCCTATGTCTGATAATGCCTGGAAGCTGCTTGGCAACAGCGGGACTAATCCTGCAACTAATTTCATAGGGACGACTGATGCAGTAGATTTTATAGCTAAAACAAACAATCAGGAAAGGCTAAGAATTTCTTCTTCAGGTAATGTGGGAAT